>CAVWMP010000001.1:0-635794 GCA_963756135.1 uncultured Actinomycetota bacterium
GCGGTGTGACGCGGGTCGACTGCTTCTTGCCGGATGAGACGGTCGGACTCATCGGTGGAGGTGAAAGGCACTTACTCTGGCGACGCGCTCCCGTGGCGGTGCGCCACCTTCCGGACGCCGTCCTCACGACGGTAGATCTCGTGGCCCGCAGGGTGTAGGTACGTGGCACGCTGTTGACGGACGCGGACGTGTGCTCGCGGCCAACCATATAAGCGGTGTCCCCGCGCACCTCGGCGTCGAGGGTCTCGAACTCATAGGAAGTGCAGTCCGAAAAACTCGTGGCGAGATGGCTGAAAAGGTCGTCCAGCTCTGCTTGCCCGCCTGCGTCCATCCACGCGCCCAGCACGGTCACCGGATCGCTCCGTGACCAGATCGCCCGGCGTCACCGTTGTGAAGGGCGATCTCCGCGTCTATGACGAACCGACTGCACCCAGGCAACGAACTCCTCGTGCTAGTTCATGCCTCGATGATCCTCCGAATCGAGATCACCGACCACCGGGAGGAAGAACCGGCGATGCGTTCTGGCCGTTGTCCTTAGGCGGCGGTAGGGCATGGCCGCTTCGCCGCGGCAAGACGCGGGTTTGACGCGTGAGGACCCTGCGATGCGGATCGGCTTGCGTCAATCGGGTGTCGATGCCTCATGCCTCGCCAATCCGGGTTATCTGGTGTTTCAGTGGGCGCATGTTGCATCGTCGGTTCAGGAGGAGCTCTTTGTGAGTGTGCCAACGCCGTCAGGCTGGTTCCCGGATTCTCAGGATTCATCGCTCTTGCGATGGTGGGACGGCCAGCAATCGACCGCCCACACACACCCCCGCCAGCCCGAAGAGCCTGGGCCTGCGATGTCGCATGGCATGACTGGTCCGAGTGGGGGGTCTGCTGAGGTCCCCGCATCGCCCTCTCGCGATCAGCGTGGCCGGGCCAGGCCTCGACTGTTCGGCAAGGGCCAGGCACTCGACGAGGCCAACGCAGAGATCGACCGACTCCAGGCGGAGTTGGTCAGAACTGGTACGTGGGACGTGGCTCAGAAGGGCGCGGAGCTGGACCGGCTGCGCGCGGAGACCGTCAAGGTCGAGGCCGAGATCGCTGCCAAGCGCAGTGAGGGCCAGGCGGAGCAGCAGCGTGTCGCCGCGGATCTGGCGAAGTTGCGTCAACTGGTCGTAGAGACCGACGAGGCATCGATCCTCCAGGAAGTAGGGATCTACAGGTATCACCATCCCCTCGACGACTCGGTTGCCTACCGCGCGGAGCTGTCGAGGTTGCAAGACCAGATTCGGGCCATGGTGAAGAAGGATGGTGGCGCTATCACGGCGACCTCCACCTGGCAGGTCAACGGTTCGGCGGCGCAGGGACGCAAGATGGTTAGCGACATCTCGAAGTTGATGCTCCGCGCCTATAACGCTGAGGCCGACAACTTGGTGCGTAGCCTCAAGCCGTATAAGGCACAAAGCGCTAAGGACCGCCTCGACAAGGTGGCCCACACGATCGCGAAGCTCGGTACGTCGATGTCGATCGCAGTCTCCGTCCCGTACCACCAGTTGAGGCTGCGCGAGATCGAGCTCACCGCGGACTACCTCGAGAAGGTGGCCGAGGAGAAGGAACGCGACCGCGAGGAACGCGAACGACTCCGCGAAGAGCGCAAGGTGGAGCAGGAGATCGAGCGTGAGCGCCAACGTCTCCGCAAGGAGCAGGTGCAGTTCGAGCAGGCCATCCGGCAACTCGAGACCCAAGGCGACAGCGAGGGCGCCGAGCGACTCCGAGCCCAACTCCAGACCGTCCTAGGTGAGATCGAGGCCGTCGACTTTCGCGCACGTACCCTCACCGCCGGCCACGTCTACGTCATCTCCAACATCGGCTCCTTCGGCGAGGGTGTACTCAAGATCGGCATGACGCGACGCCTCGAGCCCATGGATCGCGTCAAGGAGCTAGGTGACGCCTCGGTTCCCTTCATCTTCGATGTACACGCCCTGTACTTCTCTGAGAACGCCGTGAGGATCGAGCGTGAGATGCACGAGGCGTTCGCGGCTCGACGAGTGAACCGGGTCAACAACCGCAAGGAGTTCTTCCAGGTCAGCCCGACTGAGGCACGCGATGCACTGGTGGGTTTGTCCGGAGAGCTGATGACCTTCGTTGAGCAACCCGAGGCGCTGGAGTATCGGCAGGGACTGGCCGGCGCGACGGAGCAGGCTTTCGCGTAGCCGCTTCGCGGCGGAGTGCAGTGGCCGCGAGCCGCAGGCTCGCGGCGAAAGGGGCATCGGGTGTGTCGGCATCGCGACCTCGGCCCTGCCAGGTGTAGCGGCCTAACCCGCTTGCGCCGTGTCCGGTCCCGACCGCCTGACCGTCAATGAGCCAGGCGACACGTGCTCACGGAGGCAAAGGGTCGCTTTCGTAGAAGCCGGACGCATCGGAGTCCCGCTGGTCAGCGAGCACCCGTTCAGCGGCACCCCCCGAAACCACATGTCACTTGTCACTTGTCCGTGCAGCAGACCCACCTGTAGCTCGGCGACGAGTTAGGCCCACGGAAAATCCACGTCAATGCGTACGGTGTCCTTCTCGATGCCGTCTTCACAATGCCCGACGACCTGATGCCTCCTACAACCACTCCCCAAGCGGCTCATCAGCAACCACGCCGACAATCGCGGCCTGGTTGGGACCGCGATCTCGCCGCACGGAGGCACTTGTAGGCGGCTCTCGAAGGGGCCCATCGTGGCCAGATCCCGCCCCATACCGCGGTACGTCGCGCTGATCGCCGATGCCTCACACCAGCGCCTGCCGGCGGACGGAAATCTCCATTGACAGTAGTCGCCGACAAGGTCACTCTCGGTCTTAGGGGTGATTCGCGTGGCCGTTCAGGATGCACAGGCGCCAGTCGATCCCGTGGACGAGCGCCCTGCGAGTCCGGCAAAGAAGTCCTGGGCAGAGCGCTTGAAGCCCCTGACTGACCCTTGGACCGACACGAACGCGCTGTGGATAGCACTCTTAGTCCTAGTCGTGTGAACTGTCGCGTGCACTGTCCTGCTCAAGGTGGACTTAGAAAAGGGCTCGGACGCGAACACGGACCTGTGGATATGGGGTGCAATCCTTCTATCGTGGCTGCTCTTCGTTGCCCGCTACCTGATGCTCGTCGTGGCACCCCCAATCAAGGAAACCCCTAAGAAATACGACGTCGACCTCGAGTTGTGGGCGCAATGCTTCTCGATGGCCCAATTTGCCATGGAACGCGGAAAAACACCTGACGCACATGATCTGGCGACCATACAAAGGTATGCCGGGATCACGTGGGATCGGTACAATCTCAAGCGCATGACTGAGCTTACTGAGGCCCACAAACATCTCTCTAGGCTCGTTTCCCCGGCACTCCCCAAAACGATAGTTCTGCTATCTAAGTTCAACCTCGATATCGAGGAGAAGACTTCTAAGAAGAAGACTGAAGAGAGTTTCACATGGCTGGGGAATGTTCAGGTTGCACGCATGATGCTGGGCCTTGCGCTCGCGTTGCTCCCAGTCTTCATCGGTTTGGCGTTATACAAAGGGACGTCTTTGAACTCACCTACGGACCTTGTTCAGGGTGGCTTCCTCGACAAGGCCGCGACCGCTACCTACCTGATCGTCGCGTCGGCACTTGGGGCCTCCTTCGCTGCGTTGTTCAAAGTGCGAAAGTACGTCGAGCGCCTCAATTATGACGACCAATACGAATCCTCATATTGGGTACGGTTTATCCTCGGAATGGTGGCAGGTCTGCTCCTTTCAGTCCTGCTCTCGACGCTGCTGCCAACAAGTGATGACACCCAAGAATTTCGGATAACGCTACCCATCCTGGCACTGATTGGCGGTTTTTCCTCCGACCTGGTGTACCGCATCCTAAAACGACTCATTGATGCCGTCGAAACTCTGATTGAGGGCAGTGCCAGTGAAGTCAACGAGGCGGAAAAGCAGCGGAGCGAGGCGAGGCTTCGTGAGCAGGAGGCAGAAGCAAAGCAGCATCTTGATGACGAACTCCGTGAGGGGAGGCAGAAAGAGATGGCGACGCTTATCGCTATGTTGGGCCATCTCCCCGAGGGTGAGGCCGGCACTCCAGCGCGGGACAAGATCAGCGAACGCTTGGCGGAGTTAGTTAGGCCGACGAGTGACGACGGCGCCGGCGACGCCGCGGCTGAGACAGCAGCCGCGGCCGAGGACGGCGACGACAGCGGGGGCGGCGAGAGTCCACCCAATCCCATTCAGTGACTTCGTGGGGCGCCATGTGGATATCGCTCCCAAGCCGATGGCGCAGGTGTCGACGTCATCGCTCTCCGGGCGAGCGATTGCACCCCAGAGTCAGGGTCGGTGGCGTTTCCTTCGAACGAGGTTGGTGGCCGGACTGTCGGCCCGAGCCCGCGTCATAGTGGGCGGTATGACGTAGGTCCTCAGGGAGTCGACACGACTACCCGCTCGAAGGTGTTCCGCCGACCGTGGCTTGGGTCGAGAGAGCGGTCCTTGCCATCAGCACGGCGAGTGGCGTGAATGCCCGACGATCGATTCGAGGAAGCCCACGATCACGCTGCTCTGAGGCGACGTTTGCCAGTGCGTGGGTGGCTTCCCTGATGGCCCATCGGGACTGGTCGACGCTGACGGGTCGTCCATCGCGCTGTCTCCAGCCGAGGTAGGTCAGAGCTTCGGCCAATCGCTTGTCGTGCCGTCCCTCCGGTTCAGACGCAAGGCACAGAAGGGCCAGCAGTCGAGCCTGGGTCGTGAAGGTGTCCTCGTTGCCGTCGACGAGGCGGTCGGCGAGGTGGCGCCACAAGACAACCGGGTCGACCTGAGCGGCCTTGCCGAGCTTGGTGAGCAGGAGCTTGCCCTTGTACTTCCGAAGCAGCCCGATCTGCTGGACCGACTGGCGGAACTCGAGCATCGGGATCGTGAGGTCTTCTCGATTGCGCTTCCCAATCCAGTCCCCGACTACGGGAACAACCTCCGACGCGGCCTCGACATCGGCGGGCTTGAGATAGCCGGCTGCAGTCAGAGTGATGCCGTCGCCAGCTGCACGATCGAGGAACCACTGGTACGCGCGAAGGTTCGCCCTCAGGGTCGGCACGTCCGGTTGTTGGGGATTCCCGATGGCGAGGGTGCGGGCGATGAAGTCGTCGCCGACCGGCGTCCGCTGAAGCTGGTTCAGCAGGTGGACGAGGTCCGGGCGCACTCCCCACTCGGTGAGTCCGCCGGCGGGTGAGACGAGGCGTTGGTTGAGCTCGGCGACATCGAAGGCAGCGGGGTCGTCGACGACCTGGGCGAGATCTTCGGGATCGCGCAGTCCGCCGCAGTCGTCCGGGGGTGCGGCTCGTTGTCCGTCGACGCACCTCGCTTGGGGCGCTTCGTTCGTCAGCGGGAGGACCTCTTCGAGGCGAATCGTCAGATCCCAGTTGTCGCCGTAGTCGTAGACGTAGTGCAAGACGTCGCCCGGCTCGACCAGGGTCTCGTCGAGCGTCACGTCGGCGTCAGGCGTGCCTTCGTCCTCGCCCTCCTCGACGTCGTACTCACAGAGGAACCACTCAGCGCCCATGTCGAACGTGTCGCCGCCGACGGAGAACCGATGCAGGTGGGAGTCGGTCCAGTCGTACGCCGCCTGCATCACCTGGTGGACCGCGGCGAGGGTGAGGTCGGAGCGCAGCTCGAGTCGGCGCCAGATCGGCGGACGTGCGTCGTTGAGGTCAACCCGGACACGGAAGATGGCCGGCTCGTCCCGCTTGGGGTGTCGCAGGTGCGGGTTGCTCGTCCGCTTAGCGAAGCCACCGCCCGAGACCACCGACATCTGGTCGGCGAGCGTGCGCAGGTCGCCCAACTCAGCGCCCGAGATCAGGGCGTCGACCTGACGACGGAGGTCATCGGCGTCACCTGCAGGCACGGCCCGATCGTAGGCGCCGATCGACGGATGTTCGCTCAGGCAGACCGGTCATGTGGTCGCTGCGATACCAGTCAGTCGTGGGCGATGAGCTCGTCGGGCCCGAAGTGCTCGACACCGTTGACCGAGCAGCCGGATCTGGCCACGGCGATGAGCGGTGTGTCGACCGCGGCGCCCGGCAGCTGAGTCCTATGCGCGTGGAGCTCACCGAGATCGTGTCGATCAAAGGGAGCATTCTCGAGCCACTTGATCGAGCCGAGCGCGAGGACGCGCTTCGCGACCGGCGCGCGGTCGCCGACTACGAGGTCGATCTCGGGGTTGTTGGTGCGCGTCCAGTAGCCTGCGACGACGCCCGGCACGCCGTCCTCGCCCGTGAGCACGGGCGGCGCCAGACGTTCCAAGGCTTCGCGGATGACCGGCTCGATCGTTCGCCCACGCCACGAGGTCCATGACGCGCGAATGCGCGCGAGGACGCGATCTCCGCGTCCCCGCTCGATCTCGTCGAGGTGCGGGCCGAGGAAGGCGATCCAGAATCGGAGGTACGGGTCAGCGACGCGGTAGCGCTTGTCCTTCGATCCGGGCTTGGTCGAGAGCGGCTCGTCGACGGCGACGACGCGCTTGGCCACGAGGGTCGTCAGGGATCGGTTGAGTGAGCCCTGCGGGATGTCCGCCGCGCGACCGATATTGGTGAAGGTGCGCTCTCCACTGCCGATCGCGGTCAGCACCGTGCGTGCCTGTGCGTCGGAAGGGAACTCGGCGGCGAGCGAGCGCTCCCCCGAGACGAGTAGTGCCGAGGTCGGATCGCTGACGGCTTGGCCGAGGTAGTCCATCAGCGGCATGGCTGTGGGCCACTCGTTGCAGATCAGCGGTAGGCCGCCGGTGACGATGTGCGCGTCGAAGGCGTCCGCTGCCGGAAGGTCCAGCAGGTCGCCGACCTCAGATGGGGTGAGGGGCGGGACAACCATTTCCTTCGCCCGCTGGTGGAAGGGCCGCCCGTACTCGTTGAGTGCCTCCATCATCCCCAGGTCGGAACCGATGCCGATCACTACGACGCGCTTGCGCGCCAGTTCTCTGTCGAACGCCCGTTGGAGTGTTCCCTCGAAGCTCGCGTCGGACGCGACGAGGTAGGGGATCTCGTCGAGGACGACGACACTGCCGTCATCGGGGAGGGCGGTCGCTAGCAAGCGCAGTGCGGCGTCCCAGCCGGCCAGCTCGATACCACTGAAGAGCTCAGCTCCGGGCAGGTTCGAGGCGGCGACCTCCTGCGCGAACAGGTGCAGCTCGTCCCGTACCGGCCGCCCTGACGCCGCGAAGAACACGTGGGGTACGTCGGCGCGATCGACGAACTCCTCCGCGAGGCGGGACTTGCCGACGCGCCGGCGCCCGCGTATGAGGAGTGCCCTCCCGGGCTTGGAGTCCTTGTCGGCACGAACCTGCTGCAGCAACGCCTCAAGCCGCGCCAATTGCGTTTGACGACCAACGAACATTACTCACCTCTGTGATACTCGCATCAATGATACTAACATCAATGCGAGTCTTCCGGAGTCGATGATCCGGCAGGGGCTCACTCTGAGCTTCGGGATCTCCACCAGGCGTCATAGGTCTCCCCGATCCGCTCGGCCAGCGCCTTGTCGCGGTCGAGGGTGGCGTGCTGGTAGATCGCCATCGCTGCCTGCGAGGCGTGGCCGGCGCGCGCCTGCAGCTCGGCGCCAGTCGCACCATGCTGGCCGGCGATCGTGAGTGCGGTGTGCCGCAGACCGTGGATCGTCAGGTCCGGACGACCGGCCTTCTCTCGCGCTGGGCGGTAGCGATCCATCAGGTAGCGGACGCTCATGTGGTCGGTGCGGTCGCCCGGGAAGAGCAGACCCTGTGGCGCCCTCGGCGGTGTGTTCGAGCAGGTGTTGCTGCAGCATCGGCAGGAACGGGCGGTGGGACATGGACGACGCGGATACCGCTCCTGGTCTTCGGGGTGCTGATGTGGCGGCCGCATTCCGGGCAGGCACCCCGGACTGACCGGTCCGCCTCCTTGTCGACCTTGCGGGCGACGTTGATCCGGCCGGTGACGCCGTCTACGTCGGAACGTCTGAGCTCGAGGAGTTCGCCTTCGCGGAGTCCGACGAAAGCCGCGAGGACGATGAGCAGCTTCAGGTCCCCGGGCATGTTGTCGACGATGTTCGCGATCTCCTCGAACGTGGCAGGCACGGCCACGTTCTTCACCCTCGCCGTGCCGGCGCCCCGGATCTTCGGGGGCGCACGGTCGATCAGCTCCTCCTCTTCCGCTGCCTGGAGGATCGAGCGCAGGAGGCGGTAGGCGCCCGCGTTCGACGACTCCTGGTCGGGGTCGAGGGATGCCCGCCAGCGCTTGATCTCCGAGAGGCTGACGTCCCGCAACGGCATCTCGCCGAAGTACGGAAGGATGCGCGTGTCGAGCAACCCCTGATAGCCACGCACGGTCGTGGGTCGGAGGTCGCGCTCGGCCAGGTAGCGCTTCGCGAACGCGGCCACGGTGTTGCTCGCGGCCTCCCTGGCGCGCCTCTCAGCCGCCATCCGGCGAGCGGCCGGGGGCGACCACTCTTCACGGTCGACCAGCGACCGCTCGGTGGCGAGCCAGGCCTCGGCGTCCATCTTCGTGCCGAAGCTCCGCGAGTAGCGCGTGCCGTCGGGCATCGCGTACCTCGCACGGTAGGAGACGCCGCTGCCGGTAGTGCGGCGTTCGACCTCCCCGAAACCCCGCCGTCCTGCCATCCCGAGACCTCCGAAATCGTCGCCGTGGGGGACTGTCCCCCTAACCCCCTGCTAACCCCCTGCTACAGATCCCCCTACTCGCCAAGTAGGTGGCGGGGGGCCTGTGGGGGAAAGAACGTCAGAATGCGTCTACTATAGACCACTTCTGACCTGCGGTTTTACGCTCAGCCTCGAACATATGAGCGAGGATTCGGCTGCTTTGCAAGCAGGGGGTTAGGGGTTCGAGTCCCCTAGGCTCCACCTCGAGAAACCGCAGATTAACCTGCTGCTTCTGCCAACTCTTAAGCCGCTACCTGGTCTGAACCGCTGCCGGGGTGCCAGATTGGCTACATAAAGTTCGTGATGAACTCGACGGGCCGTTGGCAGTTTGCGCAGTCAAGTTGTAGAACACCTCAGGACGTGTAGGACTTGCGCCCTACCTCACTGGGCCAACCAGACGCTGAGCACCGTGCGGGCCCGGACTTGGCGAGCGGCCCGAGCCGCGGGCGCGACCCGCAAGAACGGCACCGAGCAAGGCCGGCAGCGTCGCGACTCGACCGGCGCAGCGCGCGAGCTGGGCCACGCCCGCTACGCGCTGAGCAAGAACCCCGAGAACCTCACCAGCAGACAACAACTACGCCTGGACTGGGTCGCGGCCACCCACCCCGAACTCTGGGAGGCCTACCGACTCAAGGAAGGCCTGCGACTGCTGCTGAAGATCCGCAGCAACAATGGCACCGACGCGATCAACGCGCTCGAGGAGTGGCTCGAGCAAGCCAGACACAGCGGCATCCCCGAGTTCGCCCACCTCGCCACCCGCATCGAAGCCGTCCGCGGCCGGATCGAGAACACCCTGAACCACGGACTCTCCAACGCCCTGGTGGAGTCAACCAACACCAAGATCCGCCTGCTCACCCGCCTCGCCTACGGGTTCCACGGACCCCGACCCCTGATCGCGCTCGCCCTGCTCGCCCTCGGACATCACCGCCCCCAACTCCCCGCCCGCCACCCACGAACATGACAGGAGAGCGGGACAGCCGCCCTGTGCTGTGATGGCGAGCATCGGGAATCGTCCGACACCGCTTCCGCGATGAGGATGGCGGGCGGAACAGCGGGCCAGCGTCTGGAACGTCAACAGAGAGACGACGGACCCCCGGGTTAATCTTTGACCCACCGACGTGAGGGGGATCCATGGTCGATCAGCCGCCGAGGAAGCGTGGGCGCCGGATCCACGTCGAGGGTGCCGATGCCGCCTGGTCCCAGGAACTGCCGCCCATGCCGCAGGGTTTCCGACCGGCATCGCCTGCCGGTCCCTCACGAGAGGGCCACCCGGGCCCGAGCCTCGCGGCCGCCGCCTCTGAGGAGACGTTGCAACGCAACCTGGCCGCGGCCAGATCCCAGATCACCAACCTGGTTACCCGAGCGAGCGCCCTGCGTGGTCGGCTTGACGAGCTCAGCGCGGTGGCGACCGAGTCAGCCGCTCACGCGGTCCTGGGGGCGCGCGACCGGTCAGCAGCGCTGCGTCGTCAGCGCTCGGCCGAGATGACAGGTCAGCATCGAGCCCAAGAGGAGGAGGCGGTCGCGGATCTGTTGGCTCAGTCGGACCGAATCCTCAGTCCGCTCGCCGGCGTTCCATGGTCTGAACTGTCCGCCGCGTCGACGGCCCCGTGTTCGCGCTTCCTCCGCGTCGGGTCGCTTCACGGGCTCGACGCCGCGCCCCCTGCCATCGCGCCGTTTCTTGGACACCCTGGTTGGTATGTCACAGGCCCGCGGCAGCAGGTCGACAACCTCATTGTCGGCGCCCTCATCCGCGTCGTGGCTCAAGCACCGCTGAAGAAGATGCGGCTGACGGTGTTCGACCCTCGATCACGCGGCGTTCTCGGCAGGCTCGCACCGCTGCGCCAGGCGGTGGGCAGTGCCTTCGTCACCCCCACCGCGGACCCGCGGGTGTTCGCCGACCGCCTTGGCGAGGTCCTCGAGGCCGTCAGCCGAGATACCGAGCTCGTGGCAGCCGTCACCTCCGGGGACCTCATCGACCTCTGGCGGTCTGCTCCCGTGCCGGACGGGACGTTGCACGTCATCGCCCTGCTCGACTATCCATACGGCGTTGACGAGGCCCTCCAGCAGTACCTGGTGCGCATCGCCGCTACCGAGAGTCCCGCCCGTCCGACCTTGTTGATCGGCGCCGATCCCACGCAATCGTCTGTGCGCGACATACAACCGGAGCAGCTGCGTCGTCTGCTGATCGACGTGGTGGGCTCTCATGGCACATGGCGTCTACCCGGCTATCCGAGCGAAGTGACCATCCAGGACGATGGCGCGCCACCCGACGCGGCGGTGACCGACGTGCTGGAACGGGCCGCGCAGCGCGCGAAGTCAGACACAGGACCCACGATCTTGCTCACCGACCTGTTGGCGAAGGACATCGCCTCGCCTTGGACGCACGACTCCACCGATTCCCTCGACCTCGTCTTCGGCCGCGCCGGTCGAGGCGACCTCGAGTTGTCCCTGCGCACGCAGAATCCGCCGCACCCGAACATGCTGGTCGGAGGGGCTGTCGGCACTGGCAGGTCGAATTTGTTGCTCGACATCATCTTCGGGCTGGCCTTGCGATACTCCCCTGAAGAGTTCGAGCTTCACTTGCTCGACTTCAAGCAGGGACTGGAGTTCGCGCGGTTCGCCCCTGATGCAGGGGGGCAGAACTGGCTGCCGCATGTGCGCACTCTCAGTCTCGAGTCCGACCGGGCTTTCGGTGTGGCGGTGCTCCGCTGGCTCGTCGGGGAACTTGAAGCCCGCGCGGAGCGATTCAAGGCAACGGGACACAGCGGGATCGTTGGCCATCGCCGGGCGACCGGCGAGAGGGTGCCGCGACTCTTGCTCGTCGTCGACGAGTTCCACGAGCTGTTCTCCGGATCAGAAGCCGAAACCGAGGCGGCGGTCGACGCCCTGGAACGGTTGGCCAAGCAGGGTCGCGTCTACGGCGTGCACCTCCTGCTCGCCTCACAGACGACCTCGGGTGTCTCCGCGCTTGCCGTCAGAGGACAGGGTATTTTCGCCCAGTTTCCCCTACGTCTGTCGCTCAAGAACACCGTTGCCGAGTCTGAGGCAATTCTGAGTCAAGGAAACAAGGCTGCCGCTGACCTCACCTACCGGGGGGAGGTCGTGTTCAACACCAACGCCGGCCACGCGCCTGAGACTTCGAACCAGGTCGGCATCGCCGCGTACGCCGAACTCGAGGCAACCGCGCGACTCCAGCAGCAACTCTGGCTTCGGGGCCACGGCCGCCCGCCCTTGGTCTTCCTCGGGACGGAGTACGCCGCTTGGCCGCGGACGGCGCCCACCCGGCCAGCAACCGGTCTCGAGCTGTGGCTGGGGCGTCCGATCGCGGTTGACGATTCCCCCCGAGTCCACTGGATGGCCGAGGATTCCGACCAAGCCGTGGTCGTCGTGGGACAGGCCAGGCCCGGCAACGTCCGACCCCGAGACATCCTCCGTTCGATTGTCGTCAGCGCCCTGCCCGGGCTTCGCGGCGGCCAGGTCGTGTTCCTTGATGGCGACGGTGAGGAGTCCGATCAGTGGTTCGCAGACATCGAGCGTCGCTTGCGGCATGCGGGCGTGGACTTCCGACGGCTCGGCAACTCCGAGGCGGCCGGTTGGCTCCGGTCGGACCTGGCGGACCGGCTGGAAGAGCGCGTTTCGACTCCGCCCCTGCTAGTCGTAGCCGTCTCTGCGCAGCGATTGCGAGACCTTGACGTGGATGAGGCGAGCGACGCCAACGACTTCAGTATCGAGCCTCGCACCGCCCGGACGGTGCTGCGCGACCTCGCCACTCGGGGTGCCATGTCTGGGGCCTACTTTCTCGGGTCGTGGAGCAACGTGCGCACACTGGAAGCGGATCTGGGCACCTACTCCTCGGGAGTCGCTGCATACCTCACAGTTGATCTCGGCCTCGACGATCTTCGGTCCATCGTTGGACCCGCCGTTCAGCGTGTCGAGGGTTCACCGCGGATCGGTCTCTTTGACCGCGCCGCTGGCGACACCCTGGAGGTCTTGGTCCCCTACTCGCCGCATGGGGAACCCGAGGAGCCGCTGTCATGAATAATTCCCGAGACTCGGAGGAGGCGGCCTTCCGCGCCTACCTCGCCGACGTTCAGCGGGTCGTTGACCTTCCGGCGTCCCAGGCTGCCGAGCGGGCTGGGGTCGAACGCGAGGCGAGCGCGGTTCTCGACGACGCGCTGACTGCCGAGCGCGAGGTCAAGGACGCCGCAGCCGCCGCCCGCCGGGCACTGGACTCTGCAGAGAGCCGGATCTCGCGGCTCGCCGTGAGGTCGGCTGCCGGCGCTGCGGAGGCCGACGTCGCCCCCCTGGGCGGTCCGCCGCCCAGTCAGCTGCCTGAGCGCCTGGGAGAAGTCGCGGCGGCGACTGCCTCGCTTCTCGGGGACCTCCGAGCCGCCGAGGCGTCGTGGGACTGGGTTGAACGGACGCGGCAGGCCGACACGGCCGCCCACCGGGTCAGTGCCGCACCGCCGACGATCCGGACTGCTCCGGACAACGGTGCGCCGGCGCGCGGGGCCACTGGCTCGTCCAATGGCTGCTCGATGCTCGGACTGATACTTGTCGCCAGTTTGGGCATCCTGGCGATTTTGCTGTCTATTCTTATTCCCTGAAGGGGCCGGTCGGCCCACGATCGGAGGTGGCCGCCGTGTTAGAACGACGTCGTCTGGTGACGCCAGTGGCTGCTGCATCGGCACAACCGACCCAACTCGACTCGGCCCGTGTCTCCCTCAGTCAGCACGCGCGGCACCAACGGCGCACCCGCCGTCCCCAAGAACTTCTCGATGCCATCGCCGGTCTTGATGCCACCGCCGACGATGCGGTTCGCCGGCAGCTCCTCGACTGGATTCAGAAGGTCTACGAGGAGCGCGGCGGAGGCCAGCTGGTGGGTCTCTTCGCCAAGTGCTATCTCGGTCATCCGTACGTCGATCACCGGCTGTCGCTCGACGGGGCGATCGCCGAGCACTATGCGGCGGGCGACACCGTTCCGCCAGCCTTCGCGCCCTGCCGTGGCCTTGCCCGGTCCGCGGCTTACGCCTACATCGAGGTCTACGGCGACGGCCAAGTGATCCCGATCCGAACCAACGGCAACGCCGCCATCTAGCGAGGATGTGTTCAGATGAACGACAGCACTGACCTGCGCCCGGTGATGCGGCAGATCAACGACGTCCACAACAGCCTGGCCCGGTTGATCGACGACGTCCACTCTGATGTGGGCGCGGTGCGAGGCGACGTCGCGCTCACCGGCACGCAGTTGCAGCAGTTGCGTGCGGAGTTCGAGGAGTTCGTGCAGCAGGCGAGTCGGACCGCTGCTGTTCAGCAGTCGGAGACGAAGGTCGTCGGTCTCAAGGCGCAACTCGACCGGGAGTTCGGCCACTACAATCTCGTTCGGCGAGCCTCGATCGGCACGCTGCAGGCATTCGATTCGGGTCTAATATCCAACGATACCGTCACCTCGGTCAGTGAAGAGCTGATGATTCAGACGCCGCGCTACTGGCTGGCTCCTGCGCTCGTGGCGGTGGCAGCCTGGTCCCGTGACAACGGCTCGATGACGGAGAAGGCCGTTCAGGAGGCTTTCAACCGGGACAAGCGCAAGTCGAGCCTCTTCTTCGCCCTGGTCCTGCGTCGTCAGGGCCGGATTGCAGCCAGTGTCCGGTGGCTGCGGCACTACCTGGCGTCACTGGATCCGAGCGCCTTGACCCGAGAGTTCGCCGTCATCCTCGAGGGCGGCGTCCTACGACGCGTTCGGTCCGACCGGACAGCAGATCATCTCGACGTCCATGACTCGGTGGGTGGCCGAGCTGCGCAATCGAGACGACATCATCGAGACGCAGGTGCGCAATTGGTTCGCCGAGATCAGCGGGCAGCGTCAACGGCTCGACCTGGACCAGTACCCGGCTCTCGCCAAGCTCGCTCCCAGGTTCGTTAACCTTCAGGAGCAGCTCGAACTGGCCTCCGCGCTACCCGAGGCGATCGTCAAGTACGAGGCAGTCAAGGCACACGAGGCCGTCATGCCCTCGGTCCTCGAGGACCTCCTCGACGACATTCTCGATCGCCTCGTCACTGAGTACGACGAAGAAGAGCTCCCGCTCAAACGAGAGGTGATCTTTCACGAGGCAGTCATCTCCGAGGGCGGCGACCTGACGCGCGCCACGGCGCAGGCGAACGAGCTGCAGCTTGCGCTCGAGGAGACCAACGACGTGGTGAGCCTGCAGACCGTCGCCGCCATCAGTCCCGAGAAGCTCGGGGTCAGCACCCAGACTCAGCGGATCGCCATCGGCGTCGGGGCCAGCGACTTCCGCAGCGCGGTCAGCCGGTACACCGCCGCCTACCGCAGCGCGGCCGTCGCGGACCTTGACCTCGTCCTGAGGCCCGACCATTCCTCGTACGCCGCGACATACGGCTTTCCCTCGACCACCATCTCGTCCACGTGGGAGGAGGTGAAAGGCATCCAGGTCATCGAATCGAGCTGGAAATCCGCGTTCGACTCCTTCATCGACAAACTGCGCTTCAAGAGCTCGTGGTATGTCATGCCCGCGCTCATCGCGCTAGGTGTTGCTGTCGTCTTCCTGGCGGTCGCACCTCTTGCGGGAGTCATCGCCGCTGCTGTGGGGGGTGCCCTCGTCATCCTGCTCGGCGAGCAGCGAAAGCGGAGCGCGCAGACCGAGATCGACAAGGTCGAGGAGGTGCGGCAGGCGGCCGTGGCCGACTCCGTGCTGTTGTATCGGGACGCTCTCGCCCAGCTGGTCGACGCACACCTACTCTACGACGAGCTGGACAGCCAGGAAGGTGAGCTCGTTGAACTGATCGAGGCCTGGCCGACCATTGATCACTCTAACGAGGTCCGGGCATGAGCGATGTGAACTGTGGTACCTGCGGGGACTCCATCCCTGCAGGTGGACGTTTCTGTGGTACCTGCGGTGCTCCTGCAGGCGCTGCGCCTGACCCGTTGGCGTTCGTCCCGTCGGCAGAGGCGGAAGAACCGCTGACAGACTGCACACCGGATGCCACGGCCATGAGCACATCCCCCACCCCGGCACCAACTGAACCCGCGCCGACGTCGGTGGTCGTCCAGCGCGGTCTTGCTCGCAGCCGAATGCTGGCCCGGACCCCGCCCCCGACCGGGGACGGTGTCGTCGTGTCCCGCAATGTGCTGGGCACCCGAAACGGGACCAAGCCGCAGACCGGCCGCGAGCGCAAGATCGCCGGCGAACTCCCCGAATGGGAGCCACTGCCGCCCGGCGAGCTCGTCGTTCGCAGACCGGGAAGCTGATGCAGGTCCCTGGGGGCAACAGCGTCTATGAGCGGTGGGTCAACTCGCTCCGGGCATGGGCCAAGGATCCCGAGAACGTCTCGCTGCTCGAGCTGCCGGTCCTGGAGGAGTCGACCTTCACCCCGGACACCTACCGGCGGTTGGTCAGCCACATCCTCGATGCCATGCGCCAGGCGAACGAGCGCTGGCACCAGGGGCTGACTCGTGCCTGGACAAACGCCACAACCCCCTATGAGCTGTCCCGAGAGATGGTGTCGCTGCGCACGACGCTGGCGCGGCGTGTTCAGCTGGCACGGCACCCCGGCTTGCCCGAGCCGATCCAAGCGGCGCTGCTCGAGCGGCCTCCGGGCGGATATCGAGAGGTACCAACAGGAAGCCGAGACCGCCGTGCGCACCCAGCGGTCGGCCGTCTCGGTGGACGCCACCTGGAGTGACCAGATGCTCGCCGTTGTCCGCGAGCACTCGTTCATGGCCGTCCTCGACTACGACGTCAGCGGTCACCGGCCGCTGGCGGCGCCGCTCGCCGATCGAGCCGCCTCCGCACCCATCGCCCAGGGCCGGCGTAGCACTTTCCGCCGGATCGTCCCTTTCACTTCGAGTCAAGAGGTCCCGCGTGGCTGACTCCACCCACGTCCAGTCGATGCTCCACCGCTACCTGCAAGGGCGAGTGCCGTTTATCCTCATCCGGTCCATAGAGCCCTCGCGGGTGCTGAACCTCCTCCAGACGTCGGCGGGGACGCTGGCGTCGATGGCCTACTACGAGTACTCGCGAACCGAGGGCCTCAAGGACTTCCTGAGCGGTCACGTCGTCGCGGACGAGACGTCTCTGCTGGTGGCGCTCGATCACGCAAAGTCGACGTTCAAGTCACGCGTGAACGCCAACTTCATCTTCAGCGACGTTGACGGCCTCGACAGTGAGACCGACACCTCGCGGCACCTCGCGGAACTCGTACGTCTGGCCGAGTCACGACAGGGGTCGCTGATAGCCATCTCCTCCAAGCCAGCTTGGAGCGGGCTGCAGCGACTGGGGATGCAGGTCGCCCTTGACTTGCCTACCCGCGAGGAGCTGGCCGAGACGGTAGCGCAGATGGTCGACGACCACCGAGGCGTCGTCGATGTCCGATGGCAGTACGACGACGTACGCCAAGCCTCTGAGATCCTTGCTGGCATCACGGAGGCCGAGGCGGTCAACGCCATGGCGACCCTCCTGGCGAAAGGCTCGCTCGTTCCCGAAGACCTCGCGACCCTCTCAGAGGTCAAGGACCAGATTTTCGGGGACCTGACAGGGATCGAGCGGGTCAAGCTGAAGGACGGCTACGAGGTCGGCGGGCTCACCAACCTCCGCTCCTGGCTGCGCAAGCGCGAGGTGCTGATGAAGTCCGACCTCTCGCAGACCGAGCTGAAGGCACCCAACGGTGTGCTCCTCGCCGGCGTGCCCGGGTGCGGAAAGTCCCTCTCGGCCAAGGCGATCGCCGCGCAGTGGAACCTTCCGCTCTACCGCCTCGATATGTCCGCGATCATGGGCCAGTACCTCGGGCAGTCAGAGACCAGCTGCGCGAGGCGCTCGAGACCGCCGATCGCGTGGCTCCGTGCGTGTTGTGGATCGACGAGATCGAGAAGGCGCTCTCCACCGGCTCGGGTGACGGCGGGACGTCGCGCAGACTCATCGGCCAGTTCCTCTACTGGCTGCAGGAGTCGACCACGAAGGTGTTTATCGTCGCGACCGCGAACGACGTGACCTCCCTACCGCCTGAACTTCTCCGCAAGGGCCGCTTCGATGAGATGTTCTTCGTCGACCTTCCGGACGCCAGCGACAGGGAGGAGATCATCCGGATGTACTTCACGCGCTATCTGCACCAGGACATCCCGCCGCATCTCGCACAGGACCTGGTCGGGCTGTCCGATGGGTTCTCGGGCTCCGACATCGATGCCGCTGTCCACGACATCGCGAGCGCGATGTTCACGAACGCCGTGACGGTGTCGCCCGGCGACGAGGAGATCAAGGCGTACTTTCGCAACGTCGTGGCCTACAGCCAGACGAATCCCGAGGACGTGGCGGCGATCCGCGCCTGGGGCGCCGGTCGCTGCCTACCGGCGGGAGCCACCGTCGCCTGGGACCCGCAGCAGACGCTGACCTCACGGCGAGTCGTGCTCACCTGAACGCTCGCGTCTCATTGATGATCGCGCCACCTCACTATCGAGAGGACCCCCATGTCCCAGTTGCAGCAGCTCAAGCAGACGATCAACGGAATCGCCGAGTCCGCAAAGAAGACCGGCACCGGACTGGCCCAGTACGACCGAACACTGACCCAACAGATCTCGTCGGTCCAGCAGGCGATCGGCGGCAGCTCCAACGGGGCCGACAGAAAGGTTCTCGCCTCACTGCAGAACGCCCAGAGGCGGGCGAAGGAAGCCACCGCGGCGCTCCAGGAGGCAGCGCGAACGGCTGCCGACTACGGCAGGTCACTGTGACTCCATGACACCGGAGGACTACCGCCGCCTTGCGAAGCAGGCACGCGATCAAGCGATGTCATCGCGGACCACGGCAGACCGGCTGGCTCGCCTGAGCCAGGGGATCGTCGCGGCCATCGACGGCACAGCCACCGGCAGCGACCGGGAGATGTGTGGCCTGTTGGAGGCAGCCGCGCGTCACGCCGCGCAGGCTTCTGAAGCGTTCCGCGAGGCTGTTCGACAGGCTGAGGCAGCCGCATCTCGAGCTGAGCAGGCGCGGGCTCATGAGTCGAAGAACACCGCCAAGGGGCGTCCATAGATGACGTCCGAGATCGAACGACTTTCCGCCGAGGTCCGCAGGCTGGGCGATTCGGGGTCCGAGTTGCGCCGTTCCCTGAACGCCACCGGTCGAGCCGCGGACCAGGGGTCGCAACACGCGGCGAGCGCCGGCCGAGAAGGTCGCGCCGTTGCGGAGTGCCTTCAACGTGCGAGGAAGCACCTCACGGCGGCGGAGCACCACGTGGCGCAGTTCGGCCTTGATGCCAAAGCCTTCGCCGGCGCCCTGGCCGGCGGGTCGTCGGCCCGCGCTGGTTTCTCGCGCGCAGGAGCGGCTAGCGCGAAGCGAGCAGCGGTAGCTTCGGTCGGCATTGCCGTGGCGACGAGCTTGGTGTCTGCAGACGGGCTCGGTCGGGCCCTGGCGATGGGCATGGGACAAGGGGCCGAGGCCGCAGCTGACTTGGCGAACGCAGTCCAACCTGAGCTATGGGGGGCAGTTGTCGAGGAAGCGGTGCAGACTGGCCTCAACGCGAAGGAGGTGGCAGGGCCGCACTTCGTCCGAATGGGGCTCGCCTCGGTGGCACGCGAGATCACCGCGTCGATCGATCGGATAGTACGTCGGTGACCCACCTTGCGACCGCCGAGTGGGTGTCGGCCACCCTGGACGCGGTCCGCTCATGTGACTACAGGGCGTCGCTCGAGGCCATGGCCAACTTGGCCGCTCAGCGGCCCGAAGAGGTCATCGACGAGCTCGTCGCTCGGATCAGCGCGGCATCGTCGGAACACGGCGACCGTCCGCTGGAGTCGTCAGTGTTCCTGCCGGACCCCACGATGGGCACCCGACTGGTTCAAGCACTTCTCGAACGCGACGCCGAGCGGATCCACGTCGAGGTGGACGGCGACTACCCGGAGTTCCTTGCACGGATGGTGTGCACACTCGCAGCCCTGGAGGCCTGATGCCGGTCGCCTATGCTCTGCTCGCCTCTTGTCACTTGGCCAGGGCTACACGCACGGCGTCGAACTCGCTCCCCGGCACCCGGGGGAGATCAAGCAGTCCGGTCACCGCGTTGGCGACGTCAGCGTTGCGAACGGGCTGGGGCCCCGTGTACGAGGGTTGACGATCTGGGGGCGCCGTCAGGCCGACGAGGGCGGCCAGGTCTCCTCCGGCGGGGACGCCCGGTGCGACAATGATGAACGGGACGGTGAAGTGACCAGGGTCGGTGACGTCACCATGACCCGCGGCGTTACCGCCGTGGTCGGCGGTCAAGATGAGCGCTGTCGAGCGGCCGCTAGCCCCGGCCAGGTGGTCGAGCACCGGCCGGAGAGCTCGGTCCACTCGTCGCACGGCCGCGAAGTACGGCCACGAAAGGAACCCGTGGCTGTGGCCCACCTCATCTGGAAGAGCCACATGCGCGAACACCACGCCCGGACCCTGGTCCACCTCGGCGAGCGCCGCGGCGATCACATCCTCGCTCGTGGCGAGGATAGCGGAGCTGGCGAGCGAGTCGCCCCAGGTGCGCGCGTAGAGCGCGAACTTGGCCTTCGAGGCGACCAGGGCGGTGTGCAGACCGGCCTCTGCCACCACGTCGAACAGCGAGTCCGTCGGGCCTCCAGCGGCGTCGTCGACCGTCGCTCCACTGTCCTCGTTAAAGGTGACGCCGTGGCCGCCGTCGGCCGCAGCTACCCGCCGGCCGGTGAGCATGCCGGAGTGGTTGGGAAGGGTCCGGGTCGACTCGACCGCAGTGCGGCCCTCCATCGTGGTCGCCCCCCGGAGCATCAGTCCGTGCAGGGTCGGCGCGCCATGTGCGCCGAGTCGCACGAGGGCATCCGGATTCAGACCGTCGACCGAGATCACGATCACCCGGTCCGCCTCGGCCGGCAGCGGTGATGATGCCTCCGGCGCTCCCGACGGGTGCCTGTGCTCGCTTGAGGTGGAACCTGCCTGGTGATGGGTTGTCGGCGCCGGTGCAGGGTCTGCGGCGCAGCCGGTCTGCAACGCAGCAGTCACAGCGACCGACGCGATCCATGCGGCGCAGTGACGGGCGAGGGATATCACGCGAACAGGGTAGGTCGCACCGTGGGCGTCACGTTCTGTGCCCGCGGGATTGGTCTTTACTAAGATCACGTTCGGAGTTGGTGGACGGCCGGGACGACGAGATGTGGGGGATTCGGTGGACATCACGTGCCCTAGTTGCGGCTCCTCGACGCCGCCGACGACCTTCTGCACGAGCTGCGGGAACCCGTTGGCCGGCGCCTCGGCGACCCAGGCCTCGAATACACGCTCGGCGTGTCCGGGGTGCGGTGCGGCCCAGGTGGTGGCGGGCCGACTGTATTGCGTGAGCTGCGGAGCACCGCTCACGGACGCCGTATCCGACCCAGAGTTCCAGCGTCCGCAGGCGTCATTGACCGAGTCAGCTCCTCCTCCGACGTCTGTGGGCGCTACCTCCCCGTCGACCAGCACGCCTCGGCGCGGGCCACTGGTCGCGGCGCTCGCCCTGATTGCCGTCGCCGTCATCGCTGGGCTGGTCCAGTGGCTGGGATCCGACAAGCCTGGCGACGCTACCCGGCCGGCCGCCAGAGGGAGCGCCGTGCCGTCGCAGACGGCCAGCCTGGAGGTGCCGAGACCGACGATGTCGAAAACCGCAACGCCCACGCGCACCATCACGTGCTGGGATGGCTCTACCCCCACGCGGACGGCGGATTGCTCCGGCGGCCAGCGGGGACTTGCCGGCCTGCGGTGGGTCTACCCGAGTCTGGACCTCAGCGCCTGCATCGACGAGAAGGGCGCCGCCGCCTCGGCAGGGCAACCGGACCCCGCGCCGTTGCGACAGGAGGTCTGGCGCTGCCCCACCCGGTTCTCTGGAGGCAGGGGGGAGATCTTCTATTACGCCTGGAACGATGGCACGACCGACGACCGCCTCGGTCGCTACGCCGAGAAGTTCCTGTTCGGCGAGCGGCGCGATTTCCGCGACGCGGCCGGACGACTGCACCGCGTGCTGTGGCTGAACGATGAGTCCAACGAGGCGGGAATGTACGAGCTGAGCAGCGTCTACGTCGGGCTTCCGTTCTCGATGAGCGTCTACGCTCCAACGTACGCCGATCTTGAGCAGGCACTGGCCGAGATGGTGTCGTTCCGGGCGCCTGCAGAGATGAGGGGCGCACGCCAGTGAGCACGGAGACTGGTGCGAATGCGAATCCTGCGGGCGGTCGGCCATTTTGCACCGTCTGCGGTGCTGAGCGTCACGGCGACCGGCCGTTCTGCACTCAATGCGGGTCTGCACACAAGGCGACGGCAGTCCCGGCCACCTGGGCGACGGAGCCATCGAACGAACCCCTGGACGCCGCGCCGATGGTGCTGCCTACGGACCCCCCACAGCCAACGGTCGGCCGCGGGCGAAGCCTGCTTTCGGCAGCGGCGGTTGTTCTCCTTCTGTTCGCTGCGGCCGGCGGGGGAACCTGGTTCCTCGCCGGGGCTGGCGATGATCTGGCCAAACGCGAGACCCCGGCCACGTCCGAGTCGACGCGCTCGTCTCCCGTCGCCCGCGACCCCAGCCAGACCCCCTCCCCGTCCACACTTTCAATCAGCCCGAACCCTTCGAACTCCCCATCTGAGGAGGTTTCGCCGCTCGACATCGCGGCGACTTACAGCAACCAGTCCTGCACGGGTCAATACATCGTCATGCTGGCCACGAGCGGTCTGGGGTACGAGTGGGAGCCCAAACTCGGCGCGGCGGTTCGCGGCGTCCGCGGCGCCAAGTACCTCGAAGGCGGCGCTTCATGCTCGGCTTTCCTGCCCCGCAGCCCCACGGGCGAAAGGATCTACAACGCCTACGTGGGGCCGTTTCCTGACCTTTCGATCGCCTGCCGCGCCCTGGCCGGCCTGCCTCACGATTATGCGTGGGTGCGGCAGTTGGAGGAGGTCTCTCCCGAGCGAGAGGCATGCCTGTGCGTGACACCCCCCGCTGCGATGCCGGTGTTGAGTCGCGCGGCCGGTGTCGACTCCTCAGACCTCAGGGTGCGACGGGCCATCGCCCAGAGCCAGTGGATCCTGTTCAAGATGGGGCTCAACAGGCGCTCGTCCATCTTCGGCAACTACGGCAAGGCCTACACCGATGCGATCAGCAAGTTCCAGCAGATCCGAGGAGTCCTTGAACCGCTCGGTGACGGAGCACAGGTCGGTTCAATCACCTGGATGGCCTTGCGAGCCGAGTACTGCGACAACCCGGCGTACGACGAGCAGCGGCGGTGACCGGCCGCCCGCGCCGGTTCGCCTTCTCGGTCGCGACCGTCGCAGTGATGTCATAGCGGCGGCCTATACGTCCAGCAGCATGGACGCGAGCGGCGCCCTCTGATCCACGGTCGCAGCTCCGGGCCATGCAGAGGACGCAGTGCCCCGCAGCACGACGGCCGGGATCGCGGGGGAGCGACCGAACCTGGTGCTCATCGAGGCAGACGGCATGCGGCAGGACGAGCAACCCGCTGTGCTGCCCCAGCCGGACCAGCCTGCTGACCGGGCAGTACTCCCCACCATGGGGGTGGTCAGCCATGCCGAGCCCTTCGGCCTCGGCGCGTTCGACGATTCCAACGCGTACCCGTCTACAGCAGGTCTGTCATCGAACCGCGCTGGTCGGTGCGACACGAATGGCTACGGCGTCCAGCCGACGCATGGCAGCACCGGGCGGTCGTCGTTGCGCTGCGCACCGCTCGGTTGGACCGAGTGGTGGGCCGGTTCTCACCGAGTATGGAAGCCCGGCGACGCTCCAGGGGGCAGTTATGCACACTTCAACCTCACTTCAAACGTCAAAGGCGACCTTCGGACGTGGCACGGGGAATCACCACCAACGTCACGACGAGTCAAGACCCGACAGCTGGCGTGCCGGTTCGCCCGCCGCGACGACCGGCCGTGGTTTGTCTCGTGGAGCCCGGTGGCTCCCCACCAGGGGGGCCGCGCGAGGCCGATAACCCGGCGCCACCCGGCGGTCCGACGGCTTTCCGGTCACCTGGGTGACGTCGGAGCTCCCGTCCTGGGTTCTGGGTGCCTACGATGAGGAGTTCGTGCGCGGGCTCGGCGTTCCCGCCGAGTCTGCCTGGCGCACCGACAACTCGGACAAGCCTAACTATCTCCAGAGCGTGCCCCCGCTCACACCTGTGCAGCAGGCAGCGCTCACGAACGTCTCCCGGCAGCGAGCCGAAGCAATGCACATCCTCGACCGGACCATCGTCTTCACCTCGGACAACGGCTACTGCCTCGGGAGCATCTCCCGCCGCCCGACGATCTGGCACTGAACCGGGCACAGAAGCTTGCGATCACCCGAGCGCAGGAGCACCGACCAAGTGGTCATCGGAGCCGCTGCCCCGTGAGGCCGAAGTCTACCGACTACAGCGTGTCACCCGGCCGGCCAGGGTTTTGGTTTGCCCCGACAAGTCGTCGAGGTCGGGCGTGCCCTGCGCGGCGGCATGGTGACGGATGTTTGACTGACCGTGTGGCCGACCAAACCGAGGTGCGACGTCTCGCTGAGCAGCTGGCGGCGGGCCTCTCGGTCGAGGAGGGGCGAGCCCTGGTGGACGCGCTGCTCAGCGGCCAGGTCTCGAGCATCTTCGAGAAGCTGCAGCCCGCCGGGCCCGAGCTGCGGCCGGCCCCGAGCGAGGTGCGCGGGTTCCGCGTCCGTCTCGACCTGCACGGAGCAAGTCCACCGGTGTGGCGGCGACTCGAGCTGCCCGGAGACCTGACACTGCCCCGGCTGCACGACGTGATCCAGGTCGCGATGGGCTGGACCGACAGCCACCTGCACCGGTTCCGGATGGGTCGCGACCACCGGTCGCCGTACTTCGTCACGGCCTTCGACCTCGAGGAGGGCGACGACGGCACGCTCGAGGACGACGTACGCCTGGACCAGTTGGTCGCCGCCAAGGGTGACGAGCTCTGGTACGACTACGACTTCGGCGACGGCTGGGACCACCGGCTCCAGGTCGAGGAGGTCCTGGACGCACCGCCGGCGCAGGCCCGCTGCACCGCGGGTCGGATGGCCTGCCCGCCGGAGGACTGCGGCGGGCTCGGCGGCTACCAGGAGATGGCGGTCTGGGTGCGAAGCGGGTACGACGACGAGCAGCTGCCGCAGGGCTTCGAGGACGCGGCGCACGGGCACAGCTGGCTGTCGCCGGACTGGCACCCGGACCACCTCGACCTGGCGGAGGTCAACGATGCCCTGGCCGTCGCGGTGGCCGAGCCGGTGCTGGTCAGCGGTGAGCTCGCAGTGCTGGTCGAGGAGCTGGACCGCCGCGGCATCCGGCTCCTGCGCGAGGTGCTCGGCCGGCCGTTGTCGCACGGGCCGGTCGACGTCTCCGACGAGGAGGTCGCCCGGATCACCGAGACCTATCGGGTGTTCCTCAGCATCATCGGCGACGGGGTGACGCTGACCGGCGCCGGGTACCTCCCACCCGCCGTCGTCGAGCGGGTCGCCGAAGCCAGCGGCATCTCCGGCTGGTGGATCGGCAAGGCGAACCGGGAAGACCTCACGTTTCCTGTCGCGAGCGTGCGCGACTCCGCCCGCGCGCTCGGGCTGGTCACCGTCCGCAAGGGCCGGCTCACGCCGACCGCAGCTGCCCGCCGCTGCGGAGAAGACCCGCGGGCGCTGTGGCACCACATCATCGGACGGCTGCCGCTGGGCACCAAGGAGTTCGACCGACAGGCGGGCTGGTCCGCACTCGCCGTGGTCGGCAGCGGCACGCCCGGTGAGAGCTGGGACGGTGACATCAGCGATCTGCTGCTCGCGCTCGGCTGGCGCGTGCACCAGGACCCCTCCGCCTGGCCGCCTGCCGACAGCCCGACGCTCACCGTGCTCGAGCTCTTGGGCGGCGCCGCGCGCGGCGGCTGGCGGGTGAAGGGGATCGACCTGGCCGTCGCGGCCACCGCGCGGGCGGCGATACAGCGGGGCTGACGGGAGCGGGCGGGGAGGTTTCGAGACGGTCGCTGCGCGACCTCCTCAACCTCCGTGGGGCTGGGCGACCTCCTCAACCTCCGTGGGGCTGCGCGGGCGGGGAGGTTTCGAGACGGTCGCTGCGCGACCTCCTCAACCTCCGTGGGGCTGGGCGGGCGGGGCGGTTTCGAGACGGTCGCTGCGCGACCTCCTCAACCTCCGGAGCGCTGCGCGGGCGGGGAGGTTTCGAGACGGTCGCTGCGCGACCTCCTCAACCTCCGTGGGGCTGCGCGACCTCCTCAACCTACGAGTCCGCGGGTTCGCCGGACCCGGGCCGTGCCCGCTGGAAGAATGCCGCGGGTGCTCCCCCTCCGCCGTGCTCCCGGCCGACCCCTGCTCGCGACCTGTCTGGCCCTCGCCCTGGCCGGGTTGGCCGGCTGTGCCCAGTCGATCCCGCCGCCGGGGGAGGACGGTGCGTCGGATTCCGGGCCGACGGTGTCGGCGTACGCCGCGGAGCTGGAGCCCGCGGCCGCGGTGCTGCCCCTGGTGCCGGCCTCGGCCACCACCTTGATGGTCACCGACTACGACCGGGTCCGGCTCCAGCTGGGCCGGGTCGACCTGGACGGCAACGCCCCCGCCGCCGCGAGCCAGGCGTTCTGGCAGCGCGCCGAAGGTCGCTCCCCGATCCTGGTCCGCGGTTCGCTGGCCGGCTCGGGCAGCAGCACCCGCGAGCCGTTCGGCTTCACCCGCGACGACGTCCGGTGGGAGGCCGAGTTCAGCGGCCCCGATGGGAACGGCACCGTGCTCGGGTTCCGCGAGGGCGTCGACATGGCCGGGGTCGGGAACGCCGTGAAGCAGGGCGCGATCGGCCTCGACGGGGCGAAGGTGCGCGCCGAGGACCGGTTGCTGGTGCTGCGCGGCGCCGACGACCCGGCCGAGAGCTGGGGCGCCTACCCCGGTCTGGTCTCCCTGGTCGGACCGGCGGCGATCTCGACGTACGTCGAGCGCGGCTGCGTCGGTGCCGACCAGCTGCCGCAGGGGATCGACCCGGATGCCCGGCTGGACGAGCTGAAGGCCTGGGCGATCCAGCTCCAGGGCGGAGTGGCCACCGCCCGGCTGCTCGGCAGCTACCGCCGGGACCTGTTCGAGCGGATCCAGCTGGCCCAGGCGTCGGACTCGGCGTTCACCGACGCCTTCACCGGCGGGGTCGCCGACCCCTCCACGGGTCGGATCGGCTTCCGGATCACCGACGGGGTCCGGGCCGCGGAGCTGACCCGCTCCCGACTGCTGCCGTTCGCCGCCTGCGGGGGCTGAGCACGGGGGTCCCCACGCCCCCGCCGTACCCTGAAGCCGTGCCCTTGCTGCTCGCCCCGCGCTTCTGGGGCGTGCACCTGCTGGCCCTGGTCGCGGTGCTGGTGGCCGGTGGCCTGGGCTACTGGCAGCTCGAGGCCTGGCAGGCCCGCCGGGCCGCCGAGGCGGTCGACCTGAGCAGCACCGACCCGGTCCCGATGACCTCGGTGATCGGTCCCGACGACCCGTTCCCCGGCGCCGCGGTCGGCCGACCGGTCGTCGTCGAGGGCACCTGGCTCCCCGACGCCACCGTGCTGGTCTCCGGACGGTCCCGCGGCGACCGGGACGGGTTCTGGGTGGTCACCCCGCTCACCGTCGGCACCCCCGACGCCCCCGCGGTCGCGGTGGTCCGCGGCTGGGCCCCCACCCAGGACGTGGTGCCCGCACCCCCGACCGGTGACGCCGAGCTGGTCGGCTGGCTCCAGCCCGGAGAGGGCACCGGTGCCGTCGACGACGACCCGGACGACGACGTGCTGCCGCAGCTGCGCACCGCCGACATCGTCCAGCGCGTCGACCGCGACCTGTACGGCGCCTACGTCGTGGTCGCCGACCCGGCCGAGGTCGCCGAGGGAGCCTGGCCGACCGGCGACCGGGCGGTCAACGACGGCTCCGCCGGGCTCGCCCCGGCCGACCTGGAGGCGCTGCCGCAGTCCGGTCGGTTCACCGCCCTGCGCAACCTGCTCTACGCCCTGGAGTGGTGGATCTTCGCCGGTTTCGCCGGCTTCCTGTGGTGGCGCTACGTGCGCGAGGTCACCGCAGCCGCCACCGCCGTCGAGGCGGACCAGCAGCCCGAGGAGCACCCGGTAGGTTCGGGGCCGTGAACGGCACCCTCACCCGCTACCGCGTCATGGCCACGGTGGTGGGGATCCTCCTGGTCGTGCTCATCCTGATCGGCGTGCCGCTGAAGTACCTCACCGGGGACGGCACCGACCCGCAGCAGCTGGGCGAGTGGATCACCACCTACCTCGGGGTCGCCCACGGCTGGCTCTACATGATCTTCCTGGTCACCGCGTTCCTGCTCTCCCGCCGGGCCGGCTGGCCGCTCGGCTTCACCCTGGTGATCCTGGTGGCCGGCACCGTCCCGGTGCTCAGCTTCGTCGCCGAGCGCCGGGCCACCGCCCGGGTCCGCGCCGAGCAGCCCGCGCTGGTCGGCCGGTAGCGACTCCGGCTGATGCCCCGGCCCCTCGCCCCCGGCAGCACCGCGTTCGTGCTCGGTGGCGGCGGCGTCCTCGGTGCCGCCGAGGTGGGGATGCTGCGCGCGCTGCTGGAGCGGGGGATCACCCCGGACCTGGTCCTCGGCACCAGCGTCGGGGCCCTCAACGGGGCGATGCTGGCCCGCGATCCCACGCTCGCGGTGATCGACCGGCTGACCGCGCTGTGGCGCAGCGCCGGCGAGGGCGGGCGCGAGGTGTACGGCGACCACCCGCTGCGCGCGGTCCGGCGCGCGGTCAGCACCCGCACCCACCTGTGGTCCGCCACGCCGCTGACCCAGCGGCTGCGTGACGAGCTCGGGGCGGTCACCTTCGAGGAGCTGCCCGTCCCGCTCCAGGTCTGCGCCGCCAACATCGAGCGTGCCGCCGAGCACTGGTTCGACTCCGGCCCGCTGGTGGACGCGGTGGTGGCCAGCGCCGCGGTGCCCGGACTGCTGCCGCCGGCACGGGTCGGGGACGAGCACTTCCTGGACGGCGGCATCGTCAACTCGATCCCGCTCGGCCGGGCCGCCCAGCTCGGGGCCACCCGGATCTTCGTGCTCCAGGTCGGCCGGATCGACCGGCCGCTGCGCCCACCCACCCGTCCGTGGGAGGTGGCCCGGGTCTCCTTCGAGATCGCCCGCCGGCACCGGTTCACCCGGGAGCTGGCCGAGCTGCCGGCCGGGGTCCGCGCCCACGTGCTGCCGGCCCGGGGCACCTCCAAGGCCGACGACTCCCTCTTCGGCAGCCGCGACTTCACCGGCGTACAGCGTCGCATCGACCTCACCTACGCCGCGAGCGTGGCCTTCCTCGATGAGCTCGGGGAGGAGGCCTCGTGAGCCCGCGGGCCCACCGGGCGCTGCGTCGTGCGGTGAGCACCCCGGCGGTGCTGCTGCTGACCGTCGTGGTGTGGGTCTTCCTGCCACTGTGGCTGATCGTCGCCGCGGCCCTGTCCCCGTTCGTGCCGGGCCGGTGGCGGGCGCTGCGACTGTTCTGGCTGCTGGTGGTCTTCCTGACCATCGAGACGGTGCTGCTGGCGATCCTGCTCGGTCTGTGGGTGGCCGCCGGATTCGGCCGGCGGATCCGGACGCCGTACTTCGAGGGGATCCACTACGACCTGGTCCAGGGCGTGATGTGGCTGTTCTTCACCGAGGCGCGGCGGGTGCTGCACCTCACCATCGCCACCGAGGGGCCGGCGCCCCCCGCGCACCCGGGGGTGTCCCTGCTGGTCTGCTGTCGGCACGCCGGCCCCGGCGACTCGCTGGTGCTGCTGCACGCGCTGATGCACACCTACGACCGGGAGCCGCGGGTGGTGCTCAAGGAGACGCTGGCCTGGGACCCGGTGATCGACGTGGTGCTGAACCGGATCCCGGCCCGGTTCATCACCTCCGAGCCCCGCGAGGGCGAGGACATGGAGTCGCAGATCGCCGCGCTCGCCGCTGACCTCGACGCCGACGACGCCTTCGTGATCTTCCCCGAGGGCGGCAACTTCACCCCGCAGCGCCGGGAACGGGCGATCGCCCGGTTGCACCGGCTGGGGATGACCCGGATGGCCGACCGGGCCGAGGGGATGATCCACGTGCTGGCGCCCCGGCCGGGCGGCTTCCTGGCGGCGCTGGACGCGGCCCCCGACGCCGACGTGGTGATGGTCGCCCACACCGGGCTCGACCACCTGCTCACGGTCGGTGACCTGTGGCGCGAGCTGCCGATGGACAAGCGGATCGTGATGCGCTGGTGGCAGGTCCCGCGGGAGGAGATCCCCGCGGACCGGGACCAGCGGATCGAGTGGCTCTTCGGCTGGTGGGAACAGATCGACGACTGGGTAGCACAGAACCGGCCGGAGGAGCTTCCCTCCGGCCGGTCCGGGCGTCGTGATCGGTCGGGTCAGCGCTCCTTGTCGCGCTCCGCGTCCAGGTCGACCACCTCGGCGGGCTCGTCCGGGGTGGTGACCGGGTGCGGCGCCTCGGCGGCGTCGGCGAGCGCCTCGTCGGGCGAGGAGCCGGCGGGGTCCTCGTCGGAGTCGGCCTCGGAGCCGAGCTCGGCGCCCGCCATCGGAGCGGCGGGGGTCGGCGGTGCCGCCGGGGTGGGAGCCGGGGCCGGGGTCGCCGGGACGTAGGACGACTGCCAGCTGTCGCTGGACTTGCTGTCCTGGAGCCGCTTGACGACCACGGCGGCCGCACCGGCGAGCAGCGCGAAGAACGCGGCCTTCTTCAGCTTCCCGCCCTTCTTGGGCTGCTCGCCCTTGAGCTGGGCCACCTTCGCGTCGGCGAGCTCCTTGACCCCGGTGGCCTTGTCGTGCGGCCAGCGCGGTGCCGGTGGCCAGCAGCGGCGCTGCCTTGCCGCGGGCCTCCGCGACGTACGGGGCGGCCTTGTCGTGGGCCTGGGTCAGGTACGGCGCGGCCTTGTCGTGGGCCTGGGTGAGGTACGGCGCGGCCTTGTCGTGGGCCTGGGTCAGGTACGGCGCTGCCTTGTCGCGGGCGTCCGCCACGTACGGCGCGGCCTTGTCGCGGGCGTCCGCGAGCGCGGGGCCTGCCTTGGCGCGGGCGTCGGCCAGCGCGGGGCCGGCCTTCTCACGAGCCTCGGTGAGCATCGGCTTGGCCGTCGTCTCCACGAAGTCCCGCGTGGAGTCGCGGGCGCTGGTCAGCGCCGACTCCACGTGCGGCTTGACCTGGTCGACGTACTCACTGGCCTGGTCGAGGAGCGTCTTCTTCTTGCGCAGACCCATCGCGTTGGTTCCTCTCGTCGGTGGTGTCCATTCGATCACGTCACGGCCCCGGCGGCCTCGCGGGATCCCTGCTTGGACCGCATGCGAGGATCGACGCGGACGCGAGCGCCTCGTGTGCTCCTGACCGAGTACCCACTTGACGCGAAAGGCAGTCATGGCTGACCAGCAGGCCACGTTCCACACCAACCGGGGCGACATCGTCGTCGACCTCCTTCCGAACCACGCCCCCGAGACCGTCCAGAACTTCGTCGGTCTCGCCACCGGCGAGAAGAAGTACGACGCCGGCAACGGCAAGACCGGTCCGTTCTACGACGGGCTCGGCTTCCACCGCGTCATCGACGGGTTCATGATCCAGGGTGGTTGCCCGCTGGGCACCGGCACCGGCGGCCCGGGCTACACCTTCAAGGACGAGCCGCACCCCGAGCTGGTCTTCGACAAGCCGTACCTGCTCGCGATGGCCAACGCGGGACCGGGCACCAACGGATCGCAGTTCTTCATCACCGTGGGCAAGGCGACCTGGCTCAACTTCAAGCACACCATCTTCGGTGAGGTGGCCGACCAGGCCTCCCGCGACGTGGTGGACGCGATCGCCACCACCAAGACCGGCCCCGGCGACCGTCCGGTGGAGCCGGTCACGTTCGAGTCCGTCGAGATCTCGGGCTCCTGACCGCCGAGACCGGCCCCGAGGCCGGGGTGCCGACCTGCTACCGGCACCCCGGTCGCGAGTCCTACATCCGCTGCCAGAGGTGCGGACGCACGATCTGCCCCGATTGCATGACCGACGCCTCGGTCGGGTTCCACTGCCCCAGCTGCGTGGCCGAGGGCGTGAAGCAGACCCGCGCCAACCGCACGGCGTACGGCGGGATCCGGCCGACCGACGCGTCGTACACCTCCGGGGTCCTGGTCGCGATCAACGTCGCGGTCTGGTTCGCGGTGATGGCCACCGGCGGTCGGGCCAGCACCCTGGTGGACCAGCTGGCGATCCGGGCCAACGGCCTGTGCGTCTTCGGGGGCCAGGCGCTCGAGCTGCCCGCGGCCGTCTGCACCGGCCGGGCGGGCACCTACCTGCCCGGCGTCATCGACGGCGCCTGGTGGCAGCTGATCACCAACTCCTTCACCCACGTGCAGATCTGGCACATCGGCTTCAACATGCTGGCGCTGTGGATCCTGGGGCCCCAGCTGGAGATGGTGGTCGGCCGGGCGCGGTTCCTGGCGCTGTACCTCATCTCGGCGTTCTCCGGCACCGCCCTGGTCTTCTGGGCCTCGTCGGAGTACCAGGCGACCCTCGGGGCGTCCGGGGCGATCTTCGGCCTGCTCGGTGCCCTGCTCCTGGTCGCCTACAAGGTGGGCGGCGACGTCCGCGGGATCCTGATGTGGCTCGGGCTCAACGCTGTCATCACCATCTGGGGAGCCTCGTTCATCTCCTGGCAGGGCCACCTCGGCGGCTTCCTCGGCGGTGCTCTGGTGGCCGCGATCCTGGTCTGGTCTCCCCGCGGGCCCCGACGGACGACGTACCAGGTCGCCGGGCTGAGCCTGGTGACGCTCCTGGTGGCCGGCGCCATCGTGGCCCGCTACCTGATGCTGACCTGAGCCGACCCGGGCCCCGCCCGCCGCCGCAGCTCCGTGCACACCTTTACGCACACCTGTGGAGAACTACACGCGTGTAGTTCTCCACAGGTTTGTCCCCATGTGGACGAAGACTTCCCCTGACCCGGGACGGCAAACACCCGGCCCACCGGGCGGTGGACCGGGTGTCCGGTCGATCGACGGGCGCGGCGGTGCCGCGCCGGCTCACTCCCAGCGCATGGCGTAGGCGAAGCCGGTGGCCATGAAGGCGATGCCGACGAAGAGGTTCTTCTGACCGAGGTCGTCGAAGAGCGGCACCCGGGAGATGTCGTCGCTGAACACGTAGAAGGTGCAGATCCACAGCAGCCCGATCAGCAGGCAGCCGAGCATCCCCACCACGACCCCGCGGCCGCGGCCCAGCGGGGTGCTCGGGTGCGCGGCGAGCATCAGCCCGACCATGATCGCGCCGAAGCCGATCAGGTAGTTCCAGTCGCCCAGGTCGGCCATCACCGCGGGCTTGCCGGGGTCGGCGCCGGCCTCGGCGCGCACCGCCACGTAGTAGTAGGCGATCCAGGCGACGCCCAGCACCATCAGCGCCAGCGACGCCACGAAGCGGACCGTGAGGACCTTCCCACGGGTCGGGTCGTCGAAGAGCGCGTTCGACTTCAGCTTGGACATCGGGGAGGCACCTCGGCTGCTCTGGACTGCATGGGGACTGTTGCGGGGACTGGGTGGTGACGGTGCGGTGCTGGTGGCCCCCGCCGGCGATCTGACTCGCCACGGGTACCGGGCTACCTTAGTCGGCATGAGCGACGACCCCGAGGTGAGGCCACCGCGTCGCAGCCGCGGCGCCTGGCGGGTGGGGACGCCGCTGGTGGTGCTGCTGTGCGGCGCCCTCTTCGTGGTCAGCGCCGAGAACAGCGAGGGGACGGACCTGCGGCCCGGCCGGTACACCGATCTGGCCTCGCTGGTCAGTGCCGAGGCGGAGCGGTACGACGAGCTGGAGCAGCGGGTCGCCGAGCTGAACGGCCAGGTCGAGGCGCTCAGCTCCTCGGTCGGGGACCGCAGCGTCGGCCGGGTGCAGCAGCGGATCGAGCAGCTGCGCGACCCCGCCGGACTGACCCCGCGGGAGGGCCCCGGGGTCACCGTGACCCTTGCCGACTCCCCGCCCGACATCGATCCCCAGCCCGGGATGAACCCCAACCTCCTCATCGTGCACCAGCAGGACATCCAGGCCGTGGTGAACGCGATGTGGAAGGCAGGGGCCGAGGCGGTGACGGTCGCCGGTCAACGGATCGTCTCCACCACCGGGATCCGCTGCGAGGGGAACGCCGTCACCCTGCAGGGGGTCCCGTACCCGCAGCCGTACGTGATCTCCGCGGTCGGGGACCCGGAGCGGATCGCCGGCGCCATCGCCACCGACGACTACCTGCGGCTCTACCAGAAGCAGGCCGACGACCCCGACATCCAGATCGGCTGGGACGTCGAGGTGAGCGACGAGCTGGTGGCCCCGGCGTACCAGGGCCTGCTCGACCTCAGCTACGCCGAGCCGCTGGCCTGATCCGGCCGCCGGCCCTGGCCCTGGCCGTTCGCGTTGCCGCCGGCGTCGGCGGCCGCGTTGCCCCCACCGTTACCGCCACCGCCCCCACCGTTGCCGCCACCGTTGCCCCCACCGTTACCTCCGTTGCCGGGGCTCTGGCTGGGGTCGTCGGACGGCGACTCCGACGGGCTCTCGGAGGGGCTGGGTGACTCGCTCGGCTCCTCGAACGCCGAGACGACGATGGTGACCTCGGCCCCCTCGGGCTGCGGGCTGCCACCGTCGGGGCTCTGGTCGATGACCGTGCCCTTCGGCTCGGTGGTGTTGGTCGACTCGACCACGTTCGGCGTGAACTGGGCCTCCCGCAGGATGCGCTCGGCCTCGTTCTGCTGGAGCCCGACCACGTCGGGGACGTCCTCGGGACCGTCGGAGAAGTACACCGTGACCGTCGAGTTCTGGGCCACCTCGGTGCCCCCGGACGGGTCGGTCTCCAGGACCCGTCCGGCCGGCTCGTCGGAGTCGCGCTCGGTGAAGTCCGGTCGCAGGTTGCGCTCACCGAGCTGGCGGCGGGCCTCGGCGCGGTCCAGACCGACCACGAACGGCACCTGCACCTGCGGTTTGCCCTCGCTGACCACGAACGAGACCGTCGAACCGAGCTCGACGAACTGGTCCCGGTTGGGGGTCTGCTCGATCACCTGGTTGCGCGGGACGTCCTCGCTGGGCTGGAAGTCGATCGGGCCGACCGCGAGTCCGGCGCCGCCGATGGCACTGCGGGCCTCGGCCTCGGTCTTCCCGATCAGGTTGGGCACCGGGACCTGGTCCGGAGCTGTCTCGAACAGGCGCGGCATGAAGTAGGCGCCGAGGCCGATGAGGCCGAGCAGCAGCAGGCCGAGGAGGAGCAGCAGCGCGGTCCGGGGACCTCGACGGTCCTCGACGGGGGGCGGCAACGGTGCCCGGACGGCGGTGCCGCCGACGGGGGTGTCGGCCGGCCGCGCCGCGGCTGCGCCGGTCGGGGCGACGGCCTGCACCGGCACCCCGGCGAGGTAGCGGTCGATGTCGTCGCGCATCGCGGCCGCCGACTGGTAGCGGTCCTCGAGGCGCTTGGCCAGCGACTTCATCACGATCGCGTCGACAGCCGGCGGGATCTCGGTGTCGTGGTCCGAGGGGGGCGCGGCCTGCTCCCGCACGTGCTGGTAGGCCACCGAGACCGGGCTGTCGCCGATGAACGGCGGGCGTCCGGTGAGCAGCTCGTAGAGCAGGCAGCCGGCCGAGTAGACGTCGGAGCGGGAGTCGACCGTCTCGCCGCGGGCCTGCTCGGGGGAGAGGTACTGCGCGGTGCCGACCACCGCCGCGGTCTGGGTCATCGTCGAGGAGGCGTCGCTCATCGCCCGGGCGATCCCGAAGTCCATCACCTTGACGTCACCGGTGGGGGTGAGCATCACGTTGCCGGGCTTGATGTCGCGGTGGATGATCCCGGCCCGGTGGCTGTAGTCGAGGGCGGAGAGCACGCCCCCGGTGATCTCCAGCGCCCGCTCGGGCAGGATCTTGCGGCCCTCGCGCAGGATGTCGCGCAGGGTCCGACCGGCGACGTGCTCCATCACGATGTAGGGCTGGGCCACCCCGGACCCGTCGGTGGCCAGCTCCTCGCCGGTGTCGTAGACCGCCACGATCGAGGGGTGGTTCAACGAGGCGGAGGACTGTGCCTCGCGGCGGAACCGGGCCTGGAAGGTGGCGTCGCTGGCCAGATCGGTGCGCAACCTCTTGACGGCCACCACCCGGCCGAGTCGGGCGTCGGTGCCCTTGCGGACCTCGGCCATGCCCCCTCGGCCCAGCAGCTCACCGAGCTCGTAGCGGCCGCCCACGACGGTGGGCTCGGGATCGTTCACCCGGTTCCCTCCTCCGGGGCCTCGGTCTGCCCCGACCCTGCGGCGGCCCCGGTCACGTCACCCTGGGGAGAATCGGTGGGGTCCGCGCCGGGCTCGACCGTCGGGTCCGCCGCCGCCGGCGAGCCCGAGCCGGACTCCGACGGGCTCGGCGAGGTCGTGTCCGAGGGGCTCGGCGAGTCGGTCAGGGTCGGGTCGGGCACCGACGGCGACGGGTCCGGCGTCGGCTCGGGCACGGGGCCGTAGTAGGTCACGGTGACGGTGTCGCCCTCGATCAGGCCCGAGGTGGGCGAGACGCCGGAGACGGTGTCCGGCTCCTGGTCACCCGGGTTGTCGATCTGCTGCGCGTCCACGCTCAGGCCGAGCCCGCGCAGGTCGGCGGACACCTCGTCGACGTCCCGGCCGACGTAGGCGGACTCGTCGATGTCGAAGGTCTCCGGCTCCGGCTCCTGGCTCGGCTCCTGGGAGGCGGTCTCGCTCGCGGTCGCCGACGGCTGCTGCGACGGCTCCGGCTCGGTGGGGTTGTCCTCACCGCCGGTGAGCAGCACGACGAGGATGACCACCAGCGTGGCCAGTCCGAGGAAGCCCAGCAGCAGCGGCCAGGGGCTGGACCCCGAGCGGCCGGCCCCGGACGGTGGACCCGCCGGCGGCGGGTCCACCGGGACGACCGGCGAGGTCGGGGTGGGGGTCGGGTCGACACCGGCAGCGGCACCGGCGGCTGCGGCGGCCGGCGGGACGCCGCGGGTCATCATCCGGGTCGCGTCCTCTCCGGCCGGCGATGCCGGCGGCGGGGGCACGGGCACCACGGCGGCAGCCGCGGTCGAGGGGTCGCGCAGCGCAGCCGCGAACGCCGCCGCGTCGACGTACCGCTCGGCCGGCTCCTTGGCCAGCGCACGGCGGACCACGGCGGCCAGGTCCTCGGGCACGTCGTCGGGCAGGTCCGGCACGTCCTCGTTGAGGTGCGCCAGCGCGGTGGCCACCGGCGAGTCGGCCTCGAAGGGGCGTCGGCCGGCCAGGCACTCGAAGGCCACCACCCCGAGGGAGTAGACGTCGGAGGCGGGCGAGGCGGACTGGCCGCGGGCCTGCTCCGGGGAGAGGTACTGCGGGGTGCCCATCACCTGGCCGGTGCTGGTCAGCCCCAGCCCGACGGTCGCCCGGGCGATGCCGAAGTCGGTGATCTTCACGGTCCGGTCGGGGGTGACGATGAGGTTGGCGGGCTTGACGTCGCGGTGCACGATGCCGGCCTCGTGGGCGGCGGCGATCGCGGTGGCGGCCTGGATCAGCAGGTCCCGGACCGCGCCCGGGTCGAGCCGCTGACCGCCGCGGACCAGGTCGGAGAGCGGCTTGCCGTCGACCAGCTCCATCACCAGGTACGGCCGCGGCACCCCGGACCGGTCGCTGCGGGCGGCCTCGCCGAAGTCGTAGACCGAGGCGACCCCGGGGTGGTGCAGCGAGGCGGCGTGCTGGGCCTCGGTCTGGAACCGGGTCCGGAACGTCGCGTCGTCGGCGTACTCGGTCTTGAGCAGCTTGACGGCCACGGTCCGGCCGAGCACGGTGTCGGTGGCCCGCCACACCTCGCCCATCCCGCCGGTGGCGATCCGGGAGTCGAGCCGGTACCGGTGCGCGTCGTCGGCGAACCGCTCGGGAGGCCCCTCGGAGGGACCGCTGGGGGGTGTGCTGGTCACTGGATCACCGCCTGGATGATGGCCTTGGCGATGGGCCCGCCGAGCGCGCCGCCGGCCATCTCGCCACGGGGGATGTCGGCGCTCTCGATGGACACCGCGACGGCGACGTCCTCCTCGGGGGCGAAGGCCACGAACCACGCGTACGGCGACCGGTCCTCCTGGCCGCTCTGCGCGGTGCCGGTCTTGCCGGCCACCTGGACCCCGGGGATCAGCGCGCTGCGAGGCGGTGCCGTCCTCGACGGTGGCCACCATCAGCTTGGTGAGCTCGCTGGCCGTCGAGGCCTCCACCGCCTTGGACAGCTCGGTGGGCTCGGTCTTGTCGATGACGTCGAGCTCGCGGGACTGCACCTCGTCGATGATGTAGGGCTTCATCACCACGCCCTGGTTGGCGATCCCGGCCACCACCATCGCCATCTGCAGGGCGGTGGCGCGCACGTCGAACTGGCCGATCCCGGTCTGGCCGGTCTGCGCGGCGTCGATGTCGGTGGGGAAGACCGAGACGGCCTGCGGCTGCAGCGTGCTGAAGTAGGTGGAGTTGAAGCCGAACGCCTCGGCCTGCTCGGCCATCGCCTCGGCGCCCACCTCGTTGGCCAGCGCGGCGAACGTGGTGTTGCAGGAGTTGCCCATCGCCTGGGTGAACGGGATCCGGTCGCTGCCGCAGTCGCGGCCCTCGTTGTCGATGACACCGGTGTCGCCGCTGGTCAACGGCAGCTGGTACGTCGGGCCGCCGGGGACGTCGTCGTCGGCGGTGTACCCGCTCTTCTCGATCGCGGCGGCCGCGGTGACGATCTTGAAGGTCGAACCTGGCGGCAGCATCGACTGCACGGCCCGGTTCAGCAGCGGCTCGGAGTCCGCCTCGTTCAGCCGGTCGTAGGCGTCGGTCACCGCGGACAGGTCGTGGGAGGCGAGCACGTTCGGGTCGTAGGTCGGCAGCGAGACCATCGCCAGGATCTTCCCGGTGCTGGGCTGGAGCGCGACCACCGAGCCCTCGACCTCGCCGGGCAGCGCGTCGAGGCCGGCGTACGCCGCGTCCTGGGCGCCCGGGTCGAGGGTGATCTCGACGTTGCCGCCGCGCGGGGCGTCGTTGCTGAGCAGGTCGACCAGCCGGGTCACGAAGAGCCGGTCGTCGTCCCCGGACAGGATCGGGTTCTGCGACTGCTCGAGCGCGGTCTGGCTGTAGAAGGAGAAGAAGCCGGTGATCGGGGCGTACTTGAACGGCTCGGGGTAGACGCGCTGGAACTCGTACTGGTCCTCGCTGGGCTCGCTCTCCGCGACCGGGGTGCGTCCGATCAGGATGGCGCCGCGCTCGCGGGCGTACGCCGCGGTGATCACCCGGCGGTTGCGCGGGTCCTCGTCGAGGTCACCGGCGGCCCAGTACTGCAGGTAGGTGGCGTTGAGCATCAACGCCACGAACAGCAGCAGGCAGAAGATCGCGATGGTGCGGATCGGCTTGTTCACGGCCGGACCTTCACCACCTGGGTCGCCTCGTCGTCGCTGTCGCCGTCCTCGACGGGGGCGGGCAGCGGGCGGCGGGCCAGGTCGGAGATCCGCAGCAGCAGCGCCGATGATCACCCAGTTGGCGACCAGCGAGGAGCCGCCGTAGGAGAGGAACGGGGTGGTCAGGCCGGTCAGGGGGATCAGCCGGGTGACGCCGCCGATGACGACGAAGACCTGGAGCGCGAAGACGCTGCCGAGGCCGAGCGCCATCAGCTTGCCGAAGCCGTCGCGGGAGATCAGCGCCGCGCGCAGCGCCCGCTCGACGATGATGCCGTAGAGCAGCACCACGGCGATGACGCCGGTCAGGCCGAGCTCCTCGCCGATCGCGGCCGATGATGAAGTCGGAGTTGGCGTAGGAGATCCGCCAGGGGCTGCCCTCGCCGAAGCCGCGTCCGATCAGGCCGCCCCAGGCCATCCCGAACATGCGACTCCACGATCTGCCGGCCGCGGTCGTCGGTGCCCTCGCCGTACTGGGAGAAGGGGTCGATCCACAGGTCGACCCGGGTCTGCACGTGGCTGAAGAGCTGGGCGGCGACGAACGCGCCCGACGGCGAACAGCGCGCCGCCGACCACCAGCCAGCCGGCGCGCTCGGTCGCGACGTACAGCATGATCAGGAACAGGCCGAAGAACAGCAGGCTGGAGCCGAGGTCCTTCTGGAAGATCAGGATGCCCAGGCTGACCAGCCACATCGCCAGCATCGGCCCCAGGTCACGGCCGCGCGGCAGGTCCACGAAGAGGACCCGGCGGCCGGCGAGCGCCAGCGCGTCGCGGTGCAGCACCAGGTAGCCCGCGAACGCGACCACCAGCAGCACCTTGGCGACCTCGCCGGGCTGGAAGCTGAACGGGCCGACCCCGATCCAGATCTTCGCGCCGTTGATGGTCTTGCCGACGCCGGGCACCAGCGGCAGCAGCAGCAGCACGATCGCGGCCGAGCCCGCAGGTGTAGGTGAACCGGGTCAGCACCCGGTGGTCGCGGAGCAGCACCAGGGTGGCGACGAAGAGCACGACGCCGAGGGTCATCCAGGTCAGCTGCTGGCGGGCGAAGCTGGTGTCCCCGGCCAGGTCGAGCCGGTGGATCACGGCGAGCCCGAGCCCGTTGAGCGCGGCCACGACCGGGCAGCAGCACCGGGTCGGCGTACGGCGCGGTGAGCCGGACCGCGATGTGCGCGGCGACCACGAGGGCGGCCAGCCATCCGCCGTACCCGAGCAGGTCGGTGGGCACCTGGCCCTGGACGCCGATGCCGACGGCGGCGTAGGCGCCGATGCCGACGGCCAGGGCCAGCACGAGCAGGAACAGCTCCGCGCCGCGCCGGCGCCGGTGCACGAAGCCCATCAGGGTCGATGCTCTGGGACATCTCAGCCACCACTGCCCGCACGGGTCGAGGCGGGGGCTCATCTTGCCGGCGAGGTTCTCGACGGTACGACGGGCCGCGCCAGGTCGATCGGCGTCGATGCCGTCCCGGACCTCGCCCGCGTCGAAGTCGGAGAGCCGGTCCAGGCTCGACGTTGGTGGTCTCGTAGGGCTGGGACAGCTCGACCCCGGGCAGCGAGATGTTCGACGCCCCGGAAGATGACCACCTGGTGCCGTCCTGCTCGCCCACGTAGTACTGGTCCTGGCTCCACGACCAGGCGAGCGCCCGCGACGATCCAGACGACGCCCGACGACGACGGTCAGCCCCGAGCAGCCGGCGCAGCCAGGCGTAGCGCGTCGGCGGGACGAGGGGCGTAGCGCGCCTGCTCGGGGTCGACCGGGTCGTTGTAGATCGCGAACGGGACGTCGTCGGGGATGTCGGCGTTGACCGGCTCGAGCTCGCCGGTGTCGCCGGAGCGGTGGCCCCGGAAGAGGCTTCCCCCGGTCAGGGCGCCGCTGCCGCGGGTGTTGGACGCCGCAGCTCGGCGGCGGCCCCGACCACCAGCGGCTCGGCCGGGCCGGCACCGGCCTCTCCTGACCGAGGGCGGCGCCGAGCTCGGGGTGCCGTCGGCGAGGACGTCGGCGACGATGCAGGTGACGTTGTCGGAGCTGCCGGCCTCCAGGCTGGCGCGGACCAGCTCGACGGCGGCGTAGTCGGGGGTGCCCGAGACCAGGATGTCGGCGAGCCGGGCGTCGTCGAGGACCCCGCTGGCGCCGTCGCTGCACAGCAGCAGCCGGTCGCCGGGCGACGAGGTCGACGATGAACAGGTCGGGCTCGGCCTCGTGGATGCCGTCGAGCGCCTTGAGGATCAGGTTGCGGTGCGGGTGCACCCGCGCCTCGGCCTCGGTGATCCGACCCTCGTCGATGAGGCTCTGGACGAACGTGTGGTCGAGTCGTGATCTGGTTGATCTGCCGGTCCCGGAAGCAGGTAGGCCGCGGCTGTCGCCGACGTGGCCGACCCCGAACCGCTCGCCGTCGAAGAGCGCGACGGTGGCGGTGGTGCTGGTGCCGTTGAGGGAGGCGTCCTCGTCGACCAGCTCGCCGATCCGGTCGTGGGCGCGGTGCAGCGCGCCCGGCGACCTGACCGAGCAGCTCGTCGGTCGATGTGCTCGGCGGCGGGCTCGGCCTCGTCGAGGCGGCGCAGCTGCTGCACCGCCGTGCTGGAGGCGATGTCGCCGCGGGCGGCGCCGCCGACGCCGTCGCAGACGATGAGCAGCCAGGGGCCGGCGTACCCGGAGTCCTGGTTGTCCTTGCGGACCCGGCCGACGTCGGAGATGGCGGAGAAGTGAGGGATCAGGCGTCATTCGAGGCTACTTCCGCAGCTCGAGGATGGTCTTGCCGATGCGGACCTGGGTGCCGAGGGTGAGGGTGGTGGGCTGGGCTGATCCGCACGCTGCCGATGTAGGTGCCGTTGGTGGAGCCGAGGTCCTCGACGAACCACTGGTCGCCCGACGCGGCGATCCGGGCGTGGCGGGTCGAGACGTAGTCGTCGTCGAGTCGGATCGCGGCGTCGCTGCCGCGGCCGATGAGGATCGGGGCCGCCGCGAGCTCGGCGCGTCTCACCGGCGTTGCCGCCCTCGACGACCAGCACGTGCGCGGGGACCCGCGGCGCTTGCGTCGGCTTCGGCGGCTTGGGCTGCTTGCGGCGCGCGCGGCCCGGTGCGCGCCGCCGCGGGCAGCTCGGGGACCGGGCGCCGAACATGTCGGAGCGGATGACCGAGATCGCGGAGAGCACGAAGATCCACAGGATGGCGAGGTACGCCACCCGGATCAGGAACAGCGTGAGCTCAGACATCGCGGCCTCCTCGACCAGGCGCACGGTCATGGTCGTGTTGCCGATCTTCACCTGGCTGCCGTCGTGCGAGCTCGCCCGGCCCATCTTCGTGCCGTCGACCAGCATCCCGTTGGTCGAGCCGAGGTCGTGGACGTCGATCCGGGTCGCGCCCGTCCTGGCCTCGCGTCCACCCGAACTCGATGTGGCGCCGGCTCACGCCGGGGTCGTTGATCCGCACGTCGGCGTCGGTGCCGCGCCCCACGACCACCCCGGGCGGCTGGAGCGGGTGCTCGGTGCCGTTGATCTCCAGCAGCGCCCGGGCCCGGCGTACCTGGGTGTCGCTGGCGTGACCGGTGACCTTGGCCTGGGCGCGGCTGCGGATCCGGAAGCGCCCCGTGGTCAGGTCGTCCGCCACCTCGAAGGCGATGACGACGGGGCCGGGGAAGACGTAGCCTGCGCCTCGGCGTGGTCCTGGAGCTGGCCGGAGAGCTCGTCGGCCATCGCCGTGTCGTACGGCGCCAGCCGGTCGAAGTCGGTCTGGGAGAGCTCGACGTGGAAGTCGTTGGGCACCATCCGCCGCGAGCGCGACAGGATCTGGGCGTTGTTGTCGCACTCGCGCTGGAGCGCCGCCGAGATCTCGACGGGCTGCACCGCCGATCGGAAGGCGCGGGCGAAGGCTCCGGAGATCATCGTGCTCCAGGCGCTGCTCGAGCTTCTGCAGTCCTCCCATGCCCGCCTCCTCTCGCTCGTCGGTGCCGCACCGGTCCGTGTCAGGGTCCCGGCCGCGAAGCGTCGCGGCACACGAACCCGCCCAGTCGGGGCAGCGCCGGGTTGGCCCCGACTCTAACGGGGTGCCTGTCACGGCGCCGCTCACCCCTCGCCACCGGTTTGGGAAGTCCGGAGCGCTGGGCTAACCTTGGCCCGCTTCACGCGCGAGTGGCGGAATAGGCAGACGCGCACGGTTCAGGTCCGTGTGTCCGAAAGGACGTGGGGGTTCAACTCCCCCCTCGCGCACGTGGCGGCGACTTGGCCGCTGATCTGCGAGAGCGCACGAGAGTCCCGGCCCCTGCAAGGGTCGGGGCTCTCTGCGGTTCCAGGTCATCTGGACACGGGTGGACTCCGTGTGGACACGGGCCGCGCACTTGGACGACTCGGAGGCGGAAGGGTTCGCCCTCATCCGGCACGAGCCACGCCTCCTGTGCTCCCCTCGACGGAACGACACTTTCCACGCCGTGCAGACCCCGGGGAGTGCTGGTTCGTCGAGGGAGGCACTGTGCCTGCCAAGTGGGACCCCGCTGCAGGAACCGACCCGTCGCCGGGATCACGGTCGCCATCGTCGGCCAGCACCAGCCAGCGCAGCACGCCGTAGTCGGCAGCGGGACGGCCGAACGCGCCGCACGGCGGTGGGCGAGGTCATGACGACCCCGAGCGGAAGGGACACACGGGTGCGGACCGGTGGGCGAGTGCCGCACCGCCCTCGTGCCCTCTTGACGACTGGTGACGGAGCACACACACTAGTTGCATTATCGGTACCAGTCCGATATATCGAGCACCCGGCTCCGCCGACCGCACGATGCACCCACCGCGACCACTACTCCCGAGGAGGCGTCCATGACGACGGGCGACAGCTTCGACGTCCAGCCGTTCACCATCTCGATCCCCGACGAGGAGCTCGAGGACATGAACGAACGACTGCGGCGCACCCGGTTTCCCCAGGACTTCGCCAACGACGACTGGCGCTACGGCTACAACGGCGCCTACCACCGTCAGATGGTGGAGTACTGGCTCGAGGAGTACGACTGGCGCGACGTGGAGCGGCGGATGAACGAGCTGCCCCACTTCAAGGTGGACCTGATGGGGGTCCCGCTGCACTTCATCCACGTCAAGGGCAAGGGTCCCAACCCGATGCCGCTGCTGCTCCACCACGGCTGGCCGTGGACGTTCTGGGACGTCCGCAAGGTGATCGAGCCCGCTCACCGACCCGGCGAAGTTCGGCGGCGACCCCAACGACTCCTTCGACGTCGTGCTGATCTCGCTGCCCGGCTACGGCTTCTCCTCGCCGCTGACCGAGCCCGGATGGAACTGGTGGCGCACCGCCGACCTCGAGAACACGCTGATGAAGGAGGTGCTGGGCTACGAGAAGTACGCCATGGCCGGCGGCGACTGGGGTGCGCTGGTGACCCAGCAGCACGGTCACAAGTACGAGGACGACGTCTACGGGATCTACACCCACTTCCCGGCGCAGATGAGCCACTACCTGCCTCGAGCACCCGGACGCGCCCCCCGGCGTGGAGTACGACCCCGATCCTCGGGCTCCCGGCGGCCAGCGAGTACGGCGAGGGCGAGGAGGGCTGGTTCGAGCGCGGCAAGCTGTTCGTGGAGAACGAGAGCGGCTACGGCGAGATCCAGCTGACCAAGCCGCAGACCCTGGCGGCCCTGGTCGCCGACTCGCCCGGCCGGCCAGCTGGCCTGGATCACCGAGAAGCGCTACTTCTGGGGCCTGGAGGAGCGCGGTGTCGGGACGGAGGCGTTCGAGAAGGTGTGGCCCAAGGAGGACCTGGTCACCACCGCCGCGGTCTACTTCCTCACCGAGACCGGCGGCACCTCCTCGCGCTACTACTGGGAGTGCCGGGGCAACCCCTGGAAGCCCTCGCACGAGCGCTTCCCGGTGGTGGGCGCGCCGACCGCGGTGAGCATCTACCCCGGGGAGATCTACAAGCCGCCGCGCACCTGGACCGAGAAGTACTTCAACCTGCAGCAGTACCGGGTCCACGACGACGGCGGGCACTTCGCGCCGTTGGAGGTGCCCGAGATCTACGTCGACGACGTCGCGCACGTTCTTCCGCCAGTTCCGCTGATCGGTACGCGGCGTGCGCGACGCCAGCTCGGGCCGCCTGCTCGCGAGCACCGGCTGTTGACGACTCGCCCGACCACGCCCACCTTTCCTCATGACCAGTCGCCCAGGAGAGGAACCGAACGTGACCACTGCGCTGGACAAGTACGCCGACATGAAGCCGTCACGTGGGACTACCCGGTCGATCATCGAGTCCCACATCAACGGCGTCCGCACCAAGGAGATGAACCCGAACACGCCGATCGCCTACGAGGAGATCGCCGAGGACGCGATGCGCTGCTGGGAGGCGGGCGCCGGCGCCATCCACGCGCACAACACCAGCTTCGACCTGCTCGGCGAGAACGCGTACAAGGACTACATGCGGACCTGGGACCAGGTGCTCGCCAAGTCCATCCCGGACATCACCTGGTACCCGACCACCTGCAACAACCTGCGCCTGCTTCCCGAGGAGAACGGCCTCGAGCACGTGCCGTTCCTCTACGACGGCGCCAACGTGCGGATCGGGTGCGTCGACACCGGTCTGACGCTGTTCGCCACCGAGGTGGACGACGAGGGCTACCTCTCCGGCCCCGAGTTCGGGTTCAACTACGCGCCGGGTGGCCAGCCAGGTGCAGATGTTCCGGGAGCGCGACCTCGCCATGGTCTTCGGCGTCTACGAGCCCGGGCCACCTGCGGCACGCGCTGCACTACGTGAACCGGGACCTGACACCGAGGGCTCGATGTGGGACTTCTACCTCATCGGCGACTACGGCCTCACGGCCACCGAGCCGATCGGGACCAACGGGATGAAGCCCAGCCTCGAGAGCCTCTACTACTACCTGACGATGATCGAGGAGGCCCGAGGTCAAGCACCCCTGGTACATCTCGATCTGGGGCCAGGGAGCCCTCGACGACACCGGGATCCTGCGCCGTGCGATCGAGCTGGGCGGTCACATCAAGACCGGTCTCGAGCTCTTCTACGACCCCGAGCGCAATCCCGACGAACCTTGAGCTCCTCCAGCAGGCGCAGGAGATCGCCCGGGAGGTCGGACGGCCGATCGCCACTCAGGAGGAGGCGCGGGCCCTCTACAGCATCACCTGACGCGACGACTCAGTCCGCCCGCCCGGCCAGGGGCGCCCCCAGAGGGGGCGCCCCTGCTGCGTTCCCAGACCCCACCCCGAACGCCTGACGGCATCCGGATGGCGCACATGTCGAGGGAACATTCCCATGCAGGATGCGAATAAAGTTGCTGTGGCCCTTGACACACCGGTGTCGCATCTCTCACACTCGACGCATGCCAATTCGGCTGCGAATAAAGATTCATCACCATGCCTCGCTCGGATCATGCTCAAGGAGCCCAGATGTACCCCACCAAGTCTGTTCGGCGGCGTCTCGCCGCCGGCATTGCCAGCCTGACCGCGCTCGGCGCGGTCTCCGCCTGCTCCTCCACCAGCGCCGGCGGGTCGCAGGAGCCGATCGCGAAGGAGGACATCCTCCTGGTCGCCTCGGTCATCAACACGACCAACCCGTACTTCGCCTCGAACATCGAGGGCGCGAAGGCGCTGGGCCGCAAGCTCGACGTGCCCGGTCGAGATCGTCGACTCCGAGGGTTCCTCGCAGAAGGAGATCTCGAAGATCCAGGCGATCCTCGCCCAGGGCGACAAGAAGGTGGTCCTGTTCGTCAACACGGTGGCCAGCTCCGACGTGCCGCCGATCATCAGCGCCTGCAAGCAGGCCGGCGCCTACTGCACGATCTGGTGGAACAAGCCCGACGACTACGAGCCCTGGGACCAGGGCGACAACTTCGTCGCCTTCCAGAAGCACGGTGGCGTGGACAGCGGTCGCTGCACGGCGAGCACGCTGGCCGAGAGCATCGGGAAGGGCGGCATCATCGCCCTCGGTGGCGTCCAGGACAGCACCACCAGCCAGACCCGGGTCGCCGGCCTGCAGGACGAGCTGAAGAAGTACCCGGACGCCGAGCTGCTCGAGGTGCGCCCCGCCAACTGGGACCCGCAGCTGGCCTTCCAGGAGACCCAGAACATGATCGCCAAGTACGGCGACAAGATCAAGGGCATCTGGGCCGCGGACGACGGCATGATCATCGGCGCCAAGGAGGCCGTCGACAAGTCCGACCTCGCCGGCAAGGTCAAGTTCTCCTCCGACGGTCTCTACCCGCCGGTGATCGACATCATGCAGAAGCCCAACAACCCGATCGTCGGTGAGACCTTCCACCGCGGCTACATGGCCTCGGCGATCGGCCTCTACACCGCGTACCTCGCGGCCACCGGCGAGATCGACCCGTCGGAGCTGCCCGAAGGAGAAGCGCAACAGCCTCTTCGAGATCAGCTGCGTCACCCCCGAGAACCTCGACGAGTACACCAAGTACGACGAGGACATCGACGGCTGGATCGACACCCTGATCGAGAACGGCCCCTGGGACACCGAGCCCGTGCCGCTCGTCGGCGGCGGCCCCGAGGTCCTGCCGGGCAGCTGACGCCGACGCCGTCCGGTCGCGAGTCCCCGCGACCCGCGACCGGACGGCCCCGTCAGCCAGCTCCCGAGCCCGCCATCCGACCCAGGTGGAAGCCATGACCAACACCAACACCACGCTCTGCCCCGTCGCAGCACAACGCCGGCGACCCGACCAGCGGCGCCCGGGCCAGGCCCTCGCGCAGGTTCGACCTGCGCGACGGCGCCGAGATCATCGCGCTGGTCCTGCTCGTCGCGATCTTCTCCGTTCTGAACCCGGAGTCCTTCGCGAGCGTCGTCAACCTGCAGACGGTCCTGGACCAGGCCTCGATCCCGCTCATCCTCGGCGTCGGCGCGACGCTCGTGATCCTGCTCGGCTGCATCGACCTGTCGGTCGAGGGCCTGATGAGCGCCTGCGGCGTCGCCTTCGTCCTGCTCGTCGGCCAACAGCCGCACCGACGACCGACCTGGGTCTCTGGGCGATCGTCGATCGGCGTCGCCCTCGGCGCCCTGCTGGGGCTCGGCAACGGCCTGGCCCACACGCTGCTGAAGGTCCCTTCCTTCATCGTCACCCTCGGGCATGGGCTTCGTCGGGCTTCGGCATCGCGACCGCTGCTCTTCGGCACCGAGCAGCTGCCCTTCCTCGCCGACGGCGGCATCAAGACGTGGCCGACCGAGAAGTTCCTCGGCCTGACGCACTCCTTCTGGCTCGCTGCCGTCGTCGTCGCGCTGGGCGTCGTCGTCAGCAAGTACACCCGGCTCGGGCCGCTACACCTACGCGATCGGCAACAACGAGCAGATCGCCCGGGACAACGGCGTCCCGGTGGCTCGGTACAAGGTCGCGGTCTTCACCGTCGCCGGTGCGTGCAGCGGCCTCGCCGGCGTCCTCACCGACGATGCAGCTGGGCTCCGCCCCGGCCCGGATCGGCATCGGGATGCTGTTCCTCACGATCGCCGCCGTCGTCATCGGCGGCACGTCCCTCGGCGGGCGGCGAGGGCGGCGTCCTGCGCACCGCCAGTCGGCGTCCTCATGCTGACCGTCATCAACAACGGGCTCATCCACTCGGGTGTCAGCCCCAACGTCCAGTCCGCCGTGTCCGGCGGGGTCCTCGTCGTCGCGATCATCATGGCGGCCTGGCCCCACCGCAGCCGTCTAAGGATCACGAAATGACGACGCCATCGCCCCGGCCACGTGGACCTCCACCGACCCGGACGCCCCGGCACTTCGCCTCACCAACGTCACCAAGGCCTTCAATCGGGTCACCGCCGTCCAGGACGTCACCCTCGAGATCCGCCGCAACGAGGTGGTCGGTCTCATCGGCGAGAACGGCGCCGGCAAGTCGAGCCTGCTGAAGATCCTCACCGGCATCTACCAGCCGGACTCCGGCACCATCGAGGTGCTCGGCCAGCCGGTGAAGCTTCCGCCGTCCGCAGGACGCCGTCGCGGCGGGCATCGGTGTGGTGCACCAGGAGCAGTCGCTGCTCACCAACCTGTCCGTCGCCGAGAACATCGCGATGAACGCGGTGTCGAGCAAGGACGCGGCCACGAAGTACGGCTGGTACCGGTGGAAGCGGCTGAACCAGGAGGCCGAGACGGTGCTCGCCCGCGTGGGCTCGACCGTCGACCCGCGCACCATCGTCGGCGACCTGCCGTTCGTCGACCGGCAGATGGTGGAGATCGCCCGCGCGCTGCGGGTGGACGAGGTCGGCGCACGTCCCGCCCCTGCGTCATCCTCGACGAGCCGACGGCCGTGCTGGAGCGCGACGAGACCGAGATCCTCGAGCGCGAGATCCAGGCGCTGCGCGAGCTGGGCTCGGTCATCTTCGTCTCGCACCGGCTCGACGAGGTCATGCGGATCTGCGACCGCGTCCTGGTGATGCGTCACGGGTCAGCTCGTCGCCGACCGGGAGACCGGCGACGTCACCCAGGACGAGCTCTTCAAGCTCATGGTCGGGCACGAGAAGCGGGCCCCGCAGCGGACGAGCGCCCAGGAGCACCGTCGGCGACCCGGTCCTCGAGGTCTCCCAGCTCAGCGCGAAGGGCGCCTACCGCGACGTGTCGCTCGAGGTGCACCCCGGCCAGTGCGTCGCCATCGTGGGCACGATCGGGTCCGGTCGCGAGGAGGTCTGCCGCGCCATCTTCGGCGCCGACGACTACGACGCAGGGCACGATCCGGGTCGAGGGCAAGGACGTCCGCCGCACTGGAGCATGCGCGCGGCCGTGCGCAGCGGTGTGGCCTACGTGCCGGCCGAGCGCAAGGTCGAGGGCATGGTCGGCGGCCTCTCCGGCCGCGGAGAACCTCACCCTCGCCCACCCGGGTGCGACCGCGACGCGGTCCGTTCCTGCGGCCCGCGAGGCCGCAAGCGGCTCGCCGAGGAGTGGTTCGAGCGGCTCGACGTCCGACCGCGCGACCCGGACCTGCACCTCGGGCCGCTTCTCCGGCGGCAACCAGCAGAAGGTCGTCATGGGCAAGTGGCTCATGGACGAGGGGCTGAAGGTGCTCGTGCTCGACCACCCGCTCCGCGGCCTCGATGCGGGCGCCGCCGAGACGGTGAACGACCAGATCCGGGCGGTCTGCGACCGCGGGGTCGGCGTGCTGCTCATCGCCGACACGATCGAGGACGCGCTGGAGATGGCGCACGTCGATCGTCGTCATGCGTGACGGCGAGATCACCGCCCGGTACGACCTGTCAGTCGATGCCGTCACGTCGCTGGACCTTCTCGAAAGGATGGTGTGAGGCCATGAGCATCGACACCGCGACACACGGAAACCGTGACCGACGAGGCGCGGACCAGCACCGTCGCGCGCCGCGCCGCCGCTTCGGCGGCGGCCGACCTGCTGCACACGGTTGGCCCGCTGGCGGTGACCCTGCTGCTGTTCGCCGATCGTGGTCATCAGCAACCCGCAGTTCCTCACCGGCGGCGGCACAGGGATCCTGGCCCTCCAGGCCACTTTCATCCTGCTGGTGGCGCTGGGCCAGGCCTGCGTCCTCAACGTCGGCAGCATCGACCTGTCGAACGCCGCGATGGCGGTCCTGTCGGCCATGGTGCTGGCGATGACGCTCGGCAGTCTCGGGCCCGTGGCGCTCGTGATCTCGATCGGGCTGGCCACGCTGATCGGCGTGGTGAACGGGCTGATCGATCGCCTACTCCCAGGTGCCGTCCTTCGCGCTCACGCTCGGGACCCTCGGCATCCTGCAGGCCGCCTCGCTCGTGATCAGCGACGCGACGACCGTCTACGTCAAGGGCAGCTCGGAGGTGCTGATCCCGCTGTTCGGCACCGCGTTGGCGCAGCTGCCGTCGGCCTTCTGGCTCGCGGTGGTGCTCGCCGTCGGCCCTGTGGGTGCTGCTCAAGCGCACCCGCCTGGGCCAGACGATGACCGCGGTCGGACTCAACGAGACCGGCGCCATCTTCTCGGGCATCGACAACCGTCGCGTCAAGGTCATCGCGTTCGCGGTGTCCGGGTTCTTCTCCGGCGTCGCCGGGGTCATGATCATCGCGCAGGGTGGCGCCGCGTCGTCGTTCGGTCTCGGCAGTGACCTGCTCCTGCCCGGCATCGCGGCCGCGATCGTCGGCGGCACGGCGATCACGGGCGGCGGACGAACCCGCTCCTGGTCATCTTCGGAGCGCTCGACGGTCGCGCTCATCCCGATCGCCGCCGCGGTCATGGGGGTGCCGGCCGAGGCACAGAGCCTGGTGTACGGCGCTCGTGATCATCGTCGCCGTCGCCCTGACCCAGACCCGCGGCCGCAGCGGGGTCGTGAAGTAGAGTCGAGCGCCGTCGCGCGGCAGCCATCACAGCAAGGCTCGGCTCGGGCAGCGAGGGCTCCCGCCAGCACCAGATCACAGGAAGGACCAGAGCATCATGACCGTCTGGAGTCGCTCGCAGCCCCGCGAGGTCTTCGAGCTTCTTCGAGACCCTCGTCCGACATCCCGCGCGGCTCCGGCAACGAGAAGCAGGTCGCCGACTGGGTGGTCGAGCTTCGCCCGGCAGCGCGGCCTGCGAGGCCGAGCAGGACGAGCTGCACTGCGTCCTGGTCAAGAAGCCCGGGCAGGGCGGGCTCGAGGACGCACCGCCGCTCATCCTGCACGGCCACCTCGACATGGTCTGCGAGAAGGAGGAGGGCGTCGTCATCGACTTCGAGAAGGAGCCGATCCGCTCGTCGTCGATGGTGACTACATCACCGCCGACGGCACCTCCCTCGGCGCCGACAACGGCATCGGGGTCTCCTACATCCTGGCCCTGCTGGACTCCCAGGACATCCCGCACCCGCCGCTGGAGGCGGTGCTGACCGCCATGGAGGAGAAGGGCAAGGTCGGCGCCGCCCAGTTCGACACCTCCCGGCTCACCGGCGAGCGGATGATCGACTTCAACTGGATCACCGACAAGGAGATCCTGGCCGGCTGCAGCGGCGACGTCACCTTCACCGTCGACGTCCCCGCCGAGCTGGCGAGGACGTCCCGTCCACGCCACGGCGAGTCCCGGCTGCTGAAGGTCCGCGGCCTCGTCGGCGGTCACTGCGAGTTCGACATCCACCTCGAGCGTGCCAACGCGGTCCAGGTGCTGGCCCGCGTGCTGAACACGCTGCAGGCCGACTTCGACGTCCGGATCTCCGAGCCCGTTCGGCGGCGCCCAGAACAACGCCATCCCGGCCGACGCGCAGGTGGTGCTGGCGCTGCGGCCCGAGGACGCTGAGCGGCGTCGAGGAGGTCGTCGACCGAGCTCGGCGAGACCCTGCGCGTCGAGTACGCCAAGGCCGACCCCGGCATCCGTCTGGAGCCGGAGGAGGTCGACGCACCGGAGCAGGTCTTCTCCGCCGAGGCCGGCGCCCGGTTCTCGCGGCTGACCGCGCTGGTCCCGAACGGCGTGCTGAGCTGGAGCCTCATCGTTCCCGGCATCGTGGAGAGCTCCAACAACCTCGGCACGGTGCGACCCACCGCGGACGGGGCCCGGCTGATGTCGACGATCACCGCGGCGGTGACCTCCCGCAAGCACGAGATCCTCGACCGGGTGCGCTGCGCTGGCGGCCCTGGCCGGGGGTGGTGTGAGGTGAGCAGTACGGCCTGGACGCGCCCGAGTTCCCCTACAAGCCGGACTCGCAGCTGCTCAAGGTCGCCGCGGAGGCCTACCGCGACGTCGATCGGCGAGGAGCCCGAGGTGCACGTCTCGCAGTGCAGCCTCGAGCTCGGCATGTTCAGCCAGAAGGTCCCCGGCCTGGACATCATCTCCATCGGCACCGAGCTGCACGACCTGCACTCGCCCAAGGAGTCGGTGAACCACCGCTCGGTCGCCAAGGTCTGGCCGCTCGTCCGCGAGGTGGTCAGCCGCCTCGGCTGACGGCCGCCTTGCCGGGGACCGCAACGGCGCGGTCCCCGGCACCGGGCCTCACCCCACCCACCCCGTGCGGCGCCGTGCGGCACCGCACGTTTCCTGACCGACGCTCCACACCGTCCACATCGAAGGAACGCCATGTCCGTGCCTACGTACCAGGTCGAGCCTCTGCACGAGCTGCTCGCGGAGGTCGACCCGGAGAACGTCTTTCCCCGTTGCGACCTGCGCCGGCTGATCCTCGGCGCCGGGGCGATCACGTCGGTGGCCAGCACGCTGGCCGACCTGATGCCGCAGGCGGCTCCGGCCGACCGTCGGCAGCGGGTCGCGCTCCTGGTCGATCGCACACTCATCGTCAGACAGGGTCAGGACGTCAAGGACCTGGTCGAGCGGCAGCTCGCCGAGGACTACGAGGTCACCCGGACCGTGCTCGACGACGGCCACGCCGAGCTGCACGTCGTCGACCCCGTCCTGGACGTCGCCCGCGCGGCGGTCGCCGGCGCGGACGCCGTCGTCGCGGTCGGCGGCGGGACCATCAGCGACATCGCCAAGGTAGCGGCGGCTGACCGCCGCGACCTGGTCCTGGTCTCGGTGCAGACCGCGGCCTCGGTCGACGGCTACACCGACGACGTGTCGGTGGTGCTCCGGGGCGGGGTCAAGCGCACGATCCCGAGCAGGTGGCCGGATGTCGTGATCGCGGACGCCGAGACGATCGCCGAGGCGCCGGCGCCGATGAACCGCGCCGGCTACGGCGAGATGACCTCGATGCTGGTCGCCCCCGCTGACTGGAGGCTCGCCTCGCTGGTGGGGGTCGACGAGACCTTCCACCCCGGTCCGATCCGGCTGCTGCGCCTGGTGGGCACCGACATCGAGACCTGGTCGCCCGGGGTGGCCAGCGGCGACGCGGAGGCGGTGGCGGCGCTGACCCGAGCGCTGGCGCTGCGCGGCGTCGCCACCGGGGTCGCCGGGACCACGGCGGTCCTCTCCGGGGTCGAGCACCTGGTCAGCCACATGCTCGACCAGCACCACACGCAGCACCACCTCCCGATGGGACTGCACGGTGCCCAGGTCGGGGTCGCCTCTGTCGTGGCGGCGGCGGCGTGGGAGCTGTTGTTCGAGCGCCTCGCTGCGGGGCCGGCGCCGGCCCCGGTCGACGACGCGCAGCGTCGGCGCGTCGCCCAGGAGGAGGTCGAGCGCGCCTTCGGGGGACTGGACCCGACGGGGCGGATCGCCTCGGAGTGCTGGCAGGACTACTCCGCGAAGCTGCAGAGGATCGCTGCCCGGCGGGATCGTCTCGAGCACGTCCTGCGGAACTGGGCCGAGCACGAGGCCGAGCTCCGGACCCTGGTCTCCTCCAGCGAGGAGATCGCCACCGGCCTGCGCCGGGCCGGGGCCGCGGTCTCCTTCGACGACCTCTCCCCCTCGGTCGCGCCGGGGCTGGCGCGGTGGGCGCTCGCCAACTGCGCGCTGATGCGCAACCGGTTCACCGTGGTCGACCTGCTCACCGCCCTCGGCTGGTGGCGAGCCGAGGATGTGGACGCGGTGCTGGACCGGGCCGCCGGAGCGGTCGCCGCCGCAGAGCGGACGGGCCGCTGAGATGTCCAAGGACTACGTCATCGGGGTCGACTGCTCGACGACGGCCGCCAAGGCGGTGGTCTGGAACGCCCGCGGTGAAGTGCTTTCCCAGGACCGGTGTACCTACGAGCTCAGCCAGCCCCGACCTGGGTGGGGCGAGCAGAACGCCGAGGACTGGTGGGTCGCGACCGCGGCCGCGATCAAGCGCGCCGTCGAGACCGTGGACACCTCGAGGATCGGGGGACTGTGCATCACGCACCAACGTGAGTCCTTCGTCTGCCTCGACGACGCCGGCACCCCGCTGCGGCCGGCCATGCTGTGGCTGGACACTCGCGCGAGCGACGAGGTCCGTGACTTCGGGACCGACGAGGTGCACCGGATCACCGGCAAGCCGGCCAACCCGACCCCGGCCTGGTACAAGCTGCTGTGGCTCAAGCGCCACGAGCCCGACCTGATGGGCCGGATCGGCAAGGTGGTCGACGTCCACGGGTTCCTGGTGCACCGGCTGACCGGGTCCTGGGTGACCTCGTGGGCGAGCGCGGACCCGCTGGGGCTCCTCGACATGGGCACCTTCGACTACGACGACGGCCTGGTCGCGCAGGCCGGGCTCGACCGCTCGCAGCTCAGTGAGCTGCGCCCCCCCGGCACCCCCCTGGGTGAGGTCCGGGACGTCGTCGCGGACCGGCTCGGCCTCCCTCGTGGTCTTCCCGTCGTGGCCGGTGCAGGCGACGGTCAGTGCGCTCAGCTCGGCACAGGAGTGATCGAGCCCGGTCGCGCCTACCTGAACCTGGGATCAGGCATCGTCTCGGGCAGCTACAGCGAGGAGTACGTCTACGGGCCCGAGTTCCGGACCCTGGCCGCCGCGGTGCCCGGCGCGTACACCCTCGAGACGTTCATCGGGGGCGGGACCGTCAATCTGCGGTGGTTCGTGGAGAGATTCTCCGGCCTCGAGCCCCAGGCCATGGGTCTGGACCTGAGCGCCGAGCAGATCCTCGAGACCGCCGCGGCCGCCCTGCCGCCCGGCTCCGAGGGGTTGATGGCCCTGCCCTACTGGACCGGGGCGCTGACGCCGTACTGGGACCACAACGCCCGCGGCATGCTGATCGGCCTGACCGGTGTGCACGGCAAGGCTCACGTCTACCGAGCGTTGCTCGAGGGGATCGCGATGGAGCAGCGGCTGCTCACCTCGGGTGCCGAGGAGGCTCTGGGAGAGCCGATCCAGGACGTGGTGGCGCTCGGTGGCGGGTCTCGCAGCCGGGTGTGGTGTCAGATCATCGCCGACGTCATGCAGCGCCGGATCGTGGTGGTGCGCGAGCCGGAGAGCACCTGCCTGGGCTCGGCCATGCTGGCCGCCGCGGGCGTCGGCATCCACCCCTCGGTGTCTGCCGCGGCCGGGGCGATGAGCGGCTCGGGGGCGGCGTTCGAGCCCAACCCCGACACCTCGACGGTCTACGACCGTCTCTATGACGTGTACCGGGACATCTACCCGGCCAACCGCGCGCTCTTCGCGCGCCTCGCGGAGGTCACCCCATGATCAGCACGTTGAGCGCCCCGGCCCGGCTGTACGAGGGCTACCTGTTCGACCTCGACGGCACCATCTACCTCGGGGACCGGTTGCTGCCGGGTGCCTACGAGCTGGTCACCTCCCTGCGGGCGGCGGGCAAGCAGACCCTGTTCCTGTCCAACAACCCGACCCGGGACCCGCAGATGTACGCCGACAAGCTGGCGCGGCTGGGGCTGCCCACGCCGACCAGTCACATCGTCAACACGGTCGTCACGATGGCCGCCTGGCTGCGCGCCGAGGCACCGGACGCGACGGTGTTCGTCATCGGCGAGGAGCCCTTGGTCCGGGCGGTGCGGGAGGCCGGTCTCCGGCTGAGCGACCGACCCGACGAGATCGACATCGTGATCGCCAGCTACGACCGCAGCTTCGACTACCGCAAGCTGCAGATCGCCTTCGATGCGCTACGGGTGCATCGACGGGCCCGGCTGGTCACCACCAACCCCGACGGCTACTGCCCCCTGCCGGGTGGCCGGGGGGAGCCGGACGCGGGCGCCGTCGTGGCCGCGATCGCGGCCTGCACCGGGGTCACCTGCGAGGTCAACGTCGGCAAGCCGGCCGCGGTGATGCTGGACACCGCCGTGGACATCCTGGGTCTGGCCCCGCAGGACTGCCTGATGGTGGGGGACCGGCTCTACACCGACATCGCGATGGCGGTGGCTGCAGGGATCGATTCCGCCCTGGTGCTCACCGGGGAGGCAACCGCCGCGATGGTCGACGAGCTGGCTCCCGGCCACCGGCCCACGTTCGTCCTGGACCGGATCGACCAGCTCCTCGGGCCCACCGGCTCGTGACGCTCATGGCCACCCCGACCCCGGCGAGGCCCGCGACCGCGAGCAGCCTCGAGTGCACGCGGCTCTTGGTGACGGCGGCGCGGCTCTATCACGTGCAGGGCCTGCGACAGCGCGAGATCGGGCTGCGGCTGGGGCTCTCCCAGGCTCGGGTGTCCCGGCTGTTGCGGCAGGCCGTCCTCGACGGGCTGGTGCGCACGGTGGTCGCCGTACCCGAGGGTTTGCGACCGGAGCTCGAGGAGGCTGTCGAGAGCAGCTTCGGGGTGCCGGAGGTGCATGTGGTGGAGTGTGCGGCCGACGGTGATGAGCTCGGCGCCACCCTGGGGCGGGCTGCGGCAGCCTACTTCGCGGAAGTCCCGCCAACCGGTCAGATCATCGGGTTCACCTCCTGGAGCCGGACACTGCAGCAGATGGCGCACGCCCTGCGGCCGACCGGGCGCCGGGCAACGACGTACGTGGTGGAGATGCTGGGCGACCTCGGCTCGCCCTCCCTGCAGCATGCCGCCGATCGCGCCACGCAGGCGATGGCCCGGGCGCTGGGTGCGCAGCCGGTGTTCCTGCGGGTCCCGGGGGTGGTGGCCACCCCGGCGCTGCGGGAGACGGTGACCGCCGACCCGCACGTCAGCCGCGCACTCTCGCTGCTGGACGCGCTCGACGTCGCCTTCGTGGGCGTCGGTCCGGCCGACGTCCACAGCAGTCTCCAGGCCGGCGACCTCTACTTCACTCCCAGTCAGCTGGAGCACGCCCGTCTCGCGGGCGCGGCCGGGCAGCTCAACCAGCGCTTCTACGACGGCGAGGGGTGTCCGGTGGTGACGCCCCTGGACGAGCTTGTCGTCGGCAGCACCCTGGCGCAGGTGCGGTCGGCCAAGCAACGCGTGGTCGTGGCGGGCGGTCCGGTGAAGGTCGGCGCCATCGCGGCCGCGCTGCGGGGCGGCTGGGTGGACGCGCTGTTCACCGACGTCCACACCGCCGCCGCCCTGGTGGCCGTGCCCGGGACGCGAGGCGCAGCAGGAAGTCCGCCCAGACCCTTGCCAGCAGCGGCTACATCGTTCTAGAATTGTCATGCAGACAGTGAATAAATACCCACACAAGGCGAGGCGAAGATGACGCTCCCCACCGAGACGCTGCTCGAGATGCAGCGGCGGATGCTTCGCATCCGGCGCTTCGACGAGCGCGCGTCCAAGATGGTCAAGCGGGGTCAGATCCCCGGGACCGTGCACACGAGCATCGGTCAGGAGGCCCAGGTCGTCGGCGCCTGCATGGCTCTGGGCGACCGCGACTACATGTCCGGCAACCACCGCAGCCACGGTCACCCGATCGGCAAGGGCTCCCCGCTGGGTCCGCTGATGGCCGAGCTGGTCGGGAAGGCCACCGGTGTGTGCCAGGGCAAGGGCGGTTCTCTCCATCTCGCGGACTTCGCGGTCGGCAGCCTCGGGGAGTCGGGCATCGTCGGCTCCTCGATCCCGATCGCGACCGGGGCGGCGCTGTCCAGCAAGGTGCTCGACAACGGCAAGGTGTCGCTGGCGTTCTTCGGCGACGGCGCCGCGAACCAGGGCTGCCTCTACGAGGCGATGAACATGTCCGGCGTCTGGAAGTTGCCGGTGATCTTCCTCTGCGAGAACAACCAGTACGCGCTGTCCACGCCCGCCCACACCGTCACCTCCGGCGTCATCGCCGACCGCGCCGCCGGGTTCGGAATGCCGGGGGTGCGCGTCGAGGACGGCCAGGACGTGCTCGCCGTCTACGACGCGGTCCTCGAGGCCGTGGAGCGTGCCCGCCGTGGCGACGGCCCGTCTCTCGTCGAGGTCGTCACCTACCGGTTCAACGAGCACTCCGAGGGCCTGCGACTGGGCACCGACTACCGCGACGCCGATGAGCGCGCCGCCTGGGTGGAGCGGGACCCCATCGTGCTCTTCCGTCAACACCTCGAGCGCGAGGGCCTGGCTACCGCGGAGCAGCTCGACGCCCTGGAGGCGGAGGTGCTCGCCGAGGTCGACGAGGCCGTCCGCTTCACCGACGAGAGTCCCTACCCCGAGCCGAGTGTCGCCTTCGCCGACCTCTACACCGAGCCGATCGGAGCGTTCGCATGACTGTCATGAGCTACCTCGGTGCCATCGGCGCCGCCCAGCGGGAGGCGATGGAGGCCGACGAGCGCGTCGTCATCATCGGTGAGGATGTGGAGGCCAACGTCTACGGCACCACCGGCGCCGGCAAGTCGCGCAAGGACAAGGGTGACTTCCTGGAGCTGTTCGGAGCCAATCGGATCCGCAACACGCCGATCTCCGAGGAGGTGATCGTCGGTGCCGCCACCGGTGCGGCGATGACCGGGCTGCGCCCGATCGTGGACCTCTCCTACTCGAGCTTCCTGTACATGGCGATGGACCAGTTCGTGAACCAGGTCGCCAAGAACCGGTACATGTTCGGCGGGCAGGCGTCCATCCCGGTGGTGTTCCGCTCGGCGATGTTCTACGGCCTCAACACCGGCGCGCACCACTCCGACCGGCCCTACCCGATGTTCATGAACGTCCCCGGGCTGAAGATCATGGTCCCCAGCACGCCCTACGACGCCAAGGGGCTGCTGCGCACCGCGGTCGACATGGACGACCCGGTGCTCACCTTCGAGGCATGCATGCTCTGGGGCCTCAAGGGCGAGGTCCCCGAGGAGGAGTACCACATCCCCTTCGGCGAGGCGCGCACCGTGCGTTCCGGTGACGACGTCACCGTGGTCGCGATCTCGAGCGCGGTGCCGGAGGCCGAGGCTGCCGCGGCGAGCCTGGCCGAGGAGGGTGTGTCCGTCGAGGTCATCGACCCGCGGACGCTGGTGCCCCTCGATGTCGACGCGGTGATCCGCTCGGTGCAGCGCACCGGGCGGCTCGTGGTCGCCGACCCGGCCCACCGGACCTGCTCGGCGGCCTCGGAGATCGCCTCGATCGTCGCGGAGGAGGCCTTCGAGTCGCTCCGGGCGCCGATCGTGCGGGTCACCACCCCGGACACGCAGATCCCGTTCAGCCCGGCTCTGGAGAAGCAGCTCTACCCCAACCGGAACTCGATCGCCGACGCCGTCCGTCGGGTGACCGGGTCGGCGGCTCGTCACTTGACAGACCGCGAGCTGAACGAGCTGGCCACCCACGCGCCGCGCTGACGGCGCCCACCGAACCGACTACGACCACACGCACAAGAAGCGAGGAGACAAGAAGATGGCGCAAGTAGAGGTGCTGCTGCCCCAGTGGGGCATGGGCATGAGCGAGGGCACGATCACCAGCTGGCTGAGGAGCGTCGGTGACCAGGTCACCGAGGACGAGCCGTTGGCCGAGGTGGAGGCCGAGAAGGTCGAGGAGACCCTGGAGGCCCCGGCCACCGGCACCCTCACCGAGATCAAGGTGCCCGAGGGCGAGACCGTCGAGGTCCGCACCCTTGTGGCGATCATCGAGACAGCCTGACCACGGCTAGCGGCGAGGAGATACTCATGGGCCAGGTCGACCCCCGGCAGATCGTGAACGAGGCCGCCACCGGCGGCTACGCGGTCGGTGCCTTCAACATGCACAACGAGGAGACCACCGAAGCGCTGGTGCTCGCCGCCGAGCAGGCGCAGGCGCCGGTCTTCCTCCAGGTGGGGCGGGCCATCGTCCCGCACATGGGCCTGAAGCGGGCCTACGAGATGACCCGGCGGATCGCGGGCGAGTCCGACGCGGACTACGTGATCCACCTCGACCACGGCCCCTGGGACGAGGTCTTCGAGGCGATCAAGCTCGGCTTCACCTCGATCATGTACGACGGTGCGCACCTGCCGTTCGAGGAGAACATCCGGACCACCCGCAAGGTGGTCGAGGTCGCGCACGAGTTCGGCATCCCGGTCGAGGCCGAGCTGGGCAAGATCCCCGACGCTGACGAGCGGGTCGACTGGGCCTCCTACTACACCGACGTGGCGCAGGCCGAGCGTTTCGTCGCCGAGACCGGCGTCGACTTCCTGGCGATCTCGGTGGGCATCGTGCACGGGGTCCCCCTGCACGACCCGCAGCCGCTCGACATCGAGCGGATCAAGGAGATCAAGGCCGTCACCGGGATCCCGCTGGTGCTGCACGGTGCCTCCGGGGTCCCCGAGGACGAGATCCGCGCGGCGACGGCGGCCGGGGTGCACAAGTTCAACGCCGACACCGACCTGCGGCACGCGTTCCGTGCGGGCATCGAGGCGGCCTGGTCGCAGGGCGACCGGCAGCTCGAGGACGCGATGGCCGAGGGCCGCCGCAGGATGGTGGCGGCCACCGTCGACAAGATGAGCCTGTACGGCTGTGCGAACCGGGCGCCGAGCGCGCGGGTGATGGTATGACCACCACCGAGGTGCGCCAGGCCGGCACCGTGACGCCCCTCAAGGGCATCCGGCGGACCGCGGCACGGCGCATGGTGGCCGCCTGGGAGGCACCCGTCTTCCACCTGGCCGTCGACGTCGACATGAGCGCCGCGCTGGGCGTGCGGGATCGAGAGCCGGGGGCCACCGTCACCGACGCCCTGCTGCTGTCCTGCGCGACCGCGTTGAAGGCGCACCCGGGCCTCAACGCCCACTACGGCGATGAGGCAGTGACCACCTTTCAGGAGGTCAACCTGGGGGTTGCGGTGGCGACCGACGCGGGGCTGGTCGTGCCGGTGGTCGCCGGGGCCGACTCGCTGGACATGGGTGGGATGGCCGCGGCCCGTCGCGACGTCACCGGCCGGGCCCGCGAGGGGCGGCTGCAGATGCCGGACGTCACCGGCGGCACGTTCACCGTCTCGAACCTGGGGATGATGGGCGTGGACGCATTCGATGCGATCCTCAACGTGCCGCAGGTGGCGATCCTGGCCGTCGGGTCCACCACCCACCGCCAGGTCTGGAACGACGGGGACCCGCAGTGGCGTCCGGTCGCCCGGCTGACGCTCACGTGTGACCACCGGGCCGTCGACGGCGCGACCGGCGCGGCGTTCCTGGAGACTCTGCGCCGGCAGCTCGAGAGCATCTGAGCCAGGAGGCACGATGCAGGCAGAGGTGGCCGGGCCCGTGGAGCTGACTTCAGCGCTGGCCGAGGAGCTGGCCCGGTGGCCGGCCCCGGCCGGCGTCTGCGTGGTCGGCACCGCTGGCCCCGGGGCCGAGGCAGGCGAACTGGTCCGAGCGTTGCCCTGGGCCTCGGTGACCAAGGTGCTGGTGGCACTCACCGTGTTGCGCCTGCAGACGCATGGGCTCGTCTACCTCGACGACCGCGCCGGCCCACCGGGTTCGACGCTGCGGCACCTGCTCGCGCACGCCTCCGGTCTCGCTTTCGACAGCGACAAGGTGATGGCCGAGCCGGGAGTCCGCCGGATCTACTCCAACCGCGGCATCGAGCTGGCCGTGCAGCACGTGGAGTCGCGCGCGGGCCGGCCGTTCGACGCTCTGCTGTCCGAGCACCTGCTGTCTCCGCTCGGCATGGGGCGGACCCGGCTGCTGGGCTCACCCGCGCACGGGGCCGAGGGGCCGGTGCAGGACCTGGCCCGACTCGCGCGCGAGCTGCTCGACCCACGGCACCTGACCACCGAAGAGGTGGCGACGGCCTCGTCGACGGCGTACCCGCGGCTCGCGGGTGTGCTGCCGGGGTTCGGACGGCAGGAGCCCAACGACTGGGGCCTCGGAGTCGAGGTGCGCGGCGTCAAGTCCCCGCACTGGACGTCGCCGACCGCCTCGCCGACCTCGTTCGGACACTTCGGCCAGTCCGGATCCTTCCTCTGGGTCGACCCGCAGCTGGGGGTCGCCTGCGTGGCCGCGGGAGCCGCGCCCTTCGGGCCGTGGGCGGCCGAGGCCTGGCCCCGGCTGTTCGCCCGGGTGCTGCAGCAGATCTCACCGGCGACCTCGCCAGACGCACGTGGAGCCAGGGGATGACGGGCCACCGCGACGGAGGGATGCTCGGCCCGTCAGGACACCGCCGGGCGTGGGGAGCGCTGGACGGCGGCCGCTTCGACGTCCTGGTGATCGGTGGCGGGGTCACCGGGGCCGGCGCCGCCCTCGACGCCACCACTCGCGGGCTGTCCACGGCGCTCGTCGAGGCCCGCGACTTCGCCAGCGGAACCTCCTCGCGCTCCAGCAAGCTCTTCCACGGCGGACTGCGCTACCTCGAGCAGCTGGACTTCCCGTTGGTGCGTGAGGCGCTGCGCGAACGCGAGCTGATGCTGAGCACCCTGGCCCCGCACCTGGTCAAGCCGGTGTCCTTCCTCTATCCGCTGACCCGGCGCGGCTGGGAACGGGTCTACGTCGGCGCCGGCCTGGCCCTCTACGACACCCTGGGCGGCGGCAGCTCGCTCCCGCGACACCGGCATCTGACCCGCACTGCGGCCCGTGCCCTGTGTCCGTCGCTGCGACGCGACGCCCTCGTCGGCGCCGTGCGGTACTACGACGCCCAGACCGATGACGCCCGGCACACCTTGACCCTGGTGCGCACCGCGGGCCACCATGGCGCGGTCGTGCGCAGCTCGACCGAGGTCGTCGCGCTGCTCCGCGACGGGAACCGGGTGACCGGGGCGGTGCTCCGCGACGCCGATACCGGCGAGCAGTGCGAGGTGCATGCCGATGTCGTGGTCAACTGCACCGGCGTGTGGACCGACGACGTGCAGCGGCTCTCGGGCAACCGGGGCCGCTTCCAGGTGCGGGCCTCCAAGGGGGTGCACCTGCTGGTGCCCCGTGACCGGATCAGCTCCGACACCGGGCTGATCCTGCGCACTGAGACCTCGGTGCTCTTCGTGATCCCCTTCGGCAGTCGGTGGATCATCGGCACCACTGACACCGACTGGAAGCTCGACCGCGCCCACCCCGCAGCCAGCCGCGTCGACATCGACTACCTCCTGGAGCAGGTGAACCGGGTCCTCGCCGTGCAACTCACCCGGGACGACGTCCTCGGTGTCTATGCCGGGCTGCGACCGCTGCTGTCAGGGGAGTCCGAGGACACCAGCCAGCTCTCCCGCGAGCACGCCGTGGCCCGTTCGGCGCCGGGTCTGGTCTCGGTGGCCGGCGGCAAGTACACGACGTACCGGGTGATGGCCCGTGATGCGGTGGACGCCTGCGTCACCGACCTCGAGCGGCCGGTCCCGGGGTCGGTCACCGAGCGGGTCCCCCTGCTCGGGGCCGACGGGTACGCCGCGCTGGTGAACCGGCTGCCCGTGGTCGCCGAGGAGCTGGGGGTGCCGAGCTGGCGGCTCCGACACCTGCTGGACCGGTACGGCGCCCTGGTCCACGAGGTGCTCGAGCCCGCGGCCGAGGACCCGACCCTGCTCGAGCCGGTCGACGGTGCCCCGGACTACCTCAACGCAGAGATCCGGTACGCCGCGACCCACGAGGGAGCGCTGCACCTCGACGACCTGCTGACCCGCCGCACCCGCATCTCGATCGAGACCGCCCACCGCGGCACCGACTCGGCGGGGGGCGTGGCCCGCGTCGTCGCGCCCGTCCTCGGCTGGGACGCAGAGGCGATCGAGCGGGAGATCGCCACCTACGTGGCGCGCGTGAAGGCCGAGCGCGCCTCGCAGGAGCAGACCGAGGACGAGACCGCGGACGCGCGACGGCTGCTGGCGCCCGAGCTGCGGCGTCGGACCCGCGAGACGGCGCTCGGCTGAGCCCGGTCAGCTCGGGTCGCGGAGGAGGAACTCGGCGGTCTCGGTGTCGGTGACCAGGGTGTCCACCCAGCCGCCGACGAGCGCGGCCCGGACGGCCGCGTGCTTGCGGCGGCCGCCGGCCACCGCCCACCGACGTTTCGCCGAGCGGAGCTGCTCGAGGGTGACCCCGATGACCTGCTCGTCCAGCCCGCTGGGGACGAGCTCCCCGTCCGCGTCGAGGAAGTGCAGGCACACCTCGCCGACCGCTCCGCGTTCGCCCATCGTGGCGAACTGATCGTGGGTGAAGAAGTTGTCACCGGACAGCAGGCTCGGGTCCACCTCGCACGCACCGATGCCGACCAGCGCGAGGTCCAGCGTGTCCAGCATCCGCAGCGCCAGCTGGGCGTGCAGGTCCCGGCTCAGCAGCAGCTCCTTCACCTCGGCCGACGGCACCACCCCGGGCGTCCGCAGGAAGACCGGTTGCCCGCCGGTGAGCGAGGCCAGCCGCTGGGTGGCGCGGGCTGCCTCGTGCTGGAGCTCGGGTGGGCCGAGATCGCCGAGCAGCTCCACGACGTGCTCGGTGCGGGTCCGCAACGGTTGGAGCGCCTCGACCATCAGCCGCAGCGTCTGACTCCACGAGGTGAAGCCGATCACCGGCGCCTCGAAGGCGACCTCATGGAGCAGCGCGGCCATCGCGTAGGCGAGGTCGCGGTTCAGCTCGGCCTGCTCGGTGCTGACGGCGTCGATCACGTGTACGTCGGTGAGGCCGTAACGGCCCTCGATCTGCTCCTCGAGCTCGGCGTGGATGTGTGGCGGCACGGCGACCACGGTGCGCACGATGGCCGCCTCCTCGGCCTGGGTCAGCAGGCGGGAGACGCGCGACTGGGAGATGCGCAGGCGCTGCGCGATGTCGGTCTGCCGCATCCCGTGGGTGTGGTAGAGCCGCGCGACCTTGATCATCAGCCGCTGCTGGTCCAGCTCGCCCACGGCACCGCACCTCCCTCGCTCGCTCGCCCGCCCGTCCGGGCGCGGCGCCATTTTACGGCCGCGGGTCAGCGCGGCGAGCCTCGAGGGTGATGTCGAGGGCTCACCGGCGTACCGCAGCCCTTGACAGCAGAGTAGTGACACCCGACACTAATCATGACCATGCAGAGGTTGAATAGACATGCGGGAGGCGACATGGAAGACGGCCGGGTGCCCTACGACCTGATCGTGGTCGGGGCGGGGATCAACGGCCTGGGGGTGGCGCGGGACGCCGCCTCCCGAGGGCTGCGTGTCGTCGTCCTCGAGCAGGACGACCTGTGCAGCGGGGTGTCCGCATGGTCGGGCCGGCTGGTGCACGGGGGTCTGCGCTACCTCGAACATCGCGACTTCGCCCTGGTGCGGGAGTCGTTGCGCGAGCGCGAGCGGCTCTTCCGGCTCGCGCCGCACCTGGTCAAGCCGAAGCGGCTGATCATGCCGCTGTACCGGCACAACCGCCGCCCGGCGTGGATGATCCGGCTGGGCATGGTGATCTACGACGTGCTGTCCTTCGACAAGCGCACCGGGCGCCACGAGGTCCTCGACCTGTCCGGCATCGGCCGGCGTTTCACCGGGATCGCCACCGACGGCCTCTCCGGCGCTGCGGTCTTCACCGACGGCCAGGTGGAGTACGCCGAGCGGCTCTGCGTCGAGGTCGCCTGGCCGCGGTCGGCGACGGTGCTGAGGTCCGCACCAAGGCCCGGGTCGAGGAGCCGATCCTCGAGGGTGGTCGGGTGGTCGGGGTGCGCTACCGCGACACCCGCACCGGCGACCTCCACGAGGTGCGCGCTCCGGTCGTGCTGAACGTGGCCGGACCGTGGATCGACCGCATCTTCCGCCGTGGCGCCCCCGAGCAGCCTCGCCTGAACGGTGGCACGAAGGGCAGCCACCTGATCGTGGACCCGTTCCCCGGTGCCCCCGACGACGTCGTGTACTACGAGTCCAAGACCGACGGTCGACTGGTGCTGGTGATCCCGTGGATGGGTCGCTACCTGATCGGCACCACCGACATCCGCTTCGAGCGGGACCCCGACGAGGCGCGCTGCGACGCCGACGAGATGGCCTATCTGCTCAGCGAGGTGAACCAGCTGGTTCCCGGCGCGCACCTGACCGAGGACGACGTCCTGTTCACCTACTCCGGTGTCCGGCCGTTGCCCTACGCGCCCGACGTGCCCGAGAGCCAGGTGCCCCGCACCCACGTGCTGCACGACCACGCGCCCGACCTGCCGGGCCTGGTCAGCGTGGTCGGCGGCAAGCTCACCACCTACCGTCAGCTGGCCGAGGACGCGGTCGACGACGTCTTCAAGCGGCTGGGTCGCAAGGCGCCCCGCTGTGTGACGGCACACCTGCCGCTGCCGGGCGTCGTCGGCGACCCGGCCGACGCTGTGCGATACCTACGCGGGCGAGGGCTCTCCCAGCGCAGCGCGGACCGGCTGGTGGCGCTGTACGGCGGCCGTGCCGTCGACGTCGTCGCGGAGGCCGACGGTGACACGTCGCTGCTGGAGGTCGTGCACGAGCCGACCGGTGCGATCGCGGCCGAGCTGCTCTTCGCCGTCCGGCACGAGCTCGCGGTCACCCTGGCCGACGTGCTGGCGCGCCGGGTGCTCCTGGCCTTCGAGCCCGGCCACGGCCTGGAGCTGACCGAGCATGCCGCCGACCTGCTGGGCGAGGAGCTCGGCTGGGACGCGGAGCGAGCGCAAGGCCCAGGTCGCGGAGTACGACGAGTGGCTGACCCGACTGGCCGTTCCCGGTCGCGAGGTCGCGGCTGTGGGTGGCGCCGGGACGGCTCCGTCGTGACCGGTCACCTTGCCGCCGCACTGGACCTCGGATCGACCAGCGCTCGGACGGTGCTCGTCGATGCGGACGGCGCCGTCGTCGCGGAGGCTCGTCGCCCCACCCAGCCACTGTTCCCGCAGCGCGGGTGGGTCGAGCTCGACCCGTGGCACCTGTGGACCGGGCTGCGTGACTCCCTGGCCGAGGCGATCCAGAAGGCCGGCGCGAGCACCGACGACATCGTCGGCGCCGGCATCACCACGTCGCGCGAGACCTGCCTGCTGTGGGACCGCGCCACCGGCGAGCCGGTGCACCACGCCATCATGTGGATGTCCAAGCAGACCGACGGGGTCGTCGACCGGTGGCGGGCCGAGGGCCTCGACGAGGAGTTCCGGCACCGCACCGGGCTCTTCAACGACTCGTTCTTCAGCGCCGCCAAGGTCGCCTGGCTGCTGGAGAACGTGCCCGGCGCCCGCCAGCGCGCCGAGGCGGGCGAGCTCGCCTTCGGTACCCTGGACACCTGGCTGCTGTGGAACCTGACGAACGGGCGCAGCCACGCCACCGACCCCAGCGAGGCCTCGCGCACCGCACTGTTCTCGCTGGCGGACCTGGCGTGGGACGACGTGCTCTGCGAGGCCGCCGGCATCCCGGCGTCCGTGCTGCCGCAGGTGCTCGACTCCGACGGTGACTTCGGTGAGGTGCGTCCGGCCGAGGTCGGACTCCCGGGGACCGCGCCGTTCCCGGTCTCGGCGGTGATGGGCGACCAGATGGCCGGCATGTTCGGGCAGGGTTGCCTGGAGACCGGGTCGGTGAAGAACACGTTCGGCACCGCGGGGGTGCTCACCGCCAACACCGGTGACAAGCCAGCGATCCTCGACGGCCTCACCGCGAGCGTCGGCTGGACCCTGGGCGGGCGCACCGACTACGAGGCCGAGGGCGTGGTGTTCCACAGCGGCCAGACGCTGCAGTGGCTCCGCGAGAAGCTGGGCGTGCTCGGTCCCGACGAGCGCAGCGAGGAGGTGGCCGGCCGCGTCCCGGACAGCTGCGGGGTCTACCTGGTCCCGGCGTTCGCGGGCATGTGCGCGCCGCACTGGGCGCGTGACGCCGCGGCCAGCATCGTCGGACTCACCCTGGAGAGCAGCCGGGAGCACGTGGTGCGAGCGGGCCTCGAGGCGATGGCGTACCAGACCCGCGACAACGTCGAGGCCTTCCGCACCGGCGGGTTCGAGGTGTCCGCGCTCAAGGTCGACGGCGGCGCGACCACCAACGAGCTGCTCTGCCAGTTCCAGGCCGACATCCTCGGCATCCCGGTGCTGCGGCCGCGCGAGCTCGAGCAGACCGCGTTGGGCATCGCCCACGTCGCCGGCGTCGCCGGCGGCCTGTGGCAGCTCGGCGACCTTGCCCAGCGCTGGACGGTCGACCGGGTCTTCGAGCCCCAGATGAACGAGGACCGGCGTGAGGAGCTGTACGCCGGCTGGACCGACGCCGTCCGCACGGTGACCGGGCCGCATCGCATGAGCACCTCGAGTGTGGCCCCCGAAGGCCGCAAGCTCCTCCGACTGGAGGTCCGCAACGCCGAGACGCCGATCGAGCGGAAGCCGGAGTGGATCAAGACCCGGGCGACGATGGGTCCGGCGTACAAGGAGCTGCAGAGCCTGGTCAAGGGCGAGGGTCTGCACACGGTGTGCCAGGAGGCCGGCTGCCCGAACATCTTCGAGTGCTGGGAGGACCGGGAGGCCACGTTCCTCATCGGCGGCGACCAGTGCACCCGGCGCTGCGACTTCTGCCAGATCGACACCGGCAAGCCGCAGCCGCTGGACCGCGACGAGCCGCGGCGGGTGGCGGAGTCGGTGCAGAAGATGCAGCTGCGCTACGCCACCATCACCGGGGTCGCCCGCGACGACCTGCCCGACGGCGGGGCCTGGTTGTACGCCGAGACGGTGCGCGTGATCCACGAGCTGAACCCCGAGACCGGGGTGGAGAACCTGATCCCGGACTTCAACGGCAAGCCCGACCTGCTGGCCGAGGTCTTCGAGTCCCGGCCCGAGGTGCTGGCCCACAACGTGGAGACGGTGCCGCGGATCTTCAAGCGGATCCGGCCGGCGTTCCGCTACGACCGGTCCCTGGACGTGATCACCCAGGCTCGTGACTTCGGGCTGGTCACCAAGTCGAACCTGATCCTGGGGATGGGTGAGACCCGCGAGGAGGTCTCCCAGGCGCTGCGTGACCTGCACGCCGCGGGCTGTGAGCTGATCACGATCACCCAGTACCTGCGTCCCTCCCCGCGTCACCACCCCGTCGAACGGTGGGTCAAGCCCGAGGAGTTCGTCGAGCTCAAGGACGAGGCCGACCAGATCGGCTTCTCCGGGGTGATGTCCGGACCGCTGGTCCGCTCGTCCTACCGCGCCGGCCGGCTGTACCGGCAGGCGATGAGCCGGCGGTCGGCCACGCGATGAGCGGCATCTTCGGGCCCGGGCCGTTCTTGACCGCCGTCTCACCGGCGGCAGCGACCCCGCAGGGGGAGCTCGACCACGTGCTCGCCCGGCTCGCGGCGACGTCCGGGGGCGACCCAGGGATGGTCAGCCTGACGACGGCCACGCCAACCGCGGCCTTCAGCCGGCGTGACACGCTGCTGCCCAGGTTCGGCGCGGCACGGGACGCGGTCGCCGCGCTCGGCTTCGCGCCGGTGGTGCGACCGGTCGGGGGGCACCTCGCGGTCTACGACGCCGGGTCGCTGGTGCTGCACGTGGCCGGCCCGCACCCGGAGCCACGCACCGACATCCAGGCCCGGTTCGTCGCGCTCGGCGAGGCTCTCGCCGACACGCTGCGCGAGCTCGGGGTGGACGCCCGGCTCGGGGCGGTGCCCGGGGAGTACTGCGACGGAAAGTACAGCGTGAACGCCGGTGGCGTGACCAAGCTGGTGGGGACCGGGCAGCGCATCGTGCGTGGCGGGTTCCTGTTCAGCGCCGTGGTGATGGTGCAGGCCGGGCCGGCGATCACCGACGCCCTGCGCGCGGCGTACGCCCTGCTGGGTCTCGAGCTGGACCCGGCCTCGGTGGGCGGGGTCGCCGATGCGGTGCCGGGTCTCACGCGCGACGAGGTCGGCCGGCACCTGCTCGAGTCCCTGACCCGGGTGCTGCCGGCTGCCGCCACCGCTGCGTTGGTCCCGGCCTGACCGGACCGGCCTCGTTGCCCCACCGAGTCGGCGCATCCTGACGCCAGGGACACGCCGACTCGGACCCGTGCCGCTGTCAGGAGAGGCCGACTCGGGGTCGTGTGGGTGTGAAGATGCGCCGACTGGCGGTCAGGCGCGCTCCCGGGTACGCCGTGCCAGCGCGGCCATCGCCTTCGGGAAGATCTCGGCCGGTGGGTTCACCAGCCCTGCGCCGACCTGCCCCACGCCCGCCTGCTTGCCGGCCATCCCGGTGTTGATCTGCGGCAGGATCCCGGTCCGGCAGACCAGGCTGACGTCGATGCCGGTCGGGGCGCCGGCGAACTCCAGGATCGGAATCGACCAGCGCGGGTTCTCGGCGAGGGTGATCTCCCGCATCCGCCGGGTGGTCGCCAGCGCGTCCGGCACGGTGCCGCCGACGAACCGGACGATCGCGGGGGCGGTGGCCATCGAGAAGCCGCCGATCCCGGCGGTCTCGGTGATCGCCGAGTCCCCGATGTCCGGGTTGGCGTCCTCGGGTCCGAACGAGCCGAGGAACAGGCCGTCGGCGAGCTGGGCCGGGCCGGTGAACCACTCGTCCCCGGTGCCGGCGACCTGGATCCCGAACTCGGTGCCGTTGCGGGCCATCGCCACCACCATCGTCGACCCCTCGATCCCGCGGGCGGCGTCCAGCGCGAGCTTGCAGGCCGGCATCGCCAGGTTGAGGAAGAAGTGGTCGTTGCCGCCGATGAACCGTAGCGCCTGCGCGACGTCGGCCGGGTCCGCCGCCGACTCCGCCATCGCCGGGGCCAGGTCGCGCAGCAGCATCAGCGTGCCGGCGCGGTTGCGGTTGTGGGCCTCGTCGCCCATCTGGAGCATCTGGGTGAGGATCCCGGTCACGTCGACCGGCCCGGTCGCGCGCACCGCCTCGGCCAGCAGCGGCCCCAGCACGTCGGCCATCCACCGCAGCCGCTCCAGCACCTCGGGGCCGTAGGCGCCGTACCGCAGCACCTTGCCGAGCCCCTCGTTCAGGGTGCAGTAGGTACGCCGGCCACTGGTCGGGTCCTCCAGGACGAACATCCACATCGACGGCGAGACCACGCCCGCCATCGGACCGACCGCCGAGCGGTGGTGGCAGGGCTCGAACGACACCCCGTCGCCGCGCTCGAAGAGCGCCACCGCGTCCTCGGGGTCGTCGACCAGGCCCTCCAGCGCAGCCGCCCCCATCAGGGCACCGCGCATCGGACCCGCCGCGTCCTGCCACGCCAGCGGCGGGCCGGCGTGCAGGAACTGCCCCGGCTCCAGACCCAGCAGCTGTGAGGCCGGCGCCACGTCGACCAGCACCCCCTGGACGTCGAGCATCGCCTGCACCGCGCGGGCATTGGCGTCGCGACGCAGCGGGTCGGCGGCCACCACGGCCAGGTCGTCGGTGGTGCCGTCCATCGGCGGACGCCAGTCGACGCGGGTCACGCCGACCGCCTGCTCGGCGACGGCGTCCGCGAACAGGTCCACACCGGCGGCGGCGACCGCGGCGGGCCCGGTGGTGGGGTGTGTCGTGGGGTGTGCGGTGGTCGGGTTCATCGGGTGCCTCCGGTGAGGGCGACGGCCCGGCGGGTGGCCCGGGCGTTGGACAGGTGGACCTCGGCGCCGGCCTGCGCGAGCACCGCGGCCTGGCGGGACAGCTGCTGCGGATCGGCCTCGGTGCCGACGCAGGCGATCACCACCGGCAGCTCCCGGCCGTCGGCACGGGCGGTCTCGATCGCGCCCCAGACCGCGGGCGCCAGCGCAGCGGCGGGGTCCGGTTCCGCGCCGTGACCCAGGACGACGTCCATCAGCACGCAGGCCGTCTCCGGGTCCGCGGCGACGCGGGCCAGGTGGTCCAGGCGCAGCGTCGGGTCGATCATCGGGTGCGCCCGCCCCGCGGTGAGAGCGTCGTCGCCGAAGTCGATCATCGTGTGCGCGGCGGCGGTCAGCGACGCGTCGAGCGCGAGCTCGGGCGAGAGCGGGATGTTGCTGCGTACGCCGCCCAGCTCGGCGGCCGCCAGCAGCATCGCCTCGTCGCAGAGGGTCCCGCCGACGAACAGCCCGCGCAGGTAGCCCTTGCCGGCTGCGGCGGAGGCGCCGCGCTCGGCCGGCTCTCCCCAGGCCGGCCAGTCCGGGGTGGGCCGGCCCAGCGCCGTCAGGACCGCCTCGGCGGCCTCGGTGAGGTCGGGCTGACCGGCGCCCAGCAGCGCCAGCTGCACCGGGGTGGACAGGGTGTCGGCGTACGCCCGCAGCTCCGCAGCGACCTCGGGGGCGGGCGGCTTGGAGACCACCACGGCCAGCTCGATCGAGGGGTCGGCGTCGAGCCGGCGCAGGGCCTCGCGGGTGGAGCGGCCGGCCACCTGGCTGCCCAGGTCGCGGCCGCCGACACCGAGCGCGGCACCGACGCCGACACCGGCGGCGTCGAGCAGGCACATCAGCTGCTGGCAGCCGGTGCCCGAGGCGGCGACGATGCCGACCGGTCCGGGGTTGGTGGCGTTCGCGAACCCGAGCCCCAGGCCGCCGACCATCGCGGTGCCGCAGTCCGGACCCATCACCAGCAGGCCCCGCTCGGTGGCGACGTCCTTGAGGACGATCTCCTGCTCGACCGGCACGTTGTCGCTGAAGATCATCACGTCGCGGCCGGCGTCCAGGGCGTCCATCGCCTCCAGGAGCGCGTGCTGACCCGGCACCGAGATCAGCGCCAGGTCGGCGCCGGACTCGGCCAGCGCCCGACCGGTGGTCCGGGTGGCGGCCTCCTCCGTGCTGCCGCCGCCGCGGCGGCGGGTCGAGGCGGCCAGGGCGGCGTCGACAGCGGCCAGGGCGGTCTCGAGCACGCCGTCCGCGTCGAGCATCAGCGCGACGACCATGTCGTTGGGGGTGGTCTCCGGCAGGTCGAAGCCCATCTGGGCCAGGACGTCGAGGTTGAGCGAGGTGGCCATCGCGACCTGGGCGCTGGTCACCCCCGGAGTGGCTGCGACGTCCTTGCTGACGCCGAGCAGGGTCACGGAGTCGGCGTACGCGCCGGGGCGCACCTCGACGTGCTGGCGCTGGTCGCTGGTCGACGGACTGGTCATCGTGTGGGACTCCTGGACGCGAGGTGACGGAGGGCGATCGTGGTGCCGAGCAGCAGCCCGGCGCCGGAGGTGTGGCCGACCCGGAGCAGGGCGACCGCGGACTGGGCAGTGACCGTGACAGGGCCAGTGACAGGGGAGGGGACGGGGTCAGAGCTGGGGGAGTCGAGGTCGAGCAGCAGACGCCGGAACTCGGGCAGCACCTCGCCGTGCAGCGCACAGTCGAGCAGCGTCGCGGAGAGCGTCGTGGTGCGGGCGGGGGCCAGCCGCCGGACCGTGGCGGCCAGGTCGGCCGGGACCCGATCGGCGGAGACCAGCGTGGCCAGGACGCCGCAGAGCACGTCGTCGCCGACCGGCGTGAGCCCGGAGCCCCGGCCGAGCAGCGGCAGTACGGCGGCGGGGTCGGCGTCGGCCAGCCGGTCCAGGGCGTCGGCCGGCAGCTCGGCGGCGACCGCGGCGAGGGTGGCCGACGCGGCGGGATCGACGTCGTCGAGGCAGGCGAGGAGGCGGTGTCGAGCAGCCCCGTGGTCACGGCCCTGACGGCGCGGGACCGCGTGGTCGCTGCGGCGGGTGGGGACGACGTCGGTCTGGTCGAGCGTGAGGCGCCCGGCGCCGACGGTGGCGGTGCCGGCGGCGACCAGGTCGGGCGGCAGCCGGGGCTCGGCGGTGCGCAGCGCGCACGGCACCGCGGTGGCCCGGGCCGACAGCACGCCGAGTGCGGCGCCGTCGAGGTCGACGTACACCGCGTCGACCCCGCGGTGCAGGACCGGGACGACGCGCACGTCTCCGCCGAGGCTCGCCGCGACCCGCGCGGGGCTGGCGGCGACCAGGCGTCGACGGGTGCTCATACGTCCTCTCGGCAGGGCCGGGCTCGGTGAACGGCCGGGTGCCCTCGACGCTAGTGCGGCCAGGGCGGGACCGGTGATGGCAGGTGTTGCCAAGTCTCGAGCAGGGTGGAGGCCAACAAGTGATAGCGGCGGAAGGGGTACGGTGCGGCGATGACCGGAGGCACCGACGCAACGGGTCCGGGGTACGGCATCGCGGTCCGCGACGTGCTCACCCTGGACGGGATGCGGGGTGCCACGGTGCTCGCCGGGGAGCGGGGGCTGGACCGGATCGTCAGCGGGGTGAACGTGATGGAGGTCCCCGACATCGCCGACTGGGTCAAGCCGCACGAGCTGCTGGTCACCACCGGCTTCCCGCTGGCCGGCACCGACGACCGGTCCGGTGGCGCGTCGTTCGCCCGGCTGGTCGCGGACCTGCACGCCCGCGACGTCGCCGGCCTCGGGATCAAGCTCGGCCGGTACGTCGACACGATCGACACTGCGGTGCTGGAACTGGCCGACGAGCTGGACTTCCCGGTCCTGGGCCTGCCGATGGCGCTCGGCTTCGACGACCTGCTCCGCGAGACGTACGCGCGGCTCAACGAGCTGACCGCCGGGGTGCTCGAACGGATCGACTCGCTGCACCGGGCGCTCACCCTGCTGGTGCTCGAGGGAGGCAGCCTCGACCAGATCGCCGCCGAGGTCGCCCGGGTCCTCGGCCTGGGCGTGCTGATCACCTCCACCGACGGCCGCGAGCGCGCTGCCGCCCTGCCGGACCGGCTGCGGGCCCGGCTGGAGGAGGCCGACCTGCTCGAACCCGGCGGCCGGTTCCGCGTGGAGCGGGCCAGCACCAGGCCCGCGCCGGTGGGTGCCGGTGAGGTACGGCTCCAGCCGATCGTCGCCGGCGGCACCGACCTGGCGCGGCTGGTCTGCTTCAGCCCCGACCGGCCGCTCTCCCGCGACGACGTCGTCGCGATGGAGCGCGCCGCCACCGTCGCGGCACTGCTGGTGACCCGGCAGGAGGCCGTCGCCGCGGTCGAGAACAAGTACCGCGGCGACTTCCTGCGCGACGTGTTCCTCGGCCGTGCCGGCGACCGGACGTACGTCGTGGAGCACGCCGCCAGCCTGGGGTGGCAGCTCGACGGCCCGCTGCACGTCATCTCCGCCGAGCTCGACCCGGGCGGCGCCGAGGAGCCCCCGGTCTCCGGCCGGGTGCAGCGCAGCTGGCAGGAGCGGTTCGCCACCGCCTGGCGCCAGGTCTGCGAGTCGCAGCGCCCGACCGTGCCCACGGTCGACTTCAGCGCCGAGGTGGTCGCCCTGGTCCCAGTCCCAGTCCCCTGCCCGGCCCCCGCGCCCGGTGCCGGCGACGGAGTCGAGGGTGGGGGCGTCGACCGTCTCGTGGCCGCCGTGCGCGGCGACCGCGGCGGCGGTCGTCGGCCGTTCTCCGTCGGGGTCAGCCGGTTGGTGACCAGCCCCGAGCAGCTGCCGGAGGCCTACCTCCAGGCCCGGCGCGCCACCGAGGTCGGCCGACGCGTCCGGGGCGGCGGTGGCACCACCCGCTTCGACGAGCTCGGCGTCCACCGCCTGATCGCGCTGGTGCCCGACCCGGCCGAGGTGCGGGCGTTCGCCGTCGATGTGCTCGGTGAGCTGGCAGCCGGGACCGAGGAGGCCGCCGACCTGCGCGAGACCCTGCAGATCCTGCTGGACACCAACCTCAACGTCGCCGAGGCCGCCCGTCAGCAGTACTTCCACTACAACACCATGCGCTACCGGGTGAGCAAGCTCGAGCGGATCCTCGGTCCGTTCACCAGCGACCCGCACCTGCGCCTCGACGTGGCCGTCGCCCTCCAGGTCCTCAAGCTGCGCGCCTGAGTCTCCGACACCCCCTCGACCCGGGGCGGACAAGGTGTGCCAGCCCTTCGGCATCCCTCTTGTCACAACGTGCCGGTGCTCGGGTGTGAACCGCGCCACTAGCGTCACTCGGACCGGACCCCGGTCCCGACTCGCGAGGAGCCCACAGATGTCCACCATGTTTTCGTGGAAGGTCGTGCACGGCGGCAAGACGCCGCCGCCGGGCGAGGCCGTCGGCCCGATGGAGCGGCTCAACTGGCCGCGCACCATCGGCCTCGGCGCGCAGCACGTCGTCGCCATGTTCGGCGCCACGTTCGTCTTCCCGCTGGTGATGGGGCTGGACCCCAACCTGGCCATCCTGTTCTCGGGTATCTGCACGATCCTGTTCCTGCTCATCGTGAGCAACCGGGTGCCGAGCTACCTCGGCACCAGTGCGTCGTTCGTCGCTGCCGTCGCGGCGATCCGCGGCCAGGGTGGCGACTCCGCCGACGTCACCGGCGCGATCATGGTCGCGGGCCTGGTGCTCGCCGCCGTGGGCCTGCTCGTCCACGTCGCCGGCGCGTCGTGGCTGCGGGCGATCCTGCCGCCGGCCGTGACCGGCGCGGTCGTGATGCTGATCGGCTTCAACCTCGCGCCCGTCGTGGCCGGCATCTACTGGCCCCAGGACCAGTGGATCGCGCTCGCCACCGCCACCTTCATGGTCGCGGCCGCGGTGCTGCTGCCCGGCTTCTGGTCGCGGATCGCGGTGTTCCTCGCGCTGATCTTCGGCTACGCCCTCTCCTGGCTCGCCGACAACGTCCTCGGGCCGATCACCTCGGTCACCCCCGTCAGCGAGGGCGAGGCCGTCGAGCACGACCGGGTCAACTGGGACGCGGTCGGCGGGGCCGACTGGATCGGCTTCCCCAGCGGCACGCTGGCCGACGGCGTCTCCGTCGTGCACGGCCCCAGCTTCTCGCTCACCTTCATCCTCCTCGTCCTGCCGGGCGTCATCGCCCTGATCGCCGAGAACACCGGCCACGTCCGCGCCGTGGCCGAGATGACCGGCGACGACCTCGACCCGTACATGGGCCGCGCGATCGGAGGTGACGGCATCGCCACCGCGTTCGCCAGCGCCTTCGGCGGGTCGCCCACCACCACGTACGCCGAGAACATCGGCGTCATGTCGGCCACCCGGGTCTACTCCACCGCCGCCTACTACGTGGCCGCCCTGGTCGCGATCCTGCTCGGCCTGTGCCCGAAGTTCGGCGCGGTCGTCAACGCCATCCCCGGCGGCGTGCTCGGCGGCATCACGGTTGTCCTGTACGGCATGATCGGTCTCATCGGTGCGAAGATCTGGGTGGAGAACGGCGTCGACTTCGGCAACCCGGTCAACCTGGTGGGCCTGTCGGCCGGTCTGATCGCGGGCATCGGCGGCGTGACCATGCAGTTCACCGACGACTTCGAGCTCTCGGGCATCGCGCTCGGCACGATCCTGGTCATCGGGTACTTCCACATGGTGAAGGGGCGCAAGGAAGAGCTCGGAGCCGGAGAGGTGACCAAGGTCCTGTGAAGCCCGCCCCCTTCTCGTACACCCGCCCGGAGACGCTCGACGAGGCACTGGCGAGCCTGGCCGCCGACCCGCACGCGAAGGTGCTCGCCGGCGGTCAGAGCCTGGTGCCGCTGCTGTCGATGCGCCTGGCCGCCCCGAGTGCGCTCGTCGACATCAACGGCCTCGCCGAGCTCGGCCGGGTGCGGACCGACGAGAAGGGGGTCCGGGTCGGGGCGCTGGCGCGGCACGCCGCCGTCGAGGCCGACGCCGACGCCCGGCGGGTCCAGCCGCTGCTGTCGAAGGCGTTGCGGATGGTCGCCCACCCGACCATCCGCAACCGCGGCACCACCGTCGGCTCGATCGTGCACGCCGACGCCGCGGCCGAGATGCCGGTCGTGCTGCTGCTGCTCGGCGGCCGCCTGACCGCGGCCTCGACGCAGGGCACCCGCACCATCGCGGCCGCCGACCTCTACCTCGGTCCGTTGGAGACGACCCTGCGTCCCGACGAGATCGCCACCGAGGCGTTCTTCCCGGCACTGACCGACGACGCCGGGGTCGGCTTCGACGAGATCTCCCGCCGGCACGGCGACTACGCCCTGTGCGGGGTCGCGGCGGTGGTCCGCGCCGACGAGTCCGGCGCGGTCACCTCGGTGCGCGCCGGCTACCTCTCGGTCAACGAGGTCCCGGTGGTCGTCGACCTGTCCGAGGTGTTCGCCGCCGGCACCGTGGACGACCACACGCTCAACGACGCCGCCGAGCTCGCCCTGACGAAGCTCGAGCCCGAGGCCGACATCCACGGCACCGCCGCGTACCGCGCCCAGCTCGCCCGGGTGCTGACCCGCCAGGTGGTCCGACAGGCCTACGACGACGCCCGCGCCCGACGTACTGCAGGAGAGGCATGAGCGCCGAGACCCCGACCGACTCCCACATCCAGACCGACCCCGCGACCGGCGAGGCGCTGCACGACGTACGCCTGCACGTCAACGGGATCGCGCACCAGGTGCGGATCCCCGCTCGCCGGCTGCTCTCCGACGCCCTGCGTCACGACCTCGGCCTCACCGGCACCCACGTCGGCTGCGAGCACGGCGTCTGCGGCGCCTGCACGGTGCTGCTCGACGGCGCCCCGGTCCGCGCGTGCCTGATCTTCGCGGTCTCGGTCGCGGAGCAGGAGCTCACGACCGTCGAAGGACTCGCCCGCCCCGACGGCGCGCTCGGGCCGGTGCAGCAGGCGTTCAAGGAGTGCCACGGCCTCCAGTGCGGCTTCTGCACCCCCGGCTTCCTCACCACGATCACCGCCGGCATCCGCGACAACCCCGAGCCCACCGAGGACGAGGCGCGCGAGATGATCGCCGGCAACCTGTGCCGCTGCACCGGCTACCAGAACATCGTCGCCTCGGTCACCCGTGCCGCCGAGATCGCCCGGGTCCAGGGCGGCGTCCAGGCAGGTGACGGCGCATGACCACCAAGCTGTTCGGCCAGAAGGTCCAGCGGGTCGAGGACGACCGGCTGGTGCGCGGTCATCGGCCAGTACGTCGACGACCTGATGCCCGGGGCGCTGCACGCGGCGATCCTGCGCAGCCCGCACGCGCACGCCCGGATCCTGGGCATCGAGGTCGACGCGGTGCTCGACGTCGACGGGGTCGTCGCCGTCTACACCCACGAGGACCTGACCGGCGCGATGGCGGAGCCGCTGCCGCTGCTCATCCCGCACCCGGCGCTGACTCACGGCCGCACCCAGTACGCGCTGGCCAGGGACGAGGTGAACTACGTCGGCGAGGCGATCGCGATGGTCGTCGCGGTGGACCGGTACGTCGCCGAGGACGCCGTCGGCCGGATCCGGGTCGACTACGACATCCTGCCCCCGGTCGTGGGGATCGAGAACGCCCGCGACGGCGACCTCCTCGTCCACGACGACGTCCCCGGCAACCTCGCGGCCCGGATGGAGCAGTCCCACGGCGACGCCGACGCGGCGATCGAGGCGGCCCCGCACCGGCTCAGCCTGGACCTGACGATCGAGCGCAGCGCGTCGATGCCGATGGAGGGCCGCGGCACCGTCGCCCGCTGGGACACCGACTCACACCGGATGCAGGTGTGGACCTCGACCCAGACCTCCACCGGGGTCCGGGCAGCCGTGGCCGCGAAGCTCGGCCTCGACCTCGGGCAGGTCGACGTGATCACCCCCGACGTCGGTGGTGGCTTCGGCGTCAAGATCGTGCACCCCTGGCCCGAGGAGCTCCTGGTGCCGATGGCGGCCCGGACGCTCGGGAGGCCGGTGAAGTTCATCGAGGACCGCCGGGAGCACTTCATCTCCGCCGCACACGAGCGCGGGCAGGTCCAGCACATCGAGGTCGGCTTCGACGACGACGGTCGGCTGCTGGGGCTCTCGGTGCGGTTCTGGCACGACAACGGCGCGTACACGCCGTACGGGCTGATCGTCCCGATCATCACCTCGACCCAGCTGCTCGGCCCCTACAAGCCGGACAACTACCGGGTCGTCTTCGACAGCCTCTACACCAACACCGTGATCGTCACGCCGTACCGCGGCGCCGGCCGGCCCCAGGGTGTCTACGCGATGGAGCGGACGATGGACGCCATCGCCGGCTACCTCGGCAAGGACCGCGCCGAGGTGCGCGCCTCCAACTTCATCCAGCCCGACGAGTTCCCCTACGACCACGGCCTGACGTTCCAGGACGGCCGTCCGCTGATCTACGACTCCGGCGACTACCCGGCGTCGCTGGAGAAGCTGAAGGCGCTGGTCGGCTGGGACGACTTCGAGCGGGTCCGCGACGAGGCCCGTGCCGAGGGACGCCGGGTCGGGATCGGGATGGCCTGCTACGTCGAGGGCACCGGCGTCGGACCGTACGAGGGCGGGCACGTCCACATCGAGACCTCCGGCAAGGTCAAGGTCGCCATCGGCCTGACCAGCCAGGGGCAGGGCCACCAGACCGCGTTCGCCCAGATCGTGGCCGACGAGCTCGGCGTCCCCTTCGACGACGTCGAGGTGGTCACCGGCGACACCCGCCGGATGCCGTACGCCGTCGGCACGTTCGCCTCCCGCGCGGCGGTGATGAGCGGCTCCGCGGTGGCGCTGGCCGCGCGCAAGACCCGGGAGAAGGCCCTGCGGATCGCCGCGGACGCCCTGGAGACGACACCGGAGGACCTCGAGATCGTCGACGGCGTCGTCCAGGTCAAGGGCGCGCCGGCCAGCCGGATCGCGCTGGGCACGGTCGCGGTGCTGTCCAACCCGCTGCGGTACGCCTTCGACGAGGCGTCGAAGTCGGCCACGCAGTTCGCGGTCGGCGACCCCACGAAGCCTCCGGTGGCCGAGGGCGACGAGCCGGGGCTCGAGGGCAGGGACTTCTACTCCCCGCCCCGGTCGACGTTCGCCAGCGGCATGCACGCGGTCGTCGTGGAGACCGACCCGGAGACCGCGGAGATCACGATCCTGCGGTACGCCGTCGTGCACGACTGCGGCAACCTGATCAACCCGCTGATCGTCGAGGGCCAGATCCACGGCGGCGTCGCCCAGGGCGTCGGGGGTGCGCTGTACGAGCGGATGGCCTACGACGAGGCCGGGCAGCTGCAGAACGCCTCGTTCATGGACTTCCTGATGCCCTACGTCACCGAGGTCCCGAGGACGATCGAGATCGACCACCTCGAGACGCCGTCGCCGCTGAACCCGCTCGGGCTGAAGGGCGCCGGCGAGGCCGGCGTGATCCCGTCCGCCGCCGTCTTCGCCTCCGCGATCGAGGACGCCGAGGGCTTCCCGATCACCTCGATGCCGATCTCACCCTCGGAGCTCTTCGAGCTCCGACTGCTCCACGAGCAGACCCCCACCCAGGAAGGACCCACGTCATGAAGATCGCTGGAGAGGCCCTGTTGCAGGCGCCCGTCGACAAGGTCTGGGACGCGATGCTCGACCCGGCGGTGCTGGTGCGCACCATCCCCGGCTGTGAGCGGCTGGAGACCACCGGGGAGAACTCCTACGACATGACGGTCACCGCCGGGGTCGCCGCGATCCGCGGCACCTACTCCGGCACCTGTCGGCTCACCGACCTGCACGAGCACGAGTCGCTGGTGCTGGCGGCCTCCGGCGCCGGCTCGCCCGGCACCATCCAGGCCGACGTGAAGGTGAGCCTCACCGAGAACGGCGACGGGACGACGACGCTGGCCTACGACGCCGACGCGGTCGCCGGCGGGATGATCGGCGGCGTCGGGCAGCGGATGCTGACCTCGGTCAGCAAGCGGCTCGCCGGGGAGTTCTTCTCCTCGATCAACGGGGTGCTCACCGGTACCGAGCCCACCCCGGCCCCGACGGCGACCGCCGTCGCCGGCGGCGGAACCGAGGGGACCCCCGCCGCGGCGGCTACCACGTTCACCGCCCCGGCGCGCCCGGCTGCGGCGGCGGGGCTGCCCGGAGGCGACTTCCTCCAGGGCGTCCTCGTCGGCGGCGGCCTGGTCCTCGCCGGGGTGCTGGCGGGAGCCTGGGCCGCTCGTCGCCGGGCGTGAGCGAGGTGGCCGGGCTCGACCACTTCAGCACCGCCCGGGCGATGGCGGCCGCCGTCCGCGCCCGGGAGATCTCCGCGCGTGAGCTGCTGGACCTGCACCTGGCCCGGATCGAGCAGGTCAACCCGCTCGTCAACGCGCTGGTCAGCATCGACCCCGAGAAGGCCCGGGCTCAGGCTGCCGAGGCCGATCAGCGGTTGGCCGGTGGCGCGGAGGTGGGCCCGCTGCACGGGCTGCCCTACGCGGTGAAGGACACCCACGCGGTGGCGGGGTGGCGCACGACGTACGGCTCACCGGTGATGGCCGACCACGTGCCCGAGCGCGACGAGCTGCTGGTCGAACGGGTCCGCGCGGCCGGCGCGGTGATCGTGGCGAAGAGCAACGTGCCCGAGTTCGCGGCCGGGTCGCACACGTTCAACCCGATCTTCGGCACAACCCTGAACCCGCACGACCTCGGCCGGTCGGCCGGTGGGTCGAGCGGTGGCTCGGCCGCCGCCCTGGCCAGCGGGATGGTGGCGCTCGCCGACGGCAGCGACATGGGCGGCTCGCTGCGCAACCCGGCCTCGTTCACCAACGTCGTCGGACTGCGCCCCGGGCTGGGGCGGGTCCCCGAGTGGCCGCACCGCAACCTCTGGGAGACCACCTCGGTGGGCGGGCCGATGGCCCGCAACGTGGGGGACCTGGCGCTGCTGCTCTCGGTGCTGGCCGGCCCGGACCCCCGGGTCCCGCTGGCGCTCGAGACCCCCGGCTCGGTGTTCGCCGAGCCGCTGGACCGACCGGGTGCCGCCGGCCTGAACGGCCTGCGGGTGGCGCTGTCGGTGGACCTCGGCGGTGCCTTCGAGGTCGACCACGAGGTGGCCCGGGTGGTCACCGAGCAGGCCGCGGTCCTCGAGGGGGCGGGCGGCACCGTCGTGGAGGCGTACCCCGACCTCCACGAGGCCGAGGACACCTTCCGGACGCTGCGCGCCTGGCACCTGCACGCCAAGTACGCCGAGCTGCTCGCGGCGTACCCCGACAGCTTCAAGGCCTCGCTGGCCGACAACATCCGGGCCGGGGAGCCCCTGAGCGGTCCGGACATCGCGCGCGCCTACGCCCAGCGCACCGTGCTCGGCGAGCGGATGCGGGTCTTCTTCGAGTCCCACGACGTGCTGGTGCTGCCGGTCAGCCAGGTGCCGCCGTTCCCGGCGGACCAGGAGTACCCCAGCCAGATCAACGGGCGTCCCCAGGAGACCTACCTGGACTGGATGCGCTCGGCGTACCTCATCACGGTCACCGGCTGCCCGGCGATCTCGGTTCCCGCGGGCTTCACCGAGCAGGGTCTGCCGGTCGGGATCCAGATCGTGGCGCCGCCCTCCGGCGAACGGCGGCTGCTCGAGATCGCCGCGGCCTACGAGCAGCTCACCCGCGTCGGGGAGCGTCGGCCCGCGTTTCGCGGGGCTGGCAACACCTGACAACACCCCGCCGATCCGACGGCAGGTGATGCCGTGGCTCGTAGCACCGGCTCGCGGTGGAATGGGCTGCGAGCCACTTGCAGACCACCCCAGAAGGAGCAGCCGGTGACGCAGGACCGTCGGATCAGGATCGGCATCGACACCGGTGGCACGTTCACCGACGTGGTCGCCTTCGACGAGGACAGCGGCGAGCTGGTCTCCACCAAGACGCCGTCGACGCCGAGCAACCCCGCCGACGGCTTCCTCGCCGGTGTCGAGAAGGTGCTCGGGCTGCTCGGGCTGCCCACCGACCACGGTGACCCGATCGCCGCGGTCAGCCACGGCACCACGGTGGCCACCAACCAGCTGCTCGAGGGCAAGGTCGACGAGCTCGGCTTCCTCACCACCGCCGGCTACGAGGCGATGCTCGAGATCGCCCGGCAGTCGGTGCCTGACGGCTACGGCAACTCCTACTTCTGGGTCAAGCCCGACCGGATCGTGCCTCGACACCTGGTCAAGGGCATCGGGGGTCGCCTCGACCACACCGGCGCCGAGGTGCGGCCCTTCGACGAGGAGGGCGCGCGTGCCGCCGCCCGCTGGTTCCGCGACCGCGGGGTGAACACCCTCGGCGTCTGCCTGCTGCACGCCTACGCCAACCCCGATCACGAGGAGCGGCTGCGGCAGGTGCTGCGCGAGGAGCACCCCGACGCGGTCGTCTCGGTCTCCTCCGAGGTGCTGCGCGAGTACCGCGAGTACGAGCGGGCGATGACCACCCTCGTCGACGCCGCGGTCAAGCCGAAGCTGTCCCGCTACGTCTCCAACATCAAGACCCGGCTGGACGCCTTCTCCTCCGCGGGCGGAGCCCCTCGCACGGTTCCGTTCTACGTGATGAAGTCCAACGGTGGCGTCCTCTCCGCCGAGGAGGTCGTGCACCAGCCGATCACCACGGTCCTCTCCGGCCCGGCGGCCGGTGCTCTCGGTGCGGCGCTGATCGCCCAGGTGGCCGGCTTCGACAAGGTGCTCACCTGTGACGGCGGTGGTACGTCGACCGACGTCTCGGTGGTCATCGACGGCGAGCCGACGCTGACCACCGAGGGCAGCGTCGGCGCGTTCCCCAGCAAGATCCCGATGATCGACGTGGTCACCGTCGGCGCCGGTGGCGGCTCGATCGCCTGGCTCTCCCCGGAGGGCACCCTCAAGGTCGGCCCGCACTCGGCGGGAGCCGACCCGGGCCCGCTGTGCTACGCCAAGGGCGGCGCCGACGTGACGATCACCGACGCGCACGTGACCCTGGGCCGGATCCCCCCGCACCTGCTCGGCGGCGAGATCCCGCTCGACGTGGACGCGGCCCGCGACGGTGTCGTGGCGCTGGCCGGCAAGCTCGGCATCACCCCGGAGGAGTGCGCCAGCGGCGTCCTGGAGATCTCCGCGTGGAACCAGGCGAACGCGCTGCGCCAGATCACCGTCAAGCGCGGGCTCGACGTCCGCGACTTCACCCTGACCACCTTCGGTGGCTCCGGGTCGCTGCTGCTGTGCCGGCTGGTCGACATCCTCGGGCTGCGGGCCGTGCTGGTGCCGCCGAACCCGGGCAACGTCTCCGCGTTCGGTCTGCTCACCGTCGACGTGAAGAACGACTACGTGCAGACGCAGGTGTCCCTGCACGAGAACCTCGCGCCGGCCGAGGTGGCCGGCGTGCTCGACGAGCTCACCGACCGCGCGGCCCGGGCGCTGGACGGCGAGGGCTTCGGCGCCGACCAGCACCGCTTCGCCCGGACCGCCGACATGCGCTACTTCGGGCAGGCCTACGAGGTCCGGGTGGCCGTGCCCGAGGGGCCGGTCGACCAGGAGACGCTGGACGAGGTGGCGCGTCGCTTCCACGCCGAGCACCGCGGCCTCTACGGCTACGACTTCTCCACCGACGACAGCCAGCAGGTCGAGTGGGTGAACCTGCGGGTCTCCGGCATCGGCCCGATCCAGCGGCCCGACATCGCCACCGAGGAGGTGCCGGAGGCGCCGGGCACCCCGGAGCCGGCCAGCCGTCGCCCGGTCTGCTTCGACCCCACTGCCGGGTACGTCGACACCCCGGTCTACTGGCGCCCCGACCTGGCCCCGGGCCAGTCGGTCGACGGCCCCGCCGTGATCGAGGAGTTCGGCTCCACCGTGCCGCTGCACCCCGGCTTCACGGCCCGCATCGACGCCCAGCGCAACGTGATCGTGACCCGAGAGGACGTGACGGCATGACGTCGGCCCCGGCACCTACCCAGTTCCCGTTCGGCTCCCTGACCGCCGACGCCGGCGCCGCCGCCGACCCGGTGCTCGTGGAGATCGTCCAGGGCAGCCTGGCCTCGGTGGAGATGGAGGTCGAGACCGCCATCGGGCGTACCTCCCGCTCACCGATGATCCGCGACGCGCACGACTTCCGCGCGGGCATCCACGACCGGCTGCTGCGCAAGCTCACCGGCCGCTCCTACAGCGCGCTGGTGCACCCGGTCGCCCGAGACTTCCCCCTCGAGCAGATGAAGCCCGGCGACGTCTTCTTCCACAACGACGTCTACGAGTCCGAGGGCGGCATCGGCCACCTGCCCGACCTCTGCGTCACCGTCCCGGTCTTCCACGACTCCGGCGACGGCCCCCAGGTGGTCGCCTTCGTGCAGGCCTTCGGCCACCACGACGACATCGGCGGAGCCGTCCCCGGCTCGATGCCCAGCCACGCCACCTCGGTCTTCGAGGAGGGGTTGATGGTGCCGCCGATCAAGCTGTGGGACGCCGGGGTGCCGAACCGCGCGGCGCTGGCGATCATGACCCGCAACTCGCGGATGCCCGAGTCGCTGGCCGCCGACCTGGACGCGGAGTGCTCCGCCTGCCTGATGGGGGCGCGCCGGCTCGGGGAGCTGTTCGACCGGTACGGCCGGGAGACCGTCGAGGCCTGCTTCGACGCGATCATCGACCGCACCACGCAGACGTACCGTCGCGAGATCCTCTCCAAGATCCCGGTCGGCAGCTGGGTGTGGGAGGACTACGCCGAGCACGACGGCGTCGACGAGCCGCAGCTGCACACCCAGCGGATCACCCTGACCCGTACCGCGGCCGACGACCCCGACGGCGAGCGGATCGTCATCGACTTCGACGGCACCTCGCCGCAGGCCAAGGGGCCGATCAACCACTGCGGCGACTACTCCGACGGCGTCTTCCTGAAGAAGTGGCTGGCGCCGATCCTGCGCAACCTCGCCGACACCCCGGAGCGGATGGCCGAGCTCGACGTCAACGAGGGGATCGTCCCCCTCATCGAGATGCGGTTCCCGCCCAAGGGCACCCTGCTGACCCCGGAGTTCCCGGCGCCGACGAACGCCCGGACCTTCGTCATCCTGCGGCTGCTCGGGGTGCTGGCCGGCGTGGTCGCCAAGGCCGTGGACGGCCGGATGCCCGCCGACCAGGAGACGATCCGCTACACCGGCGTGTACGGCGAGGACCTCGCGGGCCGCCCGTACCTGATGCGCGAGGTGCTCGGCGGCGGCTCCGGCGGCCGCTACTACGCCGACGGGGAGGACACCATCCACGTCGTGCCCGACTCGCGGAACCTGCCCAGCGAGTTCACCGAGTCCCGGTTCCCGTTCCTGGTCGAGAGTCTCGGCCTGGCGATGGACTCCGGCGGCGCCGGGCAGTACCGCGGCGGCCTGGGCTACGAGAAGCACATCCGGATGCTCAAGGACGGCCACTTCATGTCGATCGCGGACCGCTCGATCCTGGCCTGCTGGGGCGTCAAGGGCGGTCTGGCCGGGCGGCCGTTCGAGGTCACCATCGACCCGGGCGGACCGAACGAGCGCGAGGTGGAGGCGCTCGCCGACGACGAGCCGGTCAAGGCCGGTGAGGTGATCCGGATCCGGACCACCGGCGGTGGCGGCTGGGGCGACCCGCTGGTCCGCGACCCCGACCTCGTGGTCCGCGACGTGGTGTGGCGCAAGGTCTCCCCGGACGCGGCGCTGGACGACTACGGCGTGGTGCTCACCGGCTCCGCGGACGACGACGACCTCTCCTACGACCCCGAGGCCACCGAGCGCACCCGCGCGGTCCGCGCCGAGGCCAGGCCCGAGCAGGCGTTCTTCGACCGTGGCCCCGGGTATGCCCGGCTCAGCGGCGGGGCGGCGGTCGCGGACGTCGACTGGCTCTGAGCACCGCGGTCCCGGCCCGAGCCGCCCTCTCGTCCTGGCCGACCACGCGGTTCCGACCGCCGCCATCAGCCAGGCAGACGTCCGCGTCGTCCTGCACGAGCACGACCTCGGTGGACCCCAGCACGACCCAGGCGTCGTCCTGAAGGAGGACGCCGGGTCCGCTCGTCGGCAGTACCGTCGGGGGGTGAGCCGCCGGAACTGGGCCTTCGACATCACCCTCGCGGTGGCGGTCGGCGTGCTCGGCCAGCTCGAGGCCTGGTCGGGGGTCGGTTCCACCCACCGTCAGGGGCCGCTGTGGGTGCAGGCGCTGCTGTACGCCGTGACCGCGGCCCTGCTGGTGGGTCGCCGTTGGCGGCCGCTGGCCTGCCTGACGGCGATGGTCGTCGTCAGCGTCGTCGAGTTCGCCCTGGTCGGCTCCCCCGAGGGGTTCAGCGTCGCGCTGGCACCGGTCATCGCCACCTACACGGTCGCCAACCAGCTGGACCGCCGGCGCTCCTGGCTCGGGCTGGTCCTGACCGTGGCCCTGCACGTCGCCTGGACGGCGCTCGATCCGATGACCGGCAGCTTCGGCGAGCAGGTCTCAGCGCTGGTCTGGATGAGCCCGGCGGTGATCGCCTGGCTGCTCGGTGCGCTGGTGCGGGGCGCGCGCCTGAACGCCGAGCAACGCCGGATCAACCGGGAGCAGCGTGCCTCGCACGCGGTCGCGGAGGAGCGGAGCCGGATCGCCCGGGAGCTCCACGACGTGATCGGGCACAGCGTCTCGGTGATGACGGTGCAGGCCTCCGCCGTACGCCGGCGGCTGCGAGCGGACCAGGTGGTCGAGCGCGAGGCGTTGGAGACGGTCGAGACGGTCGGTCGTTCGGCGTTGTCCGAGATGCGCCGGATGGTCGGTGTCCTCCGACAGGAGGGTGACTCGCCCGAGCTCGAACCCCCGCCCGGGCTCTCACAGCTGGGTCGCCTGGTGGAGCAGTTCCGGGGCTCGGGCCTGCCGGTGTCGCTCACGGTGACGGGCCCCTCGCGCGAGCTCGCTCCGGGGCTGGACCTCACGGCGTACCGCCTCGTCCAGGAGGGCCTCACCAACTCGCTGCGCCACGCGCACCGGCCGCACGGTGCCGAGGTGGTCGTGAGCTACGAGGACGACCGGCTCGAGGTGAGCGTGTGCGACGACGGTCAGGCAACCCCCGACGGGGGGCGGCAGGAGGGCGGCACCGGCCTGCTCGGCATGCGAGAGCGGGTGGCCGTGTACGGCGGTTCGCTGGTGGCACGGACCCGGCCCGAGGGGGGCTTCGAGCTGGTCGCGACGCTGCCCCTGGAACCGGCATGACCAGCCACGGGACCGACCACCGCGAGCCGATCAGGGTGCTCGTGGTCGACGACCAGGCGCTGGTGCGGGCCGGGTTCCGGATGATCCTCGAGATCGAGCCGGACCTCGAGGTGGTCGGCGAGGCCGCCGACGGCGGCGAGGCCGTCACCCTGGCCGCATCTCTGGCCCCGGACGTCGTCCTGATGGACGTCCGGATGCCGGGTGTCGACGGGATCGCGGCGACCCGGGCGCTGACCGCCGATCCGGCCTGCCAGGCGCGCGTGGTGATGCTGACGACCTTCGACATGGACGAGTACGTCTACGAGGCGTTGCGAGCGGGGGCCAGCGGGTTCCTGCTCAAGGACGTCCGGCCGGAGCTGCTGGTGGCCGGGATCCGGGCCGTGCACGCGGGTGAGTCGCTGCTGGCGCCGTCGGTCACGCGGCGGATGATCGAGTCGTTCGTCGCTCGGCCGCGGGTGGGGGACCCGGAGTCCGGCGACCGGATCGCGACGCTGACGGCACGCGAGCTCGAGGTGCTCCGGCTGCTCGCCGAGGGCCTGACCAACCGCGAGATCGCGACCGAGCTCTTCGTGTCCGAGACGACGGTCAAGACACACGTCGGAAGGCTGCTGATGAAGCTGGGCCTGCGCGACCGGGTCCAGGCCGTCATCTTCGCCTACCAGCACCGGTTGGTCGCTCCCTAGAGAGGTCACGTCCGCGCTCTCCGGGCGTGCCCACCCCCGGGGCGTTGTCCCGGGCAACTCGACGTGCGAGCGTTGCCCGCATGCTCACCGTGGGGTCGCTCGTGCTGCAGGTGTCGAACATCGACCGGGCTGCTGCGTTCTGGTCGGGAGCGCTGGGATATGTGAGCCACCCCGACAATCCGGCGTTCCTGGAGCCGGCCCACGGACCGGGTCCACGACTGCATCTCGACGAGGACGACCGGACCCACCTCGACCTGTGGGCCGCCGACGAAGCAGAGCAACGGGCCGAGGTGGACCGTCTCGTCTCCCTCGGTGCGCAGCGGGTCGACTGGGAGTACCCCGACGATGCCGACTTCGTCGTCCTGGCCGACCCGGACGGGAACCTGTTCTGTGTCATCGACGCGAGCCACGAGCCGGCCGAGCCCGCCGACGGGTCGGTGTCGTGACGGTGAGACCGCCGGCCACATCGAGCTCCGGCACCCGGCCGCCTCGGGCGCGACCGGGTGCGCTCAGATCCACCCGTTCGACGGGGCGACCCGCTAGGACGACGGCCGTCGCCGCATGAGCAGCCCGACGACCCACGAGCCCGAGACGGCTGTGCATCGCACCCAGGGCCTCCGCGTCCGCGTCGTCGAAGGGGCGCCACCCCAGGTGGGCGGTGGCCAGCGCGGGCGTGGGAGCGGCATCTCGAGCTTCTTGCTCGATGCAACAAGTGGGCGTTCGATCGATCGCTCGATCACAGTCGCAACCATCAGAACTTGCCGTGGCACGCATAGACCCATAGCTGGTGGTACTCCGTCACCCCGACCAGCCTCGTGGACAGGAAGGTGACCGCCTGGTCCACGCCAGGTAGTGACTCCTGGAGGTCCGGGATCTGGTCGCGAATGTGCAGCTCCCACGCCTGTTGGCTCTGCGATCCCTGGATGCCGGCATTGAGCACGGCGCATGCCGCCCGGGCCGCGGCTTGCTCCGCGGGGCTGCCCTTCAGGGTCTCCGTGATCGCTGCACGGGCGGCCGGCGAGCCCACCTCCTCGGCGGCGATGTGGAAGAGATTGAACGAGGCCTTGGCCAGCCCTGGCGAGAACTCGCGTTCCAGGCCCCGAGCGGCGCCGGACAGATGAGCAAGGCCGACAAAGCCGGCGGCGGCCACGGCAGTAACGGTCTTCGATTTCATTGTCCTGTTCCTTTTGGATCTAGGGCGCGACCCCGAATGCCTGGCGGATACGGCGGTCCAGGCCGAGACCGATGAGGTAGGCCGCGACGACCGCGACGGCCAGGAGGGGGACCGCGGGCAGGTTGTGGATCCTGTTGATCATGCCTCCGAGCGCCCGCGACCCGGTCCAGGCCTCGAACTCGTTGAGAGTGCTCGGTGCGGTGGTGGGTTCGGGCCAGCGGATCTGCCACACCCACTGACCGTCGACGGCGGAGCGATAGAGCACGTCGCGCCGTCCTCCCAGGCCACCGACGACGTCGCCCTGGTCCAGCTCGGCGGTGCCGTCCGCACCGACGGGCACCTGGGTCCACGCCTGCTCGAATTTGGCCACGCAGACGCTCGAGCCGGGTAGCGCTGTGATGGTGGAGGTGGGGTGGTCCTCGATCGCGAAGTCGTCGTAGAACACGTCGCGCTCGGCGACACAGTGGTTGTCCCTCAGCCTGGAGATGGTAGGCGGGAGACCTGGTGGTGGCCCGCCCGGCACCTGGATTGGCGGGCTCGGGGTCGGCTCACCGGGACGGGGGAGCGAACACTCCCAAGTGATGCCTCCCTGGTTGCAGTAGACCCCGAGCATCACCGTCCACTCCGAGGGAGGCAGGTCATCGGGAAACGCGCACTCCGAAGGAACATTCGCCGCGGTCGAGGTGAGGCTGGAGCTGACGGGCGGCGGCGGCAGGTTCGGCGGCGGGGTCGGAGGGCCTCCCGGGACACCGGGCGGGATACCCGGGCATTCATCCTGGGCCGGAACGTTGGGGGCCGGCCTCGACAACCCCTCCCGCACCTGCGCCTCCAGGATCTGCTCCATCAGGGCGTGTCCGGCCGCGGTTGGGTGGAAGCTGCCCCGCAGGAGCTGGTTCGGGTCGAGCGTGAAGTCGTCGTTGAGCTGACCCAGCCAACCGTTGATGGCGTCGCCGTTCGTCCCATCGTCTCCGGTGCACAAGCCACGGTCCTGCAGCGCGTCGGTCAGGTCGACCAGCTCGAACCCCTCAGCCAAGCCGGCGAACTCGATGACTCGGTTGACCGCCGGCAAGAACACGTCTCGCAGGAAATTCACTTCCGCCTCGGAGAGTCCGTCGCGATGGCAGGAGGTCGCTGCGGTCGGCATCGGGTAGGTCGTCACGTAGTACCGGGCGTGGGGCGCGATGGTCCTGATCTGGTCCATGACGTCACGCAGCTTCGGCAGCAGGTAGGTCAGTCCGTCGGCTCCGACGGGCGCCCCCTTGCCGTTGGTCACTACGGTCTCCAGCCACGGCCCGGCCAGCTGCTCGCACGTCCGAGACGTCGAATGACCGCTGCAGGTCAGCACAGTCTTCGAGAACCCCGCGTCGTTGCCGCCGACGCTGAGCAGGACCACATCGGCGTTCGGGTGCTCCTCCAGCGACTCGATCTGCAGGTCGACCTGGGGGAACTGCTTGACGGGATGGGCGTCCGGGTCAGTGAAGTTGCTGCCGATGTTGACCGTCGTCGCCCCGGAGCACGCTGCGAACGTGAGATGGACACCCGAGTACGCCGGGGTCCCGTCCGGCGCCGTCACCGGATGGTCGCGCAAGTTGTTCGCCAGCAGCACCGGGTAGGCGAACGGTGATCGACGACACGAGTTCACCGCCGGGCCGCGGTCGGTGCCGGCCAGGTAGGACCCCGTGCCTTCCCCCGACATGTAGGAGTCGCCTAACGCCACAATCTGGAGCGCGTCCGGGTGGTCGGAGGCGGCGGCAAGGACAGCAGTAGCACGCGTCTCCACCGGCTGAGCCGGTCTCAACCCATGGCCAGTCTGGGCCCAGGCCAGCACCGCCACCGCGGTCGCCTCGCTGAGGAGGACTGCCGCCACGAGCAGCACGAAGACCGGGCGAAGCGCCCAGCGCCACACGTCGCGGAGCACTCCGGAGAACGCCATCACTCATGTTGCGTGTCGAGAGAAAGCCATGTCTATGACGAAGGTGGGCGGTGCCCTCGGCCTCGCGCTGTCGGCATGCCCGCCATCACCGACGCATCGGGTCAGGAGCTGTCCGATCTCGCGATGGCCCATTCGCCGCTGACGCGGTGCTTTGGGCGGTCGGCAACACCATTCATGTCGGTGACCGGAGGATCCGCACCGGTAGGCCCCTTCGGTCGATGCTGGAGGCAAGAGAGCGGATCTACTTCGGCCGGGTCACTCGGATGTCATCCGGGTGACTGACGGCAGCAGGCCGCGCTCCCCGGGCTTTCGCGCCGATGGCTCAGGGTGTCTGAGGACGGCCGGTACCTGGGCTTCCTCGACAAGTCCGAGGGGATTCCGCGGTCGACCGTCATTGTCGACTTGGAGTCCGGGGAGGTCGTCGTCCACGACGACACCGGCATGGGCGTGCCCGACGACGACTTGACCGATCTGTACGAGGCTGCTGGGCCCGAGTGCCTGGGCTTAAACGGCGACGAGCGCTTCGTCAAGACTGCTGCGGGCAGCCAGGCGATGTCCTGGGACCCATCGATGGGCGAGCACACCGCGCACGGTGACAGGTATTTCGTCCCGCGTCGCGATCCGGGGGACAACTGCTACTGACTGCGCTCAGATCCACCCGTTCGACTGGGCGACCCGCGCTGCCTCGGTCCGGGTCGACGCGCCGGTCTTGCCGATCGCGGCCGAGAGGTGGTTGCGGACAGTCCCGAGGGAGAGGTGGGCCCGCGCGGCGATCACCGCGACGGGTGAGCCGTCGAGCGCCGGCGACAGGATCTCCGACTCCCGTGGGGTGAGGGGCGACGGTCCGGTCATCAGCGACTCGGTCGCCAGCCCCGGGACCCACCACCCGCACGCCGGCGTGCACGCGTCGTACGGCGTCGGCGAGCTCGCGGGCGGGGGTGTCCTTGATCAGGAAGGCAGCGGCGCCGGCGTCGAGGGCGGCGTACGTAGCCCGGTCGGCCGAAGGTGGTCACGATCAGCGACCTCACCTCCGGCTCCAGGTCGAGCAGCGCGGCGAGCACACCACGGACGAGGGCCTGCGAGGCCGCCGAGCGGGACGCGATGATCGGCGAGCAGGACCCGGACCACGTGAGCACCACGTGCACGCGGGGCCCGGAGCTCCCCGACAGGTGGACCGTGCCTCCGGCCGCCGCCACCCGGCCTTCGCGGAGTTTCCACACGCCGGTGCCCGGAGCCGAGTGGCGCCGTGAGCTGCGTCGTCGCGGGACGACCGCTCGCGGCGTGCTCAAGCGACATCCGTGGGCAGTCGGCCTGATGGACTCCCGCCGCCATGCCGGGCTCGAGACCCTGGCCCACCACGACGCGGTGATCGGCTGCCTGCGCGAGGCCGGGTTCTCGCTGGCCCTGACCGGGCACGCCTTCGCCGTCCTCGACGCGCACCTGTACGGCTTCCTGTGCAGGAGCTGAGCCTGCCGTTCGAGCCGGGGCAGGACCTCGCCACTCTCGGACGACAGGTCGTGGCCGCGCTGCCGGGGGGCGAGCTGCTCTACGTCCGCGAGTTCACCCTCGAGCACGCCCTGCGACCCGGCTACGACGTCGCCGATGAGTTCGAGTGCGGGCTCGACCTGGTGCTCGACGGTCTCGCCCAGCGACCGGCAGCGCAGGCCGACGGACCACGGTCCTGACCGGCGGGGCGAGCGGTCAGGTGGGTCGGTCGAGCTCCTCGGCGAGCAGGTCCATGAGCAGACCGTCGTGCCATCCGGCCCCGTCGGCGTCACGTTCGTAGCGGCGCATGACCCCGACCGGCCGGAAGCCAACGGCGGCGTAGCAGCGGATGGCCGGCTCGTTGTCGGCCGCGGGATCGATCACCAGACGGTGGTGTCCGCGATCGCGAACCAGGTGGCGGGCCAGGGTGGCCACGGTGTCGCGGCCGATGCCCCGTCCGTGGACGGCGGGGTCGAGGAAGATGTCGATCGAGGCGTGGCGGTAATCGGGCTCGTCCTCCTCGGCGTACTGCACCATCCCGCGCACCGCCTCGTCCACCACCACGGTGAAGCGGACGGCTGACGGGTCGTCGAACGGCCACTCCGACGCGGCGCCCTCGGTCGGCCATCGCGCGCGCACCTGCTCGGTAGCGAGGATGCGCCGCAGCTCCGGCACGTGCTCCGTGGCGACAGGCACCAGGAGGACATCCCGTCCCTGCAGCGTCTCCACTCCGTTCACCCCGCCATCATGTCCCGACTCGCCAGCAGGCGTGGCGGACTCCCTGGCGTGAGCGCCAGCTAGGGGGTCCGACGTGCCAGCATGGCGGCGCGTTGCTCGGCGGTGGCACCCGGCCCCGGCCGTGCGGCGACCTGGCCGACGTCGGGGTGCTGGTCGCAATCGGTGCAGCTGGTGGTCACGGTCGCGGTGCCGCCGCATCCCTGGTGCTCGTACACCACCGGAGGGCCCTCGGGTGCGACCCATCGATCTCCCCACGCGGTGAGTGCCATGACGACTTCGCCCAGCTCACGACCTTTCGGCGTGAGTCGGTAGCTGCGCCCACGCGGTCCCGCGCCGGTGTCCTCGATCTCCATGAGTCCGTCGGCGACGAAGTCCGCGAGCCGCTTGGCCAGGATGTTCGGCGCCACGCCGAGGCGGCTCTCGAACTCCGAGAAGCGGGTCATGCCGGCGAAGGCGGCGTTGCGGATGATCAGCAGGCTCCACCGCTCACCCACCAGCTCCAGCGCGCGCGCTGCCGAGCAGTTCTCCCGCTCGTACATCCGCCCCAGCACGGCACCGAGCCTACCGGCGACGCTTGCATGATGCTAGTCAACGTGGCTAGGGTCACTTGCATCACGCAAGTACTTCGAAGGGGAGCACCGACATGAGCGACACCAGCTATCGCCAGAGCTTCACCGTCCCGTTGGCTCCGGCCGAGGCACATGACCGTGCGAGCCAGCTCGACATGTGGTGGAACGCCATGATCGAGGGGGCCACCGGAGAGCTGGGGGACATCAGCGTCGTCGACGTCCCGGGGCTGCACCACTGCGCGCTCGAGGTCGTCGAGTCGGTGCCCGGGAAGTGCATCGCCTGGCAGGTCCGCGAGACGGGACACGAGCACGAGATCGTCGACTGGGTCGGCACCAGGATCGTCATCGACCTCGAGCCGAGGGAGGAGGGCACGCGCGTTCAGTTCACGCACCTGGGCCTCACGCCCGAGCTCGACTGCCACGACGGGTGCTCACGCGCGTGGGACTACCACCTCGATGTCGGACTGTGGCCGCTGCTCACCGACAGCAAGGCGTCACCGATCACCCGCGACACCTACGCGGCCGTCGCTCGAGCCGTCGGTGCCAGGGAGAACTGATCTGGGCACCGTCAGGCCGGCTGCCAGAGCTCGATCCGATTCCCCTCCGGGTCGGTGACCCAGCCGAACCGGCCGACGCCCGCCATGTCCTGCGTCTCGTCGGCCACGTCCGCACCCGCGCCGCGCAGCTGGGCGAGCATCGCGTCGAGGTCGCGAACCCGGAAGTTGATCATGACCTGTTGGTCGCGAGTGCCGAAGTAGTCGGTGTCGGTCTCGAACGTCGCGAACACCGTCAGCCCGGGCTCCGGCCGCCACAGGCCGTGCTCGTCGGCGTCCAGGCCGAGGACGTCGCGGTACCAGGCGCCGAGGGTGGCCGGGTCCGAGGCGCGCAGGAAGTAGCCGCCGACGCCGAGCACGCGTTCCATCTCCCCATCCTGGCACCGTGGCGGCCGGGTGCACCCGCGTGCTTTCACGTTGGCAGATAGTGCCGACGATCCCGGGATGCCTTGGTCGATGCTGCCGGTGCCTTCGCGGGCCGCGGACCCTAGATTCGGGGGATGCGGATCGTGATCGCCCTCGGGGGCAACGCCATGACGGCCTCCGACGGTCGCGCCCGCCCCGAGGACCAGGAGGCCGCGGTGGCAGCCGCCGCCGAGCCGATCGCGGACCTCGTCGCCGCCGGCCACGCGGTGCTGCTCACCCACGGCAACGGACCGCAGGTGGGCAACCTGCTGCTGAAGAACGAGCTCGCCGCCGCCACCGTCCCGCCGGTCCCGCTGGACTGGTGCGGCGCCCAGACCCAGGCCACCATCGGCACCCTGCTGCTCAGCTCGCTCGATGCGGCGCTGCAGCGCCGCGGCAGCGACTGCCGCCCCGCGGTCCTGGTCTCGCGCACCCTGGTCGACGCTGCCGATCCCGGCTTCGCCGACCCCACCAAGCCGATCGGCCGCTACCTCCCCGAGGAGGAGGCCGAGGTGATGATCGAGCACGGCCAGCAGTACGTCGAGGTCCCGGACCGCGGCTGGCGCCGGGTGGTCGCCTCGCCCGAGCCGCTGGAGTGCCTGGACGGCCCGGCCGCCGACACCCTGCTCGCCCACGGCTACCTCGTGGTCTGCTCGGGCGGCGGCGGGATCCCCACGGTCCGCCACGCCGACGGCAGCCTGCACGGCATCGAGGCGGTCATCGACAAGGACCTCACCGCGGCCCTGATCGCCCGACAGATCGACGCCGACGTGCTGGTGATCGCCACCGACGTCGACTCCGCGGTCACCGACTGGGGCACCCCGCACGCCCGCCCGATCGGTGAGGTGACGGCCGAGGAGATGCGGTCGATCGCTCGTGACCAGGGCTTCGCAGCCGGCTCGATGGGCCCCAAGGTGGAGGCGGTCACCCGCTTCGCCGAGCAGACCGGCGGCACCGGGATCATCACGTCGCTGCCCCGGATCGCCCAGGCGATCGAGGGCCACCTCGGCACCCGCGTCGTACGAGGCTGAGCGCCAGAGACCAGCCACACCCAGACCCAGCACCACCGAAGAGGCACCACCGAAGAGGAAGGAAGCGGACGTGCCCGCAGCCATCGAAGTACGCAAGGTCCCGATCCACTCCGTCGCCGACGCCAGCGAGCTCGCCAAGCTCATCGACGACGGCGTGATGGAGGCCGACCGCGTCGTCGCCATCATCGGCAAGACCGAGGGCAACGGCGGGGTGAACGACTACACCCGGATCATCGCCGACCGGGCCTTCCGCGAGGTCATCGCCGGCAAGGGCAGCCGCTCCGCCGAGGAGGTGCGCGAGATCCCGATCGTGTGGTCCGGCGGCACCGACGGTGTGATCAGCCCGCACGCCACCATCTTCGCCACCCTGCCGGAGGAGAGCACCGAGGCGAGCGACGAGCCGCGGCTCACCGTCGGCTTCGCGATGAGCGAGCAGCTCCTCCCCGAGGAGATCGGGCGCACCCCGATGATCGAGAAGGTCGCGGACGCGGTGAAGATCGCCATGGAGCGCGCCGGCATCACCGACCCGGCCGACGTGCACTACGTCCAGACCAAGACCCCGCTGCTCACCATCAACACCATCCGGGACGCCAAGTCGCGGGGCAAGACGGTGTGGACCGAGCACACCCACGAGTCGATGGACCTCTCCAACGGCGTCACCGCGCTCGGCATCGCCGTCGCCCTCGGCGAGATCGAGATGCCCACCGACGCGGACGTGATGCACAGCCGCGAGCTGTACTCGGCGGTCGCCTCGTGCTCCTCGGGCGTCGAGCTCGACCAGGCGCAGGTCGTCGTGGTCGGCAACGCCCGTGGTGTGGGCGGCCGCTACCGCATCGGCCACTCGGTGATGAACGACGCGCTCGACCAGGACGGCATCTGGGACGCCATCAAGAACGCCGGTCTCGAGCTGCCGGACCGGCCGCGCACCAGCGACCTCGACGGCAAGCTGGTCAACGTCTTCCTCAAGTGCGAGGCCAGCCAGGACGGCGAGGTCCGGGGGCGCCGCAACGCGATGCTCGACGACTCCGACGTGCACTGGCACCGCCAGATCAAGGCCTGCGTCGGCGGCGTCACCGCGGCCGTCACCGGCGACCCGGCCGTCTTCGTCTCGGTCTCCGCGGCCCACCAGGGTCCCGAGGGTGGTGGCCCGGTGGCCGCGATCGTCGACCTCGGCTGATCTGTGACCGGATCCGGGAGCCGCGCATCTGGCGTACTCCCGGACCCGGCGCGGCCCTGGCCTCAGTCGGCGGGCTCGCGGACCCAGGCGCGGATCGTTGCGTCGTGCTGACCCAGCGTCGGCGGGGCCTGGTGCTCCGCCCGACCACCGGAGAAGGCGTTGTCGTCGAAGCGGATCGGGGAGCCCGGCAGCTGCAACGCCCCCTGCGTGGAGTGCTCCACGTCGAGCAGCAGCCCCTGGGAGCGGGTCTGCTCCCACGCATAGACGTCGTCCAAGGTGCGGACCTTGCCCGACGGGATCCCGGCACCGTCGAACAGCTCCAGCCAGTGCTCGGCCGTCTCGGCGCCCAGCACGGTCTCGATCGCGGCCGTCAGCTCATCGCGGTGGCCGACCCGGTCACCGTTGGTGGCGAACCGCGGGTCGTCGACGTCCAGCCCGACCGTTGCCGCGAACGAGCGCCACAGCGTCTCCGAGCCGCAGGCCACCTGCACCGGCGAGGTCGCCGTGTGGAACAGCCCGTACGGCGCGATCGAGGGGTGGTGCGGCCCGGACATGCCCGGCACCTCGCGGGCCACCGTCCAGCGGGTGCCCTGGAAGGCGTGCACCCCGACCACGCTGGCCAGCAGCGAGGTGCGGACCACCCGGCCGCGTCCGGTCCGGGCTCGTTCGTGCAGCGCCGCGAGGACGCCGTACGCGCCGTTCATGCCGGCCAGCAGGTCGGCGATCGGCACCCCCACCTTGGTGGGCTGCTCCGGGTCGCTGCCGGTGATGCTCATCAGGCCGCCTTCGCCCTGGGCGATCTGGTCGTACCCGGCGCGGGAGGCCTCCGGCCCGTCATGGCCGAAGCCGGTGATGGAGAGCACCACCAGCCGCGGGTTGAGCTCGTGCAGCCGCTCGACGCCGAACCCGAGCCGGTCCAGGACGCCGACCCGGAAGTTCTCCATCAGCACGTCGCTGCGACGTACCAGCTCGGTCAGCACCTCCCGGTCCGCCTCGGTCTTGAGGTCGAGGACCACCGACTCCTTGTTCCGGTTCGCGGCCAGGAAGTACGTCGACTCCCGCTCCGCGCCCTCGCCCAGGAACGGCGGGCCCCAGCCGCGGGTGTCGTCCCCGGTCGGGCTCTCGACCTTGATCACCCGGGCGCCCAGGTCGCCGAGCATCATCGCCGCGTGCGGACCTGCCAGGGCGCGGGTCAGGTCCAGGACGACCAGGTCGCTCAGCGGGCCGCCGGATGAACCGGTGGGCGGGACGTCGGGGGAGGGCGTCGTGGCGGCGTCGTTGTCCATGCCAGGCACGCTAGCCCCGCGGGCGGTCTGCTCCGTAGGGCACGAGTTGCCAACGCCCGCGGCGCTGGTTTGTGCTGCGGGTGCCCGCGATCGGTCCGGCCTTGTCAGGCAGTTCCCACGGTTGTCGGCTGTTGCAACCCCTGACAAGCGTCGGGAACCCCTGACGACCGGGGATTCCGCTGTCGGAAACCCCTGACGACCGGGGATTCCCGGAAGGGATCCGGCGCCGCCACCACCACCCCACCCCCGACGACCCGGGGGACAGCACGCGCGCCGGTGTGGTGCCGTGTGCCACGATCGCGACAGTGACGCTGTGACGGTGCTCACCCCCGGCGATCGAGGAGCAGGTGGATGGTCCAGGAGACGTTCGACTACGTGGTGGTGGGGGCCGGCAGCGCCGGCAGCGCGCTGGCCGCGCGGCTCACCGAGGACCCGGGCACGACGGTGCTGCTGCTGGAGGCGGGCCCGCCGGCCGAGGCGCTGGAGATCTCGATGCCGGCGGCGTTCCCGAACCTGTTCAAGACCAAGTGGGACTGGAACTACACCACCGAGCCGCAGAAGGGCCTGGCCAACCGTGGCGCCTACTGGCCGCGGATGAAGGCGCTCGGCGGCTGTTCCTCGATGAACGCGATGATCTACATCCGCGGCAACCGGGCCGACTTCGACGGCTGGCAGCGGGACTTCGGGGCGGTCGGCTGGTCGTACGCCGACGTGCTGCCGTACTTCCGCCGCAGTGAGGGCAACACCCGGCTCGCCGGCGAGTTCCACGGCACCGACGGCCCGCTGCACGTCGAGGACCGCCGCTGGAACCACGAGCTCGTCGACGCCTGGGTCGACTCGGCGGTCGAGACGGGCATCCCGCGCACCGACGACTTCAACGGCGCCAGCCAGCACGGTGCCGGCCGTTACCAGGTGACCTGCAAGAACGGTCGCCGCTGGTCGACGGTCCAGGCCTACCTGGAGCCGGCGATGGACCGGCCCAACCTGACGATCCGCAGCGGCGCCCACGTCACCCGGGTGCTGCTCGACGGCAGCGGCGGCAGTGACGGCAGCGGGGAGCCCCGGGCCACCGGGGTCGCCTACCTGCTCGGTGGGGTCGAGCACGAGGTCCGCGCCGCCGCCGAGGTGCTGCTCAGCGGGGGCGCGATCAACTCCCCGCAGCTGCTGATGCTCTCCGGGATCGGCCCGGCCGACCACCTGCGCGAGGTCGGCGTCGACGTGGTGGTCGACCTGGCCGGCGTCGGGGCCAACCTGCACGACCACCCGGTCACCCCGTTGCTGTGGCGCACCCACGACACCCACGACCTGGCCGTCGACCACAACAACGTCCGCCGCCTCGTCCAGTGGCAGGCCACCGGCCGCGGTCCGCTCTCCTCCAACGTCGGCGAGGGCGGCGGGTTCGTCGACACCCGACCGGGGCTGGAGGGGCCGGACATGCAGTTCCACGTGGCCGGGTCCGGCTTCTACGACAACGGGTTCAAGGAGCCGCTGGAGCGGCTGCTCACCGTCGGTCCCACCCTGGTCGAGGTGGCCAGCCGCGGCAGCCTCCGGCTCCGGGGCGCCGACCCCCGCTGGAAGGCGGTGATCGACCCGGCGTACTTCGCCGAACGGGTCGACCTCGAGGCGATGAAGGCCGGCTGCCGGACCGCGATCGAGACCGTCCGGACCGGCCCGGTGGCCCGGTTCGTCGGCACGCCGTACCTGCACGAGTCCGACACCCTCGACGACCTCGCCCTGGAGAAGCACATCGCCGAGTGGTCCCAGACGCTCTACCACCCGGTCGGCACCTGCGCGATGGGCTCCGGCGAGGGGTCCGTGGTCGACCCCGAGCTCCGGGTCCGCGGCGTGGACGGCCTGCGGGTCGTGGACGCCTCGGTGATGCCGCGGGTGGTCCGCGGCAACACCAACGCCGCCAGCATCATGATCGGCGAGAAGGCCGCCGACATCATCCGGGGCCGGCAGGCCCGCACCGACGGGTCGGCGACGACCCGGGAGGAGGTCACCCGATGACCACCACACGCACCGACGCCCCGATCGACGCCGCCCGCACCGACCGGCGCACCTTCGAGGTCCGCTCGCCCGCCACCGGCGACCTGGTCGGCACCTACCCGGTGCACACCGAGGAGGACGTCGCGCACGCCGTCGCGCGAGCCCGGGAGGCGGCTGCCTGGTGGGCGGACCTGGGGTACGCCGAGCGCCGGCGCCGTCTGGACGCCTTCCGCGGCGTCCTGGCCCGACGCATCCAGCAGATCGGCGGGCTGATCAGCGAGGAGACCGGCAAGCCCGCCTCGGACTCCGTCCTCGAGGTCGCCCTGGTCCTCGACCACCTCGCCTACGCCGGCAAGCACGCGAGCAAGGTGCTCGGCCGGCGGCGGGTCCGCTCCGGGCCGCTGACGGCGCACCTGGCCGGTGAGGTGGAGTACAAGCCGCTCGGCGTGGTCGGGGTGATCGGACCCTGGAACTTCCCGGTCTTCACCCCGCTCGGCTCGATCGTCTTCGCGCTCGCGGCCGGGAACGCCGTGGTCTTCAAGCCCTCGGAGTTCACCCCCGGGGTCGGTGCGTGGCTGGTCGACGCCTTCGCCCAGGTGGTGCCCGAGCACCCGGTCTTCCAGCTGGTCACCGGCGACGGGTCGACCGGCGCCGCCCTGGCCCGGTCCGGCGTCGACAAGCTGGCGTTCACCGGCTCCACCGCGACCGCGAAGAAGGTGATGGCCACCTGCGCGGAGTCGCTGACCCCGATGGTCGCCGAGTGCGGCGGCAAGGACGTCTTCATCGTCGACGAGGACGCCGACCTGGACGCAGCCGTCGACGCCGCCCTGTGGAGCGGGATGTTCAACGCCGGCCAGGCCTGCATCGGCACCGAGCGGGTGCTGGTCCACGAGCGGGTCTACGACGAGTTCCTCGCCCGGCTGACCGAGAAGGTCCGCGACCTGCGCGCCGGCTCCGACGCCGAGGCCAAGATCGGGCCGATCACGATGCCCTCGCAGGTCGAGGTGATCGAGTCGCACATCGCCGACGCCCTGGCCCGCGGCGGCCGCCTCGCCGTCGGCGGTGGCGAGCGGCACGGTCAGGTGGTCCAGCCGCACCTGCTGGTCGACGTACCCGACGACGCCCTGGCCAACACCGAGGAGACGTTCGGGCCCACCCTGACCATCGGCAAGGTCCGCGACATGGAGGAGGCGGTACGCCGCGCCAACGCCACCGCCTACGGTCTGGCGGGCACCGTCTACGGGAAGCGTGGCCGGGAGATCGCCCGTCGGCTGCGCTCCGGGATGGTCTCGGTCAACACCGTCTTCGGCACCGCCCAGCTGGCCACGGTGCCCTTCGGCGGGGTCGGCGACTCGGGGTTCGGGCGGATCCACGGCCCCGACGGGCTGCGGGAGTTCACCAGCCCCCAGGCGGTGGTGCGGCAGCGGTTCACCCCGCCGATGGCGCTCACCACGTTCGGGCGCAGCGCCAAGACGGAGGAGACCCTCGGCAAGATCATCGCCCTGGTGCACGGCCGGAAGTAGCGTTTGCGACCGGCTGCCGCTGGGCACCGGACGGTGGACCGGTTGACGCGCGGAACCCGGGAGCGAGGACCTCGTAGGCTCGGTGCGTCGGCCGGTTCCAGACTTCTCACCGCCCGCCGAGCAGGATGGGCCCATGAGCCCTGACGACGAGGCGATCGACCGGCCACCCCGCGAGGCCGTGATCGGCGGAGGCATCCGCTGGCTGGCCGGCTGGACGTGGCGGTGGCTGCTGATCGCCGCCGGTGCGGTGCTGCTGGGCCTGATCGTGCAGCAGCTCTGGAGCATCCTGCTGCCGCTGCTGCTGGGGCTGATCGTCGCCACCGTCCTGCAGCCACCGGCGCGGTGGCTGCACGAGCGCGCCGGGGTCCCGTTGGGTCTCGCGGCCGGAGCGGTGGTGGTCGGCAGCATCGGCCTGCTGATCGGGTTCATCGTGGTGCTCGCCCCCTCGGTGGGCACCCAGGTCGTCGAGATCGCGGCGAACGCCTCGGACGGACTCGACAAGGTCCGGGAGTGGGTGGTCGGGCAGGACCGGCTCCAGGTGACCCAGGAGCAGGTGGACACCCTGATCACCTCCATCCAGGACCGGCTCCGCTCCAGCGCCAGCGGCATCGCCTCAGGACTCCTGATCGGGGTGGGCGCGATCACCACCGCGATGGTGAACCTGGTCATCACCCTGGTGCTCGCCTTCTTCTTCATCAAGGACGGCCGACGGTTCCTGCCGTGGCTGCGCCGGCTCACCGGCGAGAGGGCGGGACCGCACCTGACCGAGGTCGCGTCCCGGGCCTGGTCCACCCTCGGCGGTTTCATCCGCACCCAGGCCCTGGTCGGCCTCATCGACGCGGTGCTGATCGGCGCCGGCCTGCTGGTGGTCGGCGTACCCCTCGCCCTGCCGCTGGCCGCCCTCACCTTCGTCGCCGCGTTCGCCCCGATCGTCGGCGCCGTCACCGTCGGTGCGCTGGCGGTGCTGGTGGCGCTGGTCTCCAACGGCTGGGTCTCGGCGCTGGTGGTGCTGCTGATCGTGCTGGTGGTCCAGCAGCTGGAGGGCAACGTGTTCCTGCCCTACCTCCAGGGCAAGACCCTGCGGCTGCACGCGGCCGTGGTGCTGCTGGCGATCGTGCTCGGCTCCACCCTGTTCGGGGTGGCCGGCGCCTTCCTCTCGGTGCCGGCCGTGGCGGTGGTCGCCGTGGTGATCCGCTACCTCGACGAGCAGGTCACCGCGCTCAGTGCGCCCGGAGCCGTCCCGCCCACCACCCAGGACCCGGACGAGGACGAGCTCGAGGCCTCCGACGCGGGAGACTGAACGCATGGATCCACGGGTGACCGGGTTGTTGATGCACGCCGAGGACCTCTGGGACGCCGGTCGGCAGCGGCTCGGGCTGGTCAAGGAGCCGGACCACTTCCGGATCGTCCCGTTCCTCGGCCACGGCTCGGGGACCCAGGTCGTGGTCCGCGCCCGGGTGCTCGACAACCGGGAGCCGGCGGCGGCGATGGAGGGGGAGAGCCCCTGGACGGCGGTACGCCGGATGGTCGCTCGGTTCCTCACCAACGAGCTGCCCGGGGTGCCGATCCGGGTCCGGGTCGGCGACACCGAGACCGAGACCCGCACCGACCGCGAGGGGTACGTCGACCTCCGCGTCGAGGTCGGCCCGGACGCCCTCGAGCACCCGTGGACGCCGGTGGAGCTGGAGCTCTCCGCGCCGTACCGCGGTCTCACCGAGCCGCACACCACCCACGGCCGGCTCCGGGTTCCGGACGGCACCGGCGTCGGGGTCATCTCCGACGTCGACGACACGATCCTGCACACCGGGGCGCAGCGGCTGGCGACGATGATCCGGGACACCCTGCTCGGCTCGCACCTGACCCGGACGGCGCTGCCGGGCGCGGCCCAGCTGTACCGGGCCCTGGCGCGCGACGGGGACGACCCGATGGCGGTCCCCTTCTTCTACGTCTCCTCCAGCCCGTGGAACCTGCACGACTTCCTGGTCGGCTTCCTCCGGCACCGCGACTTCCCGCTCGGGCCGCTGCTGCTGCGCGACCTGTTCGGGCGGGACCCGAACCACTCCCACCACGAGCACAAGCACCAGCGGATCGCCGAGGTCCTCGAGCTGCACCCGGACCGGCGGTTCCTGCTGATCGGCGACTCCGGCCAGCACGACCCGGAGATCTACGCCGAGGTGGTGCGCCGCCATCCCGGCCGGATCCTCGCCATCTACATCCGCGAGGTCCGGCTCGACCCCGCTGACGGCAAGGTCGAGGCGATCACCTCGGAGTGGGAGGAGCCGGTGCCGTTCCTGCTCGCCCACGACTCGGTGGCGATCGCGCAGCACGCCGTCGAGCTCGGCCTGCTCACCGAGGACGACGTGGCGGCGGTGGCCGCCGCGGTCCTGCGAGGAGGACTGACGAGGCCCGAGGACGCCCGAGGAACGACTGCGCTCCCGGCGCCGCTGCGGGCTCAGCGCTTGCGGGTCAGGTTGACGATCGCGGCGACCAGCCCACCCCACAGGATGAGCATCGCCACCAGCATCATGATGATCGCGCTGAGGTCCATCAGGACATCTCCTTCCCGGACAGCTCCGGATCGGCACCGCCGCCGGGCTCCAGCGAGGTCTGCCGTCGCCACTCGACCCGGGTGGCCAGCGCCGCGAACGCGATGACGGCGACCGCGATGCCCCAGCCCAGGACGCCCAGCATCCAGGTGGGGTAGTCCTCGTACGGCGTCCGGATGTCCCGGACGAACTCCAGGGCGAGCACCAGGGTCAGCGCCAGCGGCGTGATCACCCGAAGGATCCCGATCCACACGGCGCCCAGCCGTATCGACCCGTGCTGGTTCAGGTGCCGGGCGAGGTCGGGCAGCGCCCGGATCCCCCAGCCGAGGACGAGCATGCTCACCACCGCCACCAGCAGGATCCCGAACCGGTTGATGAAGTGGTCGACGATGTCGAGCACGTAGACACCGCTGGTGGTGCTGAAGAAGACCAGGCTGAGCACGGTGGCGGGGGCGCCCACCGCCAGCACCGCGCCGACCCGGCTCATCTCGAACTTGTCCCGGACCGCGGAGATCACCACCTCGATCACGCTGACCAGCGAGGTGACGCCGGCGACCACGAGCGAGGCGAAGAAGAGCACGCCGAGCAGCGCCCCCGCCGGGGCCTCGTTGATGATCGTCGGGAACGCGACGAAGGCCAGTCCCAGCCCCTGGGTGGCCACCTCGTCGACGCCGACCCCGTCGGCGGTGGCGATGAAGCCGAGCGCCGCGAAGACCCCGATCCCGGCCAGCAGCTCGAAACCGGAGTTGGCGAACCCGACCACCAGGCCGGAGCCGGTCATGTCCTCGCGGCGGCCGACGTAGGAGGAGTAGGTGATCATGATGCCGAAGCCGATCGAGAGCGAGAAGAAGATCTGGCCGTACGCCGCGGCCCACACCGACAGGTCGAGCAGCGCACCCCAGTTCGGCGAGAACAGCGCGTTCAGACCGAGCCCGGCGCCGTCGAGCAGCAGCGCCTGGACGACCAGAGCCGCGAAGGCGACCACCAGCAGCGGGATGAAGATCGCCGAGACCGCCCCGATGCCCTTCTGCACCCCCAGGCCCATGATCAGCAGCACCGCCACCCAGACGACCGCCAGCGGCACCAGCACGCCCAGCACCACGTCGGTGGTGACGCCCGGGTCCCCGGCCTGGAGGAAGTCGCTGAACAGGAACGTCGCCGGGTCGTCGCCCCAGGCCTTGTCGACGGAGAAGAACGTGTACCGCAGCGCCCAGGCGATCACCGCGGCGTAGTAGACCGCGATGACGAAGCAGATCCCCACCTGCCACCAGCCGAGAGCCTCGGCGCCGCGGTGGGCCCGGGCGAAGGCGAGCGGGGCCGAGCCGCGGTGCCGGTGGCCCAGGCCGTAGTCCATCAGCAGGAACGGCAGTCCGGCGGTGAGGAGCGCGACCAGGTACGGGATCACGAAGGCCCCGCCGCCGTTCTCGAACGCGACGTACGGGAAGCGCCAGATGTTGCCGAGCCCGACGGCCGAGCCGATCGCGGCGAGGATGAAGACCTTGCGGGAGGAGAACGAGCCGCGACGGCTGTCCTCGCTCTGGACGGGAGTGGTCACACCTCAGTCTTGCAGAGGGATTCGGAGCTTCCAGCCCACCTCGATGTGGTCGGGATCGGTGATCCGCGGGTTCGCGGCGACGATCTTGTTCACCGTGGTGCGGCCGAAGTCCCGGGTGTCGCGGACGATCCCGGTGAGGGTGTCGCCGCGGACCACCTTGTAGAGCAGCCAGCCGCGCAGCCGCGGGAAGTAGATCAGCTCGACCTCACGCAGGTCGAAGCCCGGGTCGGGCCCCTCGGGCAGGCCGGGGTTGTCGCCGAAGACCTGCAGCGTGATCCGGGAGCCGGCCCGCGGCGAGGAGTCCAGCTGCACCGTCGTCTGGAACTCGCCGATCCCGATCCCGCCCGCGGCGGACTGGGCGAAGCCCGTCCCGATCACCGCACCCTTCGGATTGCAGACCCGCATCCCGATGGTTCCCTCGAAGCCGGCCCCGTGCCCGGCGACCACGAAGCTGTCCCCGACCAGGTCCTGCTTGGCGGGCTGGCGCACGCGTACATCGGTGATGATGCCCATCACCCGAGAATGGCACGCCGCGCGGTCCACCGCTAGAGGGAGGGTGGAGGGCCGGCGGCCGGCTGGTGAGGGTGGGAGTGCTGGCCGGGGCGTGCTAGTCATGGGGCTGTGACCTCACCGACGACACCACCGAAGCTCATCGTCTTCGACGTCAACGAGACCCTGTCCGACATGTCCGCGCTGGCCGGGCGGTTCGAGGACTTCGGGGTCGGCGGGCACGAGGCCCAGACCTGGTTCGCCTCGGTGCTCCGCGACGGCTTCGCGCTCACCGTGGTGGGGGAGAACCCCGCCTTCGCCGAGCTCGCCCAGGAGTCGCTCCGGCTCCGGCTCGCTGGCCGGGTGGAGGACGTCGAGGGCGCGGTCCGGCACGTGATGTCCGGCTTCGGCGGCCTGGACGTCCACCCGGACGTGGTGGACGGCGTACGCCGGTTGCGCGAGCGCGGGATCCGGCTGGTGACGCTGAGCAACGGCTCGACCTCGGTGGCCGACGGGCTGCTGGAGCGGGCCGGCATCCGGAGCGAGGTGGAACGCCTCCTCTCGGTGGCCGACGCCCCGGCCTGGAAGCCGTCCGGAGAGGCGTACGCCTACGCGCTGCGCCAGCGTCGGGTGCCGGCCGCGGAGGCGATGCTCGTCGCGGTGCACCCGTGGGACATCGACGGGGCCGCCCGGGCCGGGTTGCGCACGGCGTGGATCGACCGGTCCGGGGGCGCCGGCTACCCGGCGTTCTTCCGGCCGGCCGAGGTCGTCGTCGACTCGCTGACCGGACTGGCCGACCTCTTCGGCTGAATCCCTCGCGGCTTCCCGATCGGGCCTGCTCGAACCAGGGCTGCTCGAACCAGGGCTGCTCGAACCTGGGCCTACTCGAACCAGGCCAGCCCGCACCCGGTGCACGCGAACTCGCGGACGCTGCCGTACTCGTCGTCGGTCGAGACCAGGCGCGGAGAGTGCTCCTGGCACGCCGACGCCGCCTCGACCCTGGTGGCAGTCCCCATGACAGCTCCTCGCGCAGTCCAGCGGGTCCGGTCCCGCCAGCGCGGGTGGACCCCGGCAGCACTCTGCCCGCGGCCGCTGCCGGGTAAACGTCAGGAGTTGTTCTGGGTGAGCACCAGGGCCAGGTCGTCGCCCATCCGGTGCCCCGCGAAACGCATCAGCTGGTCGATCAGCCGGTCCAGGGCGTCGTCCAGGCTGCCCTGGTGCAGGCCCGGGGCGTGCTGCCTCAGCGGGAAGAACGCGCCGCCGGCGTCACGGGCCTCGACCAGGCCGTCGGTGTAGAAGAGCATCCGGGCGCCGTGCGGCCACGGGTGCTCGGTGAGGACGGGGGAGGCACCCAGGCCGAGCGGCACGCTCGCCTCGCCGGTGTCCAGCTCGACCGCGTGGTCGGCGGCCACGTAGACCGGCGGGTGGTGACCGCAGTTCGCCAGCGTGACGGTCGTGCCGGAGAACTCCCCGACGATCGCGGTGACGAACTCCTCGTCCCCGATCAGCGGGGCCAGCGCGTCGTCGATGAACCTGGCCAGCTCGGCGATGTTCCTCGTCGTGAAGGCGGCCTGTCGGAACGCGCCCAGGACGGTCGCGGCGGTCTGCACCGCCTCGATGCCCTTGCCCCGGACGTCGCCGACGATCACCCGGACGCCGTACGGCGTGGCCGCCACCTCGTACAGGTCGCCCCCGACCAGCGCCTCGGCGGTGGCGGAGACGTAGCGGGCGGCGAAGCCGAGCGAGCCGACCTCCTTCGGGAGGGTGCGCAGCACCGCACGCTGGGCGGTCTCGGCGATCACCGTCATCCGCTGCAGCTTGGCCTCCCGGCGGTTCCTCACGTCGGCCGCCAGCACCGCGAGAGCGGCCAGGCAGGCGCAGACGAACAGCCGCAGCGCCCAGTCCTGCTCGCCGAGGTTGCCCTGCCAGAAGCCGGCCAGGGCTGCCATGCCGACGGTGAGCAGGCTGACCAGGGCGGTCTGACCGGTGGTGCTGAGCATCGAGGTGACGATGGCCGCGGCCGCGTAGCCGCCGGAGACCTGGACGCCGGTCAGGATGTCCCCGGTGACGATCCCGGCCAGCACCAGCACCCCGAGCGCGACACCGCGGTCGGCGAGGGCGCGGCGGATCGCCGCCGGGACGGGAAGCACCAGCGCATCATGACAGCCGTTCGATGTCCTGTCCTCGGCATCGCCACACCGGTGGCGAGTTTCACCCGACCGGGATGTGGTGGAGCGCGGGCAAGTGGGAACCGGTGGTCATGTCTGCGACCTCGCTGCTCGACGCCGCCCTGGACCGCTCGATCGTGCTCGGCTACACCAGCCTCGGCTCCCGGCTGCGGCGCCGGTGGTGGCCCGCGGACCCGGAGCCGGGGGCATTGACCGGCAAGCGGGTCATCGTCACGGGTGCCACGTCGGGCATCGGTGAGGCGATGGCCACCTCGTTCGCCCGCCTCGGGGCGACGGTGCACCTGCTCGGCCGCACCGAGGAGAAGGTCCGCAAGGTCGCCCGTGAGCTGCGTCTGGAGGTGCCGACGGCAGAGGTGGTCGAGGAGCTGTGCGACCTCGGCGACCTCGACGCCGTCCGCGACTGGGCCGCGGACTTCACCGGTCGGGTCGACTCGCTCCACGGGCTCGTGCACAACGCGGGTGCGATGCCGAAGGAGCGGACCGAGACCGCGCAGGGCCACGAGCTCCAGCTGGCCGTCCACGTGCTCGGCCCGCACCTGATGACCGACCTGCTCCTGGAGACGCTGGAGGCCGGTGACGGCACCGTGGTCTTCATGTCCTCCGGTGGGATGTACAGCACCGGGCTGGAGGCCGAGGAGGACCAGATGGAGTCCCGGGTCGGCGAGTACGAGGGGATCCGCGCCTACGCCCGGACCAAGCGGATGCAGGTCAGCCTCGCCGACGCCTGGGCCCGGAGCCTGCGCACCAGCCCCGCGCGGGTGGAGTCGATGCATCCCGGCTGGGTGGCCACCCCCGGGGTCACCTCCAGCCTGCCCCGGTTCGAGAAGGTGCTCGGGCGGCTGCTCCGCGACCCCGAGGACGGTGCGGACACGGCGGTGTGGCTGGTGGCCACCCGCCCCGACTCGGAGTCCCAGCACTTCTGGCACGACCGGGCGCAGCGCCCCACGACGTACGGCTGGCAGCGCGACGAGGACCCCGAGACGGTCCGCCGGTTCCTGGGCCGGGTCGACCAGGCCACCGGGACGCAGCTGACCAGCAGACTGGCACGTTAGCGTCCGCCGGATTCGGGGAACCGTCGGGCACATGAGTGCCCTCGGTGACTTCTCCGCCCGCTCCATCGACGGCCGGGAGGTCGATCTCGGCGAGTACGCCGGTGAGGTCGTCCTCGTGGTCAACACCGCCTCCCAGTGCGGTTTCACCCCGCAGTACCAGGGGCTCCAGCAGCTCCACGACGACCACGCCGAGGACGGTTTCACCGTGCTCGGCTTCCCCTGTGACCAGTTCGGCAACCAGGAGCCCGGCAGCGACGAGGAGATCGCCGGGTTCTGCGAGCGCAACTTCGGTGTCACCTTCCCGCTCTTCTCCAAGGTCGAGGTCAACGGCGACGGGGCCCATCCGCTGTTCGCGTGGCTGCGCTCCGAGCAGGGCGGCCTGCTGGGCAGCGCCATCAAGTGGAACTTCACCAAGTTCCTCGTCGGCCGTGACGGCCAGGTGCGGCAGCGCTACGGGCCCACCACCAAGCCGGAGAAGCTGGCCGACGACATCGCCGAGGCGCTGGCCGAGGAGGTGGCGGCCTGATGACGATCTTCACCGCCGCCACGGAGGCCAAGGCCGTCGTCCGGGCCTCCCGCGAGGAGATCTGGGCCGTCCTCATCGACCCCGACCTGATCGCCCAGTTCACCCCGTTCGTCACCTCCATCACCGCCGACGGCGAGCTCTGGACCTGGCAGATGTCGGGGCTGGACGTGCTCGGCGTCAAGGTGTCGCCGTCGTTCACCGAGAGGATGGTCTTCGACGAGCCGGACCGGATCGAGTTCCACCACGACCCGCCGGACGGCACCCGGGAGCGGTCCGGGGTCGAGGGCTGGTACGACCTCACCGAGGTGGCCGAGGGCACCCACCTGGCCACCGGCCTGGAGATCTCCCTGGACCTGCCGCTGCCGAAGGTCTCCGGGCGGGCCGTCCGAGCCACGATGAAGGGCGTCATCGACAAGATGGGCGACCGGTTCAGCAAGAACCTCCTCGACCACCTCGGCACCACCGAAGCGTGACCCGGCGGGACCCGCCGGCCGGGCCGACTTGCCGGTAGGCGGGTCGGGGGCAAGGCTGAGGGGGTGTCCCGTCGTCGCGCCACCACCTCGTCGTACTCGATCACCATGCGGCTCTACACCGCCCCGGACCACGGGGTGGTGGGTGCGGTCGCCACCACCATCGCCGACAACGGCGGGATCGTGATGGCGATCGACGTCGCGGAGTCCAGCCACGACCGGCTCGTGGTCGACGTCACCTGCTCGGCCGGCGACGCCGACCACGCCAAGGAGCTGGAGTCGGCGGTCGGCCAGGTCGAGGGCGTCGAGGTCCACAAGTCCAGCGACCGCACCTTCCTGCTGCACATCGGCGGCAAGATCGAGGTCCACTCCAAGGTGCCGCTGCGCAACCGCGACGACCTGTCGATGGCCTACACCCCCGGCGTGGGGCGGGTCAGCCTGGCGCTGGCCGAGAACCCGGACGACATCCCGCGGTTGACCGTGAAGGGCAACTCGGTGGCCGTGGTGACCGACGGCTCCGCGGTGCTCGGCCTGGGCAACATCGGTCCCGGGGCCGCCCTGCCGGTGATGGAGGGCAAGGCGGCGCTGTTCAAGCGGTTCGCCGACATCGACGCCTGGCCGATCTGCCTGGCCAGCCAGGACACCGACGAGATCGTCAAGGCGGTCGAGATGATCGCCCCCGGCTTCGGTGGGATCAACCTCGAGGACATCGCCGCCCCCCGCTGCTTCGAGATCGAGCGGCGGCTGCGGGAGAGCCTCGACATCCCGGTCTTCCACGACGACCAGCACGGCACCGCGATCGTGGTGCTCGCCGCGCTGACCAACGCGCTGCGGGTGGTGCGCAAGTCCCTGCCGGACGCGACCGTGGTCGTCGCCGGTGCGGGCGCCGCCGGCACCGCGATCGTCACGCTGCTGCTCGCGGCCGGCGCCGGTGACGTGATCGTCTGGGACCGCGAGGGCTGCCTCTCGATCTCCGACCCCGACCTGTCCCCGGCCAAGGCCGAGCTCGCCTCGCGGACCAACCCGCGCAACGTCCAGGGCGACCTCACCACCGCTCTCACCGACGCCGACGTCTTCATCGGGGTCAGCGGCCCGGGGGTGCTGACCGTCGAGATGATCCAGCTGATGGCGGAGGGCTCGGTGGTCTTCGCGCTCGCCAATCCCGACCCCGAGATCGACCCCGCGGAGGCCGAGAAGTACGCCGCAGTGGTGGCCAGCGGCCGGTCGGACTACTCCAACCAGATCAACAACGTGCTCGCCTTCCCGGGGGTGTTCCGGGGGCTGCTGGACGCCCGGGCCAGCGACGTGACCATCGAGATGATGATCCGGGCCGCCGAGGCGATCGCCCACGTCGTCGGTGACGACGAGCTCAACCCGAACTTCATCATCCCCTCGGTCTTCCACCCCGACGTGCCGAAGGCGGTCGCGGCCGCGATCCGCGGCCACTGAGCCCCGTACGGCCAGAGGCCACTGATCACAGCACGGCGTACAGCGCCGCCCCGACGATGCCGGCCTGGTTGCGCAGGGTGGCCGGGACGATCTCGGTCTCCAGGCCCAGCAGCGGCAGGAACTCCTCCGATCGCTTGCTGATCCCGCCGCCGACCACGAACAGGTCCGGCGAGAACAGCTGCTCCAGCCGGCGGTAGTACGTCGTCAGCCGCTCCGCCCACTGCTCCATCGAGAGGTCCTCGCGCTCCCGGGCGCTGTTGGCCGCCCGGGTCTCGGCGGCCACCCCGTCGATCTCCAGGTGCCCCAGCTCGGAGTTGGGCACCAGCCGACCGTCCATGATCAGCGCGGAGCCGATGCCGGTGCCCAGCGTGGTGACGATGACCAGGCCCTGCCGGTCCTGTGCCGCGCCGTACCGCGCCTCGGCGAGCCCGGCCGCGTCGGCGTCGTTGACGACGTGGACCTCACGGCCGAGGGTCTCGGTGAAGAGCCGGTCGGCGTCGACGCCGATCCAGGACCGGTCGATGTTGGCCGCCGAGTGGACCACCCCGTGACGGACCACGCCCGGCACCGTGACCCCGACGGCGCCGGTGGCCTCGGGGAACCGGGCCGCGAGCTCGGCCAGGACGTCCGCCACGTGCTGAGGGGTCGAGGGCGTCGGGGTGCGCACCCGGGCCCGGTCCGCGGTGAACCCGCCGAGCGCCAGGTCCACCGGGGCCGCCTTGATGCCGGTGCCGCCGAAGTCGATGCCGAAACCCGAGCCGCTGGTCATGGGGCCATCCTGCCCTGCCCCCGCGGACCTGCCCCGTGGACCTGCCGGCGGAACGCGGGAGGGTGCCGGATCGGGTTGACAAATACAACCCCCTTGTCAAAGGAGTGTACAAATTCTATGGTGTTGTAAACCCGACGGTCGCGACCCGGGCGACCGGCGAGAGGAAGGCTCACGATGAGCAAGAACAGCACCGTCTCCGCCAGCTCCACCGAGGCGTGGAGTGACAGCAAGCGCTACCTGTGGCTGATCGGCCTGGTGGTCCCGTCGCTGGCGTTCGTCGCGTTCGGGATGTGGGCGCTCACCGGCTGGAGCATCTGGTGGTGGATCGGCCCGATCGTGATCCTGGTGATCGTCCCCAGCATCGACCTGGTCGCCGGACTGGACCGGTCCAACCCCCCCGACGACGCGATCGAGGCGCTGGAGAAGGACCGCTACTACCGCTGGATCACCTACCTCTTCCTGCCCATCCAGTACCTCGGCTTCGTCGCGGCCATGTACGTCATCGCCCGCGGCATGCCGTTCGGCCTCGGCGAGCTCGGCGCCCTGGACAAGGTGGGGCTGGCGATCTCCATCGGCTGCATCGGCGGGATCGGGATCAACACCGCCCACGAGCTCGGCCACAAGAAGGAGAGCCACGAGCGCTGGCTGTCCAAGATCGCCCTGGCCCAGAGCTTCTACGGCCACTTCTACATCGAGCACAACCGTGGGCACCACGTCCGGGTGGCCACCCCCGAGGACCCGGCGTCCAGCCGGCTCGGCGAGAGCCTGTACCGGTTCTGGCCGCGGACCGTGGTCGGCTCGGTCCGCAGCGCCTGGCGGATCGAGAAGAGGCGGTACGCCCGCAAGCGTCAGCACCCGTTCCGGATCGGCAACGACGTGCTCAACGCCTGGCTGATGTCCGCGGTCCTGTGGGGCGCGATGATCGCCTGGCTGGGGGCCGGGCTGCTGCCCTACCTCGTGGTGCAGGCCATCATCGGGTTCTCGCTGCTCGAGGTGGTCAACTACATGGAGCACTACGGGATGCTGCGCCAGAAGGTCGGGGTCGGCGAGCGGCAGCGCTACGAGCGGGTCGACCCCTCGCACTCGTGGAACTCCAACAACATCGCCACCAACGTGCTGCTCTACCACCTCCAGCGGCACAGCGACCACCACGCCAACCCCACCCGGCGCTACCAGACCCTGCGCGACTTCGAGGAGTCGCCGGTGCTGCCGACCGGGTACGCCGGAATGATCGTGCTCGCGCTCGTCCCGCCGATCTATCGCCGGGTGATGGACCCGCGGGTGGTGGCGCACTTCGGTGGCGACGTGACCCGCGCCAACATCGCCCCGCACCGGCGGGCGAAGGTGCTGGCCGCCTGGCCGCCGCCGGCCGATCCCTCGGCGCTCGCGGGGGAGCAGTCCCCGGCGTCGGGCGCGCAGCCGCCGACCCCGGCCGAGGTGCTCGCCGCCCGCTGCCCCGGGTGCGGCTACGTCTACGAGGTGGAGGCCGGCGACGAGGCCGAGGGCTTCGCCGCCGGGACGGCCTGGGCCGACATCCCCGTCGACTGGTGCTGCCCCGACTGCGGCGTCCGGGACAAGGTCGACTTCCTCGCCCTGGAGCCCGCCCTGGACCCGGCGCTGGAGAAGCAGTCGGTCTGAGCCGCGAGGAGGGGTTCCTAGACTGGCGCCATGACCCTGCCCGTCCACGACCCTCCCGCGGCCAGCACCCGTGACCGCGTGGTGAGGACCGCGGTGCGGCTGACGAGCGAGATCGGCTGGTCGGCGGTGACGATGTCCCGACTCGCGCAGGAGGTCGGGGTCAGCCGGCAGACCGTCTACAACGAGATCGGCACCAAGCCGGGCCTGGCCGAGGCGATGATCCTGCGCGAGCTCGAACAGTTCCTCGGTGTGGTCAACCAGGCCTTCGACGACCACCCCGACGACCTGATGGAGGCGATCCGGGCGGCCGCCCGGGGGGTCCTGGAGCGTGCCGAGGACAACCAGCTCCTGCACGCGGTGGTCTCCGCCACGCACGGCGCCGACACCGAGCTGCTGCCGTTGCTGACCACCCACGCCCAGTCGTTGATGGCCGCGGCCAAGGCGGTGATCGGCGAGCGGCTCGCGCCGTACCCGCTGGCGCTGGACGCGGCCGACCGAGAGGTGGCCATCGACATGGTGGTGCGGATCGTGCTCAGCCACGTGATGCAGCCCTCGGCGAGCCCGGCCGTGACCGGCGACGCCGTCGCCTGGATGGCCGAGCGGGTGCTGCGGGGGTGAGCGTCCCCCGGGCGGGTGGGCTCAGCTCGCCCGACGGGCCGCGGCGAGCTCGATCGCCTCGGTGAAGGCCCCCAGGACGTACGGCGGCACCCGGAGCCCGCGGTCCCGTGCCCACAGCAGCTCCGACTCCACCCGCGAGATCTGCTGGGCGAACCGCTCGGTGTCGCGGTCGATGCCGAGCGTGCGCATGATGTCGCCGAAGTCGGCCGTCTGCTCGGGGTTGTTGGCGCCCACCGGGGCGAACGAGATGCTCCGCATCCGCCGGACCAGCCACTGCTGCCAGCGAGCCAGCCGGGGCCACAGCCCGCGCGCCGACAGCTGGTAGAACGCGTAGTGCCCGGGCTCCTGGCGGCGGATCGGCGCCACCACGGTCTGCGCCACCCCCTCCTCGCCGAGCTCGCGGACGCCGTCGAGGAGCAGGTTGTAGGCCAGCACCGCGGACCGCTCGGTGGCCATCCCGGTCAGGTAGTAGAGCATCCGGCAGACGTCCTGGAACGGCGCGTGGTGCGCCAGCGCCCCGAGCACCTTGAGCTTGGTGCCCACCGAGTCGCGGTCGGCCTCGGCCGGCGCCCGGCCCAGCTCCCCCTGGAGCCGGTCCAGGATCAGGCCGTGCTGGATCTCCTGCGGCTGCCAGACGTCCCGGTAGAAGTGCACGTCGATCGGCGGCGGGTCCGGCAGCATCGTCATCAGCTCGAGCACGTTGCGGTCCACCTCGAGCTCGACCCGGGCCATGTAGTCCAGCACGTGGCCGTAGCGGCGCTCGAGCTCCGCGGGCCGCCGTACCGCGAAGTCCACCGAGTCCACCGCGATCGGCGGGTGCTCGAGCGCCAGCCGCTCGACGTGGTCGACGAGGCGGAGCTCGACGCTGGAGGACACGGGCACGACCCAAGCCTAGTGATCGCCACGGCGTTCTCTGCGGACGACCTACGCTCGAGCCATGAGCGGTACCGTCCGGATGGGCTCGACCTCCGGCCGGGCGGTCGTCGCGGCGGCGACCCTGGGCTCGGGGATGACCCTGCTCGACGGCACCGTCGTCAACGTCGCGCTGCGCACCATCGGCGAGGACCTGGACGCCAGCCTGTCCCAGCTCCAGTGGATCACCAACGGCTACCTGCTCTCGATGGCGAGCCTGATCCTGCTGGGCGGGTCGCTGGGGGACCGCTTCGGCCGGCGTCGCGTCTTCGTCTGGGGCACCGTGGCGTTCGCCTCGGCCTCGTTGCTGTGCGGCCTGGCGCCGAACCCGGAGGTGCTCATCGTCGCCCGGCTCCTCCAGGGGGTCGGAGCGGCGCTGCTGGCCCCGGGCAGCCTGGCGATGATCCAGGGAGCCTTCCGCCGGGAGGACCGGGCGATCGCGATCGGGGCCTGGTCCGGGCTGGGCAGCATCGCCGCAGCCATCGGCCCGTTCGTCGGCGGCGTGCTGGTCGAGTACGTCGACTGGCGGTTGATCTTCCTCATCAACCCACCGATCGCGGCGCTCACGGTGGTCATCGCCCGGCGCTTCGTGCCGGAGACCGCCGACCCCTCCTCGGCCCGCCACTTCGACGTGACCGGTGCGGTCCTGGCCACGCTGACGCTGGCCGGGCTGACCTACGCGCTGATCGAGTGGGGCGGCCCGTTGTCGCCGTGGGCAGGCCTGCTGGCGCTGGCGGCCGCGGTCGCGTTCTGGCGGGTGGAGCACCGCGACCCGGCGCCGATGCTCCCGCCGGGCCTCTTCCGCGAGGTCACCTTCAGCGCCGCCAACGTGATGACCCTCCTGGTGTACGCCGCGCTCGGGGCGGTGCTGTTCTTCCTGGTCCTCCAGCTCCAGACCGTCAGCGGCTACGGGCCGCTGGCCGCCGGCCTGTCCACCCTGCCGATCACCGTCTGCATGGTGCTGCTCGCCGCCCGGGGCGGGGCGCTGGCCACCCGGATCGGTCCTCGGCTTCCGATGAGCCTGGGACCGGTGGTGATGGCCGGCGGCACCCTGCTGCTGCTGCGCGTCGGCCCCGAGGTCGGTTACGCCACCGACGTGCTGCCCGGGCTGACCCTCTTCGGCCTCGGCCTGGCGCTGATGGTGGCGCCGCTGACCGCCACCGTCCTCGCCGCGGCCCCCGAGCAGCACGCCGGGCTGGCCAGCGGCGTCAGCAACGCGGTGGCCCGGACCGGGACGCTGCTCTCGGTGGCCGCACTGCCGGTCCTGGTCGGGCTGTCGGGGACCGAGTACGCCGACCCGGTCGCCCTGGATGCGGCGTACGGCTCGGCGCTGATGATCTGCGCCGGGCTGCTCGTCGCGGGCGGGCTGCTCGTCGTGGTCACCATCCCCGGGCGGGACGGCGGACGACTTGGCCGGAGTCCACGGCGCCGCAGCCGACGCCCGCCTACTCTTGCGCCTGGGGAGGAACGGTGACCGTGTCGCGTCGCAGCAGGCTCACCCGGCTGGTCGGGACCGCCGGGCTGATCGGTGTGCTCTGTCTGCCTGCGGCCTGCGCCGACGGCGGCACCGAGGCGGCGGTCGACGGCGCCGGGGGCGGCGCCACCGCGAGCCCCGTCGGCGAGGCGTCCGGCAGTCCCACCGAGGGATCGACCGACGAGCCCACCGGTGAGCCGACGGGGGGACCGAGTGCGGAGACCACGCCCAGCTCGGGCGCCACGCTGGACCCCGAGCTCGCCGTCGATCCGCCGACCGAGTTCCGTGCCCCGCTCCGCTCGCCCGACATGCTGATCTACGACCAGGAGACGCTCAGCGAGGACGTGGTCGAGGCGATCGCCGCGCTGGACGGGGTCACCGCGGTGGAGTCGATCTCGATGGCCCAGATCAGCGTCGAGAACCGAACCTACAACCTGGCCGCGGTCGACCCGTCGACGTACCGCAACTGGACCGTCGAGGGGAGCGCCAAGACCCAGGCCGTCTGGGACCGGGTCGCCGGCGGTGAGATCGCGATGGAGAAGCAGCTGAAGAAGCGCTTCACCATCGACGAGCAGGGGTACGTCGAGCTCGGGTCCGGCGACGACGTCCCGGTGATGCACGTCGGCGCCTACGCCCCGCAGGTCGAGCAGGTCGACGCGGTGGTGAACACCAAGTGGGGTGAGCAGCTCGGCATGGTGCCCGGCAACGCGCTGCTGATCAGCACCGGCCTGGCCTCCCCGCAGGAGGTCCGCAAGGACGTCCAGCCGATCGTCCGCGGCACCGCGTCGGTGCAGAACCTCGACATCGTCGCCCGGGAGGGACTGGACACCAGCGTCCAGCAGACCGCGGTCCTGGTCGGCACGTTCTCCGACGCCGTCGGGACCTTCAACTACACCGCCATCGGTGGCGGCCGGATCGCCCCGGACCCGGCCTGGGTGCGGGCCCGGATCATGACCGACACGGTGCCGCTGCTGGGCCGGGTGACCTGCAACAAGGCCATCTTCCCGCAGCTGCGGGCCGCCCTCACCGAGATCGCCCAGCGCGGCCTCGGCGACGAGATCCACCCCGAGGAGTACGCCGGCTGCTACTACCCCCGGTTCATCGCCGGCTCCACGAAGCTCTCCAACCACTCCTTCGGCACCGCCCTGGACCTCAACACCCCCGGCAACCAGCGCGGCACGGTCGGGGAGATGGACCGGACCGTGGTCGCCATCTTCAAGAAGTGGGGCTTCGGCTGGGGCGGCGACTGGCGCTACACCGATCCGATGCACTTCGAGCTCGAGGTCATCGTCGAACCCGGCTGACCCCGGCGAGAGCTGCCGGCGGTCTCCCGCTAGGTTCGGCGCCATGCGTGCCGTCCAGGTCATCGACACCACCGGTCCCGACGACGTCCGGGTCCGCGAGGTCCCCGACCTCGAGCCCGGCCAGGGGAGCGAGCAGCAGGTGGTCGTCGACGTGCACCGCGTCGGGATCTCCTTCCCCGACCTGCTGATGAGCCGCGGCCAGTACCAGATCCGCCCGGAGCCGCCGTTCACCCTCGGGGTCGACTTCGCCGGCACCGTGGTCGCCGGCGGCGGCTTCACCCCGGGCCAGCGGGTCGCCGGGGTGATGGGCCACGGCGGGGCGGCCGAGCAGGTGGTCGCGCCGGCCGAGGCGACGTTCGCGCTTCCCGACGAGCTCTCGTTCGACGAGGGCGCCGCGCTGCCGATGAACTACCTCACCGCGCACTTCGCGCTGGCCGAGCGGGCCGGGCTGCGCGAGGGCGAGACGGTGCTGGTGCACGGTGCGGCCGGCGGGGTCGGCACCGCCACCCTCCAGGTCGCCCGCGGATACGGCGCCCGCACCATCGCCGTGGTCAGCACCCCGGAGAAGGCCGAGCTGGCCCGGTCCGCCGGGGCCGACGAGACCGTGCTGCTGGACGGCTTCAAGGACGCGGTGCTCGGGCTGACCGGCGGGGCGGGGGTCGACGTCGTCCTCGACGTGGTCGGCGGTGAGGTGTTCACCGACTCGCTGAGGGTGCTGGCCACCCAGGGGCGGCTGCTGGTGGTGGGCTTCGCCTCCGGCCAGGGCATCCCCGAGGTGAAGGTGAACCGGCTGCTGCTCAACAACATCGACGTCCGCGGCGTCGGCTGGGGGGCCTACGCGATGGTCCGCCCCGGTTACATGCAGCAGCAGTGGACCGAGCTGCTGCCGATGATGCGCGACGGTGTGATCAAGCCGCCGATCGGTGCGACGTACGACCTCGAGGACTTCGGCCGGGCGCTGACCGACATGGACGAGCGGCGCACGCTCGGCAAGTCCGTGGTGAGGCTGCGCTGAGCCGAGGGGGCCCGGTTAGGGTCGGGGGCGTGAGCATTCTCGACGACGCCCGCGCGGGCATGGACCCCGACATCCGGCCGCAGGACGACCTGTTCGGTCACGTCAACGGCCGCTGGCTGGCCGAGACCGAGATCCCCTCGGACCGGTCCAGCTGGGGACCCTTCGTGCAGCTGGCCGACGTGGCCGAGGAGCAGGTGCACCGGATCATCGAGAGCCTGGCCGAGGCCGCCACCGCGGCCCCTGGCAACACCGGCGACACCGGCGACACCGACGCCGGGCTGAACCCGGACGCGAAGAAGATCGGCGACCTGTTCGCCTCCTTCATGGACACCGACGAGATCGCCCGGCGGGGACTGGAGCCGGTGCGGCCGCTGCTCGGCGCGGTCGGCTCGCTGCGCGACGTCCGCGACCTGGCCGCGTTCCTCGGCGAGTTCGAGCGGATCGGCGGGCACGGGATCTTCGGCTCCTACGTCTCCACCGACGACCGGAACTCCGACCGGTATCTCTTCCACCTGGGGCAGGGCGGCCTGGGCCTGCCCGACGAGTCGTACTACCGCGAGGACAAGTTCGCCGAGGTCCGGGAGAAGTACGTCGGCTACCTGACCCGGCTGCTCGGTCTCGGCGAGGTCGCCGACGCCGAGGCCGCGGCTCGCACCGTCCTGGCGATCGACACCCGGCTCGCGGCCGGGCACTGGGAGCGGGCGGAGACCCGTGACGTGCAGAAGACCTACAACCTGCGGACCCTGGCGGAGCTCAAACAGCTGTGCCCGTCCTTCGACTGGGACGCCTACGTCACCAACCTGGCCGGGTCGGGCGTGGACGCCGGCCCGGTGCTGGCCGAGAGCTGCGTACGGCAGCCGTCGTTCTTCGCGCATCTGTCCACGGTCCTGGACGAGGTCCCGATCGAGGACTGGAAGATCTGGCTGACCTCCCACGTGCTGCGCTCGGCCGCGCCGTACCTCACCGACGACCTCGTCGAGACGAACTTCGACTTCTACGGCCGCACCCTCAACGGCACCCCGGAGCTGCGCGCCCGGTGGAAGCGGGGCGTGGCGCTGGTCGAGGGGGCGATCGGCGAGGCGGTCGGCAAGGAGTACGTCGCCCGGCACTTCCCGCCGTCGTCGAAGGCGATGATGGACGAGCTGGTCGCGAACCTGCTGGCCGCCTACCGCGAGTCGATCGCCGCGCTGGACTGGATGACGGACAAGACCAAGCAGCGGGCCTACGAGAAGCTGGACACGTTCCGGCCCAAGATCGGCTACCCGGAGAGCTTCCGCGACTACTCGGCGCTCGAGGTGAGCGCCGACGACCTGCTCGGCAACGTGGCCGCGGCCTCGGCGTTCGAGACCGACCGGCAGCTGGCCAAGATCGGCGCCCCGGTGGACCGCGACGAGTGGTTCATGCTGCCGCAGACCGTCAACGCCTACTACAACCCCGGCACCAACGAGATCTGCTTCCCGGCCGGGATCCTGCAGAAGCCGTTCTTCAGCCCCGAGGCCCACCCGGCGGAGAACTACGGCGGGATCGGCTCGGTGATCGGTCACGAGATCGGTCACGGGTTCGACGACCAGGGCGCGCAGTACGACGGCGCCGGCAACCTCAACGACTGGTGGACCGCCGACGACAAGGCGGCGTTCGAGCTCAAGTCGACGGCGCTGATCGCCCAGTACGACGTCTTCGAGCCGCGGGCCCTGCCGGGCGAGCGGGTGAACGGCTCGCTGACGGTCGGCGAGAACATCGGCGACCTCGGCGGCCTGACCATCGGGCACAAGGCGTTCGTCATCTCGGCCGGGGGCGAGGCGAGCCGGGAGGACCGCGAGCTGCTCTTCCTCAACTGGGCCTACGTGTGGCGCACCAAGCGCCGCCCCGAGCAGGAGCAGCAGTACCTGACGATCGACCCGCACTCGCCGCCGGAGTTCCGCGCCAACATCGTGCGCAACCTCGACGAGTTCCACGAGGTGTTCGACACCGAGCCCGGGGACGGGTTGTGGCTCGATCCCAGCGACCGGGTCCGGATCTGGTGACGCCGGTCCCGGGGCCCCCAACCCGACCCCGGACAGTCGTGTGCCCCAGGACGCGCTCGGTCGCGTCCCGGGGCACACGAGTACCCGTAGCCTCAGGCCGGAGGCCGGCTCGGCTCAGTTGAACCGCTCGACCACGAAGGCGTAGTCGTCGAGCCAGCCGTCCAGGGTGCTGTTGCTGCCGGAGTCGTACAGGTTGGTGAACGCCTGCAGCCGGTGCTTGCCCGGGCCCACCCGCACGCAGAACTGCGCGGAGTGGCTGTTCCAGCTGGACTCACCGGTGAAGGCGTACGGGTGCGGGTTGCTGAAGGGCTGGATCGGCACACCGTCGAGGTGCACCTCGATGCCCATCCAGTCCTGGTCGTCCCCGCCGTCGAGGTCGCTCTCGCCCGAGAAGGTGACCAGCAGCGTGTCCCGGCCCCGCTTCGGACCGTTGAGCGCGAGCTTGGCCCCGGGGATGGCCTGGTCCTCGGCGTTCACCCCGGTCTCGGAGAAGGTGAACGGCCGGTTCACGATCCGGCTCCGCATGTTGATCGAACGGCCGCCGTCGCACTTGAAGACGCGGACGGCCGCCTCGGCTGCGGCGGAGGCCTTGGTGCCCCGGCCCTGGGGGTAGGGGTTCTCCTCGGACGCGGTGGCCGAGCCGCCGAACGCGGCGAGACCACCGGTGGTGGCGAGAGCGGCGGTGAGGCCGATCGCGGCGAATGTCTTGCGCATGATGGTGTCCCTTCATCGCGGGCGTCCTGTGCCAACGCCCTGTGGGGGGAGGAGGGACGCCGGACGCGACTGATACCGATGCCCAGCAGGCTTAACCCGGCCGGTCCCGCCCCCGGGTCGCGTCGGCGGCCGCTGGTAGACAGGCGCCATGACCACCACCACCGCCCCCCTCGAGGTCCGCGACGAGGCCGAGGCGCACCTGCGCGCCCTGGTCGGCCGGGACGACGTGACCCTGCGCGAGGACCAGTGGTCGGCGATCGCGGCGCTGGCCGTCGAGCGGCGTCGCTCCCTGGTCGTGCAGCGCACCGGCTGGGGCAAGTCGGCGGTCTACTTCGTCGCCACGCTGCTGCTCCGGTCCCGCGGCGCCGGGCCCACCGTGATCGTCTCCCCACTGCTGGCGCTGATGCGCAACCAGATCGCCGCGGCGGAGCGGGCCGGGATCCGCGCGGTCACGATCAACTCGACCAACATCGAGGACTGGGAGCGCACCCAGGACGCGATCCGGGCCGGCGACGTCGACGTGCTGCTGGTCAGCCCGGAGCGGCTGAACAACCCCGGCTTCCGGGACGAGGTGCTGCCCCGGCTGGCCGCGACCTGTGGGTTGCTGGTCGTGGACGAGGCGCACTGCATCTCCGACTGGGGCCACGACTTCCGTCCCGACTACCGGCGGATCCGGACCCTGCTCGGCGACCTGCCGGACGGGATCCCGGTGCTCGCCACCACCGCCACCGCGAACGCCCGGGTCACCGCCGACGTCGCCGAGCAGCTGGGCACCGACGTGCTGGTGCTGCGCGGGTCGCTGGACCGGGAGTCGCTGCGCCTGGGCGTGGTGCAGCTGAGGACCCCCGAGCAGCGGCTCGCCTGGCTGGCCGACCACCTCGCCGAGCAGCCGGGGTCCGGGATCGTCTACTGCCTGACGGTCGCGGCCACCCAGGAGATCGCCGGCTACCTGCGCTCCCGCGGCCACGACGTCGCGGCGTACTCGGGTCAGACCGAGACCACCGAGCGGCACCAGCTCGAGCAGGACCTCGTCGACGGCCGGCTCAAGGCGCTGGTCGCCACCAGCGCGCTGGGGATGGGGTTCGACGCGACGCTCGGGTTCGTGGTCAACATGGGCGCGCCGAGCTCGCCGGTGGCCTACTACCAGCAGGTCGGCCGCGCCGGGCGTGGCACCCCGGAGGCGTCGGTGGTGCTGCTGCCGGCGATCGAGGACCGTGACATCTGGGCCTACTTCGCCTCGCTCGCCTTCCCCCGCGAGGAGCTGGTCCGACAGACCCTCGAGGTGCTCGCCGCCGAGGGCCGGCCGCTGAGCACCGCGGCGCTGGAGTCGCACGTCGAGCTCAACCGGACCCGCTTGGAGACGATGCTGAAGGTGCTCGACGTCGACGGGGCGGTACGCCGGGTCCGCGGCGGCTGGGAGTCGACCGGCCGGGAGTGGGCCTACGACACCGAGCGGTACGCCCGGGTCAGCGAGGCACGGGCCCGCGAGCAGCAGGCCATGCTGGACTACATCGCCACGGACGGCTGCCGGATGCGGTTCCTGCGAGACCAGCTCGACGACCCGGACACCGAGGCCGGCGCGGCCGCCGACTGCGGGCGCTGCGACAACTGCGGGGGACTGGAGCTGCCCACCGCGATCTCTGCGGCGGCGGTGGAGGAGGCCGGTGCCCGGTTGGCCCGCCCCGGGGTGGTGGTGGAGCCCCGCAAGATGTGGCCCTCCGCGCTGGCCACCCTCGGCGTGGACCTCAAGGGCAAGATCGCCGAGGGGGCCCTGCCGGGCCGGGCGGTGGCCCGGATGACCGACCTGGGGCACGGCAACGCGCTGCGCGAGCTGTTCCGCGACGACACCGCGGACGGACCGGTGCCGGTGCCGCTGGTGCAGGCGGTGGTGGCGGTGCTGGGGGACTGGCGGCCGAGGGTGGACGCGATCGTGCGGGTGGAGTCGGCCACCCGGCCGGTCCTGGTCGGCGACCTGGCCGACGGTCTCTCGCGCTACCTCCGAGTCCCGGTCGCCGGCAGCTGGGCGATCGTCGACCCCGACGTACCCCCGGGCAAGGGGGCGGCGAACTCGGCGCAGCGGGTCGCTGCGGTCGGGCGGCGCTTCGAGCTCCACGCCGACATCGCACCCGGGTCGAGTGTGCTGCTGGTCGACGACCGCACCGTCACCGGCTGGACGCTGACCCTGGCCGCCCGGGCGGTACGCCGGGCCGGTGCGGATCAGGTGCAGCCGCTGGTGCTCGCCGCCCAGTCCTGACCGACAGGACTGACCGGCGGGGCTGAGCGGCTGGGTCGACCGGCTGCGGCCCAGCGGCCAGTCCTGGCCGATCCGACCCGGCCGCCCCGACCTGTCGGGGCAAACCGGAACCTGGCGGGGGGTGCTTGCCACGACAAGTGGCGGTTTCCCCGGCTGACCGGGGAAACCGCCACCAGATTCGGACGGGACCCGTCCGATCACACAGCCAGCACCGAGGCAGCTAGCCTCGACCGCTGGACGACCGGGCCCGGCGGGACACCGAGTCGATCGCCACCGCGAGGAGCAGCACCGCACCGGTCACCATGAACCGGACCGAGGAGTCCACGCCGACCAGGTTGAGGCCGGTCTGGATCGCCTGGAGCACGATGATGCCGAGCATCGCCGAGTACGCCGAGCCGCGGCCACCGAAGAGGCTGGTGCCGCCGATGACGGCCGCCGCGATCGCGGTGAGGTTGGTGTCCGTCGTACCGCTGGCCTGGGAGACCGAGGTCTGCAGACCCGCGGCCAGCAGACCACCGATCGCCGCGAACGTGGAGCAGAGCACGAAGACCGACAGGTAGATCCGGGTCACCTTCACCCCGGCCCGTCGAGCCGCCTCCTCGTTGCCGCCGACCGCGTAGACGTGCCGGCCCCAGCGGGTGCGACGCAGCATCACGTCCATCACCACCACCATCAGCACGAAGAAGAGCCACAGGTAGCTCCAGCCCCGGTCGATGTTGATGTAGTAGGTGAGGAAGCCGAGCCCGGCTCCCAGCGCGACGGCCTTGCCGACCACCAGCTGCGCCGACGGGGTGCTCAGCCCGGCCGCGGCCCGGGTGCGGATCCCCCAGAGCTTGGTGGCCAGGTAGAGCGCCACGATCAGCGCGACCAGCACGTAGGACATCGCGTCGCCGACGAACTTGAACCGGGTCCACTCGACCAGGAACGAGCTCGAGGGCAGGTTGATCGTGCCGTTGCGGCCGAGCACGAACAGCAGCAGCCCCTGGAATCCGAGGAGCCCCGCCAACGAGAAGACGAAGGACGGCACTCCGAGCTTGTTGTAGAGGACCGCGTAGAGCGTGCCGATCGCGACGCCGACCAGGACCGCGGCGAGGATCGCCACGATGATGGACTGCTCCCGCTCGACCAGCAGCACCGCCATCGAGGCGGCCGCCAGGCCGCTGACCGAGCCGACCGACAGGTCGATCTCGCCGAGCAGCAGGACCAGCACGATGCCGAGGGCGATGATGCCGATCGGCGCCGCGAACTGGCTGATCGAGACCAGGCTGCGCGAGGAGAGGAACCGAGGCTCGGCGGAGTAGAAGCCGATGCAGATGATGATCAGGCCGATGACGACCGGCAGGCTCCCCAGCTCACCGTGCCGCAACCGGCTCAGCGACGCCTTGACGTACCCGCCGAAGCCCTCGGTCTGGATCAGCCGCTCGTCGGCCAGGTCGGTAGCCACCGGCGGGGAGCCCGGAGGGGCCGCGGGCGGAGCGGGCGCGTCAGTCATGGTTGACTCCTTCGTCACTGCGGCGCTGGGCACGGGAGGCGACCACGTTGTCCGAGGCGCCGGTGATCGCCGCCACGAGCTCCGAGGTGGTGGCGTCCTCGACACGGAACTCGGCGGCGTTGCGGCCCAGCCGCAGCACCACGATCCGGTCGGCGACCGCCTGGACGTCGGCCATGTTGTGGCTGATCAGGATCACCCCGAGGCCGTTCTCCCGGAGCCGCTCGACGAGGTTGAGCACCTCCGCGGTCTGGGCGACCCCCAGGGCGGCGGTGGGCTCGTCGAGCATCACCACCTTGGGGTTGCCGACCAGGCTGCGGGCGATCGCGACGGTCTGCCGCTGGCCACCCGAGAGCGAGGCGATCGGGATCCGGACCGACGGGATCTTCGCGGACAGGGTGCGCAGCAGCCGCCACGCCTCCTTCTCCATGCTGACCTCGTCCATCAGCAGTGGCCCGGCGACCTGCTCCCGACCGAGGAACAGGTTCGCGACCACGTCCAGGTTGTCGCAGAGCGCAAGGTCCTGGAACACGGTGGCGATGCCGATCTTCTGGGCCTGCCCCGGCCCGCCGACGTGGACCTTTCGGCCGGCGAACGTGATGTCGCCTCCGTCGGGCTGGTAGACGCCGGAGATGATCTTGACCAGCGTGGACTTGCCGGCGCCGTTGTCGCCGACCAGGGCGACCACCTCACCGGCGGCCACGTCCAGGTGGACGTCGGTGAGAGCCTGGACCGCACCGAACCGCTTCCCCACCCCGGTCAGGGAGAGCACCACCTCCCGGGCCGGGGCCTCGGCAGGAGCCGCCGTCATCAGCTGAGCCCGATCGAGGCGCAGGCGTCGGCGTACTCGGCGGTGCAGATGTCGTCGACCGAGTAGAAGCCGTCGGCCACCACGGTGTCGGCGACGTTGTCCTGGGTCACGATGATCGGGTCGAAGATGAACGAGGGGACGCCCTCGTAGTCGGTGGTCTCACCGGCCTCCTCGCCGTTGACCAGGTTCACCGCCACCTCGGCGGCGGTCTCGGCCTCGATCGCGATCGGCTTGTAGATCGTCATCGCCTGCTCACCGGCGACGATCCGCTGGATCGCGGCGAGCTCGGCGTCCTGGCCGGTGATCGGGGGCAGCGCGTCCCGCGCGATGCCGCCACCGGTGAGCGCGGCGACCACACCGCCGGCCTGGCCGTCGTTGGCTGCGTAGACGCCGTTGATCTGGTCGGCGTCGTACTTGCTGAGCTGGTCGGTGACGAACTTCTGCGCCTCCTCGGGGCTCCAGTCCGGGTTGTCGAACTCCTCGAGGATCTCCACGTTGCTGGCGTCGATGACGCTGTGCGCACCGGCCTTGAACTGCGCGGCGTTCGGGTCGCTCGGGGCGCCGTTGAGCATCAGGATGCTGCCCTTGTCGCCCATCGCGTCGACGAGGGCCTGGCCCTGGAGCTGGCCGACGGTCTCGTTGTCGAAGGACATGTAGTAGTCGGCCTCGGCGATGAACCGGTCGTAGGCGAGGACCTCGGCACCCGCGTTCTGCGCCGAGGTGACCATGCCGCCGGCGCCGGCGCCGTTCACCGGGTCGAGCACGAGCACGCTGGCGCCCTGGGAGATCGCCGCGTCGACCTGCTGGGTCTGCTTGGCTTCGTCCTGGTCGGCGTTGAAGTAGACGACCTCGCAGTCGTCGCACAGCTCGGCGACCTTGTTCTCGAACAGCGGCCGGTCGAAGGCCTCGTAGCGGGTGGTCTTGGACTCGGGCAGCAGCAGCGCGATGGTCTTGCCGTCGCTCGCGCCGTCGCCGCTGGCGCTGTCGCCGCCGGACTGGGCGTCGTTCGCGCCGCAACCAGCGAGGGCCGAGACGCCGACGAGGGCTGAGACCGCAAGAGTGGCGAAGCGGTGTCGCGTGATGAGCATGGGTGCCTCCTGGCAGCGGGTGGTCCGACGACGGGTCGGACGTGATTGACGTCACCAGTGTGGACAGAAGACAACTTAGTCGTCAAGACTTGAAGACTAAGGCGTTGCCAAAGCGTGATCTTGTGATCTTGTGCCCAACTCTTGACGACTAAGGGTGTCGGCGGTCACAGTTCGGTCATGACTCCCCGCCGCACGTCGCCCCCCGCGGAGACGGCTCCCGGCTCGACCGCGTCGCTGCGTCCCGCCAACCGTCGGCGGGTGCTGGACGTGCTGCGGGGTACGCCGTCCGACGGCGACCCGATCACCCAGACCGAGCTGGCGCGGGTCACCGGGCTGGCCTCGGCCACCGTCTCCAACATCGTCCGCGGCCTGGCCGACGCCGGACTCGTCGAGACCGAACCAGGCAGCGGGCGTCGCAGCACCACGGTCCGGCTCAGCCGTCGGGCCGGCCTGGTCGCCGGTGTCGACTTCGGCCACAGCCATGTGGCGGTGGGACTGGGCGACCTCACCGGCACCGTCATCGACGAGGTACGCCGGCCCCTGGACTCCCGGCACTCCCACACCGAGGGCCTCGCGGCCGCGGCGGCGATGCTCGACGGGCTGCTCGCCGAGCACGTCGACGACGGGCAGCGGGTCCGGATGGTGGGGCTGGGGGTGCCGGCCCCGGTGGCCGACGACGTGGTGCGGTCCTCGGCGATCCTGCCGGGCTGGGTCGGCGTGCACGCCCGCTCGGCGGCGGAGGAGCAGTTCGGGGTCCCGGTGCGGATCGAGAACGACGCCAATCTCGGCGCGCTGGCCGAGCACCGGGTCGGCGTCGCCCGCGGATCGCGCTCCTCGGTCTTCGTCAAGATCTCCTCGGGCGTCGGCGCCGGCATCATCATCGAGGACCGGCTCTTCCACGGCACCGGAGGCACCGCCGGCGAGCTGGGACACCTCACCCTCGACGAGCAGGGCCCCGTGTGCCGCTGCGGCAGCCGGGGCTGCCTGGAGACCTACGCCTCGGTGGAGAACGTGCTCTCGATGATGGCGCCGCAGCTGCCCGGAGCGACCCTGGAGAGCGCCATCGCGGCTGCCCGCGACGGGAACGTGCTGGCGCTCCGGGTCTTCGAGGACGCCGGGATGCACCTCGGCTGGGGGCTGGCCAGCGTGGTCAACCTGCTCAACCCGGCGCTGGTCGTCATCGGCGGTGACATGGCGCGGGCGGGGGACCTGCTGCTGGACTCCGCGCGGATCGGGCTGCGCCGACACGCCCTGGACTCGGTCGCCACCACCCCGGTGGTGGCCAGCGAGCTGGGCGAGCGCGCCTCCCTGGTCGGCGCGATGCTGATTGCGGCCGAGCTGACCGACCCGGTCCTCGACGTCGACTGACCCGCCGCGACGTCGGCGTCGGTGGCCGGGTCTACCGTCGGCCTCGATGAGCTTCGTCCCCGTCACCGGCCCGGCCACCTTCCGTCCGGGCGACCCGCCCCGCGACGCCGTGGTGGCCTTCAGCGACGCCCGGCGGACGGTGGAGCTGCCGATGCGGGCGGCGTTGCCGGTGCTCACCAAGGCGCATGCGCGCGACGACCTGCACCCCAGCGTGGGGCTGCTCTCCGGTGCGGCCCTGCTGGGGCTGCGGATCGTGGCGGCCGGACGGTTCGGGCCGGCTGAGGCCGGCTCCGCCTGGGAGCCGGCGGCGCTGACAGAGGAGGACACCGACCGGGTCCGGATGCTGGCACGGGCCCGAGCCCACGACGATCTGGCCGTCGCCGACGCGGAGGACGTCGTACGCCGCGTCGTCGCTGCCGTCGTCGACACGATGCCCCGCGTCGCGCCGACCCGCCTCACGCCCCGCGCCCACGCACGCGCCCGCTCCGAGGATCCCGACCGCGCCGGTGACTTCGCCGCCCGGCTCCAGGCCCGGGTGGAGCGACTGCGGTCCGCCGAGCACGATCCGCGGCCGCACCTGGTGGGCATCTCGCTGCGGGTCGAGGCCGCCGAGGAGGAGCTGGTGGCCGGCTCGGTGCGGTTGGTCCTCCAGGTGCACGACGAGCAGGACCCGCTGCACCTCTGCGACGCCGCGCGCCTGTGGACCGAGGGACAGGCCGACCACGGGTTCGGCGAGCGGGCCCGCACCCACGCCACCATCGCGCTCCGGGCCGCGGCCGACGCGTGGCCGGTGCTCGACCGGATGCTCGCGCTGCGGGTGCCCGACGAGATCACCCTGGACGGCACGGAGCTGGCCGGCCTGCTCGAGGACGGGGTCGCGGCGCTGCGCGAGCGCGGGGTGGACGTGCTGTGGCCACGCAGCCTCGGCCGCGACCTCACCACCTCCGCGGTGCTCGACCGACGGACGCCGCCGGGGTCCAGCGGCCCGCGGCAGCAGCCCCTGCACGAGCCGATGTTCGGACCCGAGGCGGTGTTCGCGTTCACCTGGCAGGTGGCGCTGCACGGGGAGCCGCTGACCCCCGAGGAGATGGACCGGCTGGTCGGCGCCGCCTCGCCGGTGCTCAAGCTGCGCGGGAGCTGGACGGTGGTGGACCCGGCCGTGGCTCGCCGGGCTCGCAAGCGACTGCTGCGGACGGCGAAGCCGGCCGAGGCGCTGGCCGCCGCGCTCACCGGGGTGGTGCCGATGCCCTCGACAGAGCAGGAGGGGGCTGCCGAGGCGCCGGTGGTGGTCGGGGCCAGCCTGCTGAAGGTCCGGGACCGGATCGTCGGCGCCGCCACCCGCGAGCCGATCGACCCGCCGTCGGCCCTGGCGGCCCGACTGCGCGACTACCAGCGCCATGGCCTGACCTGGTTGGCCGAGCTCACCTCGCTGGGGCTGGGCGCCTGCCTGGCCGACGACATGGGGCTGGGCAAGACCGTCACCCTGATCGGGCTGCACCTGCACCGGGCCGCCGCCGGGCACCCGGGGCCGACGCTGGTGGTCTGCCCGGCCAGCCTGCTCGGCAACTGGGAGGCCGAGATCGCCCGGTTCGCACCGGGGGTCCCGGTACGACGCTTCCACGGCGGGCGACGCTCGCTGGAGGGGATGGCCGACCGGGGCTTCGTGCTGACGACGTACCAGACGATGCGGGTCGACCATGCGGCGCTGGCCGAGGTCGGCTGGGACCTGGTCGTCGCCGACGAGGCGCAGCACGTGAAGAACGCCCGCTCCTCGACGGCCCGGGCGCTGCGGTCGATCCCCAGCGCGGCACGGGTCGCCCTGACCGGCACGCCGGTGGAGAACGACCTCACCGAGCTGTGGTCGATCCTGGACTGGTGCACGCCGGGGCTGCTCGGCAGCCGCAACGCCTTCCGCAAGGTGTGGGCTGCGCCGATCGAGAGCGGGCTGGAGCCGGCCAAGGCGCGACAGTTCGCCGACCTGATCGGGCCGTTCCTGCTGCGCCGCCGCAAGTCCGATCCGGGGGTGGCTCCGGAGCTGCCGGCGAAGACCGAGACCGACCATCCGCTCCAGCTGACCCGGGAGCAGGTGGTGCTCTACGAGGCGTTCGTGCGGGACACGATGGAGCGGATCGAGCGGGCCGACGAGCAGACCCGGCGGGGGCTCGTGCTGATGCTGCTCACCGGGCTCAAGCAGATCTGCAACCACCCCGCCCACTTCCTCAAGCAGTCGGGGGTGCGGCTGGCCGGCCGGTCGGAGAAGCTCGAGCTGCTCGACGAGGTGGTCGAGACGGTGCTGGCCGAGGGCGGCGCGGTGCTGCTGTTCACGCAGTACGTCGCGATGGGCCGACTGCTGGAGCAGCACTGGGCGCGGACCGGGGTGCCGCACCAGTTCCTGCACGGAGGCACGCCGGTGGCTCAGCGCGAGGCGATGGTCGCGGCCTTCCAGGCCGGGGAGGTCCCGGTGTTCCTGCTGTCGTTGAAGGCGGGCGGCACCGGCCTGAACCTCACCCGCGCCGACCACGTCGTCCACGTGGACCGCTGGTGGAACCCGGCGGTGGAGGAGCAGGCGACCGACCGGGCGTACCGGATCGGCCAGACCAAGCCGGTGCAGGTGCATCGGTTGATCACCCGCGGCACCATCGAGGAGCGGATCGCCGAGCTGCTGACCCGCAAGCGCGCGCTCGCCGACGCGGTGCTGGCGCGCGGGGAGGCGGGGCTCACCGAGCTCACCGACACCGAGCTGCGCGACCTGGTCTCGCTGCGGCCGTGAGCCCGCAGTCGTCCGGCCGGGCCCGACGGGGTGGGGCCAACGCCACCAGCTGGTGGGGGAAGGCCTGGGTGCGGGCCGTCGAGGAGTCGGCGTACGCCGAGGAGGACCTGCGCCGCGGCCGTCGCCTGGCCAGAGCCGGCGCTGTCGGGCAGGTCCGCGTCGACGTCGGGTCGATGGTGGCCGCGGTGGAGTCCGAGCGGGGGCTGTGGACCGTCGAGGTGCGGCTGCCGGTGCTGGACGAGTCCGCACGCGACGCCTTCGTCGAGACCGTGGCGGCCGAGGCCGGCCGGATCGCCTCGCTGCTCGCCGGAGAGCTGCCGCACGGACTGGTCGAGCATGCCGAGGAGGCCGGCGTCGAGCTGCTGCCGTACGGCGGGGAGCTTGCCGCCACCTGCACCTGCGAGCCCTGGGTGGACCCGTGCCCGCACGCCTTGGCGGTCCTCCAGCAGGTGGCGTGGCTGGTCGACCGGGACCCGTTCGTGCTGCTGCACCTGCGCGGCCTCCCCCGCGACGACCTGCTCGCCGAGCTGTACCGACGTACCCAGGATGCGGGCCGAGGTGGGAACGACGGCGAGGCCGACCTCGACGCTGCGCTCGACGCGGTGCTCCGGGCACGTCGGCTCCTCGCGGAGGTCGAGGTGCAGACCCCCGGACGCTGAGAAGCCCCCGGTGGTTGAGGAGCGAGCGCCGGTCCTTCGGTGGTTGAGGAGCGGGCACCGGTCCGTCGGTGGTTGAGGAGCGAGCGCCGGTTCTTCGGTGGTTGAGGAGCGAGCGCCGGTTCTTCGGTGGTTGAGGAGAGAGCGCCGGTCCGTCGGTGGTTGAGGAGCGAGCACTGGTCTTCGGTGGTTGAGGAGCGAGCGCCAGCGAGCGTCTCGAAACCTCCGAGCCGGCGTTGGGTGGCTTCGAGACAGGCGCTGCGCGCCTTCCTCAACCACCGGTGACGGCCCCGCGCCTTCCTCAACCACCGGTGACGTCCCGCGCGCTCCTCAAGCCCCGGCTCGAGCAGCGACGTCGAGCGCTCCGAGCGCCATCTCCGCCAGCAGGCCACGCATCCGATCATCGGGGAGCAGGCTGCTGTGCGGGGTGGAGTTGATCAGGCCGAACGTCGCGTGCGCCATCGCCCGGGCAGCATCCGGCGTCAGGGAGGGGTCGCGGAGCCGGAGCTGCGCGGCCCAGAGGTCGACGTACTCACGCTGGAGCTGTCGGACCTTCTCCCGGGCCTCGGTGGGCAGCGACTCCCAGTCGCGGTCCTGGACCACGATCAGCGGGCGTTCGCGCAGCGCGAAGTCGACGTGCCACTCCACCAGCGAAGCGAGCGCCGCATCCGGTTCCGAGGCCGCCGCGACCCGTGCGCGTCCCTCGGAGAGCAGTTGCTCGCTGATGGAGACCAGCATCTCGGCCAGCATCGCGTCCTTGGACGGGAAGTGCTTGTAGAGCGCCGGTCCGGAGATCCCGCAGGCAGCACCCAGGTCGGCCACCGAGACGCCGTGGAAGCCGCGGGCGGCGAAGAGCTCCGCGGCTGTGGCGAGGATCTGCGCCCGCCGACTCATGCAGGCAGGTTAACGCTCGCTAACGTCCCGGAGCCGCACGCCTGCTTGTGTAACTGTGTAATCATGTAAGCATGACATCGACCGACATGCATGAACGCCTCTCCGGCTGGTTCGCCGGCCGCCTGCCCGAGGCCTGGCAGCACGCCCCCGCCTCCGTCACCGCCGACCGTGAGGAGATCACGGTCCTGCTGACCCTCCCTGACGTCGACCTGGACTCCTCAGCCAGCGACGTCACCCGCGCCGAGGCTCGGGCCGGGCGCGCCACCGCCTTCCGCGAGGAGAGCCGCGCGCAGCGGATGGAGATCGACCGGGAGGCCCAGCACCGCTTCGAGCGCAAGGTCTCGTGGGGGGTCCGTCTCGGCGAGGGGGACTCGGCGCACGCCGAGCTGTGGACCCACGTCTCCGCCCCGGTGATGACCCGGCTGCGACAACCGCAGCGGATGGTCCTCGACACCCTCGTCGAGGCCGGGGTGGCCCGCTCTCGCTCCGATGCGCTGGGGTGGTGCGTCCGCCTGGTCGGCCAGCACGAGGGCGACTGGCTGGCCGAGCTGCGCGAGGCGATGGAGTCGGTGGCCGACGTTCGTGGCCGCGGACCGGCCGCCTGACCCCGGGGTCGTGTGCCCCGTGACGCGCCCGGCCGCGTCCGGGGGCACACGACCCGGGAGTCGTCGGGCACACGACCCGGGAGTCGTCGGGCACAACGACCCGGGAGCGGACCCACCGTCCGCACGTGGACGCGCTGGTTAATGATCGCTAACCTGGCCGGGTGAGCGAACAGGCATCGGCGCCGGACCTGCGGGCGCTCGTCGACGACCTCCGCGAGCGCACCGCGTTGGTACGTCGCGGCGGCAGCGAAGCGGCCCGCACCAAGCACACCGACCGCGGCAAGCTGCTGGTCCGGGACCGGGTCGACCGGCTCCTGGACCCGGGCAGCCCCTTCCTGGAGCTGAGCGCGCTGGCCGCGACCGGGATGTACGGCAAGGACGGCGACGAGAACGCCGTCCCCTCGGCCGGCATCGTCACCGGCATCGGCCGGATCAGCGGTCGCGAGTGCGTGATCGTCGCCAACGACGCCACCGTCAAGGGCGGCACCTACTACCCGATCACGGTCAAGAAGCACCTGCGCGCCCAGGCGATCGCCGCGGAGAACAACCTGCCCTGCGTCTACCTGGTCGACTCCGGGGGCGCGTTCCTGCCGATGCAGGACGAGGTCTTCCCCGACCGGGAGCACTTCGGTCGGATCTTCTTCAACCAGGCCAACCTGTCGGCCCGCGGGATCCCGCAGATCGCCAGCGTGATGGGCTCCTGCACCGCCGGCGGTGCCTACGTCCCCGCCATGAGCGACGAGACCGTCATCGTCAAGGAGCAGGGCACCATCTTCCTCGGCGGTCCGCCGCTGGTGAAGGCCGCCACCGGCGAGGTGGTCACCGCCGAGGAGCTCGGCGGTGGCGACGTGCACGCCCGCACCTCCGGGGTGGTCGACCACCTCGCCGAGGACGACCCGCACGCTCTGGCGATCGTCCGCTCGATCGTCGACACCCTCGAACGCCGCCCGGCGCCGTCGATCGAGCCGCGCGAGCCCGAGGAGCCGGCCGAGGACCCGGCCACGTTGTACGACGTCGTCCCCACCGACACCCGCACGCCGTACGACGTGCGCGAGGTGATCCGCCGGATCGTCGACGGCAGCCGGCTGCACGAGTTCAAGAAGCTGTACGGGGAGACCCTGGTCTGCGGCTTCGCCCACGTGTGGGGCTACCCGGTCGGGATCATCGCCAACAACGGCATCCTGTTCAGCGAGTCCGCGCTCAAGGGCGCGCACTTCATCGAGCTGTGCAACCAGCGCGGCATCCCGCTGGTGTTCCTGCAGAACATCACCGGGTTCATGGTCGGCCGCGAGTACGAGAACCGCGGCATCGCCCGCGACGGCGCCAAGCTGGTCACCGCGGTCGCCTGCTCGGTGGTGCCCAAGTTCACCGTGGTCATCGGCGGCTCCTACGGCGCCGGCAACTACGGCATGTGCGGACGCGCCTACGACCCGCGGTTCCTGTGGATGTGGCCGAACGCGCGGATCTCGGTGATGGGCGGCGAGCAGGCCGCCTCGGTCCTCGCGACCGTCCGGCGCGACGGGTTCGAGGCCAAGGGCCAGGACTGGTCGGCCGAGGACGAGGAGGCCTTCAAGGCCCCGATCCGCGACCAGTACGAGCACCAGGGCTCGCCGTACTACTCCACCGCCCGGCTCTGGGACGACGGTGTGATCGACCCGGCCGACACCCGACGGGTGCTCGGGATGGGTCTCGCCGCCGCCGCCAACGCCCCGATCCCCGAGCCGTCCTACGGCGTCTTCCGGATGTGATGACCATGCAGTCAGCCCTGTACCCGCCCCCCTTCCGCACCGTCCTGGTCGCCAACCGTGGCGAGATCGCGCTGCGGGTCTTCCGCACCTGTCAGCGCCTCGGCATCCGCACCGTCGCCCTGCACACCGACCTCGACGTCGACGCGCCGCACGTGCGGGCCGCCGACGTCGCCGTCCGGGTGGAGAGCTACCTCGACATCGAGGCCGTGGTGGCCGCGGCCGTCGACGTGGGCGCAGACGCGATCCACCCCGGCTACGGGTTCCTCTCCGAGCGGTCCGCCTTCGCCGCCGCCGTCGAGGAGGCCGGGCTCACCCTGGTCGGCCCGTCCGCGACGGTGATGGAGCAGATGGGCCGCAAGGACGCCGCCCGCGAGATCGCGGTCGCCGCCGGCGTCCCGGTGATCCCGCACTTCTCGCTCGACGACCCCGCCGAGTCGCTCACCTACCCGGTGCTGGTCAAGGCCGCTGCCGGCGGTGGCGGCAAGGGGATGCGGATCGTCCGGACCGCCCAGGCGTACGCCGAGGCCGTCGCCGCCGCTCGACGCGAGGCGGCGTCCGCCTTCGGCGACGACACCCTGCTGGTCGAGACGTACGTCGAGCACGGCCGCCACGTCGAGGTGCAGGTCCTCGGCGACTCGCACGGGAACGTGATCCACCTCTTCGAGCGAGACTGCTCCACCCAGCGCCGGCACCAGAAGGTGCTCGAGGAGGCCCCGGCGCCGACCCTGGACGCAGCGACCCGGCACCGGATGACCACCGCCGCCGTCGACCTGGCGGCGCACGTGGGCTACACCAACGCCGGCACCGTCGAGTTCCTCCTCGACGCCGTCACCGGCGACTTCTACTTCCTCGAGATGAACACCCGCCTCCAGGTCGAGCACCCGGTCACCGAGATGGTCAACGGCAACCTCGACCTGGTCGAGCAGCAGCTGTGGGTGGCCGCCGGTCGCGAGCTGGGCATCGAGCAGAGTGACCTGGCGCTGCACGGGCACGCGATCGAGGCCCGTGTGTACGCCGAGGACTCGTTCGCGGGCTTCCTGCCCCAGGCCGGGACCGCGGGGATCGTCCGCTGGCCCGAGCAGGACGGCCGGGTCCGCGTCGACCACGCGCTGGAGAGCGGCCAGGTCATCTCCACGGCGTACGACCCGATGCTCGGCAAGGTGATCGTGCACGGCCCGGACCGGGAGAGCGCCCGCCGGGGACTGGTCGAGGCCCTGGACCGGACCGCGATCCTCGGGGTCACGACCAACGTCGGCTTCCTGCGGGCGTTGCTGGTCTCCGAGGAGTTCCGCGACGCCACCATCGACACCGCCTGGCTGGACACCGCCACCGTCCCCGCGCCCGGCGATGACGTGGCCCGGGTGATCGCCGCCTGGACCCAGGCGCTGGTGCAGACCGACGGACCGGCGCACCCGTTCGCTGCCGACGGCTGGCGCTCCGGCTCCGACCACGCGCCCGTGCTGGTCGAGCTGGACCGCACCATCCACGTCGACCGCCAGACCGGCACCGTCACCGGCGCCACCGACGGGGACCCGGTCCGGGTCACCCAGCACCTGGCCGAGCGGCACGTCGTCGTCCTCGGGTTCGGCGGCGAACGGCACCGCGCCGTCGTCGACGTCGGTGCGCACGCGGTCGAGGTGGTCCACCAGGGCCAGCGGCACGTCTTCCACCGCCCGGACGTCTTCGCCGACACCAGCGCCGACGTCGGGGACGGCACGGTGCTCGCGCCGATGCCCGGGACCGTCGTCGAGGTCCGCGTCGCTGCCGGCGACGCGGTCGTCGAGGGCGCGGTGCTCGGGATGATGGAGGCGATGAAGATGGAGATCACCCTCACCTCGCCGTTCGCCGGCCGGGTCGCCTCGGTGGACGCGACCGCCGGGGCGCAGGTGTCGTTGGGGGCGGTGTTGTTCCACGTGGAACCAGCGGTGGCAGCCGGCGAGGAGGGGGAGGACGCGTGACCCTGCCCAGCATCGTCCCCGAGCGGGGCCTGCCCGAGCGGGTCACGATCTACGAGGTCGGACCTCGCGACGGCCTGCAGAACGAGCAGGCGCTGGTCCCGACCGAGGTCAAGGCCGAGTTCATCCGGCGTCTGGTCGCGGCCGGGCTCCCGATCGTGGAGGCGACCAGCTTCGTGCACCCGAAGTGGGTTCCGCAGCTGGCCGATGCGGCAGAGCTGCTGAGGATGTTGGGTGGTTTCGAGACGCTCGCTGGCGCTCGCTCCTCAACCACCGGGACGGCTGGGGCTCGTTCCTCAACCACCGGGGCCTCGACCACCGGGGGTGGTTTCGAGACGCTCGCTGGCGCTCGCTCCTCAACCACCGGGACGCTGGCGCCGCTCCTAACCTCGGGACGGCTGGCGCTCGCTCCTCAACCACCGACGAGACGCTCGCTGGCGCTCGCTCCTCAACCACCGGGGTCGGGGTCCGGGACCTGCCGGTGCTGGTGCCGAACGAGCGGGGGCTGGACCGGGCCCTGGAGGCGGGGTGTCGGCACGTGGCGATCTTCGGTTCCGCGACCGAGACGTTCGCCCAGCGCAACCTCAACCGCAGCCTGGACGAGCAGTTCGCGATGTTCGAGCCGACCGTACGGCGGGCCCGGGACCACGGCCTGGACGTCCGCGCCTACGTCTCGATGTGCTTCGGGGACCCGTGGGAGGGCGAGGTTCCCGTGGACCAGGTCGTCGACGTCGGCCGCCGGCTCTTCGACCTCGGCGCCAGCCAGCTCAGCCTCGGCGACACCATCGGAGTCGGCACCGCCGGTCACGTGGGCGCCCTGGTGGCCGGGTTCACCGACGCCGGGATGAGCACCGACCAGCTGGCCATGCACTTCCACGACACCTACGGCCAGGCACTGGCCAACGCCCACGCGGCGCTGCGCTGCGGAATCACCACCTTCGACGCCAGCGCGGGCGGCCTGGGCGGTTGCCCGTACGCGAAGAGCGCCACCGGCAACCTGGCCACCGAGGACCTGGTCTGGATGCTGGACGGGCTCGGGATCGAGCACGGGGTGGACCTGGCGGCCGTGGTCGCGACCAGCGTCTGGATGGCCGAGCAGCTCGGCCGGCCCAGCCCCTCGGCCGTGGTGCGGGCGCTCGGCGGCGCCGACTGATCGCGCGGCGCGCTCGTCGGAGTCCCCGGGCGTCCGGGGACTCCTGCAGCCACCCGGGATAGAGGTGCATCGCAGTCATCAGGTGACTGCAGGACTCCACTATCTGCGGCAGGACAGACGTCCAGCGTCATGATCGCGTGGCGCGCGCCGACCCACGGATGAACTGGCCCCCACACCTCGCCGGTGCCGAAGCGCACGACGGCCGCTGGCACAATCGGCCCCATGAGCCGGCGCCAGGTCTACGTGCACATCGGTGCCCCCAAGACCGGCACCACCTATCTCCAGGACCGGCTGACCCTCAACGGCCGCTCGCTGGCCGCCCACGACGTGCACTTCCCCACCGGCAGCCGGTTCACCAGCCCCGCGCTCTTCCAGTTCCGGGCCGCGCTGGACCTGGTGGGCCAGGACTGGGGTGGCCCCGAGGGGCACGCCAAGGGCGCCTGGAACACCCTCGTCACCCGGGTGGGCCGCCGGACCGGCACCGTGGTCGTCAGCCACGAGATCCTGGCGCCGATCGGTCCCGAGGACATCGCCCGGGTCAAGCGGGAGCTCGGCGGCCGGGACGCCGAGGTGCACGTCGTCTACTCGGCGCGGGACCTCGGCCGGCAGATCCCGGCGGCCTGGCAGGAGAGCGTCAAGCAGGGCAGACGCTGGACGTTCCGCCGGTACCTGAACCGGGTGAGGTCCGGGAAGGCCTGGTTCTACCAGGCCTTCGACCTGCCCAACGTGCTGGAGGCGTGGTCGGTGGGGCTGCCTCCCGAGCAGGTGCACGTGGTGACCGTGCCGCACCGCGGGCCCGGCGTACCCCACGACGAGCTGTGGCAGCGGTTCTGCCGCGCCTTCGGCATCGACCCGACCTGGGCGCCGGTGGACAGCCAACGGACCAACGCCTCCCTGGGGGCCGCCGAGACCCAGCTGCTGCGGCAGCTGAACCGGCGGCTGGACCGCGCCACTCGGCGCGAGGCGTCCTACGACGAGCTGATCCGCGACATGCTCGCCCAGAACGAGCTGGTCAAGCGAGAGTCCCGGCCGGTGCGGATGCCCCCGGGGGTGTACCCGTGGGCCGAGCAGGAGGCCGACCGGTGGATCGGCTACCTGACCGAGCAGCGGCTTCGACGTCGTCGGGGACCTGGCGGACCTGCGACCGCTGCCCCCGGTGGAGGGCGAACGCTGGGTCAACCCGGACAAGGTCCGCCCCCGCGTCCAGCTGGACGCGGCGTTGGACGCCCTGGCTGCGATGACCCGGGAGGCGGCCCGCCGCCCCGACCCCGACCAGCGGTTCATCGCCAAGGCCCGCACCCACGCCAAGCAGCTCCGGACCCCGTGAGCGGTGAGCGTCGCGCCTGGGGCTGGGTGGCGCACCTGCGGGGGGGCGGGACGGTGCCGTGGCGGGACTGGCAGGCCGAGGCGACCACCGGCGGGCGACTGCTTCCGGGGGCCCAGCAGCTCGAGCTGCTGCGGCGGCTGAACGAGCACGGCCGGCCGGGCCCGGACCTGGCGGACCGGGTGCTGGCGGCCAGCGCGCCCGGCCGGGGACGACCCGACCTGGAGCTGGTCGGTGCGGTGCAGCCGCTGCGCTTCGGTCCGCGACCGGTGGACCCCGGCGACCTCCCCGACGACGAGCTGATCCGGGTCGCGACCAGCGTCCTGGCCGACGACCTGGTGGCCGCCGGAGCGCCGTCGGCGCGCACGCCGGCGCCCACCGTGCCCTGGCGGCCGCGGTACCGCATGGTGGGTGACCCCTGGCTCGCCGACCCTGCCCGGGACTGGCTGATCGCTCGAGGCCGACCGCCCGGCGGCCGCCGCCCCACCGTCCTGGTGCTGGCCACCGACCTCGAGACGATGCTCGCGCACGCCTGGACGGCCCGGGCGTTCGACGAGGGCGGGCCGGACTGGACGAGCTGGGTGGACTCCCTGGTACGCCGCGACGCGGTCGCCCCCCGGGTCGACGTCGTCGCCGCGGCTCGGACCTGGAGCCAGCGGGTCGGCCGCGGCCGGGTCCGGCTGGTCACCGATCCGACCCGGCTGTCGCGGCTGGTCGGCGTCCGACGCGCGTTGCCGCGCCGTCCGGACCCGTCGGCGGACGCCACCGACCTGGCCCGACGGCTCAGCGGCGTGCTGGGTCTGCTGGTCCCGCCCCGCCGCCGGCACCGGCTGCTCGTCGGCACGCTGCTGCCACGGCTGACGGGACCGGCGGGGCAGGTCGGGGTCGACGGGCCGCCCCTCCGGGTCCCGGAGCGGCACCGGGAGTGGGTGCGGGACCGGGCGGTGCGGATGCGCGACGCGCTCTCCGGAGATGGCTACCCTGTCACCGGCGACCTGGCGGCGATCGTGCCGCCGGCCGGGTCGGCGTGCGGCTCGACCACGACCCCGGGACGCGCAGAGCCCTCCGATGCGGGTGTGCTGGACCTGGCGGTCCGGCTGCTGCTGGGCGAGGACCCCCCGGGTCGCGGTCAGGAGGGGTGGCGATGAGCTCGCGGGTCCTGCTCCACGTCGGCACCCCCAAGACCGGGACGTCGTACCTCCAGGACGTCCTGTTCCGCAACCGGCGGCGGCTGCTGGACCATGGCATCTGCTACCCCGCGGACCGCTTCGACGGACACTTCCTGGCCGCGCTGGACCTGATGCGGCTGCCCTGGGGAGGCCTGGAGGCCGAGGCGATCGGCGCCTGGGACGACCTCGCTGCCCGGGTACGCCGGCACCGCGGCACCGCGATCGTCTCCCACGAGATCCTCGCCACCGCCTCCCGTGCCCAGGTCGGCCGGGCGCTGACCTCGCTCGGGCACGGCGACGGTGCCGAGGTGCACGTGCTGGTCTCGGTGCGGGACCTGGTCCGGCAGATCCCGGCCGAGTGGCAGGAGAACGTCAAGCACCGCAGCACGATCAGCTATGCGGCGTTCCTCGACCAGATCCGGGACCCGGCGCGCACCGGCCGGATCGCCACCTGGTTCTGGGGGGTCCAGGAGATCCCCGACATCCTCAATCGCTGGGGCCACGACCTGCCCCCCGACCGGATCCACCTGGTCACGGTGCCGCCGCCGGGTGGTGACCCCGGCCTGCTGTGGCAGCGCTTCAGCCGGGCGTTCGGGCTGGACGGTCTCGACCTCGACCTCGAGGGGGAGCGGGCGAACCCGTCGCTGGGGGTCCCCGAGACTGCCCTGGTGCGGCGGATCAACCTCGCCGCCAACCGGGAGGTGGACCCGCCGGAGTACCGGCCGCTGGTCCGCGAGCTGCTGGCCCACCAGACCCTGTCCCGGCGCACCGGTTCACCGCGGCTGGCGCTGCCCCCGGACGTGCAGGCGTGGGCGCGTGAGATCGAGGACTCCTACGTCGTCGAGATCCGCGACCGCGGGTACGACGTGGTCGGCGACCTGGACGACCTGCTCGGCCGGCCGCCGCAGCGACGGTTCGTCGACCCGGACCGTCCGCCGGAGAAGCAGGTGGCCGAGGCCGCGGTGGACGCGATCAAGGCGCTGCTGCTGGAGAACGCCCGGCTGCTCGGCGAGAACGGTCGGCTCGCCGGCGAGCTGGACGGGGCGCACCGGTCGCTGGAGCGGTCCTACCTGCGACCGACGTACCGGTGGCGGGAGAAGCTGGTCCGGCGGCTGCAGCACAGCCGGCGGGGTCGCGGAGCGCTGACGCTCTACCGGCGGGCGCGGGGCAGGAGCTCGCGGTCGGCGTAGCGGCCGACCTTCCAGGTCGCGAAGCCGTCCGAGCCCATCCCGATCACCCCACCGACCACCGGCACCCGGCGGCCCACCGTCGCCGCGAGCCGGGTGCCGGCGAGCCGGGAGACCAGCTCGTTGGCGACCGCCGCGGAGATCACCGGGTCCAGCTGGGGGTCGTGGGCGGGTGCGGTGGCCAGCGCCATCGGCGGGGCCGGCAGCTTCTTCTTCTTGACCAGCTCGGTGACCGCCTCCTCGCCGAGCAGGGTGGCCAGCAGCGCGTTGCGGGTCCGCGGGTCGTCGAGGTCGTAGCCGCGCAGGTGCGCGATCGCCGCGATCATCCGGCACTGGATGAGCGCCAGCCCGGCCAGGTTGGCGGGCAGGGTGACCGCCGCGGTGACCAGGCCGCCGACGTTGGTGGCGAAGCCCTGGGCGCCGGCGTACCGGACGTGGGTCTCGATGACGTCGTGGATGGCCCGCTCGACGTCGCCGTCCAGCGCGCGCAGCGTCTTGTCGGCGGCGGCAGCGGCGGCCGGCAGCGGCCCGACGCCTCGGATCGCCCGGTTCAACGCCTCCCGGACGAAGGAGGAGGTGAGGCCGGGGGCGACGTCGGTGATGCGCGGTGCCAGCTGGCGTCCGATCCTGCCCTTCACGCTCATGGTCCGATCCTACGGAGCGGGCGCTAGCGTCGGCCCGTGCCCCGTCCCGTCCCCGTCCCTCCGGTGGAGCCGCCGCGGTCGACGTGGGCGTTCGGCGACCCGGCCGGGTGGGACCCCGACGACGACCTGGTGGCGCTGGGGGCGGACCTGGCGCCCGGGACGCTGCTGGAGGCCTACCGACAGGCGCTGTTCCCGATGCCGGTGGGCTCGCCCCGCGACCCGATGTACTGGTTCAGCCCGGTACGCCGCGGGGTGCTGCCGCTGGACGGGCTGCGGGTCTCACGGTCGCTGCGCCGGTCGTGCCGGGACTTCGAGGTCCGGGTGGACACCGCCTTCGACCGGGTGGTCGCGGCCTGTGGTGACGAACGTCGTGACGGGGCCTGGATCGACACCCGGATCGCCGCGGCGTACGGCCGGCTGCACGAGCTCGGCTGGGCGCACTCGGTGGAGACCTGGCGGGACGGGCGGCTGGTGGGGGGCCTGTACGGCGTGGCGATCGGCGGCCTGTTCGCCGGGGAGTCGATGTTCCACCACGAGACCGACGCCTCGAAGGCGGCGCTGGTCGCGCTCGTGGAGGGGATGCGCGACGAGTACGTCGATCACCGGCTGCTCGACGTGCAGTGGGCCACCCCGCACCTGGCCAGCCTCGGGGTGGTCGAGATCCCCCGGGCCCGCTACCTGTCCCGGCTGCGGCGGGCGCTGCCGCTGCCGGCCCCGGTGATCTTCACAGCACCCGCGGCGGGCTGAGACAGGCCGGGGCCGAGTGGCGGCTCACGCCTCTGTCGAACGGTGTCGGGTGGTGGCACGCGCCCCGACGCCGCGGTGGCGACAGTGGTGCCCACCCGCCCTCGCCCGAGACAACGAGGTCAGGGTCGGCTTCACGGCCTGAGTCCGGCCCGGCCAGTCACCTCGTCGTACAGGTCCTCCAGGACTGCGGTCCGCGCCTCGACGGCGAAGGCGAGTTCGACCCGATCACGGCCGGATGTGCCCAGCTGCACTGCAAGCTCGGGATCGCCGAGTAGCCGGAGCAGCGCTCTGCTGAGAGCTCTCACGTCCCCCTCCGGGACCAGCAGCCCGCTGACATCGTCCGCGACGGCCTCGGGCGTGCCGCCGGATGCATAGGTCAGCACGGGCAGCTGCGCCGCAGAGGCCTCGAGAAAGACCATCCCGAATCCCTCGCGATCTCCGTTCCGGGCGGTCTTGGAAGGAGCGCAGAAGAGGGTCGAGGTGGCCATCGCATGGCGGACCCCGCTGGGGGGCAGCGAGCCAGCGAAGGTCACGTTGAGACCCTGGGCTTCCTGTTCCAGCTCGTCTCGCAGCGGACCGTCACCCACCACGAGCACCGGCACCTGCCGGTGTGGTTCTGGGAGCAATCGGACGGCAGTGAGTAGATCCGCACATCCCTTCTTCTCGACCAGACGACCGACGAAAAGGATCCGGGGTGGCCGTGATCGGGGGGAGTCCGGGCACGGCGGGACGGGGATGCCGATGGGGAGCACCTGAATCTTGTGGGGGGGAGCGCCCAGTGTGAGCAATTGATCGGCGATGAAGTCGGAAACGGCGATCAGTTCGCTCGCGTAGTCGAGGAGCGGCCGCCAACGGCGCAGCATGCGTGAGGGAAGGAGCGACCGGTCGAGGGTGACGTCGTAGCCGTGGAAGGTGACGACGAGGGGCTTGCCCGCGCGTCGGACGGGTCCCAGCACGTCGGTCGCATCCAACCCGAAGTGTGCGTGGACGATCCCGACTGCGGGCCTGGCCAGGAACCGACGCAGTCGCGGAGAGACGCCTGCCCTGGTCAGCATCGTCCGCTGTGCGACGGACTGCGGTGTGGTCCCAGCAAAACTGATCGCAGGCACGATGTCCCAGGCGTTCGGGACGGCATCAAGCCCGGCGAAGACTGGCTTCCAACGCCTGTACGACGCCGCCTGGTTCGCGATGAACGTCTCGGACGGCGGGAGTACCTGGTTCCGCCACACGACCACTTCACGCAGAGCTTCCAACCCCCCTCGGGCACTTGGTCGGCTCACCAGGACACTCTTCGGCCAGACCACTCCATCCTCTCAGCCGTGGTCGAGCCGCGAGCCCTGTTGTGGGTCTCTGTTGGTGCCGATTCGCAGTACAGCCGAACACTCCGCGTGCGAGCATTCGGTCGTGACCCCGAGCGCCCCCGAGCGCGGGCGCTCGCGCGTCCACTCGCTGACTTCCTTGCGGTTCTTCGCAGCCGCCGCGGTGGTCGTCCATCACACGATGGGCCCCGACGGGACGCCACTGGTGGATTTGGGCTTCCTGGGGGTCACCTTCTTCTTCGTGCTCTCCGGATTCGTCCTCACGTGGACCGACGCGACTCGTCACGGTTCGCTGATCTTCTTCAGGAATCGCCTCGCACGGCTCTATCCACTGCACCTGGTTCTGCTGATCGTGGCGGTGGTGGCCCCGATGGGCGGGCGTGAGTCGCTGCTCGCCCTGGTGCAGCAGCTCACGTTGACGCAGGCCTGGACTTCGTCTGCTGCTCATTCGTTCAACTGGGTCAGCTGGTCGATATCGTCGGAGTGGTTGTTCTACCTGCTGTTTCCAGCGGCGCTGATCTCCCTTCGCAAGGTGTCTGCTGCTCGCTGGTTGGTAGGCGTCACCATCGCCGCATGGATCGTCCAGTCGTGTATCGCCCTTGCGCTCATTCTCGGGGACGCAGACTTGTTGTGGAGCTACAACTTCCCCCCTTTCCGCTTCTTCGAGTTCCTGGTCGGCATTTGTCTCGGCTTGCTGGCTGGGCGTGGCTGGCAACCGCAGAGACTTCTCGCTGCTGCGATGCTGGGAGTCTCAGGTGTCGGGCTGACGTCCGTGTTGGTCCTCGACCTGGTCCACCCCGTGCCGAGAGCGCTGAGCTCGGCCGCTGTTGTTCCGGTGGTCGTCGTCGTGATCTGGGCCGCTGTGGCGAGGGAGGTCAGAGGCTCAGCCGGCTGGCTCACTCGCCCGTGGCTGGTCAAGCTCGGGGACTGGTCGTTCGCGCTGTACATGGTCCATGCGCTGGTCATCCGAAGCATCGGCGAGGCGGCGGGGAGACAGGTACCGGGCTACCTGCCGTGGTGGACCGTGGGGCCGGTCTTGCTTGTCTCGGTGGCGCTTGCTGCTCTCTTGAGCGAGGGGGTCGAGCGTCCTGCCGAGAGGTGGTTGCGCGGTGTGCGGGTCCAGACCAAGCAGAGGCGCGAAGCGAGCGACGGTCCGACGCCTGGTGCCTCCGGGTGGACGCCAAGCGATGAACGAGCGAGTCCGACCAATCCTGTCGAGTGGCGAACGCGTGCGGGATGAGTGCGGGACAATCACTGTCCGATATCGATCAACCGAAGGAACATCTGTGGAGCTGCGCGATCATCTGCGCACCGTCGCCAAGCGGTGGAAGACGCTGGTGATGATGCTCCTGCTGGGGGTCGTCGTCGCGGCTGCCGCGAGCGCCACGGCCCCCATTCGGTACGAGTCGACCGTCCAGCTCTTCGTCTCTGTCAGGTCTCAGGGCGACGCCAGCGATTTGCTTCAGGGGGGCAGCTTCTCGGCGCAGCGGGTCAAGTCGTACGCCAACATCGCCTCGAGTCCGCGGGTCACCGGCCCTGTGGTGTCGGAGCTCGACCTGGACGCCTCCCCACAAGCCCTGGCGAAGCGGATACGTGTCGACGTCCCGGTCGACACGGTGCTGATCAACATCAGCGTGACCGATGCCCTCCCCGGTGATGCTGCTGCGATCGCCGACGCGGTCGCCCGTCAGTTCACGCGGGTTGTGGAGTCGTTGGAACGCCCTGCGGATGCGCCGACTTCCCCGGTGAAGGTGACGGTCACCCGCCCGGCGGAGATTGCCGGTGGCCCCGTGAGTCCTCGTCCGGTCCTGAACGTGCTGCTCGGTGCACTCTTCGGGTGCCTCCTCGGCGTGGTGGCAGCGGTGCTTCGCGGGATGCTCGACACTCGGATCAACGACGCCGAAGGCCTGGAGAAGGTGGGCGGCGCGCCCGTCCTCGGGTCGATCGTGCTGGATGCCGAGGCGGCGCGGATCAACAGTGATGGGCTCAAGCACACGGCGCAGGGCGAGGCATACCGCCAACTGCGGACGAATCTTCAGTTCGTCGACGTCGGGGGCCATCCCAATCCCATCGTGGTCACCAGTCCGCTCGCAGGGGAGGGCAAGAGCACGACTGCCGCGAAGCTCTCCCTGGCGTTCGCCGGAGCGGGGTCGAGCGTCTGTCTCGTCGACGGCGACTTCAGGCGTCCGTCGGTTGCAGAGCGCTTTCAGCTGACCCAGGAGGCGGGCCTCACGTCCGTACTGATCGGAAAGATGACTCTCGACCAGGCGATACAGACGGGTCCGTCAGGGTTGAAGGTGATCACCAGCGGTTCCCGCCCTCCCAACCCCAGTGAGCTGCTGGCATCTCAACCGATGCGAGACCTGCTCGCGGAACTCGTGAAGCGGTTCGAGATCGTCATCATCGATGCGCCACCCCTCCTCCCCGTCACGGACGCAGCGGTCATGTCGGCACACGCCGGGGGCGCTCTTCTCGTCGTGAAGGCCAACGGGACAACGCGGGAGCAGACCGCGAAGGCCGCGGAGGTGCTGTCGGCGGTGGACGCAAGGTTGCTGGGTTCGGTGCTCAACATGACGCGCGGGAGGGACAGTGCCAGCTATCGATACAGCTACATCGAGCCGAAGCCGGTCTCGGGAAGACGCGGCTGGCGCGGGGCGGCACGAGCGACCTGAGCTCCGCCCCAGGGACCGCCATTCAGAGCTCTCGGACCCACCGTGCCGGGGCGCCCGCCAGCAGCTGACTCGCTTCGAATCGGCCACGGACGACTGAGTTGGCGGCGACGACGCAGCGCGTCCCGAGATGAACACCCTTCAGGACGGCGGAACCCCTGCCGATCCACACCCCGGACTCGATCACGATGGGTTCGGCTCGGACCGGCGCCAGCGGTGGGTCGATGGCCCCGGACAGCTCGTGATCCTGATCCCGCACCGAACAGTGCTCGCCGATGCCAGCTCGGTCGCCGATCCTGATGCTCAGTGTTGCTGCGATCACTGAGTAGTGCATGATCTGGACGTCGTCGCCGATGACGAGCTCGCCCCCTCGGGGGCAGTCGAGGATGACCCCCCGTCCGATGTAGACGCCCTCTCCGATGTTCCAGCCTGCGTGGGGGCTCCACCTCACGTGAGCACCCCCCTCGATCACCAGCCCCCGCCCCACGCGGCCGCCGTACGTGCGGATGAGCACACTCCACACCCAGCCTCGCCATCGCGAGGTCCGTCGCCGGTACCCAGCTGCAAGGTCGCGTTTCATCGTGGGAGGCCGTCGCTTCGTTGAGGTGGGATGGCGTGAGGCTCGGTCAAGCCTGACACGTCGTGGAGGTTCTCGGGCTACGCGTGAAGAATCGCCGGAAGGCAGTGCCGGCGCCAGCCGCTGCCACCGTTCCGGACAGAACGAGCAGCACGTCAGGCATACCGATGCGGTACGAGAGCAGGAAACACATCAGGCTGGCACCGACCCACGGGGCGTCTCGCACGAACGAGCCCCCGAGCACCTGGACGAGTCCACGTCGCGTGATCCCCGTCGACGACAACACGATGATGAGCGGAGCGAGGGTGACAGCGCTCATGGTTGCGGCCACACCGAGAGGACCCCAGAGCGCGGCACCCAGGAAGGTGAGGGGCACGGCGGCCGCGAGCTGCACGACGCCACCGACCAGTGGTGGGCGTGTCGACCCGGTCGCGTACAGCGCAGGTGCGGCGACGGACAGAATCAGCCGGACGAGCGTGAATCCCCCCAGGAGGACACAGATGAACTGGACCTGGTTCCATTCGGGACTGAACGCGCGCGGTACCAGCACGAACACCGCGGCAGTGACGCCTTGGATGGCCAGGAGGAAGCCGCCCGTCAGTCGCAGGGCTGCGTAGGCGCCTTCGGTGGCGACAACGGCCGGCTCTTCTGTCTGACACATCTGTACGTAGACGGGCATGAGGATTCGCCCAAGGCTGTGGCCGATCAAGTACGCAGGCAGGCTCATCAGGCCGAAACCCATGACGTACATGGCCAGAGCCTCTGGCCCGAGCAGGTGAGCCACAGCGAAGTTGTCGATGTTGGTGACGAGCAGGGTCAAGGCGTTGGTGGCCAGCAGGGGGGCCACGAAGAGCAGCAGGGTGCGTCGGCTTCCGCGGTCACCGAGACCGATCCGGGGCGCACCCGCGACCTTGAGGGACCAGGCGGCCACCAGCACCCAGGTGACGAGGGCGAACATCGTGAGCGCAGCGGCTCCGAGGCCGACCAGGAGAAGGCCGCTCGAGGCGGCCAGGGCGAGAAGCACGGCGACGATACGCCCCAGGGCCAGCTTGGCCTGAGTGCCGCACCGAGCGCCGATTCCTTGAGCGACCTCTGCTACTTGCTGGAGCAGAAGCACGGGCGCGATGAGACGGACCAGGTCTGCGGCATCCTCCGAGCCCATCAGCGTCGCGACGTGACCAGCACTGAGCACGAGGATGACGCTGAGAACCGCTGACGAGCTCAGGGCGGCAGACCAGCAGAGCGAGTCAGGAACGCCCTGGCCGTGCATCCGTTGCACGATCACCGACCAGCCTGCGCCGGCGAACGTGGCAGCCGCCGTCAGCGCCAGGGTCGCGATGTTCGCGCGCCCGAGCTCCGAGGGGTCAAGACGCGTCGCTGCCAAGGTGAAGAGCGCGAAGCCGGCGGCCCGGAACAGTACCTCTGCGACGACGATGACGAGACCGTCGCTCATCGACGGTTCGTGACGGGTGCGGGACGGCACGGGCGAGTCAGTGGGCGGCATGCGCAAGGTGATCCCAGACGGAGTTGCCGACCACAGCGGGTGAGTGGGCTCTCCACATCTGTTCAGGTGAGACCGGGTGCAACGCGTCGCCGCGCAGAGCCTCGGCCGCCAGCTCCAGCGAGGCGAACGACATGGCCCCGAACTCCTCGAGGTAGCGCAGCGCCGTGGTGCCGACACCGAGAAGAGGCAATCCGGCGACTCCGGCCTCGACGGCCGCCAGGGGGTAGCCCTCGAAGCGAGAGCTCATGCAGAAGACTCCCCCCGCCCGGTACTCGGAGGCCAAGGTGCTCGCGTTCACCGGCCCACGGAAGTCCACATCTGCGCCCAGACGCTGTGAGAGCCGCTGAAGTTCTGTTCGGCTGGCCCCGTCCCCGAAGACCACCAGCTGTCGATGCGTGGCCGCAGCCAGGTGTACGAGGATCTCGAGCCGCTTCTCGGGGACGAGTCGACAAGCCGTCAGAAGCCGCGGGTTGGCGGGCGGAGGCGTTGCTACGGACACGAACGCCTCTGTTGCGGGCACTCGTATCGATGACGCGTGCGCGCGTGCCGCGGCGAATCTTGCCAATCCCCGCGGGTCGACGGTCAGGACTCGACGAGACCGGTGACAGGCAATCGTCTCGGCCACCGCCGACGAGACCCCGAACAGTCGCCGGCCGGTGCGCCATGCGTTCCAGGTACCTCCGTGCAGGATCAGGACTGCCGGCACTTCCCGTGGGACGACGGCCATGTACTCAGGGCGGTGCGCGACGATCGCGTCGAACCCCCTGAGCCGAGCGCGCGCCGCCCATAGTCCGCGAAGGTACTGCGCGTTCAACTTGCCGGACCCCGGCGTCGGTACGAGTGAATGGAACGTATCGCTCGACCGGGGAAGTGTTCCCGAGCGAGAGCCCACGCCGAGGTACTCGATGGTGGCCGAGGCGGGAGCGTGTCGGCCGACGCGCAGAATGAACTCGCGGACACCGCCCGGACTGTGGTGGGCGTAGTCGGAGGCGTACAGCACACCCACTTTCACGTCGGCCGCCGTCGCCGCGATCGTCGCGATCGCCACCGTGTCCACGACGTCGCGAACTGTCTGGTGCGAGCCAGATCCATCACGCGCGGGACATCCAATCCCGCATCCGCCAGCTGCCGCGCCGGGATGTAGTCACCCGGGGCCTTCCCGTAGTCGAGATGGCGGGACAACCCTCTCATCCATCCCTCCGTCGCCCGCAGGCGTCGGCGCCGGCGGCTCACTCGTGCGGGAGGATACGTTGCCACCAGTTGGAGCTCACGGCGCACAGCACGGTTCACGTCGCCGGTGATGGTGCCGGCGTGTACCGCGCGCTCGACGACAGGTTCGTCCGACACGTACAGCCGTCGTCCGACGGTGGCCAGCTTCAGCCACACCTCGTAGTCGACCAGCCGACGAGCTTCTGGGTTGTAGCCGCCGATCTCGAGGAGGTGCTCCCTCCGGATCATCGCTGCCGAGCTCGTGATGGGGTTGCGCCTCCACAGCGACTCGTGGGGAACAGGTCGCCAGACGCTGCGGCGCGCCGGGACATCCGGATCCTCGATCAGTCGGTCGATGCCGGACCATTCGCAAGCGATCACGGAGGCATCCGGGTGCTCGGAGAAACCGGCCCGCCAACGCTCCGCAGCGGTTGAGGACAGGGCGTCATCGCTGTCCAGGAACACCACGAAGGGGGCTCTTGCCTCCGAGAGCAGCGCTGCTCGGGCAGCGCCGATCCCGCGGTTCTCGCTCGCCACGGTCACGTGGGTGGCCCCTGCTGTTCGCGCAAGAGTCTCGGTGCGGTCATCCGCGGACGCGAGGCCGTCCACGTACACCCGGATCGCCGCTGGCGGAATGGTCTGCCGGACAGCCGAGGCCACCGCCCGAGAGACGCTGCCCTCAGCCTGATGAGCAGGAATCAGGATCTCGTAGTGCAGGCTCACCTGAGCGTCTCCTGGCAGATAGACGCCAACGAGGCTGCGGTCTCGGCCCACGTACAGGTGGTCCGTTGAGGTGGTTCGGATGCCGGGCGGTCCAGAGCGCCGTAGATCGCCGCACGCAGCGATTCGACCTCCGTCGGTCGGAACAAGGTCGCCGACGCGGGGGCTACCTCCCTGAAGACGGGGATGTCACTGCAGGCGATCCGCGCCCCGTAGGCGTCGGCCTCGATCACCGGGAGTCCGAAACCCTCGTAGTGGCTCGGCTGCACGAACACAGCACAGTGGGAGTAGAGCCACGCGAGCTCCTCGTCGGACGGAGTGTCCACGAAGGTGACCCAGTCGGGGGTGTCGTTGCCCCATGCTCGCCGCCCCGCCACCACCAGCTGCAGACGTTGGTCGACGTCGGTGTGTGCCCAGCAGCGGTAGAGGAGCTCGAGGTTCTTGCGGGGATCCAGCGAGCCGACTGCCAGGGCGTACGGACGGTCGACCGGGATCATCGGCGCCACCTGGTGGCTCTGCGGGACGACCGAGGGCCGTCCGGGATAGACGCGAGTGATCCGATGCGACGGCAGGCCCAGCGCGATGAGCTCCCTTCTCACGGTGTCGCTGACGGTGATGACGTGCGCCACCTCGGCCAGCGCGCGGCGGGCCAGCGGCCGGTAGTAGTACCGCCCCAGGCGGCTCGCCCACTGAGGGAAGTGCAGCCAGGTGAGGTCGTGCAGCACCCAGACGACTCTTGCGGGATCCATTCGTGGGGTGGGGGGAAACGTCGGCATCAGGGTCCCGCTCGTGGAGCTGGCGCTGCGAGGGAGGTCGATCCAATCGCTGCGGAGCCGATCGGCTGTGGTGGTGACGTCGACGCCCATCGTGGTGAATCGTGGGTCGGCGACGATGCCGGGTAGGACTGCCGCGGTATACCGCTCCCAACCCGTCAACCGGGTCGTCCGAGCGCTCCGATCATCGAACAGGAACATGATCTCTGCTCCGGTCTGTCACGATGCCCTCCACCGGGTGATGGGCGGTGTCGGTGGGCAGGCGCGTGACTATCATCGCGAGGCACAGGAAAAGCACGAGGGAGGACGGATACAGCAGGACGGGGTCGGGGAAGCTGCTGACGAGCAGGAAGGCCAAGCAGACGCCGAGACGCCAGCTCTTCCTGACGTGCAGCACCGTGAGACAGATGCCGGTCGCCACGAGAATGGCGCCGACGGCCCCCAGCTCGACGGCGACGCCCAAGTACAGGTTGTGCACCCCGAGATTCTGGGGGAGCAGGTCTGAGGCGCGTTGCCATCCGATTCCGAGGATGCGCGAGTCAGCCCCGAGATCCCAGCTGCGCTGCCACTGCAGGAGTCGCCAGCCTGACGCGTTCGCCCCGGTCAGCCCACCGGTCGCGGTGACGCTGTGAAGCCTGGAGACCAAAGGCCCACTGAAGGGGACCAGGAGAACGGTGAAGAGACAGAGGGCGAGCAACTGACGTTGCTTGCCCAACACCGCGGACGTGATCAAGCAGGCCGCGGTGACCACCAGGGCGGTCCTGGAACCAGTGGAGATGCACGCCACCAGCAGGGTGAAGATGAGGAGGTAGTCCCCCGTTGACCTGGCCCGCTGGAACAGGGCGACCGACGCCAAGCCAAGCGCGTAGGCGGCGAAGTTGGGGTGACCGAGGAGCCCGCCGTACCGCAGACCCTCGCCCTCGGCCGATGCGTAGGGAGTGGGCCACCGGGTCACCAACTGCTGCAGCACCGAGAGAGCGGTGACCAGCACGACGGCTGTGAGGACGCGGATCAAGCGAGCCGCTTGTTCCAGGGTGAGTGATCCGAGGGCGAAGGTGCCGACGGCGAGCACCAGGAACCGTGCCGCTCCCGCCAGTCCCGCTCCGTCGTTGTAGGCGGCAGTGATCAGCACCGCCAGCCCGGCGGCGAGCGGCAGGAACAGTGCCCCCGTGACGCCCGGAGTCAGCTCGCCGCGGATGACAGCCCACACCAGCAGCGCTGCCCCGGTCAGCGACATGAGTTGATCGACGTTCGCGACGCCTGCGGGTAGCCCTGATCCCATCAGCGGCCCCGTCAACCACAGCGCAGTGCCGCCGGAGACGGGATGCGTGAACGCCACGAGGATGACGAGCAGCGCCACTATCACCACGACGGCGTAGAGGGGGCCGGTGAGCAGTGCGAGGTAGAGCAGTACCACCGATGGGATGACGAAGAGCAGCTCGAACGGAGGGGAGCGTACGCCGGTGATCGTGGCGGCTCGCAGCACTGCCAGGCTCATGGATTTCTCGCGGCTGTCCGTCTCGATCGGCACAGGGAGTAGGCGACCGGTGGGCACTCCACCAGGTAGCGCCGTCCGAGTCGGCGCGGTTGCATGACCAGCCGGTAGGCCCATTCGAGTCGCATGGCTTCCAACGCCCTCGGAGCCGATGGCATCATTCCCGTCGCCATGTCGACAGCACCGCCCACCCCGATGATGGTGCAGTTCGTCAACTCTGACCGCAGCTGAGCCGCGAGCACTTCACCCTTCGGCGCGCCCAACGCCACCAAGAGCACGTGTCGCTCCAGTCGTCGGAGACGGTCGATGATCTGATCGACCGACCAGTCGTCGAAGGTGCCGTGTAGGCACGCAAGTCGTCGGGAGCCATGCGCGGAGGCACCCTGGACGAACCGGCGGCAGGTCTCCTCGGCGGTGCCGAGGAGGACGTAGGGCGTGACATAGCTCCCCACGAAGATCTGCTTCGCCAGGGCCTTGCCGGTGGCTTTGAGGAACGTGCCTGACCCCGTCTTGTTGGCGAAATGAGCCAGCGGCCATCCATCGGCGGTGACGAAGTCCGCGCTCGCGAGAGCCTGGCGCATGTCGGGATCGTTTCGTGCCAGATGGAGATGCTGGAGATTGACCGTCTGGATCCGCGCGGGTGCTCGGTCCAGGACGCCAAGCAGCTCTTCCTGGGAATGCAGGACTCGGCCGGACTCCAGCACCTCGCACCACACGCTGGCGTAGTCCGCCAGCCCTATGGGGGAGGATGCCGGTCCTTTGCGTATCGCGACGGCGTCTGCGCGCCGGTTCATCTCGCGGCGTGTGGGGGACACGCCCGTCGTCGACGCCATCTACGTCTCCTGGGGGATGCGCGGGGGGTGCAACCCCGGCTTCGGGATTGCGCGCATCAAGCAGGCTAGATCGCTCCACCGCGTGGGGGTTCGGCCGCTGCTCGAATGGTCCGAAAGGGTCACTTGCAGGACCCGTTCGACCCTGGGCTGGACTGGACCGCTCAGTTCTTTCCGCAGGACCGGCTGCGGCGGGCGCTGCCGCTGCCGGCCCCGGTGATCTTCACAGCACCCGCGGCGGGTCCCCGGTCTCGCTGACCATCGGGCGTCCGGCCGCCTCCCAGTCCAGCATCCCGCCGTCGAGGTTGACCGCGTCGTACCCCTGTTGGACCAGCCAGCCCACCGCCTGGGCCGAGCGACCCCCGATCCGGCACACCACCAGGGTCTGCTGGCCGGCCGGCACCTCGTCCAGGCGCTGGGTCAGCTCGCCCAGGGGGATGTGCTGGGCCCCCTCGATGTGCGCGTGCGCCCACTCGGCCGGCTCGCGGACGTCGAGCACCGCGAGGCCCTCGGGGAGCGGGTCGGGAACGCCGGAGACGGCCACGGTCGGGACGGTGCTCACTTGAGCAACCGACTCATCCGCCGGTCGGCGAGCAGCTTGCCGCCGGTCTGGCAGGTGGGGCAGTACTGCAGGCTGGAGTCGGCGAAGGACACCTCGCGGACGGTGTCGCCGCAGACCGGGCAGCTCTGCCCGGCGCGACCGTGCACCGCGAGGTGCGACTTCTTCTCGCCCTTGAGCTCGCTGGCGGCCAGGCCCCGGGAGCGGGTCACCGCGTCGCCGAGGACGCCACGGATCGCGTCGTACACCGTCTGCACCTCCTCGTCGGTCAGCGAGCTCGCCGGCTTGAACGGCGACATCCGGGCCGCGTGCAGCAGCTCGTCGGAGTAGGCGTTGCCGATCCCCGCGATCGTCCCCTGGTGGCGCAGCACGCCCTTGATCTGCTTGCGGCCCTCGCGCTGGAGGATCTCGGCCAGCGCCGCGAGGGTGAAGTCGTCGGAGAGCGGGTCGGGGCCGAGGCTGGCGATGCCCGGCACGTCGAGCGGGTCGCGGACGACGTACATCGCCAGGCTCTTGCGGGTGCCGGCCTCGGTGATGTCGAGGCCGGACTGGTCGTCGAGCACCACCCGGACCGCCAGGGTGGACCTGCTGCTCGGCTTCGGCGGGAGGCTCGGCACCTCGTCGCGCCAGCGGACCCAGCCCGCCCGGGCCAGGTGCAGCACCAGGTGCAGGCCGGAGGCGTGCAGGTCGAGGAACTTGCCGTGCCGGGTGACGTCGTCGACCATCGTCCCCTCCAGGGCGCTGATCGGCGGGTCGAAGGTCTTGAGCGCGGCGAACGCGGCGATGTGCACCTTGACGATGGCGCGGTCCTTCAGCCTGCCCCGCAGATCCAGGGCCAGGGCTTCCACCTCGGGCAGCTCGGGCACCCGGCCAGTGTAGGAGGCGCCGTGCCTCAGCCCAGCCCCCTCGGCCCAGCCCCCTCGGACCGGCCTGTTCAGACCAGCAGCAGGACGCTGAGCACCGCCAGCGCGACCAGGCCGACCAACCCGAGCCCGAGCGCGAAGCGGGCGGCGGTGAGCATCGTCGGGGTGTGGTCGATGTCGCCGCTGCGGTAGACGATCATCCGGAACAGCCCCACCGGCAGCGCACCGACGGTGACGATCAGGCTGACTCCCCACAGGTAGAGCAACGGATCCATGCCCCTCAGGTGCCCGACGACCCGCCGCAGGATGTCTACTGAATCGGCTAGACACGCCGATACGGTCCTCGCGTGGACCCGATCCGGAACCCCTACGCCCCCGGCGCCGGCCAGCGCCCGCCCGAGCTGGCCGGCCGTGACGAGCAGCTCTCGGCCTTCGACGTGGTGCTGGAGCGGGTGGCCAAGGGCCGTCCCGAGCGCTCCCTGGTGCTGACCGGGCTCCGCGGCGTCGGCAAGACCGTGCTGCTGAACGCGCTGCGCAGCGCCGCGGTCCGCAAGGGCTGGGGGACCGGCAAGCTCGAGGCCCGCCCCGACCAGCGGCTGCGACGGCCGCTGTCCTCGGCGCTGCACCAGGCGGTGCGCGAGCTCGGCCACCCGCAGGCCGACGACGTCGACCACGTGCTCGGGGTGCTGCGCTCCTTCGCCCAGCGCGACGCCGGCAGCGACGCCAAGCTGCGGGAACGGTGGAGCCCCGGCATCGACGCGGCCCCGGTGCGCGGTCGGGCCGACTCCGGCGACATCGAGATCGACCTGGTCGAGCTGCTCTCCGACGTCGGCGGCCTGGCCTCGGACGTCGGGAAGGGGGTCGCGGTGTTCATCGACGAGATGCAGGACCTCGGCCCCGACGACGTCTCGGCGCTCTGCGCGGCCTGCCACGAGATCAGCCAGTCGGGCCTGCCGCTGATCGTGGTCGGCGCCGGACTGCCGCACCTGCCGGCGGTGCTCTCGGCCAGCAAGTCCTACTCCGAGCGGCTCTTCCGCTACCAGCGCATCGACCGGCTGGACCGCGCCGCTGCCGACCGAGCCCTGACCGCACCGGCCGCCGAGGAGGAGGCCGAGTTCGAACCCGCGGCGCTGACCGCGATGTACGCCGCGACCGGCGGCTACCCGTACTTCATCCAGGCCTACGGCAAGACCGCCTGGGACCTGGCCCCGCGCAGCCCGATCACCGCCGAGGACGTCGCGGTGGCGGCGCCCGAGGCCGAGCGGGAGCTCGCGGTCGGCTTCTTCGGCAGCCGGTACGAGCGGGCCACCCCCGGCGAGCGGGACTACCTGCGGGCGATGGCCGACGCCGCCGGCGCCGATGCCCACCAGGCCGCCGGCGGAGCCGCGGGGGAGGCTGACGTGGTGGGCTCGGTGGCGACCGCCGAGGTGGCCGCGGTGCTCGGCAAGCGCCCTCAGTCGCTCTCCCCGGCCCGCGACTCGCTGCTGAAGAAGGGCCTGATCTACTCCGGCGAACGGGGCCGGATCGCCTTCACGGTCCCGCACTTCGGGCGGTACCTGCGCGCGAACGCCTGACCGCCCCTTTCGGTGCCGCCGGTGCCAGCGGGTGCCCGGGTTCCCAGTGGGGGTCCGGGGCTGCGCGGGTGCCCGGGGGCCGCGCGGTTTCATCACGGTGTGCAGGCGAAGTCGCACTCCCCGCGACGTACCCGCACTTCCCTGGGCGCACAGACCCCGGGGAGTGCGGGTTCATCCCGGGGAGTGCAGCTCCATCGACATACCGTGATGAAACGGCGGCGGCGGCAGCGGCAGCGGCAGCGGGCAGCGGCAGCGGGCAGCGGGCGGGCCTAGGCTGACCGGGTGCAGGTGGCCGAGCTCTGGCGGTACCCGGTCAAGTCGCTGGGTGGTGAGCGGTTGGACCACGCCACGGTGGAGGTCGAGGGGATCGAGGGGGACCGCGGCTGGGCCCTGTTCGACCGGGAGACCGGCTTCGGGCTGACCGCCCGCCGGGTGCCGGAGCTGCTCTTCGCGACCGCGACGCTGAGCGCCGACGGCACCGTGCGGATCGTGCTGCCCGACGGGACCGAGGTGGCCGGCGCAGCCGGCAGCGAGCAGGCCCTGACGACCTGGCTCGACCGGCCGGTCGAGCTGCGCGCGGCCAGCACCCCCGGCCCCCGGCAGTACGAGAACCCGGTGGACGCCGACGACGAGACCGGTCCCTGGCAGCCGTTCTCCGGGTCCTCGGGTGCCTTCCACGACACCGGCCAGGCGGCCGTCTCGCTGGTCTCGCTCGGCACGTTGGGCGGCTGGGACCGTCGTCGCTTCCGCGCCAACCTGGTGCTGAAAGGTGGCCCGGGGGACGACGACGCGTTGGTCGGGCACCGGGTCCGGGTCGGCGGGGCGGAGCTCTCCGTGGTCCAGCAGCTGGGCCGGTGCGTGATGGTCACCCGGCCCCAGCCGGACGGGATCGACCGGGACGGCAGCGTGCTGCGGACCCTGCACCGGGAGCGGGGTGGGCTGCTCGCAGTGGCGGCAGTGACGCTCACGCCAGGACCGGTCCGGGTGGGCGACGAGCTGGTCCTGCTCACCGGTTGACCGCCTCCGCGCGCCGCCTCGCCCGGTGACGGCCGACGCGCGACAATGCGGAGGATGACGCACGCCGGCAAGCCCCAGGTGGTCGCCCACCGCGGCGCCAGCTACGACGTCGCGGAGCACACGCTCGCGGCGTACGTCGCGGCGCTCGACCACGGCGCGGACGGGCTGGAGTGCGACGTCCGGCTGACCGCCGACGGGCACCTGGTCTGCGTGCACGACCGCGACCTGCGACGGACCGCGAGCAACCCGGGCACCGTCTCCACGATGGACCTCGCCGACCTGGACCAGCTGGACTTCTCCTCCTGGAAGCACCCCTGGGCCGAGCTGGACGACGAGGCGCCCGAGCCCGACGACGCGCACCGTCGGCTGCTCACCCTGAAGACCCTGCTGGAGACCGCGGCCGACTACGACCGTCGGGTCGAGGTCGCCATCGAGACCAAGCACCCGACCCGGTACGCCGGGCTCGTCGAGCAGCGGCTGGTGGAGATGCTGCGCACCTTCGGGTGGGACACCCAGGGCTCGCCGGCCCGGGTGATGAGCTTCTCCCACACCGCCCTGCGCCGGGTCGAGCGCCGCGGTCGTGGGCTGGAGGTGGTCCAGCTGGTCGACAAGGCGGTCTACTGGCCGGCGATCCGGCGGATGATCGGCACCGACTGGTCGGTCGGTCCGGGGATCGAGCTGCTCACCGAGCACCCCCGCCTGGCCCGGAAGATCGCGGCCGCCGGCCACGACGTCCACGTCTGGACGGTCAACACCCACGAGCAGCTGGATCTGTGCGTCGCGCTCGGGGTGACCGCGGTGATCAGCGACCGGCCCGCCCACATCCGGGAGCTGCTCGGGGCCTGAGCCCGGTGGCGACGTGAGCGCCCGGTAGGTTCGCGACATGGCCAAGAAGTCCCGCTCGCAGAGCCGTCAGCAGACCGCCCCCGCCGAGGGTGCCGTCGGTCCCCGCCAGCCCTGTCCGTGCGGATCGGGCAAGCGCTACAAGGCCTGCCACGGGGCACCCGGGGGTGCCGTCGACGTCTACGTCAGCCGACCGTTCGAGGGCCTGCCGGGGGAGTGCGACATCATCGCGATGCGGGAGCTGGTGCCGGCCGCGACCGCCCCGCTCACCGTCCTGGTCGACGGCACCGAGCACTCGGTGCAGCTCTGCACGATGCTGCCGATGGCCGCCCCGGCGATGGCCCGCGACAGCGGTCAGACCTGGCTGGGTCTGCAGGTGCAGCACGCGTTCGGCGACCCCTCCCGCGACCTGGCCGCCGTGCTGCTCGAGGCGCTGGTCGCCGAGCCGGGGGTGGTCGGACTCACCTCCGCGCCCGGTCCCGGGCCCCGGCTCCAGGACCTGGTCACCCACGACACCCTGGACGTCACCGTCCACGAGGGCTTCGACTTCTGGGTCGCCGACCTCGAGGACACCACCGGGTTGGAGGCGGCGCTCGACCAGGCCAACGACGCCGCGACCCCGACCCGTCGGCTGTCCTCGGTGGAGGCGGCGTACTGGACCGACGTCGGTCCCAAGGAGCACCTGCGCTGGGTGATGCCGCAGCCGGAGGGTCCGCTGCTGGACGCGCTGGCCCGGTTGCACGCGGCCGGGAGGGACCGGCTGGTCTCGGACTCCCGCCTGGTCGGGATGTTCCGTGCCCACGGGCTGCTCACCCCGGTCTGGGACCTGACGGTCGGCACCGGCGCCGACGCCCTCGAGGAGCCCGCCGCCCGGTTCTCCGCCGACCTGGCCGAGGCGCTGGCCGACGAGTCGCCGCTCACCGGCGAGGAGCGGGCCGCTCGCAGCGGGCTCGCGAACCGCCAGGTGACGATCCGCTGACCTGCTGATCCATCGAGGACCTGTCCGCGTCCGGACATGGCCGGTGGCGGACCGCTCCGAGACGGTTCGAGGGCCCCTGGGACGGATACATTCTCTTCATCCGGAGTGGCGGCGGGGGGCCGCCACTCGGGCATTCTCGGACTCGGAGTGACGGCTGGGGGGCCGCCTCTCCGGCACTCTCGGACTCGGAGTGACGGCTGGGGGGCCGCCTCTCCGGCACTCTCGGCGGGTGAGGTGGCGGCGGGGGGCCGCCACCTCACCTCCGGTCCATGCGGAGCAGCCGAGCGGCCCGATCCCGGGGCGGGCCGCTCCACTCGTCAGCTGCGGCGCAGCACCCACGACTGCAGCCGCGAGTAGCCCTTGACCGACGTACGCCGCATCCGGCGGAACGTGTAGGCCCGGGGCTCGCCCTCGCGACCGTCGCCCCTGCCCTCGCCGGCAGATCCGCGGTCTCGCGTCGGCATCGGCATCGGCATCGACCTCAGCAGGGTCCTCGGCGTGCTCGTCGTCAGCGGCCGGGCCGTCCGGGCCGTCCGGGCCGACCTGGCCCGACAGCACCTGGTGCGCGCCCCGGTCGATGAGCACCGCTCCCGGCTTCGCCACCGAGGTCAGCCGGGCCGCGATGTTCACCGTCGAACCGAAGACGTCGCCGAGGTGGTTGACCACGTCGCCGTAGGCGAGTCCGGCGCGCACCGCCGGGAAGTCGTCGTCGGGGTCAGCGCCGCGGCGGGTCATGTCCAGCGCCGCCTCGGCCGCCCCGACCAGGTCGTCGGAGACGAAGAGGACCTCGTCGCCGATGTTCTTGATGATCCGGCCGCCGTGGTCGACCACCAGGCCCGAGCTGATCGACTCGAAGCTGTCGATCCAGGCCATCAGCTCGGTCTCGTCGAGGGACTTGCTCTGCGAGGTGTAGCCGACGATGTCGACGAAGCAGACCGCCATCGGCTTGGTGGTGCTGCCCACCGACCGCACCGCCATCATCCGCGACGTCGCGGAGGCGAGGTGCCGGCGCCACACGTAGCTCTGCAGCGCCTCGACCCGGGGCAGCACCTCCTCGGCCAGCCACGGCAGCTGGTCGACCGGGTCCTCGTGCTCCAGGGCGACGTCGGCGAGCAGCGCCACCTGCCACTCCGCCAGCCGGGCGTAGGAGCGGCCCCAGGTGCGGACCAGTGCGGACTGCCGTTCGGAGGAGAGCACCCCCAGCCGGACCAGCTCGCGGGTACGCCGCAGCGCCTCGACGTCCTCGGTGGTGAAGGCGACGTCGTCGTCGTCGGTGTGCGGGAACCCGAGCAGCCGCCACAGCTCCTCGGCGATGTCCAGGGGTACGCCGGACTGCTCGACGACCTCGCGCCGGGTCAGGCTCGGGGTGCCGCCGAGCAGGAACGCCTCGATGGCCCCGAACGCCTCGGCGAGCCGGGCGTTGGCCTCGGGGTCGCTCAGGACGACCCGAACCGGTCGGCGGCGATCCGCTCCAGCGCCTCGCCGAAGGACGGCAGCTCGACGCTGAGCCGGCGCAGTGCCTCGTCGGTGAAGTGGATCAGCTCCAGCGGGGTGAGCGCCACGATGCTGGCGGTGCGCAGCGAGTGGTTGGTGATCGCCGCCTCACCGACGATGTCGCCGGGTCCGAGCTGGGCCACCTCCTCGCCGTGCTGGCGCACCGAGACGGTGCCGCTGAGGATGATGTACGCCTTGTCCGCGGGGGTCCGCTCGGAGATCGGGGCCCAGCCCTCCGGGAGGGTCACCCGCGTCCCCGAGGCACTGATCGCGGCGATCTCCTGGGGGGTGAACGCGCTGAAGAACGATTCGGCCATGCCGGTGCTCACCGGGCCTTCCTGTCGTGTCGGGTTCCTCCCCCGGGGCGGGAGCCTACCGTGGCCACCGGTCCCAGGCAGGCGTTCGCGAAGGCTTCACCCGGCGGACCGCGGAGTCACTCGCCGGGCAGCGGGTCCCGGGTGATCGGGCAGCTCATGCAGCGGGGTCCGCCGCGTCCGGAGCCGAGCTCGGAGCCGGCCACCCGGACGACCTCGATCCCGGCCTCCTCGAGCCGGTCGTTGGTCTCGTCGTTGCGCTCGTAGGCGACCGCCACCCGGGGCGCGATCGCCAGGGTGTTGTTGCCGTCGTCCCACTGCTCGCGCTCGGCGGTCACCGGGTCCAGCCCGGTGTCGATCTGGTGCAGCGTGTCGATCTGCATCGCCTTCGCGGCGGCCACCAGGAACGGCTCGGCCGAGGCCACCGAGAGCACCAGCGCCTCGGACGGGTCGCCCGGCCCCCCCTCGGCGACGGTCACGGCGTACGCCTGGAGGTCGTGGGCGACGTTGGGGTACATCACGATCTTGTCGGTGTCGACCAGCGTGCAGATCGTGTCCAGGTGCATGGTGGCCCGCTCCTGGGCGATCGGGACCGCCAGCACCGTGTGCGCCAGGTCGGCGTGGAAGACCTGCCGGGCCAGCCGCTCCACCCCGGCCGGGGTGGTCCGCTCGCCGACGCCGACCGCGATCACGCCCGGCGCCAGCAGCAGCACGTCGCCGCCCTCGAGGAACTCCGAGTGCCAGCCGTGGATGCGCAGGCTGCCCCGGAACCGGGGGTGCTCGGAGTAGACCAGCTCGGTGAGCTGGGTCTCCCGCTTGCGGGCCGGCATCGCCAGCGCGGTGATCGCCACCCGGTTGCGGATCCAGACGCTGGAGTCCCGGGTGAAGAGCAGGTTCGGCAACGGGTCGACGAGGAAGTCGTCGGGGGCGAGCAGCGCGGTCACCAGGCCGTGGCCGCCCCGTACCTCGTCGTTGCGGATACCGGCGGTCAGGTAGTCGGTCAGCTCCTCGGGGGTGGCGTCGCGCAGGAAGTGCGCCAGGTAGCCCCGCATCGTGTCGCCGAGATGCAGCCCGGAGAGGGCGGAGGTGATCGCGTGGTTGCGGGCGACCTCGCTCTCCAGCGCCTCGGTCAGCAGCTCGGTGAGGTAGAGGACCTCGACGTCGCGGGACCGCAGCGCCTCGGCGAACGCGTCGTGCTCCTCCTGGGCCCGGGCCACCCACGGGATCGCGTCGAAGAGCAGCGTGTCGTTGTTGCGCGGGGTGAGCCGCTTCAGCTCCGGACCGGGCCGGTGCAGCATCACGGTCCGCAGTCGGCCGACCTCGCTGTCGGCGTACGGCGCGGCGCTGTTCGGGGAGTTCTCGACCATCCCTGCACTCTAGGGGTCGTCGACTCCCTGGGTGAGCCTCACGTCGCCAGCTCGGCCAGCACCAGAGCGGCGAGCACCAGGCAGACGGCGGCGCCGAGCAGGTACAGCACGTGCAGGCGGACGAACCGGAGCAGGGTGCGGCCGGCCAGCACCGCCAGGCCGCTGACGGCGAGCAGCGCGGCGAGCGCCCCGACGAAGACCGCCGCGGGCTCCTGGTACCGGGCGACCAGGGAGATGGTGAGCAGCTGGGACAGGTCCCCCCACTCCGCGGCGAACAGCACCAGGAACGAGGCGACCACCGCCCGGAACCCGGCTGCCGGCGGTGCGGCCGCCGCCGCGGCGTACTCCTCGTCCCCGCTCTGGTCCTGGTTCTGCTGGCGGTGGCTGCGGGCCTCGCGCAGCAGCAGCACCGCGCCGGTCAGGAACAGGGCGGCGGCCGCGAGCTTGACCAGCTGCTCGGGCAGGTACGACGCCGCCTGGCCGACCGCGACCGCGATCGTGGTCTGCACCGCGAACGCCAGGCCGACCCCGATCCAGACCAGCACCGGGCGGTACCGGGTCGCCAGCACCAGGGTGGCCAGGAACGTCTTGTCGGGCAGCTCGACGACGAAGATCGTGCCGAAGGTCGCCGCCAGCACGGCGAGGTCCACCGGGGCGGCTCCTCAGCGCTGCCGGGTGCGGAACGGGTCGGCGGGGTAGACGCCGAGGATCGTCACCTCGTGGGTGAAGAACGCCAGCTCCTCGAGCGCGAGCCGGACCCCGGTGTCGAGGGGGTGGCCGTCGACCTCGGCGAGGAACTGGGTGGCGGTGAACTCCCCGCCCACCATGTAGCTCTCCAGCTTGGTCATGTTCACCCCGTTGGTGGCGAACCCCCCGAGCGCCTTGTACAGCGCGGCCGGGAGGTTGCGGACGTCGAAGACGAAGCTGGTCACCACCGGGCCGGAGCCCTGCTCGGCCTCGACGAGCTCGCGGGAGAGCACCACGAACCGGGTGGTGTTGTGGTCCTCGTCCTCGACGTCGGTGGCCAGCACCTCGAGCCCGTAGACCTCGGCGGCCAGCGGCGGGGAGATCGAGGCCTGGGTCGGGTCGGCGGCCTCCGCGACCTCCCGGGCGGCGCCGGCGGTGTCCCCGGAGATGAGCGGGGTGAGGCCGTGCCGCCGGATGATCTTGCGGCACTGGCCCAGCGCGTGCACGTGGCTGTGCACGGTGCGGATCGTCTCCAGGGTCGCCCCGGGGGCCGCCATCAGGTGGAACCGGATCCGCAGGAAGTGCTCGGCGACGATGTGCAGCCCCGAGTGCGGCAGGAAGTGGTGGATGTCGGCGACCCGGCCGGCGATCGAGTTGTCGATCGGGATCATCGCCAGGTCGGCCTCACCACCCTCGACCGCGTCGAAGACGTCCTCGAACGACGCGCAGGCCAGCGCCTCCCACTCCGGGTAGTGCTGACGGCACACGATGTGCGAGTTCGAGCCGGGCTCGCCCTGGTAGGCGATGCGGCGGGCGGCGGTCACGACCGCAGTTTCGCACGCGCGCCTGCGGCGAACCGAGGTCAGGGTTTCCTAGCCTGGCGGCGTGATCGTCGTCGCCGTCCTGGCCCTGGTCCTCGCGGCCGCCGCCCTGGCGGTGGCCGCCGCAGCCCTGCGCACCGTCTCTCGTGGCCGATCGGGTCTGGACGCCGTGCCCGCCGACGCGGCCGGGCTCCGTCGCGAGGTCGCCACCCTCAAGGCCGAGGCCGCCGGTGCCGTGCGGCACCTGGCCGTGGTCCGCTACGACGCCTTCGGGGACATGGGCGGCCACCTGTCCTGGTCAGTGGCGCTGCTGGACGCCCGCGGCGACGGTGTCGTGCTGACCTCGATCCACGGGCGCAGCGACGCCCGGACCTACGCCAAGGCGATCCGTGGTGGGCAGCCCGAGCAACAGCTCTCGCCCGAGGAGACGGAGGCGGTGGTCTCGGCTCGCCGCTGAGCCCCCTGAGCCCGCTGAGCTCACGGGGTCGCCGCGGAGGACCTGGAGCGTGGCCAGGTGGAGACCGAGGACGGCGAAGACGACCGCGTACGTCGCCAGCGCCACCACCAGCCCGGCCGGTCGGGACGGGTCGAGCGAGGTGCCGACGGCGTACAGCGCCGCCAGGTCGCCGATGACCAGCAGGCCGGCGCCGAGCGCGGCCGGCCCGGTCGACCGGTGCCGGAGCTGCAGCGCGACCGCGAGGGCCGCGGCGCCGCCGAGCATCAGAGCGGCCAGGGCGCCTCGCAGCCAGCCGTCGATCTCGCTGAGCCAGGGCAGCCCGCCGACCAGGAGCGCCCCACCCCCGAGGACCGACCCGGTCGCCAGGCTGAGCGTGAGCAGTGCCGTGCGTGACGGTGCGTGTGGTGCCATGTCATTCCCCCCAGAACGACGAAGCAGTAGTTCCTTCAGGATGGCACCTCGGTGCGGTCCGCCACAGTCGTCGGGGCGAGGTCTGGACCGATCTGCGGCCGGTTCGACGGATCGTGACCGTTCGCTGGGGCGGCATAGTCCGTTCGGGCTAGGCAGCATCACCCGGGCGGGCCTTGGGGAGGCCTCGTTCCGGGCTATGGCTGAGGGGCGGGCGCCCTGCGACCGTGGGGATCCGGTGGCCGACGGCCGGCCCGGAGGGGGACCAGATGAGCGAGACGGACGGCATGGCATCTCGGCGAGCGTTGCTGGCGGGGGCGATGGGCGTCGGTGGCGCCTCGATGCTGGTCGCCGCGGCAGGTCCGGCGGGGGCGGTGGCGATCCCCACCGAGCCCGACAGCCTCTTCGTGCTGGAGGTGGACGGGATCCCCGGGGAGTCCACCCTGCAGCAGTACCCGGACGCGATCGACCTGCTCGCGTGGTCCTTCGGGGGCAGTGTGCCCCCGACCTCCGGGGGCCGCCGCCGCGCCGCCCCGGAGCTGGCGGACTTCGTGTTCATCAGCCGTCTGAGCAAGGCCTCGCCGAAGCTCTTCGAGGCGATGGTGCTCGGCCGGGTCGTGCGGAGCATGCACCTGCACGCCCTGCGTGCCGGCGGCGAGGCGGCTCCGTTCTCGTACCTCGACGTGCTGCTCGAGAACGTCAGCGTGGTCGGCGACGACGTGGCGCCGGGCGAGCAGGACGGCTATCCCCTCGAGGTGACCCGGACGCGGTACGAGAAGATCACCTACACCTACCGACGCCAGAACGCCGACGGCGCGCCCGTCGACGAGGTCACGATGACGTACGACGCCCGACGGCGCGCCTAGCCGGCCGGAGCCCGAGGGCCGGCAGGGGGATCAGCGGGGGACCCGCACCAGCAGCCGTCCGTGCACGCACTGCATCCGCAGCTCGTGCCCGGGCCCGACCGAGTCGCCGTCGAGCTGGCGCGGGGTCGCCGAGGATGCCCGGAGCACGATCGACCGGCCGGTCATCCGCTGGATGGTCTGGTCGGTGCGGCGACGCTTGGCCAGCACCCGGAACGCGAGCGGCACCCAGGACAGGAACCGCCGCGGGTGCAGCAGCACCACGTCGAGCATCCCGTCGTCGATGGCGGCGTCGGGCAGCAGCGGCATCCCGGCCTGGAGGAAGCCCACGTTGCCCACCACCACGGTTCGCGCCCGGTGCCGGGTCGGGGGGTTGCCGTCGATGGTGACCTCGATCCGGACCGCCGGGAACATCAACGACTTGAGCCCGGAGACCACGTAGGCGATCCAGCCGACCTTCTTCTTCAGGTCCTCGTTGACGCCCTCCATGATCGCGGCGTCGAAGCCCATCCCGGCCATCACCATGAAGTGGGTGTCCGGCAGGTCGTCGCCGGAGACCTCGACCAGGTCGATCGCCCGGTCCTGCCCGTTGAGGGCGACGTCGATCGCGGCCCGCATGAACAGCGGGATCTCCAGGTTGCGGGCCAGCAGGTTGCCGGTCCCGGCCGGGACGATGCCGACGGGGATCCCGGTGCCCGCGAGCTCGGCGCAGACCTCGCGGACCGTGCCGTCGCCACCGCAGACCAGCACCAGGTCGGCGCCCGCCACCGAGGCGGCCTCGGCCATCCCGGTTCCGGGGTCCTCGACCGTCGTGTAGTGCCACGTCGGCTCGGACCAGCCGTCGGCCAGCGCCTTGCCGGTCACCAGGGCCCGGAAGGCGTCGACGTCCTCGACCTTGATCGGGTTGAGCACCACCGCCAGCCGGCGGGCCGAGGGGAGGACCTCGGGCAGCGGCTCGGCCAGCGCCGCGGTGCTGCGGGGCAGCGGGTTGTAGAGGGCCAGCGCGAGCAGAACCAGCCCGACGCCCAGGAAGGTGCCGGCCAGCACGTCGGAGATGTAGTGCCGGCCGAGCAGCACCCGGTCGGCGTCGACGACGAGGACCACCAGCACCGCGGCGGCATACGCCGCCCGCCGCACGTTGACCCGGCGTACCAGCATCGCCACCAGCACCACGACCACGCCGGCCAGCGCCGTGGTCGAGGTCGCGTGCCCGGAGGGGAAGGCGTTGCTGTCCAGCAGCGCCGCCGGGTCCTGCCAGTCGGGCCGGGCCCGTCCGACCAGCAGCTTCAGCCCGGTCACGCTCAGCGACGCGACCAGCATGACCACGACCGCGAACACGGCCGCGCGATGATGCTTCTTCAGGAACATCGCCACCGCGACGACCGTGGTCCAGATCGTCATCGCCACGGTGCCGAACGCCGTCTCGACGGCCTCGAGCAGGCCGAGCAGGCCGCGATCACCGATGGCCCAGGTCGCCAGCGGCTGGCCGCGACCGTCGAGGTCGCTCAACGGTCCGAGGTCGACGGTGACCAGCACCGCCAGGGCGGCCACGGCGAGGAAGCAGAGACCGGCGAGGGCCAGCACGGGTCCGCGTGGACGGTCGAGCACGCAGGTCCTCTCGTCGGGGGTGGGCGGGTGGCCGGATCAGTATGCCGGGGAGGTGGGCCCGGGACCGGTATCGCGGCCGGCCGCCGAGGCCCGGACGGATAGCCTGTGCCGCATGATCGACCCCCGACGCCTCCGTGAGGACCCCGACCGCATCCGGGCAGCCCAGGCCAAGCGAGGCCTCTCCGACGCGGTGGTGGACGAGGCGCTGGCCGCCGACGGCGACCGGCGCCGTGCGATCGCCGACTTCGAGGCCAAGCGGGCCGAGCAGAAGTCGCTGGGCAAGCAGGTCGCGCAGGCCGTCGGCGAGGAGAAGCAGGCACTGCTGACCCGGACCCGGGAGCTCTCGGCCCAGGTCAAGGAGGCCGAGGCCGCGCAGGCCGAGGCGGAGCGGGCCTGGCAGGCCGCGGTGCTGAGCATCCCCAACCCGGCCGCCGACGAGGCGCCCGCGGGCGGGGAGGAGGACTTCGTCCTGCTCGAGACCGTCGGCGAGCCGCGGGACTTCGCCGCCGAGGGGTTCGCCCCGCGCGACCACATCGAGCTCGGTCGGATGCTCGGGGCGATCGACCTCGAGCGGGGCGCGAAGGTGTCCGGGTCGCGGTTCTACTTCCTCACCGGGGTCGGCGCCGAGCTCGAGCTGGCGCTGGTCAACCTGGCGATGCAGCAGGCCCGCGAGGCCGGCTTCACCGCGGTGATCGCGCCGTCGCTGGTCAAGCCGCGGGCGATGGAGGGCACCGGCTTCCTCGGCCAGGCGGCCGACGACGTGTACCGGATCGAGGGTGAGGACCTGTACCTGGTCGGCACCTCGGAGGTGCCGATGGCGGCGTACCACTCCGAGGAGATCCTCGAGGCGGAGACGTTGCCGCTGCGGTACGCCGCGTTCAGCCCCTGCTTCCGCAAGGAGGCCGGCTCGCACGGCAAGGACACCAAGGGCATCATCCGGGTGCACTGGTTCGACAAGGTGGAGATGTTCGTCTACGCCACCCTCGAGGATGCCGCTGCCGAGCACCAGCGGCTGCTGGAGTGGGAGAAGCAGTTCCTCGACACCCTCGAGCTGGCCTACCGGGTGATCGACGTGGCCGCCGGCGACCTCGGCCTCTCGGCCCAGCGCAAGTTCGACTGCGAGGCGTGGATCCCCACCCAGGGCCGGTACCGCGAGCTGACCTCCACCTCGAACTGCACGGACTTCCAGACCCGCCGTCTGGACACCCGCGGCCGGTTCGCCGGTGACGGTGGGCAGAGCGAGGTGCGCCCGGTGGCCACCCTGAACGGCACCCTGTGCGCGATCACCCGCACCATCGTGGCGCTCCTGGAGACCCACCAGCAGCCCGACGGCTCGGTCCGGGTGCCCGCGGCGCTGCGGCCGTGGCTGGGTGGCCGCGAGTCCCTGGAACCGGTGGCGCCGCGTGGCTGAGCCGTCCGCCACCCCGACCGGTCGCGGCGACTGGCAGCCGCGCCTGGTCGCCCTCGACATCGACGGCACGCTGCTGAAGTGGCTGGAGGGCGTCGGTGCCACCGAGGAGCGGATCGCGCCGGCGGTCTTCGAGGCGGTCCGACGGGCCCGCGCTGCCGGTGCGGCGATCGTGCTGGCCAGCGGCCGCTCCCCGCACGGGATGACCCGGATCGCCGAGGCCCTCGACCTCGCCGGTGACGCCGACGACCCGGTCTGGGTGGTGGCCAGCAACGGTGCGGTGGTCTTCCGCTACCCGCCGCTCGAGGTCGTCCACGAGGAGACCTTCGACGCCCGACCCGCCGTCCGGACGGTGCTGGAGAGGCACCCGAGCGCCCTGGTGGCGGTCGAGGAGCGCGGGATCGGCTACCGGGTCAGCTCGCACTTCCCCGAGGGCGAGCTCTCCGGCGACATGATCCTCACCGACGTGGAGGAGATCGTCGCGGGCCCGGTGAGTCGGGTGATCGTCCGCGACCCCGAGGCCACCGCCGACGAGTTCCTGCTGCTGGCCGAGGAGCTCGGGCTGCACGGGATCAACTACGTGGTCGGCTGGACGGCGTGGCTGGACCTCGCCCCGGTCGGGGTCTCCAAGGCCTCCGGACTGGAGTACGTCGCCCGCGAGCTGGGGCTCTCCGCCGCGGACGCACTGGCCATCGGCGACGGCCGCAACGACATCGAGATGCTGCAGTGGGCCGGTCGAGGGGTGGCGATGGGGCAGGCCGTCGAGGAGGTGCTCGCCGCCGCCGACCACGTCACCGACACCGTGTACGACGACGGTGCGGCCGTGGAGCTGGGTCGCTGGTTCCCCGCCGGCGGTGCGGACAGCGCCGCTGCCGACCGGGCCGGGTGAGCCCGGGTTGAGCAGGGTGCTCCCGCGGCTGGTCGCCACCGACCTGGACGGCACCCTGGTCCGCTCGGACGGGTCCGTCTCGGCGTACACCCGCGAGGTGCTGGTCGAGCTGGAGCGTCGCGGCGTCCCGGTGGTCTTCGTCACCGGCCGGCCGCTGCGCTGGGCCGAGGAGGTCTTCTCCTACGTCGGCAGCCACGGGCTGGCCGTGGTGGCGAACGGGGCGCTGGTCTGGGACGTGGCCGGCTCCGGGGTGCACCTGGAGCGGCCGATCACCCCCGAGGTGGGGCTGGCGGCCTGCCGGGCGATCCGGGACGCGGTCCCGGGCTCGGCGTTCGCCGTGGAGGCGCTGCACGGGATCGGGGTCGAACCGGGGTTCGCCGAGCGGTACCCGCTGCCGGAGGGTTCCCGGCGCGCCCCCGTGGAGGAGCTCCTGGCGGGCCCGGTGCACAAGGTGCTGGCCCGGCACGAGCAGCTGGAGCCGCAGGACTACTGGGACCGCGCCGAGCTGGCCACGGCGGGCGGGTTGACGATCACCTGGTCCTCCACCTCCACGCTGCTGGAGATGAGTGCTGCCGGGGTGACGAAGGCCTCCACGCTGGCTCTGCTCTGCGACGACCTCGGGATCGCGGCGGAGGAGGTGGTCGCGTTCGGGGACATGCCCAACGACCTGCCGATGCTGGCGTGGGCCGGCACGGCGTACGCGATGGCCGATGCGCACCCCACCGTCACGGCCGCGGCCACCCACGTCGCCCCGGGGCATGATGAGGACGGCGTGGCGCGGGTGCTGGCTGGTGTGTTCGGGCTGTGATCGGCTTTGATGGGCGGGTGCTCCGTCCCCTGCTCCCCCCGCGGCTGATCGGCGCCCTGCTGAGGGTGGTCGTGGGCCTGACCCTGGGCCTGCTGCTCGGTGCCGTCGCGGCCGTCGCCGCCCCGGCGTACGCCGCGGAGCCCTGCCCGCGGCCGGACGTCGCCAGCAGCGCCAAGTCCGCCCGCGCGGTGCTGACCGGGACGGTCCAGGACTCGGTGAAGGTGGTCAGCGACGCCGGCGCGACCTTCACCCACGACGTCGAGGTGGAGCGGGTCTACAAGGGTCCGGTCCCCAGCTCGGAGGCGCAGGTCCAGACCGACGGCTCGTCGGGCGGCGGGGCGTGCACCCTGGGCCGGCTCGAGACCGGCGAGACCTACCTGTTCTTCCTCCAGCTCGACGGCGACCTGTGGATCGCCACCGGGTCCGGCGGCACCGAGCCGGCCACCAGCGAGGCGGTCGGCGCGGTCGAGGACCTGCTCGGGGCCGGGACGCCCGCGGTGCCGCCCACCCCGGAGACGGCGGAGTTCACCTCCGTGGCCGGAGGTGAGCCGGTCAGCGTCAGCCGAGCCGCGGCCCCCGGGATCGCGCTGGTCCTGATCGGGCTGCTGGGCCTGATCGTGGTCGGCCGTCTCGGCCGCCGCTGACGCCTGCCGCACCTGATCAGACGACACGAGCCGGGTCGTCAGGGTCGACGACGCGCGGATAGGTTGGCGGAGTGACGGAGAGCGGGAGCAGCGCAGGGAACCGGGCGGCGCACGCGGTGGTCGCCTCCCGGCAGTTCGACGACGCCATCGCCGACCTGATGGCCAAGACCGGGCGCACCCGTGAGGACCTGGTCGGGCACGCCGAGAGCTGCCTCGACGAGATGTCCGCGGAGGTCGAGGCCCGGGCGATGCGCTCCTGGGACCGGCTGGGCGCGTGGCTGACCCGGGCGTACACGGTGGATGCCGAGGGCTCGCATCTCCCGCAGCTGCGCGAGCTGTCGCGTCGTCACTCGCTGGTGTTCCTTCCCAACCACCGTTCCTACCTGGACCCGCTGGTGCTGCGCAGCGTGCTCGCGCGGCACCACTTCCCGGGCAACTACACCCTGGGCGGCATCAACCTCGCCATGTGGCCGCTCTCCGAGCTCGGCCGCCGCTCCGGGCTGGTCTTCATCCGCCGCAGCGCCAAGGACGACCCGGTCTACCCCGTCGTGCTCCGGCTCTACCTCGGGTTCCTGCTCCGCCAGCACGCCAACCTCGAGTGGTACTTCGAGGGCGGACGGACGCGTACCGGCAAGCTCCGGCCGCCGAAGATGGGGGTGCTCCGCTACCTCGTGGACGCGTTCCTCGCGAACGGCGAGGACTGCGACGACGTCTACCTCGTCCCGGTGTCGATCGTCTACGAGCAGCAGGCCGAGGTGAAGGCGCTCTCCCGCGAGGAGCTGGGTGGGACCAAGACCCCCGAGGGCCTCGCCTGGCTGGTCCGGTTCGCCCGCGCGCAGTCGCGCGGTCGCGGGCAGGCCCACGTCCGCTTCGGCGAGCCGTTGCCGCTGCGGGAGTCGCTCGCCGAGGCGGAGACCCGTGCGGGGTCGGCGGAGCTGACCGAGGTGGTGCCCCGGGTCGCCTTCGAGGTCGCCCACCGGATCAACGCGACCACCCCGATCACCCCGGCGGCGCTGGTCACCTTCGGCCTGCTGGACAACGACGGTCGGGCGATGACGCTCGGCGAGACCCTGCAGGTGCTGGAGCCGCTGCTCGACTACGTGCGTCGACGCGGGCTGCCGCTCACCTCGGACGTGGACCTCGGTCGCCCCCACGGGCTCCGGCGCGCGCTGCGCACGCTGGTGCGGGAGGGCGTCGTCGTCGAGTACGCCGGAGGGCTGGAGCCGGTCTACACGATCGCCCAGGACCGGCAGCACGAAGCCGCCTTCTACCGCAACACCGTGACCCACTACTTCATCACCCTCGCCATCGTCGAGCTCGCCGCGGTCCAGACGGAGTCGCTGACCGTGGACGACGTGATGCGGCCGCTGTGGGTGCGGGCGCTCAGGCTGCGCGACCTGCTCAAGTACGAGTTCTTCTTCGCCACGAAGCGCGAGTTCGACACCGACGTACGCCGCGAGGCGGCGCTCGCCAATCCCGACTGGGCCGGCGAGAGCCTCTCGCCCAGCGAGCTGGCCCAGGGACTCCGGTCGAGCCGGTCACTGCTGTCCCACCGGGTCGTCGGTCCGTTCCTCGAGGCGTACCAGGTGGTCGCCGACCGGCTCGCGGTCAAGGAGCCGGCCGCCCCCGTCGACCCCGACGCGCTCGTCCTCGAGTGCCTCGGCGTCGCCCAGCAACGCTGGCTCCAGCAGGAGCTGCACAGCCCGCAATCGATCACCAAGGACGTCATGAACGGTGCGATCAAGCTCGCCGACAACCGGGGCCTGCTCGGTCCGGGCGGGGCGCAGCTCCAGAGCGAGCGACAGCTGTTCGCCGACGAGCTCGCGGAGGCGGTGCGTGCCGTGGGCGTCGTCCGCACCCGGGCGCTACGGTCGCTCCCGTCCGCTCCCGGCCTCGCCTCCGCCGACGACCGCGTCGGGACGGTGACCGATGGCTGACATCGACGACCTGCTGGCCGACATCGCCCAGGGACCCCAGGGTCCGGAGGTGGGGGCGTTCTTCGACTTCGACGGGACCCTGATCGACGGCTACTCCGCGAGGTTGTACTTCTCGGAACGGTTGAAGAACCGCGACGTCGGGGCCACCGAGCTGGCCCGCACGCTGGTCGAGGTCTTCAACATGCAGCAGCGCGGACACGCGGTGACCCGGTTGGTCGAGGTGGCCCTGGAGTCCCTCGCGGGCCGTGAGATCGCCGATCTCGAGGAGTTCGGGCAGCAGCTGTTCCGCACCCGGATCGCCGCCAAGGTCTACCCGGACGCGCGGCGACTCGTGGCGGCCCACGCGAAGGCGGGGCACACGGTGGTGATGGCGTCCTCGGCGACGCGCTTCCAGGCCGAGTCGACCGCGACCGACCTCGGCATCGGGCACGTCCTGGTCACCGAGATCGAGTCCGAAGCGGGCCGGGTCACCGGGCGCGTCAACGGACCGATCCTGTGGGGCCCCGGCAAGGCCCAGGCGGTGCGCGGCTTCGCCGCCGACCAGGGCGTGGACCTGTCCGAGTCGTACGCCTACGGCAACGGCGGAGAGGACCTGCCGTACCTCGAGGTCGTCGGCCGTCCCCGGCCGCTCAACGCCGACTCCGCGCTGACCCACGACGCCCAGGAGCGGGGCTGGCGGGTCTACCGGCTGCACCGTCGGCGTCGCTTCACGCCGACCACGGTGGTGCGCACCGCGGCCTCGTTCGCGGGGCTGGGTGCCGGCGTGACGGCTGGGCTCGGTGTGGGCCTGCTGAACCGGGACCGCACCAGTGCGCTCGGGGTCGCCGCGACGGTCGGGTCGGAGCTCGCCCTCGCCGCGGCCGGCGTGAGCCTCGACGTGCAGGGGCAGGATCACCTCTGGACCTCCCGCCCGGCGGTGTTCGTCTTCAACCATCAGAGCCAGCTCGACGTCCCGATCCTCGCCTCGTTGCTGCGGCGGGAGTTCACCGGTGTGGCGAAGAAGGAGCTGCAGAAGGACCCCACCTTCGCCGCGATGGGCTGGCTGGCCAACGTCGCCTACGTCGACCGCACCAGCTCCACCCAGGCGCGAGCCGCGCTCGCCCCGGCGGTGGAGAGCCTGCGCGACGGCACCTCGCTGGTGGTCGCCCCCGAGGGCACTCGATCACCGACGCCCACGTTGCTGCCCTTCAAGAAGGGAGCCTTCCACGTCGCGATGCAGGCCGGGGTTCCGATGGTCCCGATCGTGATCCGCAACGCGGGCGAGATCATGCCGGCCCGATCCGTGTTGATCTCGTCGGGGACCGTCCAGGTGGCCGTGCTTCCTCCGGTGCCCACCACGGGGTGGACGGCGCGCAACCTCAACCGCCAGGTCGAGCGGGTCCGGCAGCTGTTCCTCGACACCCTGGCCGACTGGCCCGACCACGACTGACCCGACCACGACTGACCCGGCGTCCCGGAGCGCGAAGGAACCGGTCCCCGGTCCCTCAGAGGTACATGCCGCCGGACCCACCGGACGGCTGACCGTCCGGCCCCGGGGGCTGCTGCTCGTCGCCGGGGTGTCCGCCTGGCTGGCCGGGGTGGCCGCTGTGACCGGCGGGGAGACCGCGGCGCATCTGCTCGAACTGGGCGCGGGCCGCCATCTGCTGGGCGTAGATCGCGGTCTGGATGCCGTGGAACAGGCCCTCCAACCAGCCGACCAGCTGGGCCTGCGCGATCCGCAGCTCGCCGTCGGAGGGGACACCCTCGTCGGTGAACGGCAGCGTCAGCCGGTCCAGCTCCTCGACCAGCTCGGGCGCCAGACCGGCCTCGAGCTCCTTGATCGAGGAGCGGTGGATCTGCTTGAGCCGGTTCCGGCTGGCCTCGTCGAGGGGGGCCGCCTTCACCTCCTCGAGGAGCTGGCGGATCATGCTGCCGATCCGCATCACCTTGGCCGGCTGCTCGACCAGGTCGGTGATCGCGCGTTCCTCGCTGTCGGCGTCCTCGTCCTCGGCGGCCGGGGTGAAGCCGCGCACGTTCGGCAGCTCGGAGGCCGGCACCGCCCCGATCGGCTGTCCGTCGGGACCGATCACGACGACGTGCTGCTCCTGCTCGGGCTCCTGCTCGCTCATGCCGCCCACGCTAGCGGGCCGACGAAGCCCCCGGACGAGGTACCCGGAAGCTCCCGAACCGGCGATCCCCGATCAGCCCATCGTCAGCAGCAGCTTGCCGGTGTGCTCCCCGGCCTCCATCGCCGCGTGCGCCTCGGCGACCTGCTCCAACGGCATCGTGCCGTGCACGATCGGCCGGACCTCACCGCGCGCGACCAGGGGCCAGACGTGCTCGACGACCGAGGCGCAGATCGCCGCCTTGCCCTCGGTGGGGCGGGCCCGCAGCGTGGTGGCCAGGATCGCGCCGCGCTTGCGCAGCAGCTTGCTGAGGTCGAGCTCGGCGGTGGTGCCGCCCTGCATGCCGATCACCACCAGGCGGCCCTCGGTGGCGAGCGCCGCGACGTTGCGGGCGAGGTACTTCGCGCCCATGTTGTCGAGGATCACGTCCGCCCCGTGGCCGTCGGTGCGGTCCTTGACGACCTCGACGAAGTCCTCGTCGCGGTAGTTGATCGTCACCTCGGCGCCGAGCTCCGCGCACCGGGCGAGCTTCTCCGGCGTACCGCCGGTGGTCAGCACCCGGGCGCCGAGGGCGGTGGCGAGCTGGATCGCGAAGGTGCCGATGCCGCCGGCGCCCCCGTGGACGAGCAGGTTCTCGCCGGAGCGGAGCCCGGCCAGCATGAAGACGTTGGACCAGACCGTGCAGGCCACCTCGGGCAGCGCCGCCGCCTCGACCAGGTCGACGCCGTCGGGGACCGGCATCACCTGCCCGACGGGCACCACGACCTTGCTGGCGTAGCCGCCGCCGGCGAGCAGGGCGCAGGCACGGTCACCGACCTCCCAACCGGTGACGCCCTCGCCGAGCGCGGCGACGGTGCCGCTGCACTCCATCCCGATCACCTCCGAGGCACCCGGGGGCGGGGGGTAGTGCCCCTGCCGCTGGAGCAGGTCGGCCCGGTTCAGGCCGGCCGCGGCCACGTCGAGCACCAGCTCCCCGGGCCCCGGCTCGGGGTCTGCGACGGTCTGGACGGACAGGACCTCGGGACCACCGGTCCCCTGGGCGACGACAGCACGCATGGGCCCCACCGTAGGGGGAAGGGTGCCCGGCGGTGCCGATCAGTCCTCGAACGTGTCCTGGCTGTGGTCGACGGAGCTGTCGTCGGGCACCTCGTCGTCCACGTCGACCGGGTCTGGCGCGTCCGCCGGCCGGTCCCACCCCTCGGCCAGCCGCTGTGCCTTCGCGGCGAGCGCCTCCACGCCCTCGGGGTCGGCCTGCTGCAGGCCGGCCGCGATGCCGAGCAGGTACGTCGTCACCGGGGCGGCCTTCTTCTCCACGCTGTGCGCGACCACGCGCGCCAGGTCCAGCACCAGCCCCTCGTCGATCTCGGCGTCGATGTCCAGGACGTCGCACAGCTCGTCGATCCAGTCGTGGAGGTTCACGCCACCACATTCTCGGGTCCGCGGCGTCGCCGCAACCCTCAGGCCTAGTCCATGGCCTCGTCCGCGTCGAGGTCGCGCAGGTCGGCCCAGGTGTCCACGTCCCGGTGCTCGCGGCCGACCCCGCCGACCTCGCTGAGGTCGAGCTCGACGAGCAGCCGGTGCAGGGGCATCCCGTGCTGCTCCTCCCGGTCGGGGCGGACCTCGTCCAGACGCTCGCGGGCGACCACGAACGCCAGCTGGCGACGGTTGTCCGGGTCGACGAGCACCGCGCCGTCATGGCCGTCGGCGGCCTCGAGCAGGCGGCGCACGGTGGCGTGGGTGAGGAACGGCATGTCCACCGCCACCACGGCGAGCCGGCGGGGCCTTCCCAGCAGCGCGTCCCGACCGGTCAGCAGGGCGGCCACCGGCCCGCCGTACGCCGGGTCCTCCCGGGTGAAGGTGACCGGCCGCTGCGTCGGAACCGGGTCGCCGACCACGACGACCTCCCCGGCGGCGGCGACGGCGTCCAGGGCGTGGTCGAGGAGCGTCCGGCCGGCGTGCTCCAGGGTCGCCTTGTCGGCACCGTCCAGCCGGACCGACCGGCCGCCGGCCAGGATGATCGCGGCGACGTCACCGGCCTCGTGCTCGATGTCCACCATCGGCGCAGTCTCCCACTGCTGGCCGGCTGGGTTGGCCAGCTGGGCCGGCTGGTCGGGGCGGCTGGCGGGGACTGGCTGGCGGGGACTGGCAGGCTGGGGACATGAGCGGGTCGTCGATGCGGGTGACGCTGGTGCAGCAGGCCTCGGGCCTGGAGCCGTCGGAGAACCGGGAGCGGTTGGCGGAGCTGGTGCCGCCCGGCTCGGACCTGGTGGTGCTGCCGGAGGCGTTCGCACGGGACTTCGGCTCGCCGGGCTCGGACGTCAGCGGGTACGCCGAACCCGTGGACGGTCCGTTCGCGACCGAGGTGCACCGGGTGGCGCGGGCTCGCGAGACCGCCGTGCTGGCCGGGATGTTCGAGACCGGCACGGACCCGGAGCGGCCGTTCAACACGCTGGTGCTGCGCGGCTCCGCGGTCGCCGACTACCGCAAGATCCACCTCTACGACTCCTTCGGCTACCGGGAGTCCGACCGGTTGACGGCCGGCTCGCCCGAGCCGGTGGTGGCCGAGGTCGCCGGCTTCTCGGTGGGCCTGATGACCTGCTACGACCTGCGCTTCCCCGAGCACGCGCGGGCGCTGGTGGACCGGGGCGCCGAGGTGCTGGCGGTCCCGGCGGCGTGGGTGGCCGGGGAGCGCAAGGTCGACCACTGGCGCACGCTGCTGCGGGCCCGGGCCATCGAGAACACCGTCTTCGTGGTGGCCGCGGCCCAGCCCGGCCCGCGCTACACCGGTCACTCGATGGTCGTCGACCCGCTCGGTGACGTCCTGGTCGAGGCGGACGAGGCGCCGGGCACCGTCGCTGCGGTGCTGGAGCGCGAGGTCCTCGAACAGGCGCGGCGGACCAACCCGTCGCTGCGCAACCGTCGCCTCTGACCCTGTCGTCGGCAGCGCGACGGTACGCTGGTCTGTCGTGCCCACTGCCCCCTCGAGCGCCCCCCAGCTCCCGCCGGCGTCGGAGTCAGCGCCAGCTCCTTCGCCGCGGCCAGGCCTGCGCGCCCGGCTGGTCGCCGGGTGGTCGGTCGCGGTGCTGCTGGGCACCGCGGGCCTGGTGGTGGCGATGCTGCCCGCCGGACCGGATCGGCTCGGCGAGCTCAGTGCCGTCGTGATCGCCACCGCGTACGCGGCCGGGCTGGCCGCCCGCACCGGCGGTCGGCCCTTCGTGTTCGGCGGTCTGGCCCTGTCCTTGGGCGTGGTGGTGCTGGTCACCGGGGACCCGACCCTGCGCACCGGTGCGGCGGTGATGACCTGCGTGGTGACCGCGGTGCTGGCGGTGATGATCACGGTGCCCGCCCGGCGCTTCGTCGTCGCTGCCCGCGAGTGCGTCCTGGCGGTCCTGGTCGCGTCGGTCGGGGCGCTGGCGACGGTCGGTCTCGAGCCGGTGATCACGGTGGTCCGCTTCGAGTACACGGTGCTCGTGCTGGCCCTGGCGGGGGCCTTCGCCGTCGTGTACCGGCTCGGCGCCGGGCTGCACGGTCTCGGCCGTCGCGGGGTGGCCGGGGTGCTGGCCGGCGGCGTGCTGCTGGCGGTGATCCTGCTGTACGCCGAGCTGTTGCGGCGGTACGGCGCGAACGGGCTGGTCGAGAGCCTGCTGGACGGTGTCGGGTGGGTGCGGGCGCACGCCCGGGCGTTCCCGCGGCCCCTGGTCTCGGTCCTGGGTATCCCGGCGCTGGCATGGGGCGCTCACATGCGTGCCCGCCGGCGACAGGGATGGTGGCTGTGCGCGTTCGGAGTGGCCGCGACCGCCCCGGTGGCGAACACGCTGGTCAACCCGGGCGTCAGCGTGCTGGAGGGCGGGCTCTCGGTGGGCTACGGCCTGGTGATCGGTCTGATGGTGGGCTACCTGCTGATCCGGGTCGACCTGGCGCTGACCGGTTCGCGCGGGCGCCGGGCCCGCCGTGCCGAGCAGGAGTCCGCGGCGCGGCCCGAGCCGCGTCGTACCGAGCCGTTGTTCTGAGGACGCCTGCCGGAGGAGCCAGCAGAGGGGGCGGGATTCGAACCCGCGGCTGACATCTCTGCCAGCGACCGCTTTCAAGGCGGTTCCGATCGGCCACTCCGGCACCCCTCCGTGCCCGCGCACGGCGCGGCACGCCCGCAGTCTAGGTGGTGCCGCCGGTGGCCCGAGCGGCTACTCCGAGCCGCCCAGCTCCAGCTCCACCTCGTCGTAGGCGAGGTCGTGCAGCCGTTGCAGGTGACGGGTGATGTCGCCGAGGAGTCGTTTGAGGTCGACCCGCATCCTCTCCACGTCCGGGGCGTCCAGGACGTCGCCGCCCAACGCTCCGAGTCGCTCCAGCAGCGTGTTGCGCTCCCGGAACGCGGCGCCCCCGCGGGCGGCCAACCACCCGTCCTCCGAGGCTCCGTTCTCGGCCAGCAGCGCGTCGCGGACCGAGGTCATCCGCTGCCGCACCAGCCACCGCCAGTTGCCCAGCGAGACGCCCTCGCGTCGCGGGGCGTCGAGGGCCTGGTCGAGGCCGTGCAGGGCGGACGCCATCCCCGCGGTCATGAACGGCACGGTCTCCTCCGGGTGGTGGGGGCCTTCGAGTGTGACTCAGGTCACGTGCCGCGGACAAGGGCGCGTCCGCGGAGGGGGACGTCGGGGAGAATCGCGTCATGGCCGACCTCCCCTCGCACTACCGGCTGGCGCCGCTGCTGGTGGCCCGCTTCCTCGGGCTGTACCTCGTGCTGCTCGCCCTGGTGATCTTCGCCGCGACCACGACCGTGTACCTGACCGGGCTGCCGCCGGACCTGTTGGTGGTGCTCCTCGTCCTCGGTCTGGTCGGGGTCTTCTGGCTGGGTTGGTGGCTGCGGGCCCGGGCCTTCGTGGTGCGTGCCGACCCCGAGGGCTACCAGGTGCGGCTCGTCCGCGGCGCCGGCACCACGCAGGCCCGGTGGAAGGACGTCGAGGACGCCGTCACCGCGACTCCGCGCGGCTTCCCGTGCGTGGTGCTGCGGCTCAAGGACGGGCGGACGACGACGATCCCGGTGCAGGCCCTGGCCGTCGATCGCGAGCGGTTCGTCCGCGAGCTGCAGCAGCACCTGCAGCGCGGACAGGGGCTCCGCCGGCTCTGAGCGGCAGGTGCTCCGGCTGATTGGTGATCGCGGCGGGACGCCTTGTAGCCTGTGCTGGCTGTCGGGGAGGCGTCGCCTAGTCCGGTTTATGGCGCCCGCCTGCTAAGCGGGTTGAGGGTAATCCCCTCTCGCGGGTTCAAATCCCGCCGCCTCCGCCAGCGCAGAAGCCCCCGTCGCGGTCCTCGGCGGGGGCTTCTGTGACGTGGAGAGACCTGCGTTGCGCGGGTTTGCACGCCACGGGAGCGGGGAGAGTCAAGGGTGGACGAACTGCATGTTTGTGCAATGCACAGACATGAACCAAGCCTGGACTCACGTTCAGACGGCGCTCCCAGCCAGACTTCATCTCACGGCCCGAGAACTTCTTCATGGGGCATCTGGATACAAGGAGACCGCAATGAACATTGTACGCAAGATCGGCATCGTCGTCGCTTCGACTGCGCTGAGCTTCGGGATGATCAGCGCTGTCGCCGCCCCCGACGCCCACGCTCGGGACACCAGCTGGGGCTACCGCATGCCGCCCCCGCCGCCGATCATCGACGACGTCACCGGCAACTGAGCCGGCCGGGGGACACGCGCCTGGTGCGCAGAGCTTGAGACGGGGACCCTCATTTCCCCCCCATATGTCGGGTCCTAGCCACCCCCCGGCCCGTCTCAACGACACGAGGGCAGCGACCATTCGGTTGCTGCCCTCGTGGCATCTCCCGAGTCGTCGCAAACTGCGGACGACGCCCGGGCGTGTCGCGACTGCCGGACGTCAGCTGGCCTCGTCCGCGCCCTCGCCCTCGTCTCCGTCCTCGGTGCCGGAGACCCCGAGCTTGCCCATCGTGTAGCCGAGCTGGAACCGGGTCTGGGCCTCGTACTCGTCCTTGAGGTCCGCGACGTACCCGGCGTACGTGCGCTGGCTGACCCCCAGCCGCTTGGCGCTGACCGGGTCCGGGTGGCCCTCGATGAGCATCCGCATCGTCATCGCCCGCTGCTCCGCGGCGATGTCCTTCATCAGCGAGGTGTCCTTGTTGCTGAACTGGCGACCTCGCTCCCAGGAGCGCTCGAAGACGTCGACCAGGTAGGCGACGATCGCGGGCTCTCGGATCGCCACCGCCGAGGCGAGGCTGCTGGGGCCGGGAATGATCGCGATCCGCTGGTCCAGCACGATCATCCGGTTGAAGAACTCGTCGAGGGTGCGGACCTCGGCGCCGCGCGCGGTGACGGCGGCGACGTACTTGTGGGTGACGGCGTTGCGCCGGGCGGAGTGCTGGTACAGGGTCCGGATCCGGACGCCGCGCTCGAGCGCGGTGGTGTCGCGGAGCACGGCGAGAGCGAGCTTGCGGGGGTCGCGGCCGGTCTGCGGCTGCGCGGTGAGGACCTCTTCCTCGCACTCGTCGAGCAGGGAGGCGATGTAGGGGTCGATCGCCTCGCTGTGGACGTAGGTGAAGGGGCCGCGGCCGGCGGACTGCGGCGAGCGCCGCCAGGCCTGGCCGAGGCCGGCGAAGGCGCGGGCCCACTCCGAGGACTCGCTGAGCAGCTTGGCGCCCTGCTGGCTGAGCGGGTTCACCACCCGCGACTGCACGCCGGAGGGGTCCTCGGCGATCCAGCAGTCGGTCTCCCGGTCGTGGACGAGCAGGTTCAGCCGGGTCAGCAGCTGGAACGCGTCGTGGAACACGCCTCCCTCGCTGATCCGTTCGTCGGCCAGCGGCAGGCCGCCGTTGGAGACCGCCTCCTCGTAGAGGGAGGTGGCCTCCTTCTCGAAGAGGGAGCGGTCGTCAGCACCGTAGGTGTCCAGGTCGGCACTCCTTCCCACGGTCACCAGCCCGATCTGGGCATGATCGCACAGACGCTGCGAGGGCCTCACCCGAACGTGTCGGGTGAGGCCCTCGCAGATGCATCGGCGCTGGCGGGTCAGAGGCCGAGACGGGCCTTCAGGCTGTCCAGCTCGGTCCAGAGGACCGCCGGCAGGTCGTCGCCGAACTTCTCGAACCACTCCTGGATCTGCGGGATCTCGGCCTTCCACTCCTCCGACGTCGACCGCCAGGACGGCCTCCAGGGCGGCGTCGGACAGGTCGAGCCCGGACGACGTCGAGGGAGTCCTTGGTGGGCACGTGACCGATCGGGGTCTCGACGGCGGCGGCCTGGCCCTCGATGCGCTCCACGACCCACTTCAGGACGCGGCTGTTCTCACCGAAGCCCGGCCACAGGAAGCCGCCGTCCTCGTCGCGGCGGAACCAGTTGACGTAGAAGATCTTCGGCAGCTTGGCGGCGTCGTTGTCCTTGCCGACGGTGATCCAGTGGTTGAAGTAGTCGCCGGCGTTGTAGCCGATGAACGGCAGCATCGCCATCGGGTCGCGGCGCACCACGCCGACCGCGCCGACCGCGGCGGCGGTCGTCTCGCTGGACAGGGTGGCGCCCAGGAACGTGCCGTGGGTCCAGTCGCGGGCCTCGAAGACCAGCGGCACGGTCGTCTTGCGGCGGCCGCCGAAGAGGATCGCGTCGATCGGGACGCCGCGCGGGTCGTCGTACTCGGCGGCGAGGATGTCGCACTGCTTGATCGGCGTGCAGTAGCGGGAGTTCGGGTGGCTGGAGAGCTCCTCGGACTCCGGGGTCCACTCCTCGCCCTTCCACGAGGTGGCGCGGGCCGGCATGTTCTCCAGGCCCTCCCACCAGATGTCGCCCTCGTGGGTGAGCGCGACGTTGGTGAAGACCGAGTTGCCCTTGTTGATGGTCGTCATCGCGTTCGGGTTGGTGTGCTCGTTGGTGCCGGGAGCGACGCCGAAGAAGCCGTACTCCGGGTTGACCGCCCAGAGGCGGCCGTCCGCACCGATCCGCATCCAGGCGATGTCGTCGCCGAGCGTCTCGACCTTCCAGCCGGGGACGGTGGGGGCGAGCATCGCCAGGTTGGTCTTGCCGCAGGCGCTGGGGAAGGCCGCCGCGATGTACTTCACGACGCCCTCGGGGGAGGTGAGCTTGAGGATCAGCATGTGCTCGGCCAGCCAGCCCTCGTCACGGGCCATCACCGAGGCGATCCGCAGCGCGTAGCACTTCTTGCCGAGCAGCGCGTTGCCGCCGTACCCGGAGCCGAACGACCAGATCGCGCGCTCCTCGGGGAACTGCACGATGTACTTGGTGTCGTTGCAGGGCCACTTGACGTCGGCCTCGCCCTCGGCGAGCGGGTGGCCGACGGAGTGGATGGCGTGGACGAAGTCGGCGTCCAGCTCCTCCATCCGGCGCAGCACGTGGCTGCCCATCCGCGCCATCACGCGCATCGAGGCGGTGACGTAGGCGGAGTCGGTGAGCTCGACGCCGAACATCGGCTTCTCGGCCTCGAGGTGACCCATCACGAACGGGACCACGTACAGCGTGCGGCCCTTCATGCAGCCCTCGTAGAGGCCCCGCATGATCCCCTTCATCTCCTCGGGGTCCATCCAGTTGTTGGTGGGCCCCGCGTCCTTCGCGTCGACCGAGCAGATGTAGGTGCGGTCCTCGACGCGCGCCACGTCGATCGGGTCGGAGGCGGCGTAGAAGGAGTTCGGCTTGATCTCGGGGTTCAACCGGGTGAACGTGCCGGTCGAGACCAGGGCGTCGGTGAGCTCGGTCCACTCCTCGTCCGAGCCGGTGCACCAGTGGATGGCGTCCGGCTGGGTCATCGCGGCGACCTCGTTGACGAAGTCGAGGATGCCCTGGTGCGTGGTGGGCTGGGTGGTGCGGGCCTCGGTGTCGGCTGTCATGCCAATTCCCTCTCGCGCAAACGCGGCTGCCCCATGATCTCGGCTGGCCGGCCATCGAGCGTGTCGATGGTGTGTCGTGGAGTTGTGAATGGATCGCGCGGCTTCGTTGTCGGCGACTGGTGGGTCGTCCCCCGGTCCCGAGAAGGCGTCCGAGGGTCGGGATGGGGCGAGGCTACTCCCGGGTTTACTCGCCACATATTGGAACGTGCCAAGCACGGTGTGCCGCGTCACGCCGTCCGACGCGGGCGTACGCCGGGGGAGCCGCCGGGTCTGGATTCGGCATCGTCACAGCGGTCGGCTATTCTCGACCAGTCGTTCGCCGGGGTGACCCGGACGCGACGGGCGCCTGTAGCTCAACGGATAGAGCATCTGACTACGGATCAGAAGGTTTGGGGTTCGAATCCCTACAGGCGCGCAGGACACAGGGCCGCCGATCACCTCGTTGATCGGCGGCTCTTCGTGCATCTCGGGCTCAGAGTGGTCGCGGATCCGCCGATTGACGCGCCAAGCACCAGCAGGCGACCGCGCCGTACTTCCGGCCACCCGAGCTGCTCGAGCTGCTCGAGCGGTTCGCCAACATGTTCCCCCACCGGGTGCCTTGTCCGCACCCTCGCCGAACAAGAGCCGGACCCTCGACGGCAGGTCGTTGTTGCGCTCGGCGGGTGTCGCGACTACCTCAGCGCAACAGCTCAGCAACGACCCCCGCCAACGGTGCCGCCATCAGCTCCTCCAGCGAGACCAGCGTGCCGTCCGGTCCGGCGAGCGGCACCGACCAGTTCGGGTACTCCCGGTCGGTGCCGGGCTGGTTGACGGCCCGGACGTCCCCGACCAGGTCGGTGACCGCGACGCCCAGCATCTTCGACGGGGTCAGGGCGATGTAGCGGTGCAGCGCCGCCACGGTCTCCGGAACGTCGGCCCCGTCGGCCAGCAGGCCACGAGGCGGCGAGCGCGGCGCGGACCATCGCGATGGTCTCCTCCTCGGCCGCCCGCTCCTCCTCGACCGAGCGGGTCAGCAGGCCGAGCCGGTCGCGGATCGCCACGTGCTCCAGCCGCAGGTACCCCGCGGTCGGCGGCAGGTCGTGGGTGGTCACCGTCGACAGGCACAGCTCGCGGTACTCCTCCGGCGCCAGCAGCTCCCCGGTCTCGTGGTTCCGCTCGAACCAGAGGATCGAGGTGCCGAGGATGCCGCGCTCGAGCATGTACTCCCGCGCGGACGGCTCGACCACCCCGAGGTCCTCCCCGACGACGACCGCGCCGGCCCGCTGGGCCTCCAGCGCCAGGATCCCGATCAGCGCCTCGTGGTCGTACCGGACGTACGTGCCCTGGTCGGCCCCCATCCCGGTGGGGATCCACCACAGCCGGAAGAGCCCGATGATGTGGTCCACCCGGATCCCGCCCGAGTCCTTGAGGACGGTCCGCAGCATGTCGCGGTACGGCGCGTAGCCGAGCTCGGCCAGCCGGTCCGGCCGCCACGGCGGCTGGGTCCAGTTCTGGCCCAGCTGGTTGAACTGGTCCGGCGGCGCCCCGACGTACACCCCGCGCGCCAGCGCGTCACCCAACCCCCAGGCGTCCGCGCCGCCCGGGTGCACCCCGACCGCGAGGTCGTGCACGACGCCGAGCGACATGCCCGCGTCCCGGGCCTCGGCCTGCACCGCCGCGAGCTGCCGGTCCAGCAGCCACTGCAGCCACCGGTGGAAGTCCACCGCGTCGGCGTGCGAGGCCCGGAACTGAGCCACCGCCGGCGACGCCGGGTCCTGCAGCCCGTCGGGCCACGAGGTCCAGGGCAGCCCGTGCTCCTCGGCCAGCGCGCTCCAGGTGGCGAAGGTGGTCAGCCCCTCGCCCTCCGCGTCGCAGAAGGCCCGGAACTCCGCGTCCCGGCTCGGTGCCGTCGGTCGCGAGGAAGACCTCCCACAACACGGCCCGCTTCGCCGCCCAGGCCGCGTCGCGGTCGATGGTGTCGACGGCGTTGAGCTTCCGGGCCTTCGCGGCGAGCTTCTCGACCCGGCGACCGGCGGCGGTGCCGAGGTCGGCGTACCCCGGCACGTCCTCGACCCGCAGGTAGACAGGGTTCACGAACCGCCGGGTGGTCGGCAGGTACGGCGACGCCGCCATCGGCGGCACCGGCTCCGCGGCGTGCAGCGGGTTGACCAGCACGAAGTCGGCGCCGAGGTCGCGACCGGCCCAGCCGGCCAGGTGCCGGAGGTCGCCCAGGTCGCCGATGCCCCACGAGCGTGCGGACCGCACCTGGTACACCTGCTCCATCAGGCCCCACACCCGTCCCTGACGAAGCGCAGCCGGCAGCTCGAGCCGGGCCGGGGTCACCACGAGGCAGGCGTCCGCCGTGGAGTCGTCCTCCGATGCCGGCGTGACGTGAGCCCGCAGCCGGTGCCACCCCAGCGGCAGGTCGCCGGGCAGCTCGAAGGTCGCCTCGCCGATCTCGCGGCCGTCGATCCACCGCGGCGGCACCCAGTGGTCCACCTGGGTCGCCGACCGGGCGGAGCCGTCCTCGAGCTCGATCTCCAGGTGCACCTCGGCGCCGTGCGGCACGTGCACGGCCACCCAGGGCGTCCACCCCTCGCGGCAGACCACGGTCGCCGGCAGGGTCCGGCGCCAGGGCAGGTCCTCGTAGGCCTCCAGCGAGGCGCGCACCTGCTCCTCGGTCGCGGCCTCGACCCCCAGCGCGCCCAGCACGGCCCGGATGGTGGCGGCGCTGACCACCACGTGGCTGCCCTGCCAGTCCCCGTAGTCGGTGGCGACGCGGTGGCGTCGGGCCAGCTCGGCGAGCTCCGCGGACGGGGCGGCGTGGTCCATGGGGGTGACTCCCGGGGGTCCGGCGGCAGGTCAGCGGAAGTCTGGCACGGGCCCGGCAAGCGCAGGGAAGGGCCACGCGGCGTCCATGCCTCAGCGGGGGAGTCGGTCCGCCCGCTCCTCCACCAGCGCCTGGGGGGCGGTGAGTCGCCAGGCCTCGAAGGTGAGCTCGGCGAGCTCGTCCCGCTCCACCCCGTCGAGCTTCACCACGACCCAGCCGAAGCCGCCGGCGGTGAACTGGACCTCGAAGACCGCAGGGCGTTCCGAGACCAGCGCGACCTGCTCGGCGAGCGTCTGCTTGAGCCCGACCGTTCGGGTCGGCTGCCACAGGTAGCCGAACGTGCGTGAGCTGACCTGGAACTTCGCGTACCGGTCGCGGTCGACACGGCGGACCCCGGGCAGCTGGCCGACCAGGTCGAGGAAGTCGGGGATCCGGGTCGGCACGGTCCTATGATCGCGCCCGGCTCAGGCCGTGATCGCGGCGCTCTGGTCGTCCGTCGGCGGGACCACGCCCAGCAGCCGGTCCCGCAACGACACCAGCTCGGCGACCGCGTCGAGGAACCGAACCGTGCTCTCCCCGACCTGGAGGTCGTCGAAGTAGTGGTGGCGCATCGCCACCCGGGCCAGGTGGTGCTCGTCGTGGGCGAGCCGGTCGACCAGCAGCGCCGTCAGGTCGCCCACGGTCGCTTCGTCGACCACGTCGGCACAGCGACTCACCGGGACCTCCTGCCGCAGACGCTCGGCGTCCCGGTGCCGGTCGGTGATGAAGATCGGCTTGTCGGTGCGCAGGTACAGCCAGTCCAGGCCCACCGACGAGACGTCGGTGACCATCGCGTCGCAGTCCGGCATCACCGCCAGGATGTCCCCGGTGGTGATCGCCTGGTGCCCGGCGGCGGGGTCCTCACAGGCGGCGGCCTCGACCAACGCCAGGATCGCCAGGTGCGCGTCCCGTACCGCCGGGGTCAGGCTGGTGGCTGCCTTGGGGTGCGGCTTGTAGACGAGCCGGGCGTCCGGCACGGCGAGCACCGCCTCCGCGATCCGGACCCCGATCAGGTCGACCGAGGTGTAGTCGTTGTAGTCCGCGTCGCCCTCCCAGGTCGGGGCGTAGAGGACGGTACGGCGCGCGCTCGGCTCCAGCAGCGGAGCCGGACGAAGGTCGAGCTGCGGGCGACCCACCCGGACCAGCCGACCGGTGTCGAACTCCAGCAGCCCGGCCTCGTGCCGCTGCACCGCGGCCTCACCCGCGACGAACACCCGGTCGTAGGCCTTGGCGTTGTTGCTCGCCATCGACTGCTTGTCGCTCTCGCCGTGGTTGATGTGCGCGTGCAGCATCCGGCCGTCCAGCAGCGACTGGAAGTTCAGCATCGAGTTGTTGCAGTACAGCACCACCCTCGCGTCGAGCTCGGCGTACAGGTCGGTCAGGTCCCGGAACGACGGGGCGGTGAAGCACCGGCAGCACCGTCCGGCTCTGCACCGTCGTCGCGGACTCGGGATCCCGCAGCACCAAGGCCACGCGGTGACGGCGGTCCAGGGTCTCCAGCACAGGCAGCCACTGGATCAGCTGGTACGTCCGCGTGGGGTCGTCGGCGAAGTAGGCGACGACGGAGACCTCTGGCACGAACGGAGTTTACTCTTCCGCTGGGTGCGAGGTCACCGGAACTGGTGGCCGACCGACCACGGGTGACCTGGGTCGGCGCTCATCGGCCACCTGTCTAGGCTCCTTGCATGCGATTGCGACGCCTCTCGGTGACTGCCGGCGCCCTGGTCCTCGCTGCCGCCCTCGCGGCCTGCGGTGAGGACGAGACCTCCGAGGACCCTGCTGCGGGCATGGACCCGTCGATGTCGGACTCGGGCATGGCGGACATGCCGATGATGAACGACCCGGATGCCACACCGGCCGACCAGGTCGACGGGGAGGTGCGCAGCGGTGAGTTCGTCGTGCTGGACACGGCGCCGCCGGGCAGCGACGACGTGACGGGTGAGGCGTGGTTGGCGCAGGGCGATGCCGGCACCACGGTCACGATCCGGCTCACCGGCCTGGAGCCGGGCACGACGTACACCGGCCACCTGCACGCGGCGGCGTGCGAGGAGGACAACGGTGGCGACCACTTCCGGTTCGACCCGGACGGCTCGGAGCTCCCGCCCAACGAGGTGCACCTGGGCTTCACCGCCGACGACGCGGGGGCCGGTGAGGCGACGATCACCAACGACGCTCAGGTGGGCGACGGAGCGCCGTCGGTCGTGGTGCATCCCCAGGACGCGATGGACAACCGCTTGGCATGCGCCGACCTCTCCTGATGGGGACCGTCACGAGGGTGGCCGGCGCGAGCGCCGTGGTCGCGCTCCTCGTGCCGTGGGCGGCGACGCCGGCGCTGGCGCACGGTGGCCTGCAGGACGGCTCCCCGGGTCCCGGCGACACCGTCGGCGCGGGCAGCTCGGTGGTGCGGCTGGAGTTCCTCGACCTGGCCCCGGACCAGCCCGCCTTCGTCTCGGTGCTCGGGCCCGACGTGGAGCCACGGCGTGTGGGCGAGGCCGTGGTCGTGGACGGCAACACCGTGTGTGCCCGGACCGAGCCGCTCGCCGCCGGGGTGCACACCCTGCAGTACTCGGTGGCCGACGCCACTGACGGCCGGGAGATCCGCAACTACCAGTTCGAGGTGACCGAGACCGGTTCGCCGACCGAGGCCGGCGCCTGCTCCGGGGCCGAGCTGCCCGAGGCCACCCTGGCCGCCACCATCGAGGACCGGGTCGATCCCGGTCCCTCCGGTGCGCGCTGGGTCGGCCTCGGTGCCACTGCCGTGGCCTTCGGTGTCGTCGGAGCAGGCACCGTCCTCCTGGTTCGGCGACGACGGCGCTGAGGTCCCGCCTCGCTCTACGGGGTCCGGTCGGGGTGCCCCGCGACGTGCCTCGCCACGTACACCGTGCTGGCGGACTCACCCCCGGTCAGCGGGTTCGCGAACGTGACGACGTGGCTCTCCGGGTCGGCGAACACCTGCGCCAGCGCGGCCTCGAACATCGGGTCCGGGGGATCGTCGGACCAGAGACCGAACACTCCGCCCGGAGCGATCATGGAGCGCAGCCGGGTCAGGCCGTCCGGGGTGTAGAACGGCGCGTGCCGGGGGTGCAGCAGGTGCTGCGGCGAGTGGTCGATGTCGAGCAGGACGGCGTCGTACGCCGGCGCCCCCTCGGCACCGGCCACGGTCGCGAAGAAGTCCGCGTTCACCAGGGTGCAGCGCGGGTCCGCGGCGAGGCCGACCGTGTCCGGCAGCAGGTCACGGCGGTGCCAGTCGATGACCGGCGCGACGTACTCGATCACGGTCAGGGCGGCGACGCGCGGGTCCTCCAGAGCGGCCCGGGCCGTGTACCCCAGACCGAGACCGCCGACCAGCACCGACAGGTTCTCGCCGCTCACCCGGGCCAGGCCGAGGTGCGCCAGCTCGGTCTCGACGACCGTGAACAGGCTGGACATCAGGAACTCGTCGTCGATCTTGACCTCGTAGACGTCCCGGTCCACGACCGGGTCGAAGCGCCGTCGCAGGCTGATCACCCCGATCGGGGTCTCGCACCAGTCGAGCTCTTCCATCCGCAGCGCCACAGGTGACCTCCCGCGGCCACGGTACGCCCGCGTGGCGCGGCACGGATCCGCGGCATCCGGCCGTCGCGCGGGGGACCATCACCCCAGCCCGAGCCGCTTCGTGCTCTCCTCCCGCATCTCCACCTTCCGCACCTTCCCGGTCACCGTCATCGGGAACTCCTCGACCACCACGACGTACCGCGGGATCTTGAAGTGCGCCAGCTTCCCGGCAGCGAACTCGCGGACCGCGTCGGCGTCGAGCCGTTCGGCCCCGGACCGGAGCTGCACCCAGGCGCACAGCTCCTCGCCGTACTTCTCGTCCGGGACCCCGATGACCTGGACGTCCTCGATGTCGGGGTGGGTGTAGAGGAACTCCTCGATCTCGCGGGGGTAGATGTTCTCCCCGCCCCGGATCACCATGTCCTTGATCCGGCCGACGATCGTGCAGTAGCCGTCCTCCCGCATCTCGGCGAGGTCGCCGGTGTGCATCCAGCCGTCGGCGTCGATCGCCTCGCGGGTCTTCTCCTCCTCGTCCCAGTAGCCGAGCATCACCGAGTACCCGCGCGTGCAGAACTCGCCGGTCTCACCACGCTCGACGGTCTGCCCGGTGCGGGGGTCGACCACCTTGATCTCGACGTGCGGGTGGACCCGCCCGATGGTGGCGGTACGGCGATCGAGGTCGTCGTCGGCGCGGGTCTGGCAGCTGACCGGCGAGGTCTCGGTCATCCCGTACGCGATCGACACCTCCGCCATGTGCATCTCCTCCACGCACCGCTTCATCACCTCGACCGGGCAGATGGAGCCGGCCATGATCCCGGTCCGCAGCGTCGACAGGTCGTGGTCGGCGAAGGTGGGGTGGTTCTGCATCGCGATGAACATCGTCGGCACGCCGTACACCCCGGTGCACCGCTCGGCCTCGATGGTGCGCAGGGTGATCTCCGGGTCGAAGCCGGGCGCGGGGATCACCATCGTGGCGCCGTGGCTGGTGCAGCCGAGGTTGCCCATCACCATCCCGAAGCAGTGGTAGAAGGGCACCGGGATGCAGAGCCGGTCGGCCTCGGTGAAGTTGATCAGCTCGGTGGTGAGGTAGCCGTTGTTGAGGATGTTGCGGTGGCTCAGGGTCGCGCCCTTGGGGCGGCCGGTGGTGCCCGAGGTGTACTGGATGTTGATCGGGTCCTCCGGCGAGAGGGCCGCAGCCCGCTCCGCCAGCTCCTCGGCCGGGACCGACTCGCCGGCGGCGACCAGCTCGGCGAGGTCGTCGGTGTCGACGTACACGGTCCGCGCCAGCCGAGGGCACTCGTCGGCGATCTGCCCGACCATCGCCCGGTAGTCGCTGGTCTTGAACGCCGTGGTCGCGAACAGCAGTCGCAGCCCGGACTGGTTCACCGCATAGGCGAGCTCGTGGGTGCGGTACGACGGGTTGACGTTGACCAGGATCACGCCGACCTGCGCGGTGGCCAGCTGCACCAGCGTCCACTCGGCGCAGTTGGGCGCCCAGATCCCGACCCGGTCCCCCTGCTCCAGCCCGGCCGCGACCAGCCCGCGGGCCAGCGCGTCGACGTCCCGCTCGAGCTCGGCCCAGGTCCACCGGCGACCGGTGGCCACCTCGACCAGCGCCTCGCGGTCCGGGTACGCCGCGGCGGTGCGGGCGAAGTTGGCCCCGATCGTCTCCTCGAGCAGGGGCGGGGTGGTCTCGCCCTGGGCGGCGCTGATCGACATGGTCTCCTCCGGAGTCGGGGTCGCTGTGCCGCCATCCTGCCCACACCTGGCTGGAAATCGGTTGCGTGGGGTCCCCACCGGGCGGAGGCTGGTCCCACCATGAAGCACTGACGACGACCCGACCGCCGCCGAGGCCCCGCCCGGGCGGTTCCCTCCGTCCGGAGACCGTCGCCATGACCGACCTCGCCCCGCTCACCGCCACCGCGCTCCGGCGCGGCTACCCGACCCGGCGCGACCCGCGACCGGTGCTCGACGGACTCGACCTGACCGTGGCGCCCGGCACCCGGCTCGGCGTGATCGGCGAGAACGGGTCGGGCAAGTCCACCCTGCTCCGGCTGCTCGCCGGCCTGGAACGTCCCGATGCCGGTGAGGTGCGGGCGCCGCGCGACCTCGTCCATCTGCCTCAGGACCCCGGGGCCGCCCCGGACTGCACCGTGGGTGACCTGCTGGGGCAGGCGCTGCGACCACTCCACGCGGCGGTCGCCGAGCTGGAACGGCTCGCCCGCGCGCTGGCCGACGGCGAACCCGGGGCGGCCGCGGCGTACGACCGGGCGCTGGCGTGGGCGACCCACCACGACGCCTGGGACGCCGACCGCCGCGCCGAGGTCACCGCCACCGTCCTCGGGGTCGGCGACCTGGACCGGGACCGGCCCGTCGCGACCCTCTCCGGGGGCCAGCGGACCCGGCTCGCCCTGACCGCCGCGCTGGTACGCCGGCCCGCCTGCCTGCTGCTCGACGAACCCACCAACCACCTCGACGACCAGGCCCTGGACCTGCTGGAGAGCTCGCTGGTGGACCTGCCCGGCGTGGTCGTCGCGGCCAGCCACGACCGCACCTTCCTGGACCGGGTCTGCACCGAGCTCGTCGACCTCGACGCCGGCGCGCTCGGGACCGACGGGCGAGGGGGGCGGCGCTTCCGCGGCCGGTTCACCGACTACCTGAGCCACCAGGCGGCGTCCCGGCGCCGCTGGGAGGGGACGTACGCCGCGCAGCAGGACGAGATCGATCGGCTGCGCCGGCTGACCCGGCAGAGCACCGCTGCCGTCGCGCACGACCGGGCGCCCCGGGACAACGACAAGCTCGGGTACCACGTCAAGGGCGGCAACGTCGAGCGCACCCACGCCCGGCGGGTGCACGACGCCGAGCGGCGGCTGGCGGTGGCCGAACGGGACACGGTCCGGCGCCCCCCGCCGCCCCTGCGGTTCTCCGCCCGCTTGACCGGCGCCCCGGCTGCCGGGTCCGGGCTCGCGGTCTCGGTGCGCGACCTGGTGGTCGCCGGAGCTCCCGGGGACGGCCCTCGGGTGGTCGTCGAGCGGCTCGACGTCCCGACCGGTGGGCAGGTGCTGGTCGTCGGCCCGAACGGCTCGGGCAAGTCGACCCTGCTGGACGTCCTCGCCGGGCGGATCCGGCCCGCCACCGGGACCGTTGCGGTGCGCGCGCGGACGGTCCGGCTGGTCGCCCAGGACCCGGACCTCGGGCCGGCCGGCCGCACGGCCGCGGCGGCGTACCTCGCCGTGCTCGGACCGGACCGGGCCGCGCGGGTGCCGCTGCGCTCCCTGGGGTTGCTGCACCCGCGCGACCACGCCACGCCCGTCGGCGCCCTCAGCCTCGGCCAGCAGCGGCGCCTGTCGCTGGCGCTGGCGGTCGCGGCGGCACCGGACCTGCTGCTGCTCGACGAACCCACCAACCACGTCTCGCTGGCTCTGGCCGCCGAGCTCGAGGAGGCCCTCGTCTCCTCGCCCGGCACGGTGATCGTCACCTCCCACGACCGGTGGCTGCGCTCCCGCTGGGACGGAGCGGTGCTCCGGTTGGCCGACCGATGAGGCAGCCCTGCACCCGCCGCTGACCGCCCGACGGTTGCCGCCACCCGCGCGAACGGTCCATGCTGGGGGAGATCGTCGGGGGGCGGACCATGGCGACATCTCGTGGAACTTCGGCCGTGACGGGGGTGGCGTGCGACCCGGGCGGGGCAGGACGCGCCTGGTCGACCCGCCAGGTGCTGCTGGCACTGGTCGGTCTGGGCATCCTCGTGGCGGGCGTCCTGGTCGCTCCGCAGGACCTCCCGCTCGGTCCGGTCCTGCTCGGCCTCGGCGGTGTGGTGCTGCTGCTCGGGGTGGCGCTGCCGCTGGTCTCCCAGCTCACCCTCGGGGTGCCGATGCTCGCCCAGGTCACCGTGGAGACCAAGCAGCGCGAGACCCGGACGCGGCTGGCGGCCGAGGACCTGCGCGGGCTGCTGGAGGGCTGTGCCTCCAGCCTCTGCCCCACCCCGGAGTCCGCCGTGCGGGCGGTGTCGACCTGCTTGTCCCGGGGGATGGCCGAGTGGCGACGCACCGACACCGCCGGGTTCGGCCCCTTCCTGCTCTGCCTGCTGGTCCAGCAGGCCCGGTTCGAGACCTCGGTCGCGGGTCCGCCGCCCGCCCGCCGCGCCGGGTTCCTCGGCCTGCCGCAGCTCGACCGGGAGGTGCTGGTGCTGCTGGAGCGTGCCGGCCTCGACGCCGTCGGTGTCGCGCAGATGCTGGCCGTCACCGTGGACGAGGTCGCCCGGATCCAGCGGCACGCCCATGAGCTGCTCGAGCACTCCTCGGGCGGTGGCACGTGAACCGGGTCGACTGGGAGCGGATCGACGAGGAGACCCAGTGGGACCTGGCCCCCGATGAGCTGGACGCTGCCTTCGCCGAGGGTGTCGAGCGCGGCCTGCGGGGGTTCCGGCGACGGCTGTGGCTCGGCCAGCTGGTGGCACTGGCGGTGGTGCTGGGGATCACCGCCACGGCGTTCCTGGTCCGCCAGGCGCTGCACCCCGAGCCCGTCTCCCCGTCCGGCGTTCCGGTGGTCGACGGCCTCACCCCGTCCGCCGGCCCGGAGGACGGCGGCACCCTGGTGACGATCACCGGTGCCGGGTTCGAGGACGTGATCTCGGTCTTCTTCGGCGGGCAGGAGGCCGACCAGGTGGAGGTGGTGGCCGACGACCGGTTGGTGGTGACCTCGCCGGACGGAACCGGGCTGGTCAACGTCGTGGTCACCACGGCGGGCGGCTCGACCGTCGTCGAACGGGCCAGCCGTTTCGAGTACCTGTCGCCGAGGGACCCGCCCAGCATCGACGGGCTCGACCCCGCCGAGGGCACCGAGGACGGCGGCACCGTGGTCACCATCGAGGGAACCGGGCTGCTCTCGACCAACGGGGTCACCTTCGACGGCCAGGCGGCGCCTGCGTTCGAGGTGCTCTCCGACGAGGAGCTCAGCGTGACCACCCCCTCCGGCGAGGGTGCGGTCGACGTCGCGGTCACCACGGTGTTCGGTACCGCCGATGGACTCACCTTCACCTACCTGGCGGCTCCGGCGCCGGCGCCGGTGGTCACCGGTCTCGACCCCGCCGAGGGACCGGAGTCGGGGAAGACCCCGGTGACGGTCCGCGGCAGCGGCTTCTCCGGCGCCACACAGGTGCTCTTCGGCGCGGCCCCCGGCACCGACCTGACGGTGCTCTCCGACGAGGAGCTGCGGATCACCTCACCGCCCGGGAGCGGCGGAGTCGATGTGCAGGTCAGCACCGCCGAGGGTATGTCGGAGCCGAGCGCGGACGACCGGTTCACCTACGTGGCCGACCCGGTGCCTCCTGTCGTCACCAGCATCACGCCGACCCGAGGAGAGGAGTCCGGGGGCACCGAGGTCCGGATCCAGGGCACCGACCTCGCCGACGCGGTCGAGGTCCGGTTCGGCGACGCCTTGGCCACGGACGTCCGAGCCAGCGGCGACGACCTCGTCGTCCTCTCCCCCCGAGGCCTCGGAACCGTCGCGGTCACCGTCGTGACGACGGGCGGCACCTCCGCTGTCGTCGACCGCGCGCGCTTCACCTATGTCGCGCCGGCCGAGCCTCCGGTGGTCGACCGGGTCAAGCCGGACCAGGGCTCGGCGGGTGGCGGCACCACCGTCGAGATCTTCGGTGTCGGGTTCACCGGTGCCACCGAGGTGAGGTTCGGGTCCAGGCCGGCGACGGAGTTCACGATTCTCGACGACGGCCGGATCCAGGCCGAGGCCCCCAGGGGTGGCGAGGGGGATACCGTGGACGTGCAGGTCACGACTCCGGCCGGAACGTCCCAGCCGGGGACCGCGACGTACAGCTATCTGATCGGATGAGCCGCCGAGGAGCCCGATGACCGAGACCCACGCAGCCGAGCGCGACCGGATCCGGGCCGCACACCTCCGCCCCGCCGCGGAGCGCCCCGCGTCCTCGGCCCGCGGCCTCCACCACACCGCCCTGATCAGCAGCGACGTGGAGGCCGACCGTCCGCTTCTACCAGGACGTGCTGGAGTTCCCGCTGACCGAGCTGATCGAGAACCGCGACTACCCCGGTTCCTCACACTTCTTCTTCGACATCGGCAACGGCAACCTGCTGGCGTTCTTCGACTTCCCCGGTCTCGACGTCGGGCCGTACGCCGAGGTGCTCGGCGGGCTGCACCACGTCGCGATCTCGGTCGACCCGCAGCGGTGGGAGCACCTGGTCGGCAACCTCACCTCCGCCGGCGTCGACCACGAGGTTCACAGCGAGGTCTCGGTCTACTTCACCGACCCCGACGGAGCCCGGATCGAGCTGATCGCGGACCCGCTCGGCGAGATGTACGGCGACAAGGTCCTCTGACGGCCGGTGGTCGAGGGGGTCTCGGGGTACAGGAGCCGCGCCCCGCCCCTCGTCCGTGACCGGAGGTCACCCGTGCTCGTCTCCCCCTGGCAGGACCGCCACCCCCGCTCGACCGCCGGCGCCGCGCTTCCCGGCGCGGACGAGGTCGCCGACGTCGTGGTCGTCGGCGGCGGACTGACCGGTCTGGCAACCGCGCTCGAGCTCGCCGACGCCGGCCAGGACGTGGTCGTCCTGGAGGCGGCGTACGTCGGCGCCGGGACGACCGGGCGCAGCACCGCCAAGGTGAGCCTGCTGCAGGGCACCCACCTGTCGAAGATCGCGCACCGCCACCCGACCTCGACGCTCCAGGCGTACGTCGCCGCCAACCGCGCCGGCCAGCAGTGGGTCGCCGACTTCTGCGCCGCGCACGAGGTGGCCGTCCAGCATCGGCCGGCGTACACCTATGCCACCACCTCCCAGGGCGAGTCGGCGGTCCGCGCCGAGCTGGATGCCGCCCGGTCCGCCGAGCTGCCGGTGGCCTGGACCGACGAGCTGGAGCTGCCGTACCGCACCCGCGGCGGGATCCGGCTCGACGACCAGCTCCAGGTCGACCCGGTCGAGCTGCTGCACGCGATGGCCCGGGTGGCGGCCGACCGCGGCGTCCGGATCGTCGCGGACACCCGGGTCACCAAGGTCCGCGGCCGCGACCCGGTGCTGCTCACCACCGACTCCGGCGCGACGGTCCGGGCGCGCCGGATCGTGGTGGCCACCAACACCCCGGTGCTGGACCGGGGCGCGTTCTTCGCCCGGCTCTCGCCCGGCCGTTCCTACGGGATGGCCTTCCGCACCCCGCACCAGGCCGTGGCCGGGATGTACCTCTCCGCCGACAGCCCCTCCCGGTCGCTGCGCGACGGCGTGCCCGAGCCGGGCCACGACGGGTCCGTGCTGCTGGTCGGCGGCAACGGCCACACCACCGGGCGCGGTGGCTCCACCGCCGACCGGGTCGAGGACCTGCGCCGCTGGACCCGGGAGCACTTCGCCGACGCCGAGGAGACCCACGCCTGGTCGGCGCAGGACTACCTCACCCACCACGCGCTGCCGTACGCCGGACCGGTGCTGCCCGGCGTCGAGTCGGTCCTGGTGGCCGGCGGGTACTCCAAGTGGGGGATGACCAACGCGGTGGCCGCGGCGCTGGCGCTGCGCGGCCACCTCACCGGCGACCGGCCAGGGTGGGCGGACGCGCTGCGAACCTGGGCGCCCTCCGAGCTGCGCGGTGCGCTCGACTCGGCTCGCGCCAACGCCGAGGTGGGCTTCGAGATGGGTCGTGGCTGGCTGCGACCGGCGGTGCACCCGACCGCGGACGCCGACGGCGGCGACCCGCCCCCCGAGGGTCGCGGTGTGGTGCGCGGTTCCCGCCGGGGTCCGGTCGCGGTGGCGACCAGCGAGGGCACGGTCCGTCGGGTCTCCGGGGTCTGCACCCACCTCGGCGGGGTGGTCTCCTTCAACGACGCCGAGCGCAGCTGGGACTGCCCGCTGCACGGGTCCCGCTTCGGGCTGGACGGTGAGGTGCTCGACGGTCCGGCGACCTGCGGGCTGCGGCCGCGTTGATCAGGCCCGCCGAGCGGGCTTGCTGATCAGCCGGCGGGAAGCGCTCGGGGCTGGGAGCCCTGCTGCACCATCCGGACCAGCTCGCGCACCTGCGCGGGGGCGTTGCGGAGGGTGGTCTCGGCCAGCCACCCGTTGGGCAGCGAGAGCCGGAAGACCTTGTGCCAGGCGCTCGCCACCTGCCGTGGCATCGGCGCCGCGTGGTAGCGCAGCTCGTACTTCTCGAACAGCTCCCGGACCCGGTGCGAGATCTCGGCGTACCGGCTGCTGGGCAGGTCGGGGAAGAGGTGGTGCTCGATCTGGTGGGACAGGTTGCCGCTGAGCACGTGCAGCAGCTTCGAGCCGGAGATGTTGGCCGACCCGAGCATCTGCCGCAGGTACCACTGGCCCCGGGTCTCCTTCTCGTCGAGGCAGGCGATCTCGAAGGTCTGCACCCCCTCGGGGAAGTGCCCGCACATGATCACCGAGTGCGACCACAGGTTCCGGATCAGGTTCGCGGTGGCGTTGGCGGCGGCGGTGGGCAGGGCCCCGCGGCCGGACAGCGCCGGGTGCACCACGTAGTCCTTGACGACCTGCTTGCGCACCCTGGTCAGCACCGCCCGGATCCGCTCGCGCAGCTCCGGGGTCATCCCCTTGTTCTTGCGCAGGTGGTCGCCGAGGTCGATGTCGTACATGGCGATGCCGTAGTCGAAGATGCAGGCGGTGACGAAGTTCCACGCCGGCTGGACCAGGTGCCGCGGCTCCCACGGCTGATCCTCGTCGACCCGCATGATCCCGTAGCCGAGGTCGTTGTCCTTGCCGAGGATGTTGGTGTACGTGTGGTGGGTCTGGTTGTGGGCGCGCTGCCACTGCTCGGGCGGCGACGGGTGGTCCCACTGCCAGCTGGAGGAGTGGATCTTCGGGTCGCGCATCCAGTCGTACTGACCGTGCAGCACGTTGTGCCCGATCTCCATGTTGTCCAGCACCTTGGACAGCGCCAGGCAGGCGGTGCCGAGCGCCCAGGCGGACTTCCGCCGACTGCCGAGGATCAGGATCAGCCGGCCGGCGATCTCGAGCCGCCGCTGCGTCTCGATGACCCGTCGGATGTACGCCGCGTCCCGCTCACCGCGGGCGTCGAGGACGTCTTGCCGGATGGTGTCGAGCTCGATCCCGATCTGCTCCACGTCCGCGGGTGTGAGGTGCGCGATCGGGTCGACGGAACGCGGGAGAGGTGTGACGGCCATTACTTCACGGTACCCCGAGTCGGCCTGCGTGAAGCATTTCGGCCGGGGTACCGGGGCCCTCGACCCCGTCACCCGTCGAACCCCCAGGAGGACACCCGTGTCGACCGACGCGCTCGTCATGCTCAAGCAGGACCACCAGGAGATCCTCAAGGCCTTCAAGGACTTCGAGGCCGCCGGCGAGAACGCCCACAAGACCAAGGGCCGGCTGGTCGAGAAGATGATCGAGCTGCTCACCGTGCACACCTACATCGAGAACGAGGTGCTCTACCCCCGGGTGCGCGAGCTGCTCCCCGACCTCGAGGACGACGTCCTGGAGTCCTACGAGGAGCATCACGTGGCCGACGTGCTCGTGATGGAGCTGGCGGTCATGAAGCCGGAGGCCGAGCGGTTCACCGCGAAGACCACCGTGCTGATCGAGAACGTCCGGCACCACATCGAGGAGGAGGAGGACGAGTGGTTCCCCAAGGTCCGTGAGGGCCTGGGCCGCAAGGTCCTCCAGGAGATCGGCGAGGAGATGCTCGAGGCGCGGAAGAAGGCGCCGACGAAGCCGACCCAGCTCGGTGCGATGAAGAAGGCCGTGCACGCCGTCATCAGCTGATCGACCCCCGCACCGCACGACGGGGAGGATTCCCGGCACCGGGTGCCGGGGATCCTCCCCCGTCGTGTCGTGACGCCGACCTGAGCCCTGCTCAGCCGACGGGCAGCAGGTCGTCCCGGAAGTAGTGACCGAGCCCGGCGGCGTTGCTGAGGCGGTCGAAGCTGAGGCTGGAGCGGGAGACGCGGGTCTCAGCTCCCCCGAGGCGCAGGTCAGCCCAGGCGCGGGCGAGCACGCTCAGCCCGGAGCCGTCCACGAAGTCGACGCGGTGGAGGTCGACGACCAGGTCGGTGGACCCCGCCTCGACGCTGCGGTGCAGGCAGCGGCGCAGCGCCAGGGCGCCGAAGATGTCGAGGTCACCACTGGCGTGGAACACCGACGTGGGCGGGCGTTGGGCGGAATGGGCGATGTGCAGCATGAGCTGATCCGATTCTGAGGGTGCCTGCTCCCGCAAACAGGTCCCGGGGATGGTGATGAGTCAACCGGGCACGTGGGACGCCGGTCGCGGGCATCCACATACGGGGCTGTTGGGCCGTCCCCAGGCTAACGGCACCGCCGCCCGGGCGCTTCATCCTCAGGGGTACATCCGAGGAGGGTCACCCGACCAGCACACCCCACGTCGCGAAGCCCACCGCGAGCACGGCGGCGGCGGTGCGGACCCGGTCCGCCCGCAGCAGGCTGCGCAGCAACGTCGCGTCGGGGTACGCCGTGAGCCGGCCGTGCAGCGGCGCGGCCCGGGTCGCGGTCACCCCGAGTGCGACCGCGCTGGCGGCCGCGGTGAGCACCACCGCCGGGCCCGGGTCGGCCACGACGGCGGCCGCGCAGGCGGCCAGCACCACGCCGTACACGACCGCCACGATCGGGGTGATCGAGCGAGCGTGCCGTGCGTGCACCTCACGCCAGTCGGACGGCGCGGTGCGCGCCAGCATGGGATAGACGAGAGTGGAGACCGTCACCTGGAAGCCGGCGTGCAGTCCCGTGGCGCCGAGCAGCAGGGAGGGCAACAGGGAGACGTCCATCGAGGAAGTCTCGCCGACGCCGCCACAGACCGGGGGATCCGTCCCGCCGACCAAGGAGCACCACCGTGAGCACTGCACCAGCCCATGCCGGGGACGCCCCTGCCGCCAGTGGCGTCGACGACCAGAGGCTGAAGGGACTACGCCGGTGGAATCTCGGCCTCACCGTGCTCCACGCCGCCCAGGCGGTCGCGGTGCTGGTGCTGGCCAGCGACTTCGCGATCACGGTCACCTCGTCGTACCCCGCCGGTCCTCCCGGGACCGCACCGGAGGCGCCGAATGCTCTCTTCGACGTGCGGATCGGCCTGGCGATCGCGATCTTCCTCGGGTTGGCGGCCCTCGACCACCTGCTGACCGCGACCGTGGCCAGGGGCGTCTACGAGTCCGACCTGCGGCGCGGGATCAACCGGTTCCGGTGGGTGGAGTACTCCATCAGCGCGACGCTGATGATCATCCTGATCGGCTTCTACAACGGGATCACCGGCATCTCGGCGGTGATCGCCATCGCCGGCGCGAACATCGCGATGATCCTGTTCGGCTGGGTGCAGGAGGCGGTCAACCCGCCCGGGCGGGAGCGGGCCTGGATGCTGCCCTTCTGGTTCGGCACCCTGGCCGGGCTGACCCCCTGGGTGGTGATCGTGATCAACACCGCCGGCGCCGACACCGTTCCCGGCTTCGTCTACGGGATCATCGGCTCGCTGTTCGTCTTCTTCTCCAGCTTCGGGCTCAACCAGTGGCTGCAGTACCGCGAGGTCGGTCCGTGGCGCAGCTACGCGTTCGGCGAGAAGGTCTACCTGGTGCTCAGCCTGGTGGCGAAGTCCGCCCTGGCCTGGCAGATCTTCGGGGGCTCGCTGGCGGGGTGAGCGCCGCCAGGAGGGCCGGCTCGCTGCTGACGATCCGCTCCATCTCCTCGCCGCCGGTGCAGGTCAGCAGGCTGACCGTGACGACGTCGCCGGACCGGCCCAGGACCCGGTAGTCACCGCCGTGGTCGACCCAGCGTCGCCACCGAGCGGTGTCCGGGGAGTCGTCCTCGGGCTCGTGGGGGTCCGCAGCGGGGTCCATGCGCCCAGCACACCTGACGATCCGGCACCGGGCAAGGGCCAACGGACGCGGGTCAGCAGGCTCGCGGGCCGCCGTTCTCCCGCCGCAGCCGCAGCAGGTCGTCGATCATCAGCTCGACCAGGGCGATCTCGGAGGGGTCCGTGCAGCCGCGGCCGTCGACGATGGTCGCGAGCCGGCGGTGCAGAGCGTCCAGGCGGCGGTCGACGACGCGGTCGAACTGGGTGAGGGTCATGGGTGCTCCCGACGTCAGAGGGACCGCGGCGGTGCGGTCACAGGGTGATACGTCGGGGGAGCCGGATCGGTTGCATCGGAGCTCTCGCCGGCCTGGACCACCGCCGGATCAGCCGGCCACACGGTGGTGGAGGAGGTCGCGCAGGCCCCACGGTGGTTGAGGAGGTCGCGCAGGCCCCGTGGTGGACGGACTGGTTGAGGAGGTCGCGCAGGCCCCACGGTGGTTGAGGAGGTCGCGCAGCACCTCACGGTGGTTGAGGAGGTCGCGCAGCGACCGTCTCGAAACCACCGCCGGTGCTGGGAGGTTTCGAGACGCTCGCTGGCGCTCGCACCGTGGGCTTGAGGAAGGCCTCCGTGAGGCCGACACGGTGGTTGAGGAGGTCGCGCCGGCCACACGGTGGTTGAGGAGGTCGCGCAGCGACCGTCTCGAAACCACCCCACCATGGACATGCCACTGGCCCCGCCGGGGCGGGGTGTGGGGCGGTCAGGGTCGTCGGTGCTCGGCTGGACCGGGTCCGGTCGGCTGGTCGCGGGTGATGTCGCGGGTGCCGTCGTGGTCGCGGAGGTAGGTGTAGCGCTGGGGGCTGGTCCAGTGGTAGCTGCCGCGTTCGATCACCGTGTACCGCCAGCCGCCGTGGGTCTTGAGCCGGTGGTGCCGTCGGCACAGGGGCGCGATGTTGTGGGTGCAGGTGGCTCCGCCGGCGCCGTGGGGGACGCAGTGGTCGCAGTCGCACTTCCGCGCTGGTCGGGTGCACCAGGGGAAGACACAGGTGTGGTCGACCAGGGCTGCGGCTTCGGCGATCCGGTCGGGGACCTCGTAGGCGTCGACGTGGACGTGGTCGTTGAGGTCGATGACCGGCTTCACGGTGATCTTCGTGGTGTCGGGCACGGAGCACCAGTCGCGGATCTGGCCGGTGGTGACCGGCATCCTCGTGTTCTCACACCGACCGACCCCGGCCTCACCGGTCAGCGCCGCCTCGGAGAGGTGCACGTAGAGCACGACCTCACGCCCGTGCCTCCGGCCGTTCGTCGTCGGGGCGCTTGTCCCCGACTCTGCCCCGGTGTCGGTGCGGTGGTGAGGTCGAGGGTCCCTTGTCGGCGGGCGATGACGCCGAGGGCGGCGGCGCGGCGCACGTCGAGGGAGTCGGTCGAGCCGAGGTCTTTGAGTGCTGCGGCGCCGGCGGTGACGGCGGCGTCGAGGTCGAGGGCGTCCGCGACGTCGAGGGTGCCCCACACCTGCGTGGTCCCCGACAGGCCGGACAGGTCGGCCTGGTTGCGGGCGACCTCGAAACACCGGGACTCCGCGGCGGCTACCCGGCGGCGTTCGGCCTCGGCGGGCATGAACCAGCCGACCGCGTCCAGGACCAGCCGGTCCAACTGGGCGGGACCGATCCGGTGGGCGACTCCGGCGACGTGGCGGTCCACGAACCCCGCAGCCTCCAGGGAGAGGGTCATGGTGGTCTTGGCGATCCGGCGGGCCTTCCACGCCACCAGGTCCCCGGCCACCACCCGCGCCCACGTCCGGGGCAGCCGGTACCGCAGCTCGACGGCCTCGCCGAGGTAGCAGCGCCCCGCGTCGGTGGACTGCCCGACCGCGGCGGCGAACTCGGCCACCGAGAACTCCGCGATCAGCGGCGCCCCCTCCCCGGCGATCGGGACCCCGTGCTCCCCGCAGGAGGGGTGCCAGATCGCGGCCGCGTCATCGATCGAGTCGGTCGAGTGCATCGCCGCCCAATCGACCGCGGCCTGCAACAGGCGTGCTTCGGCAGCGTCAGCGACCCGTCGGTCCTCCCGCGCCGCAGCCAGCACCCCCGCAGCGGTGTCCGCTGCGGCGGTGGTGGTGATCGCTTCGGCCATAGGACAAGTCAAGCCGCGACCACCGACAACGACCCCCCGAAACGAGCCCCGTATCCCACCAGGTGAACACCCCTCGGCGAAAAGTTCCCAGCGGTTCTGGCGGGGGTTTCGAGACGGGCGCGGAGCGCCCTCCTCAACCACCGCGCGACCGCCACCACGGAGGTTGAGGAGCGAGCGCCAGCGAGCGTCTCGAAACCCCTCGATCGGTGGTTTCGAGACAGGCGCTGCGCGCCTTCCTCAACCACCGTGGGCGCGAGCGCCTTCCTCAACCACCGCCGGCCGGCACCACGGAGGTTGAGGAGCGAGCGCCAGCGAGCGTCTCGAAACCGGAGCTGCCGTCGTACGGAGGTTTCGAGACAGGCGCTGCGCGCCTTCCTCAACCACCGTGGGCGCGGGGCGCCTTCCTCAACCACCGTGGGCGCGGGCGCCCTCCTCAACCACCGTGGAGCGGGCGCCCTCCTTAACCACCGTGGAGCGGCGCCCCTCTTCAACCACCGTGGAGACGGGCGCCCTCCTCAACTACCGCGAGACGGGCGAGCGAGGTGACTCGCTGTCGACGCGAAGGCCGGCGCCGACGCAGCGGGTCCTCACCCCGTGGGGTGAAAGTCGGTCCCTGAGGACGGCGATGTGGGCGAAATCACGCCGTGTCGGTTTGGCGCGTCGCGGCCAGGGTAGGTGCGCCCGCAAGGTAAAGGCGCTCCTCGGGGCGACTTGGGGAGAGAGGGACGTACATGAGTGCAGCCACCAAAGTGGTCCTGGGTGTCGCCAGCGGGTATCTGCTGGGCAGGACGAAGAAGTTGCGGCTGGCGATCACGGTCGGCAGCATGCTGGCCGGTCACAAGGTCGCCACGAATCCGCAGGCCCTGCTCGCCCAGGGGGCCAAGCTCGCCGAGCAGAATCCCGAGCTGAAGAAGCTGCAGGACGACATCACGGGTCGTCTGATGGAGGCGGCCCGTTCGGCCGCGCTGACCACCGCCACCCAGCGGATGGAGGCATTGACGGCGTCGTTGCGCGACCAGCAGGAGGGCGACGACGACCAGGAGGGCGACGACGACTCCGAGGACCAGCAGGACGACGAGTACGACGAGGCCGAGGACCAGCAGGACGAGTACGACGAGCCAGAGGATCAGCAGGGCGACGACGCGGAAGAGCCCGAGGAGGACGACGAGCCTGAGGCTCAGCAGGACGACGAGCAGGAGGACGAGCCAGAGGACGAGCAGAGGACGAGCAGGAGGACGAGCCGCAGGACGAGCAGGAGGACGAGCCGGCTGCCGAGTCACGCCGCCCGCGTCGTCGGTCCTCCGGGTCCAGCTCACGGTCCTCCTCCAGCCGGAGGTCCAGCGGGTCCGGGGAGTCGCGGAGCAGCTCCGGCGGCTCCGGGGCGCGGACCGCCAAGAAGAGCACCGCCAAGAAGACCGCCGCCAAGAAGAGCAGTGCTGCGAAGGGCACTGCCTCCAAGAGCAGCGGGGACGGCGGGACGGCGAGCAGCTCCCGGAAGAGCACCGCCAAGAAGAGTTCCGCCAAGAAGAGCACCTCGAAGACGAGCCCTGCCAAGAAGAGCGCCGCCAAGAAGAGCCCTGCCAAGAAGAGCACCGCGAAGAAGACCAGTTCCGGGTCCGGTCGGTCCCGCTCACGCGCGTCGGCGAGGGGGTGACCGAGATGGGATCGAACAACGAAGCGCTCAGCTCCTTCAAGGACGGTTCGCGCGAGCTGATGTCGGCGCTCGGGGACCGCGCTCTCCACCTCATCGGCGACCGCGTCTCGAGCCTGACCGATCGGCTCGAGGACATCGGGGACGGTGGCCCGCTGCGCAAGGCCGTGGAGGGTGGCGGCAAGGAGGCGGCGGAGGGCGGCTCCCCCCTGATGGGAGGTCTGAAGGGCGCCATGTCGGGGGTCAAGGACGCCGTGACCGGCGGTGGGTCCGGCTCCGGGGGCTCCCCCAAGGCGACGAAGGCGACCAACATCGTCGAACAGATCGACGTGGGCGTGCCGGTGCGGGTGGCCTACAACCAGTGGACCGAGTTCGGCAGCTTCCCGAGCTTCATGAAGAAGGTCGAGAGCGTCGAGGCCGCCGAGGACAACAAGCTCGAGTTCAAGGCCCAGATCTTCCTCAGCCACCGCCGGTGGCAGGCGACGATCCTCGAGCAGGCTCCGGACGAGCGGATCGTGTGGCGTTCCAAGGGCGAGAAGGGGCACGTCGACGGCGCGGTCACCTTCCACGAGCTCGGCCCGAACCTGACCCGGATCCTGCTGGTCCTCGAGTACTACCCACAAGGGCTCTTCGAGCGAACCGGCAACCTGTGGCGCGCTCAGGGCAGGCGCACCCGGGTGGAGCTCAAGCACTTCCGTCGGCACGTGATGACCCGCACCATCCTCGACCCCGACTCCGTCCAGGGCTGGCGGGGCGTGATCGAGGACGGTGAGGTCGTGCAGTCGCACGAGGACACGGTCGAGGAGGAGCAGGAGCAGGAGCAGCAGACCGACGACGAGCAGGACGGGCCCGAGGCCGACGACCAGGCCGACGACCAGGCCGAGGACGAGGAGTACGACGAGCCCGCGGACGAGGAGTACGACGACGAGCCCGTCGACGAGGACGAACCCGAGGAAGCCGACGAGGAGGCCGACGAGGACGAACCGCTCGACGAGGAGTACGAGGACGAGCCGTCGACGCCCGACGAGGACGAGCCCGAGGACGACGACGAGGAGCTGCCGGAGGACGAGTACGAGGACGAGCCCGTCGACGAGGACGAGCCCGACGAGGACGCGGAGGAACCCGAGGAGGAGCCGGAGGAACGGCCGACTCGGCGCCGCCGGGCGAGCTGAGGTCCCCTCGACCGATCCCGCCTGATCCCCGACAGATCCTCGAGCCAGATCCCAGACAAGGAGCATCGCCATGACCGTGCAGACCGCCCCCCGCCGCGGCGGGGGCTACCTCGACAGACCGGCCCCCAGTGGCCTGGCCGACGTCATCGAGATCATCCTCGACAAGGGGATCGTCATCGATGCCTACGTCCGGGTCTCGCTGGTCGGCATCGAGCTGTTGACCATCGACGCGCGCATCGTCGTGGCCAGCGTCGACACCTACCTCCGGTTCGCCGAGGCGACCAACCGGCTCGACCTCTACGAGCACGGAGGCAAGGACCTGGGCGACCTGGTCGGCGGCATGCAGGAGACGGGTGCGTCGTCGAAGACGTCCGGCGCGCTCAAGGGGGTCAAGAAGGCGCTCACCGGGAGCGGTGACAGTGACGATGACAGCGACGACGACGAGCGGGACGAGGACCAGAGCGAGCGTCGGCCCGCCCGCAAGTCCACGTCGCGCCGCCGCAGCTCCAGCAGCTCCAGCACCGCCAACGGCTCCGGCAGATCGCGGTGACCTCGGCCCCCACCCGGTCCCGGCTGGACCACGACGTCGGGCCGGCGCCGGAGGGCGAGACCGGGCTGCTGGTCTACGGGATCACCGATCCCGATGCGGCCGGCCTCGGCGAGACGCTCGACGAGCTCCCCGGGTTGGACGGCCGCGGAGTCACCCTGCTCGCGCACGGGCCGGTGGCAGTGATCGTCGAGCGGATCACCGTGGTGCGCCCGCCGGGCCGCCGTCGTGACCTGGTCGCCTTCGCCGAGGTCCTGGACTCCACCGCGCGGGTCGCGCCGGTGCTGCCGATCCGGTTCGGATCGGTCCTCGCGGACGAGACCGAGGTCCACGAGAGCCTCTTCCCGGACGGGCCCGGCGAGTACGAGGAGGCCCTGGACCGGGTGCGCGGCCGGGTCCAGGTCAGCGTCAGCGCCCGGTACGTCGAGCAGACGGTGCTCGCCGAGGTCGTGGCCGCGTCGCCGGAGATCGCCGAGCTGCGACGACGTACCCGGGACCTGCCCGAGGAGGCGTCGTACGCCGACCGGGTCAGGCTGGGCGAGCTGGTGGCCCAGGAGGTCGAGGCGCGTCGGGTGGTGGAGGCGGAGGCCGTCCTGGATCTGGTCTGCCCCCAGCCGGAGACAGAGTCCGAGTGCGAGATCCGGGTCCGCCCCGGCGCCGGGCTCGAGCACATCGTCGATGTGGCCGTCCTGGTGCCGAGCGCGGAGCTCCCGGCGCTCGAGGAGCGCCTCGAGGCGGCAGCGGAGGCCTGGCACGAACGGGTCCGGTTGCGGCTGGTCGGCCCCACCGCGCCGTACGACTTCGTGGGGCAGCGATGGGACTGATCACCGGCCTGCTCGGCCTTCCGCTGGCCCCGTTGCGGGGCACCGTGGCCATCGCCGAGCAGGTGCTCCAGCAGGCCGAGCAGCAGTTCCACGACCCCGGGGTGATCCGTGCCCAGCTCGCCGAGGTCGAACGGCAGCGGGAGGCCGGGGAGCTGACCGAGGAGGACGCCGTCGCGTGGGAGGACGAGCTGATCGCCCGCCTGGCGAGCGGACCCGGCCGAGGAGGGAGAACGGGTGGCTGAGGACACCGCGAAGACCACCGGGAAGACCACCGAGAAGACCCCGCGCAAGCGCACCGGGGGGACGGCCAAGAAGTCGTCGTCCTCGTCCGGCGGGACCGGCAGCAACAGCAGCCGCAGCAGCCGCCCGAGCCGGAAGCCGACGGCCAGCCAGGTCGCCGAGACGGCGGCCGAGCAGCTGCGCGAGCTCACCGGCAAGGAGGCCGAGGGGGTCACCGGCCTGGAACGCACCGACGACGGGTGGCTGGTTCAGGTCGAGGTGCTGGAGCTGCGCCGGGTGCCGGCCACCACCGATGTGCTCGCCAGCTACCGCGTCGAGGTCGACGAGCAGGGCGAGCTGCTCGGCTACCGGCGGCAGCACCGGTACGCCCGGGGGGCAGCAGGGGAGGAGCGGTGACCGACGGACTCGGAGCGACATCGCCCCGTGGTCCGGCGACCACCCGGGCGAACGGCTCGCTGGCGCCCTCGTCGCGGCCTCAGCCGACCAACCTCGCCGACCTGCTGGAGCGGGTGCTCGACAAGGGCATCATCATCGCCGGCGACATCAAGGTGAACCTGCTCGACATCGAGCTGCTGACGATCAAGATCCGGCTGCTCATCGTCTCGGTCGACAAGGCTCAGGAGATGGGCATCGACTGGTGGCGCCACGACCCGATGCTCACCTCGCAGCAGCAGGACCTGGCCGAGCAGAACCGTGAGCTGCGCGACCGGATCGCGGCCCTGGAGTCCGCGGCGGGGAGTGACGATGACGACGGGTAGCTACCTGTACGCCGTCACCCGCGGCCTCGACGTCGACCACCTGGCCGGAGTGACGTCGTTGGCCGGCGACCCGCCGCGCGTGGTCCGGCACCGCGACCTGGGCGCGGTCGTCAGCGAGGTCGATCTTGACGAGTACGGGGAGGACGGGCTGCGCCGCAACCTGGAGCGCCTCGACTGGGTCGAGCACGTGGCGCGGACCCACGACCAGGTGGTGCGCGCGGTCGCCGACCACGGGCCGACGGCCCCGCTCCGGCTGGCCACCATCTACCGCGACGAGGAGGGGGTCCGGCGCCGCCTCGAGGAGCGGTACGACGAGCTGGTCGAGGTGCTGGACCGGGTCAGCGACCGCGGCGAGTGGAGCGTGAAGCTGGTCGCGGAGCAGCCGCAGGACCACGCTCCCGCCGGGGCCGGGGCCGGGGCGCCGTCGACCGAGTCCGGCGCGGCGTACCTGCTGCGCAAGCGGAACGAGTCCCGCGCCTCGGCGGACCGGCAGGAGGCGGCCGACCGGGCCGCGGAGCAGCTGCACGTCGACCTGGCAGCGGTCTCGGTGGCCAGTCGGCTGCTGGCCCCCCAGGATCCCCGGCTGACCGGGCACGACGGGACGATGGTCCTCAACGCCGCCTACCTGGTGCCGCTGCGCGAGGGGGAGGCCTTCGAGACCGTGGTGGCGTCCCTGGCCAGCGCTCTGGAAGGAGCCGGCCTCACCGTCGAGTGCCGGGGCCCGTGGCCGCCGTACTCCTTCGCCACCCTGGAGCAGGCGTGACGACCACGCTCCCGGACACCTCGACCGGGGCCGCCGGGGCCGGCCGGCCCGCCCGGGCAGCCCGGGCACCCCGGGCCGGTGGCACCTCGGCCCTGGGCGAGGTGTCGTTGGTGGACCTGCTGGACCGGCTGCTCGGCGCCGGGGTGGTGGTCTCCGGGGACGTGGTGATCTCGCTGGCCGGGGTGGACCTGGTGCAGGTGCGGCTGCACGCTCTGATCACCTCGGTGCGCGCGGCGCTGGACGAGGAGGGGTCGTGAGCGCCGAGGAGCCACGGACGCTGCCGCGCCGGCTGGAGACCGACCCGGAGACGGTGGAGCGGGACCTGGTACGGCTGGTGCTCACCGTCGTCGAGCTGGTGCGGCAGCTGATGGAGAAGCAGGCGCTGCGCCGCGTCGACCAAGGGGACCTGACCGACGACCAGATCGAGGGGCTGGGCCTCGGCCTGATGCATCTGGAGCAGGCGATGGACGACCTGCGAGAGCGGTTCGAGCTCGAGCCGGACGACCTGGGCATCGACCTGGGCCCGCTCGGGCCGCTGCTCTCCGCGCCGTGAGCGGGGACCCCCGGGACGAGCCAGGTGCAGTTTCGCCCACCGGCGCGGCGGGTAGAACCCTCGGGGAGGTACTACGCATGGGGACGGCCAGCTATCTGTACGCGATCACCCGCGACCTCGATCCCGACGATCTCGCCGGGGTCCCGTCGTTGGCGGGTGACCCGCTGGGAGTGGTGCGCCACCGCGACCTGTCCGCCGTGGTCAGCCGGGTCGACGCGGCCCACTTCGGGGAGCACGGCCTGCAGCGTCACCCCGACTCGCTCGACCGTCTCGAGGCGGTCGCCCGCACCCACGACACGGTGGTGCGGGCCGTCGCCGCGACGCGGCCGACCGCGCCGCTGCGGCTGGCCACCCTGTACCTCGACGACGACGGGGTCCGCCGCCGGCTGGAGGAGTGGTACGACGACCTGGTGGCCGTGCTCGACGGTGTGACGGGTCGCTTCGAGTGGGGCGTCCGGGCATGGGTCGGTCCCCGCACCGTCGACGCCGATGGCCCAGACTCCGACGTCCTCGGCGCCGCCGGCCGGCTGCACGAGGAGCTGTCCGCGGCGGCGGTGGCCAGCCGGTTGCTCGACACCTCGTCGACCGCCCCAGGCGAGACCCGGACGGCGGTCCTCGAGGCCGCCTACCTGGTGGACCAGGTCGCCGCGCAGACCTTCGTGGACACGGTCGAGCGGCACGCCGCCCAGCGCTCCCGCACGGGTCTCGCGGTCGAGTGGGAGGGGCCGTGGCCGGCGTACTCCTTCGCCACCCTCGGGCAGTCCTGAGGGGCCCGGGCCGGGGTCAGGACTCGGCGACCTCGCCGGTGAACATCATCCGTCGGGCGACGTCGAAGGTGTCCGCATCCTGTCCGGCCGCGGCCATCTCCGGTGAGGTGAGCGCGGACTTCAGCGACGCCTCGTCGTCGAACCACAGCTCGGCCACCAGGTGCGGGGCCTCACCACCGAGGCCGCGCGGGTTGCTCATGGTGAAGCGCCGGATGCCTGGCAGTCCGCGCACCAGCGGCAGGTGCTGGTCGCGGTAGTAGGCGTCGAAGGAGTCGGCGTCGGCGGGCTCGAAGTACTGGATCGTCAACCGGTACACCCCCGCATCGTCGCAGGTGCCGACCGGCACCGCTCGGCCCGGTCAGCCCGCGGGGGTCGGCGGCCAGGTCTTCGCCACCAGCGTGAGCACGTCGTACGTCGCCACCGGGGCACCCTCGCGGTTGGTCACCAGCGCGTCCCAGCGGACCTCGCCGTACTCCGCGTTGGCGCGCGGAGTGATCTGCTTGACGGTGAGGGTGACGGTGACGGTGTCGCCGGCCTTGACCGGGGTGAGGAACCGCAGGTGGTCGACGCCGAAGTTGGCCAGCACCGGTCCGGGCGCCGGGTCGACGAAGAGCCCGGCGGCCAGCGACACCAACAGGTACCCGTGCGCGACGATGCCGCCGAACAGCGGGTTGGCCGCCGCCGCCTCCGGGTCGGTGTGCGCGTAGAAGGTGTCGCCGGTCAACGCGGCGAAGGCGTCGATGTCCTCGCCGGTCACCTCGCGGGGGCCGCCGGTGACGGTGTCGCCGACGGCCAGCTCGGCGAGCGACTTGCGGAACGGGTGCGTGCCGTCCTCGGTACGCCGGGCGCCCGGCGTCCAGCGCCCGGTCACCGCGGTGAGCAGGTCCGGTGAGCCCTGGACGGCGACCCGCTGCATGTGGTGCAGCACCGCCCGGATCCCGCCGAGCTCCTCGCCGCCGCCGGCTCGCCCCGGCCCGCCGTGCACCAGCACCGGCAGCGGTGAGCCGTGCCCGGTGGACTCGGCGGCGTCGTCGCGGTCCAGCAGCAGGATCCGCCCGTGCCAGGGCGCCACGCCGCGGACGACGTGGCGCGCCACATCCGGGTCGTGGGTGACCAGCGACCCGACCAGGCTGCCCCTGCCGCGGGCGGCCAGGGCCACCGCGTCGTCGAGGTCGGAGTAGCCCAGCACGGTGCTGACCGGGCCGAACGCCTCCACCTCGTGCGGCTCGACCGCCCCGCGGGGCGCCCGGAGCAGCACCGGACCGAGGAACGCGCCGCGCTCGCCGTCGGCGTCCAGGAACCCGTCGGCGCGGTCCGGGTCGCCGTACGCCAGCTCGCAGCTGGCCCGCAGCCCCGCGATCGCCTTGCGGACCTCCTCGCGCTGACGCAGGCTCACCAGGGCGCCCATCCGGGCCTCGGGGTTCGCAGGGTTGCCGACGGTGACCCCGTCGAGCCGTTCGGCGATGGCTGCGGTGACGTGCTCGACCAGCGGCTCGGGGACCAGTACCCGGCGGATCGCGGTGCACTTCTGACCGGCCTTGACGGTCATCTCGGCGACCACGCCCTTGACGAAGAGCGCCAGCTCGGGGTCCTCGGGGGTGACGTCCGGGCCGAGGATCGAGCAGTTCAGCGAGTCCGCCTCGACGCCGAGCCGGACCCCGCCGTGCAGCACGTTCGGGTGGGTGCGCAGCAGCCCCGCGGTGTGCGCGGAACCGGTGAACGCCACCGAGTCCTGCACGCCGAGCTCGTCGAGCAGCCCGGCGGGCGAGCCGCAGACGAGCTGCAGCGCACCCTCGGGCAGCAGGCCGGAGTCGACGATGTGCCGGACCAGGGCCTCGGCCAGGTACGCCGTCTCGGCGGCCGGCTTGACGATCGTCGGCAGCCCGGCCAGGAACGCCGGCGCCAGCTTCTCCAGCAGCCCCCAGACCGGGAAGTTGAAGGCGTTGATCTGCACCTGGACGCCAGTGCGGGAGGCATAGAGGTGCTGGCCGAGGAAGGTGCCCTCGCGGCCCAGCCGCTCCGGTGGACCGTCGAGCACCACGGTGTCGTCGGGCAGCTCCCGGTTGGCCCGGCTGGCGAAGCTGAAGACGGTGCCGATCCCCCCGTCGACGTCGACGGCGGAGTCGCGCCGGGTGGTGCCGGTCCGGGTGGACAGCGTGTGCAGCTCCTCGCTCACCGACGTCAGGTGCTTCGCGAGCTGCTTGAGCAGCGCGGCCCGCTCCGGGAACCGCAGCGACCGCACCGCCGGCCCACCGACCTCGCGGGCGTAGGCGGTCATCGCGGCCAGGTCGGCGCCGTCCCGGGACAACCGCGCCACCTCCTCGCCGGTGGCGGCGTCGCGCAGCGGGACTCCCTCGTCGGCGGGGGTGGTCCAGCGACCGGCGGCGTAGTGCTCGAGCAGGTGGGTCATGGCGCGGGCTGTCCTCTCGAGGGCGGCGGACATCGGGGTGGGCCCGGCGTCGATTGCCGGATCCGGTGACGCGTGCCACACTATTACAGACCGATTGGTCAGTAAATGGCGCAGGAGGGTGTGCATGGCGACCGTGACCCAGGACTCGGAGGCGGCTCTCGAGGAGGCCTTCGAGACCACCATCGCCCACAACGACCGGGTCGAGCCCCGGGACTGGATGCCCGAGGCGTACCGCCGCACCGTGGTGCGTCAGGTCGCCCAGCACGCGCACTCCGAGATCATCGGGATGCAGCCCGAGGGCGCCTGGATCACCCGCGCCCCGTCGCTGCGGCGCAAGGCGATCCTGCTGGCCAAGGTGCAGGACGAGGCCGGTCACGGGCTCTACCTGTACTCCGCCTGCGAGACGCTCGGCGTCAGCCGCGGCGAGCTCACCGACAAGCTGATCGCCGGCGCCCAGAAGTACTCCTCGATCTTCAACTACCCGACCCCCAGCTACGCCGACGTCGGAACCATCGGCTGGCTGGTGGACGGTGCCGCGATCTGCAACCAGGTGCCGCTGTGCCGGACCTCCTACGGCCCCTACGGCCGCGCGATGATCCGGATCTGCAAGGAGGAGTCGTTCCACCAGCGGCAGGGCTACGAGCTGCTGATGACGATGATGCGCGGCACCGACGAGCAGCGGGCGATGGTCCAGGAGTCGGTGGACCGGTTCTGGTGGCCGGCGCTGATGATGTTCGGGCCGCCCGACTCCGACTCCTCGAACACCGAGCAGTCGATGGCGTGGGGGATCAAGCGGCACACCAACGACGAGCTGCGGCAGCGCTTCGTCGACATGTCCGTCCCGCAGGCCGAGGCGCTCGGGGTGACCCTGCCGGACCCGGGACTTCGCTGGAACGACGAGCGCGGCGCCCACGACTTCGGCCAGCCCGACTGGGACGAGTTCTGGCGGGTGGTCAAGGGCGGTGGCCCGTGCAGCGCCGAGCGGATCGCGCACCGCCGCGCCGCGCACGAGGACGGTGCCTGGGTCCGCGACGCGGCCCTGGCCCACGCCGCGAAGCAGGCAGCCCCCGCGAAGGGAGACCGGGCATGAGCGAGTGGCCGCTGTACGAGGTGTTCGTCCGGGGCAAGCGCGGGCTCAACCACGTCCACGTGGGGTCGCTGCACGCCGCCGACGACGCGATGGCGCTGGACAGCGCCCGGGACGTCTACACCCGCCGCAACGAGGGCGTCAGCATCTGGGTGGTCCGCGCGGACGCGATCACCGCGAGCAGCCCGGACGAGAAGGACCCGATGTTCGCGCCCAGCGGCGACAAGGTCTACCGGCACCCGACGTTCTACGACATCCCCGACGACGTCCCGCACATGTGAGGCACGCTGTGAAGAGCCCCGAGGCAAGCCCCCACGAGACCGTGTACGACGCCCTGGTCACCGCGCCCGGCGACAGCGCGCACTGGGCGTTCGGCACCGACTTCGACGACCCGCTCGCGGGCCTGGACACCCGGGTTCCCGACGGGGTCGACGCCGGCCTGCTGGCGGCGTACTCGCTGGCGCTGGCCGACGACGCCCTGGTCCTCTCGCACCGGCTCTCCCAGTGGTGCAGCCGCGCGCCGGACCTGGAGGAGGACATCGCGCTGGCCAACATCGCGCTGGACCTGCTCGGCCAGGCCCGGCTGCTGCTGGCCCGGGCCGCGGCCGCCGACCCGTCGCTGGTGCCGCCGGTGCCGGACGGCTCCCCGGTGCCGGCCGAGGACGCGCTGGCCTTCTTCCGCGATGCCCCGGCGTACCGCAGCACCGTGATCACCGAGCTGGAGAACGGCGACTTCGCCCATGCCGTGGTCCGGGTGCTGCTCTGCTCCTCGCACCGGCTCGCGGTGCTGACCCGGCTCGTCGACAGTGCCGACCCGGTGCTGGCCGCGGTGGCCGCGAAGGGGATCCCCGAGCTGACCTACCATCGCGACTGGTCCGCCCGCTGGTGCGTCACCCTGGCCGACGGCACCGAGGAGTCCCGCCGCCGCACCGAGGGCGCGTTCGCCGCGCTGTGGCCGGCGTACGCCGCGCTGCTCGCCCCGGACGAGACGTCACGGGCCGCCGCCACGGCAGGCCTCGGCGCGGACCCGGACGCGGTGGCCGCGGAGGTCGAGGCAGTGCTCGACCAGGTGCTGGCCGCCGCCGGCCTGCCGCGCCCGACCTCCACCGGACCCGGCCTGCCGGCCGGCCGCGACGGCGAGCACACCCCGGCGCTGGCCGCGCTGCTCGCCGAGATGCAGGTGGTCGCCCGGGCCCACCCGCTGGGGCGGTGGTGACGGTGACCGCGACCCTGGAGCGGGCGCGCGAGCTGGCCGGTGCGGTGGTCGACCCCGAGCTGCCGATGCTCACCCTGGCCGACCTGGGCGTGCTCCGCGACGTGCGGCTGCGGGAGGGCGCTGAGGGGGTCGAGGTGGTGATCACCCCGACCTACACCGGCTGCCCGGCGCTGGCGACGATGCGCGACGACCTGGTCCGGGTGCTGCGCGAGGCCGGGTTCGCCGAGGTCGAGGTGCAGGTCCGGCTCAGCCCGGCGTGGTCGACCGACCAGATCTCCGAACGTGGCCGGACCGCGCTCGCCGCGGCCGGCATCTCCCCGCCGGGGGCGGCGCCGCAGGCCCCTCGTGGGGGGCCGGTCCCGCTCAGCCTGACCCCGACCCGGCGCGCGATCCGCTGCCCGCGGTGCGGGTCGCCGGCGGCCGAGGTGACCTCCGAGTTCGGACCGACCGCGTGCACCGCGCTCTACCGGTGCCGCGCCTGCGACGAGCCCTTCCAGCACGTCAAGGAGATCTGATGACGACCGCCACCGGCCCGGCGACCCGGGTCGGCAGCCGCTCGCTGCCGGTCTTCCACCGGCTCCGGGTGGCCGCCGTGGAACGGCTGTGCGACGACGCGGTCGCGGTGACCTTCGACGTCCCGAGCGAGCTGGTCGAGGCGTACGCCTTCGACGCCGGCCAGTCGCTGACCGTGCGGCGGTGGGTCGACGGTCAGGAGCACCGCCGCTCCTACTCGATCTGTGCCCCCGCCGGGGAGCGCCCCCGGATCGGGGTGCGCGAGATCCTCGACGGGGTGGTCTCCTCCTGGCTGGTGCGGCAGGTCCGACCCGGTGACGAGATCGAGGTGCAGACCCCCACCGGCAGCTTCCGGGCGGGATCGGACATCGTCGCCGCGGGCGGCCGGCACCTGTGCGTCGCGGCCGGCTCCGGGATCACCCCGGTGCTGTCGGTGGCCGCCTCGGTGCTCGAGCACCCGGACGCCGAGGTCACCCTGCTCTACGGCAACCGGACCACCGGCTCGGTGATGTTCCTCGAGGAGCTCAGCGACCTCAAGAACCGGTACGGGCCGCGGCTGAACCTGGTCCACGTGCTGAGCCGGGAACCCCGGGACGTCGAGCTCTTCTCCGGCCGGCTGGACGCGGAACGGGTACGCCGGCTGCTCGCGGTGCTGCTGCCCGGCTCGGCCGGCGACTGGATCGACCACGCCTGGCTGTGCGGCCCGCACCTGCTGGTGGAGTCCGCCCGGGACCTGCTCACCGAGCTGGGCGTGGCCCAGGACCGGGTGCACGCCGAGCTGTTCTACGTCGACGAGCCGCCGCCGGCTCCCCGGCGTACCGCCGCCGTGGCGCCCGGGGTGACCAGCGACGTCACCGTGGTGCTCGACGGGTTGAGCGCGACGGTGCCGATGCCGCGGGACCGGACCATCCTCGACGCCGCTCAGGAGACCCGCTCGGACCTGCCGTTCGCCTGCAAGGGCGGCGTGTGCGGCACCTGCCGGGCGCTGGTCCGCGACGGTGAGGTGGACCTGCGCCGCAACTACGCCCTGGAGCGCTCCGAGCTCGAGGCCGGGTTCGTGCTCACCTGCCAGAGCTTCCCGGTCTCCGACTGCGTCACGGTGGACTTCGACGCATGAGCGAGCCCACCGCCGTGACCGCCGGCGGGGTCGACCCCCAGGTGCTCGCCGAGCGGTCGGCCGCGGCGATGTGGGCCGACGACGCCGCGAGCCGAGCCCTGGGGATGACCCTGGTCGAGGTCGGCCCCGGCCGGGCCGTGCTGGCGATGACGGTCCGCGCGGACATGGTCAACGGCTTCGGGTCCGCCCACGGTGGACTGGTGGCGGCGCTGGCCGACAGCGCCTTCGCGTTCGCCTGCAACTCCGGCGGCACGGTGACGGTGGCGGCCGGGTTCGAGGTGACCTTCCTGGAGCCGGCACGCGAGGGTGACCGGCTGGTGGCGCTGGCTCAGGTCCGGTCCCACCGCGGCCGCTCGGGGGTCTACGACGTGACCGTCCGCCGCGGCGACGTGGTGGTCGCCGAGTTCCGGGGCCGCAGTCGGTCCCTGGGCCGCCCCGTCGAGCAGGCCGACCCTCACTCCGGGTGACGCGCCAGGCCGTCGAAGCAGATCGTGGTGATCGCGTCGGCCAGCAGGGCGGCGTCGACGCCGCCTCCGTCGGTGGTCCCCGGGTGGTCGGGGCGGTACCACTCGACCAGCGAGTTCACCATCCCGAACAGCAGCCGGCTGACCAGGTCCGGCGGGACGTCGTCACGCAGCGCACCCTCGTCGGCGGCCGCGCGGACCAGCTCGGCCAGCTGGGCGTCGATCCACCGCCGCCGGCGCAGCGCCTCGAGCTGGACCTCGGAGTTGCCGTGCACGCGCAGCAGCAGGGTGACGGCCGGCTGGTGGGCCACCAGCACCTCGACGCTGCGACGCACCACGGTGCGCAGCCGGTCGTACGCCGTGCTCCCCAGCGCGGGACTCCGCGCCTGCTCCACCGCCGCGGTCAGCTCGTCGAGGGCCTCGTCGAGGGCCTCGGCGAGCAGGTGCTCCTTGCTCGGCACGTGGTGGTAGATCGCCGACTTGGTCAGCCCCAGCTCCCGGGCCAGGTCGCCCATACTGGTGGCGTCGTACCCGCGCTGGTTGAACAGCTCGACCGCGCGCCGCAGCACGGTCCCCTGGTCGTGCCCGGGCCGACCGCGCCGGACGGCGCCCGTCTGCTCGGGCTCGCTCATGGGGCCACCGTCTCACAGCACCGTGATCGTCCCGTCCTCCTGAGCCGTGCCGTCGAAAGGAACCCCCCGATGTCCTCCCAGCCCGTCCTCCTCGAACGTCACGGTGCCGTCGCCCGGGTGACCCTGAACCGGCCGGAGGCCCGCAACTCCCTGGACCGGCCGACCAAGGAGGCGCTGCTGGCGGTGCTCCACGAGGTCGCCGCCGACGAGGAGGTGCGGGCCGTGGTGCTGACCGGGGCCGGCCGGCACTTCTGCGCCGGCCAGGACCTCGGCGAGCACGCGGGCGCACTGATCCACGGGGCCGAGGTCGCCTTCGCGACCGTTCCCGAGCACTACGCCCCGATCACCCTGACGCTGGCCACGATGGCCAAGCCGGTGGTGGCCGCGATCGGCGGAGCCTGCGTCGGCGCTGGGCTCGGCTTCGCGTTGGCCTGCGACCTGCGGGTGATCTCGGACCAGGCGACCTTCTCGACCGCTTTCACCGGCATCGGTCTGACCTGTGACTCCGGGCTGTCGGCCACCCTGGCCCGGGCCGTCGGGGAGGCACGGGCCCGCGAGCTGGTGCTGCTCTCCGAGCCGTTCGGAGCGCAGGACGCGGTGCGGTGGGGGATCGCCGGGACGGTCGTCGGACCCGACGAGGTGCTCGGCACCGCGGAGGAGCTCGCGGCGCGGCTCGCGGCCGGACCGACCACGGCGTACGCCGAGTCCAAGCGGCTGCTGGCCGTCTCGCCGCACCTGCCGCTGGCCGAGGTGCTGGTCGCGGAGGCCGAGGCTCAGGTCAGGTGCGGGTCGACCAGCGACCACGTCGGGGCCGTCGAGGCGTTCCTCGGCAAGCGCCGCCCCGAGTTCACCGGCCGCTGACGGCCGAGAGGACGAAGGCCACCACCGGCGCGACCATCGCGTCCACCGTCTCGGCGTCGAGGTCGCGCTGACCCGGCGGCAGGTTCAACGCCAGCATCGTCACCGCGCCGTAGAGCGACTGCATCAGCACGTCGGTCGGGTCCTCGGCGGACAGCTCGCCACGGGCCACGGCGCGCTCGACCACCCGTTGAGCGGCCTCCCCGTGGCGCGCGCCCACCTCGCTGGCAAAGCGCTGCTCGGTGGCTGCGCTCACCGCGTCCACCGCGATCCGCAGCGTCGCCCAGCCCAGCGGGTCCAGGTAGTGACGTAGCAGGTTGCTCGCCAGCTGGGCCAGGTCGTCGGGCAGGTTGCCGTTGTCGACCTCCTCGATGGAGCTGGAGCGGGCCAGCACGCTGTCGGCGAGCAGGGTGTCCTTGTCGCTCCAGCGCAGGTACAGCGTGGACTTGCCGACACCGGCCCGGCGGGCGACCCCGTTGAGGGTGAAGCCCGACCAGCCGTGCTCGGCGTACTCGAGGATCGCGGCCTCCATGATCCGCGACTCCGCCGCGGCGTCCCGCGGCCGTCCGCGGCGACGCGGCGGGTTGCCTGCGGCTGCGCCCTCGGGTGGGGCGGTCGTGCTCACCTCCTCATCCAAGCACGAGAACGGGGTGGCGGCGACCCTACGGGCGAGGACCAGGTGCGCCGACCCGGCTCAGGCGGGGACCTTCTGGCCGGCCAGGTAGGTGGCCCGCACCGGGTTGCCCTCGTCGGTCGCGAGCGCCTCGGCCAACGGGGTGTGCAACAGGCACAGGTCCGCAGGCTCACCGACGGCGACCTGACGCGGCGCGCCGTCGGCGGCGGTGAGATATCCCCCCAGGGCGGCCGCGGCCGGGATGCGCTCCTCGGGACCCAGCAGTCGGCCCTGCGCGGTCCGGCGGTCCCGCGCCGCCCGCACGATGGTCCACGGGTTCAGAGGTCCGTACGGCGAGTCGCTGCTGGCCACGGTCTCGATGCCGGCCTCGATGAGCCGCGCCAGCGGATAGAGGTGGGGCAGGTCGTGCGGCTGGATCTCGCGCAGGTAGTCGTCGCCGCGCTCCAGGATCAGCCCGGGCTGGGTGACGACCCGCAGTCCGCGCAGGGCGGCCGGGAACGGGACGATCGTCGCCTGCTCGATCCGGTCGCCGTGGCGTCGGCCCACCTCGTCGAGCGCGGTCAGGGTGAGCAGCAGCGACTCCCGGGTCATGCAGTGCACGGCGACCGGGCGCTGTCGTCGGTGCGCGCGCTGGATCTGCTCGCCCAGCTCTTCGGGGCTGGGCAGGTCCTGCTCGCGCAGCAGCAGCCTCCACGGGGCGGCGCTGTCGGGGTCTCCGAGCAGCGTCGCGTGCTGCGGCAGGTCGCCGTTGAGGTGGGCGTGGCGCAGCAGCGCCACGGTGGCGGCGTCGAGGTCGGGCGTCGCATCGGTGACCGAGGTGATGCCGTACGACGCCAGCTCGTGGCTGAGCGCCCCCAGGTCCGGCGGCAGGTCGGGAAGCGCCGATCGCAGCCGGGTGTCGAGCCGCCTCAGGCGCCCGGTGGGCTCCCCGGTGAACCGGTCCCGCTCCACGTCGGGGCCCTCGGGCAGGACGTCGGCGACGAGGCCGAGGGCGCGGCTGTTGAGCACCCACAGGTCCCCGCTGCGGTCCTGGACCCGGACCGGACGGTCCGGCACCAGCAGGTCGAGCAGGTGGCGGTCCAGCTCGCCGGCGACGGCGCTGTGGTAGCCGATCGCCCGGACCCAGCCGTCCCGGTCGCCGTCCGCGGCGGGAGCGCCCCTCAGCGCGTGGGCGAAGGCCTCCAGGCCCTGCAGGTGCGCGGAGTCGACCGAGGTCCTGGCGGCCGCGGTCGCGAGCAGGTGCACGTGGTGGTCGTGCAGGCCGGGGATCAGCGCGCCACCGTGACCCTCGACCACCTCGAACGTCTCCGGGTCCAGGTCCTCGCCCAGGGCGTCGATGCGAGCGCCGCGCACGCGGACGTCCAGGCGCCTACCGGCGACCTCGACGTCGCGGAACAGCAGGCTCATCCAGATCCTCCGGGGGATTCGCGGGTGGGGCGCTGCGACACGCGCACCCACTGCCGAGATTTCGTTCGCTCCCCGTCATGATGCCCGGTCAAGGGTCGGGCACACCCGCTGGGCCGGCCACCGCGAGCAAAGTCTTCGCGGGCCCGGCTGGTCGCGAACGGCTGGTCGCGGACGGCCGATCGGCCCTGGGGCTGTCGGGGCGAGGTCTGTGGCGAGGTCTGTGGGGCGATCAGCCGAGCCAGTCGACGGTGGCGATCTCGTGCAGGCCCGTGAAGCCCTTGAGCTCGACCTTGCGCCGGTCGGTCAGCTCGACGCCGTCGCACGATGCCAGGGACTCGACCGCCTCGGCCACGGCGTCGCTGACGAGGATCTCGCCGCCCGCGGCGAGCGCCGCCACCCGCGCCGCGTGGGCGACGTTGCGGCCGAAGATGTCGTTGTCGCGGTGCACCACATCGCCGTGGTGGATGCCGATCCGGACCCGGACCGGCGTGCTCCACTTCGTCTCGCCGCGCAGGAAGGCTCGCTGGATGTCGACCGCGCAGCGGACGGCCTGCTCGGGCGTGCGGAAGGCGACCATGAAGCCGTCCCCCTGCGTCTTGATGACGTGCCCGGAGTGCCGGCGGACCCGGCGCCTGACGGCGCGGTCGTGCCGTTCCAGCAGTCGCACCCACTGCCGGTCCCCGAGCCGTTCGTTGAGGGCTGTGGATCCCTCGATGTCGGAGAAGAGGATCGACATCCCACCGCCCGGACCGGCCAGTCGGACCAGGTCGGGCTGCTCCACCTGTGCCCACCCGGCGAGGTCCTCGATCGAGGAGCGCAGCGCCCCGCTGAGACCCTTCTCGCGGACCAGGTTGGCGGTCTCCCACATGGCCTTGACCGCGTCGCGGCCGGACGGCAGCCGCCGACCCTCCGGTTCCGAGGGATCCTGGAGCCGCGCCAGCTCCACGAGCTGCGACCGGGTCCGGTCGAAACGGTGCCGGGCGCGGAGCCACAACGCGGTGACCACCATCAGTGCCACCGCCTGGACCGCGATGGCGCAGACGAGAAGCGCCAGCAGGGTCCCGTTCACGGCGCCATGGTCCCAGAGGTCAGGCGTCGGCGAGGGGGGAACCGAGAGGTACGGCGAGGACGACCACGTTGCGGTCGTAGGACCGGCCGTTCCAGCCCGCGCAGGAGACGAGCACCAGGCGACCGGAACCGCGGTCCTGGCCGAACAGCTGCTGCGACCTCCGGGCGAGCCCGGCACGGCCGAGGAAGCGGACCTGCTCGGCGCGGTAGCGCATCGTCCCCTCCCCGGTCTTCACGTCGATGACCTGGCCCGGTCGGACCCGCGAGAGCCGGTCGAGCGCGCCCCCGCCGGTGTTGACCGTGTGACCGGTGATCACGGTCTGTCCGGTCTCGGCGCCCGGACGGGCGCTGGCGTCCCACCAGCCGACGAGCAGGCTCTCCCGGGGTGGGTCGAGCACCCGGTCGGCGCCGAGCTCGACCGGGACGATCGGGGCGTCGACCTTGATCCCCGGCATCGTGATCCGCACCGGGGCACTCGGCGGCAGCACGCCGTACGCAGGCGGCTCGGGCCCGGAGAAGAAGAGCGTGCCGCCGAGCACCAGCCCGACGGCGAGGACGAGCACGCCGTGGGCGAGCGCGTCGATCCCGGCGCCGAACCGATCGGTCACGACCGCAGGCTGCGGCGATAGCCGGCCGCCCCGGCGGCGACCGAGAGACCCAGCAGGCCGGCGAGCGAGGCGGCACCGAGCAGCGACCGATCCCCACCGGTCGACGGGGTCGCCGAGACGGCGGTCGCCTGACCGGCCGGGACGGAGACCGGGACCGCGACCGGGGCCTTCGGCGCGGCCTTCGGCTTCGGGGGCGCGACCGCGACCCGCCCGTTGGGGCCGCAGGTGGTGGCACCGGCCTGGAGGCGCAGCACCTCGAGTCCGGCCTCGGTGGCGGCGGGCAGCACGGACAGGTCCAGGGCGGTCACCTCGATGGCGCTGGCGGACCGCCGCACCTGGCGGTTGAGCGTTCCCTCGAGGATGTTCTCCTCCAGTGGCGCCAGCTCGGCGCTGAGGTTGTCCAGGATGTTGTCGACGACCACGGTCTGGTCGATGGCGTCGCCGAGGTTGCCGAGAGCGCCGTCCAGGGCGGTGGCGAGCTGGGTGCGCGCGGCGTCGCGGAAGACGTCGACGACACCGGAGAGGTTGCCGACCACGCGGGTGTTCGGCGCCGGGTGAGCGGGGAACGCGAGGACGTCGACCCGCTCGCCGCCGACCCGTGCGTACGCCGCCACGTCGGCCAGCTGGGCGTCGCCGCGGGCGTCGCCCGTGGTGGCGGAGCACTCGCTCTGGATCGCCCCGACGTCGAGGACCAGGGCCGGGTCCCCGAGCTCGGTGAGGACCTGGGTCAGGGCATCGGACAGCGGCGGCAGGATCGTGTCGAGCACCAGTGACATGGCTTCCTGGAGCTGGTCGTCGAGACCCTCCAGCACGGTGGACCGGAGGATGCGGAGGTCGGACAGGTCGACGGTGCCGGCCTGGAGGGAGAGGGTGTCCCCGGGACGCAGGCAGCTGCCGTCCCCGGCGGCCACCACGGTCGCGCCGTCCCCGGCGATCCCTGCGCACGCGGCGGAAGAGCCACGGCGCTGGGTGACGGCCGTGGTCGCGTCCTGGGCGAGGGTGCCGGCGGTCAGGAGCGACTGTCCGCTCAGCGCCCCGACCGCCGGACGGTTGTTGCCGGTGGCGGTCTGCCGGTCACCGTCATGGGTGACCCGGTACGTCCCCGAGTCAGCCGGGGTCCCGCCGACGGTCAGCACCACGGCGCTGGCGCTGGCCTGGGCGACCGGCGTGGCCGCCACCGCGGGTCCGGCGCTCAGGCCCATCACCGCAGCAGCGGCGAGGCCGGCGGTGAGCCGGGTGGTCGTCCGTGACATCTACTTCCCCCTGGTCCACGCCACAGCCCGGGCGGCCCGCGGCGGGTGTCTGGACCAACCGCTGTGAGCCGGAGAAGTTACGGCTCCGCCGCTCCGGAGGTTCTACGGAGGTTGAGGAGCGAGCGGGACGTGCCACGGAGGTTGAGGAGCGAGCGGGACGTGCCCACGGAGGTTGAGGAGCGAGCGGGACGTGCCACGGAGGTTGAGGAGCGAGCGGGACGTGCGACGGAGGTTGAGGAGCGAGCGTCAGCGAGCGTCTCGAAACCGCAGTGCGGGCGGGGGTTTCGAGACAGGCGCTAGCGCGCCTTCCTCAACCACCGGGGCGAGCGGGACGTGCCACGGAGGTTACGAGGAGCGAGCGCGCAGCGAGCGTCTCGAAACCGGGCCCCACGCGGGGGCGGGGGTTTCGAGACAGGCGCTAGCGCGCCTTCCTCAACCACCGTGGGGCGAGCGCGCCTTCCTCAACCACCGGGGGCGGCGCGCCTTCCTCAACCACCGGGGCGCGGGGCGGCTTCCTCGACCACCGGGGGTGACGTGGCGGCGGGTCGATCGTTGGTCCCCCAGCACAGGAGTGTCGTCGAGAGCAGGAGCACCGCATGTCGAGCCGTCCCCGTCGTACCGTCCCCCTCGTCGTCGGCGCGGTCGCCGCCGGGGTGTTCGCGGCCGGTGCCACGTTCAGCCCGGCGAGCACCGCGACGGTGACGCTGAGCGGGAACCCGGTCGAGACCGGCCGGAGCCAGTCCGACCAGACCAGCACCACCGACCCCCGGGGCAGGCGCACGCTGCGCCAGGTGATGTTCGTCGGCAACAACTGGGCCGGGACGGCCAGCATCGTGGACGCCAAGACCCGCAGGGTGCTCAAGCGCGGCATCGACCTGATCCCCGACAAGGAGGAGGAGCTGGCCCGGATCCGGTCCAACCCGGACGCGCTCGCCTACTACTACGCGATCCAGCAGGGGCCGGGCGAGGGCCACGACCAGTACGTCGACGACATGTTCACCACCCGCGACGGCAAGTATCTGGCCGTCTCCCGACCCAGCTTCTCCGACGTGGTCTGGATCGACATCGCGAAGGCGACCGCCGGCGAGAGCGACATCATCGTCCGCGAGCAGCAGATGGACGGCTACCGCACCGACCACATGAACGTCTCCCCGGACGGCAAGCGGCTGCTCGTCTCGGACTCCACCGAGCGCCAGGTGATCGAGTACTCGATGGTCTTCCAGCGCACGCCGGACGGCGGCAGGATCCGGGTCGGCGACCGGCTGCGCACCTTCGAGTCCGGCGAGACCCCGCACGAGAGCAACTACACCCCCGACGGGAAGCGGATCTTCCACGCCTCGATCGGCAAGGTGTACACGCCGGGCGACTACCCCGACGTCGGCCCGGTGAAGATCGGCCCGCTGCACGACGCCCTCAAGGGCGACCGTTGGTTCGAGATCGTCCGCAACCGGGACTTCGCGATCACCCAGCGCTGGGACATGGGCAAGGAGCTGGCCGAGGCCGGCTACCCCGACATGAGCTCCGCGGTCCGGCCGATGGCGGTCGCGCCGGGGGAGCGGTTCGTCTACTTCCAGGTCTCCTACTTCCACGGGTTCGTCGAGTTCGACACGAGGGCCCAGGACCTCAACGGAAAGGTCGACTACACGACCGGGGACCTGCCCGAGCCGCGTCGCGGCGCCGTACGCCGGGTGGTGCCGCTGCCGAACCGGGTGCCGGACATGCCCCGCGAGCAGTACGTCAACGACTCCGCGCACCACGGCCTGGCGATGAACGAGCAGGGCACCAAGCTCTGCGTCGCCGGCACCATGGACGACTACGCGGCGATCGTCGACCGGAAGACGCTGCAGCGGAGGATCTACGACGAGCGCAGCACCGGCCACAGCTACGGCAAGCCGTACTGGACCACCGAGGGGCTGAAGCACACCTGCTGGATCTCGCTCAGCGAGGCCGACGCCGTGGCGGTGCTGGACTTCCGGACCGGCAAGGAGCTGGCCTACCTCGCCGTCGGCGACCACCCGCAGCGGATCCGGCTCGGCGTGGTCCGCGAGAAGGTCGTCCGCTCCTGGTGAGCCGCCGGCGACCGCCGGCCCGGCATGATCGGGGCCGTGAGCCCCACCCTCGACGACCTCCGGGTCAGCGCCGACCGCTTCGCCGCGACGCTGACCACCGCCGACCCCGCCGCTATCGTCCCGGCCTGCCCCGGCTGGTCGGTCCACGACCTCGTCCACCACATCGGCGGCGTGCACGCCTGGGCCACCGCGATCGTCTCCACCGGGGACCGGGCCCGCCCGCCGCAGGAGGAGCCCGGCGCGGACCTGTCCGGGTGGTACGCCGCACGCGCCACCGCCCTGGTCGACGTGCTGGCCGCGGCCGACCCGGCCGCGGTGTGCTGGAACTTCGCCGGGGTGGACCAGACCGTCGGCTTCTGGCTGCGTCGTCAGGTGCACGAGATCCGGATGCACCTCGTCGACCTGGACCAGGCCCACGGTCGGCCGCCCGAGCTCGACCCGGCGATGAGCGCCGACGGTCTCGACGAGACCCTGACGACCTTCCTGCCCCGGATGCACCACGCGGCGCCCGCGGACCTCGCCGGCGAGGTGTCGCTGGTCGCCACCGACACCGGCCACGGGTGGACGCTGAGCCCCCGCACCGGCAGCTGGCCCGAGGTGCGCCGCGGCGGTGAGCCGGCCGAGACCCGGCTGGAGGGGACGGCGGCCGCCCTGCTGCTGCTGTGGTGGAAGCGGGCCGATGCCGGCGTACGCCGCGAGGGGGACACCGCCGCGCTGGAACGGCTGCTCGCCTCGAGGCTGACCTCCTGACATCATCGGGAGACATGGAGATCTCGGACAGCAGGACCCCGAAGCCGCCGCCCACCTCGCCGTGGGCGACGATCGCCGTCGGCGTGGTGCTGCAGGTGATCGGCTACCTGGTCCTGCGAGAGGACGACGGCAACGCGCTCGCGATCGCGCTCCTCGCACTCGGTGGGCTGATCTCCCTGGTGGGCGCGATCGGCGCCGGGGTGGTGCAGGGGCTGCGACGTTACGCATGGATGCGGGATCAGGACGGCCTTGTGGACGCCCCCGCCCCGTCGCCCGTGGAGACCGAGCAGCAGGCGGATCCACGCTGAGGCTGACCCGCGTGGGTGGCCCATCCGGTTGGCGAGGTCTGTCACAGTCGGGGCATGCAGAAAGCGGCCCGGCGGCTCCTCCTCGAGGTCGTCGGCTGGACGCTCGTCGTGGTCGGCATCGCCGCGCTGATACTGCCCGGGCCCGGGCTGCTGATGCTCTTCGGCGGACTGGCCGTGCTCTCCCAGCAGTACGACTGGGCGGAGAAGCGGCTGCACCCGGTCAAGGAACGGGCCATGAAGACTGCCGAGGACAGCGTCAAGACGTGGCCGCGGATCGTCGGGTCCAGCATGGTCGCCCTGGTCCTCATCGCCGCCGGCGTGCTGTGGATCCTGCAACCCCCGGCGCCCGACTGGTGGCCGCTGCGGGAGTCGTGGTGGCTGGTCGGCGGACTCGGCACCGGACTGACGCAGATCATCTCGGGGCTGATCGCCCTGGCACTGATGGTCTACAGCTACCGGCGCTTCCGGTGAGGCTGCGGGTCGCAGCGGGCTGAGGGCCGCTTCCACCGCCGAGTCGGCTCACGCCAGCTCGGCGGCCTCCTCGGGCGAGACGTCGTGGGCGGTGATGGTGCCGTCCTCGATCTCCTCGACCCAGTGGCAGGACACCCGGTGACCGGCGGTGCCCCCCTCGCCCCCCACTCGGCCTCCCACCTCACGCAGCACCGGCACCTCGGTGTCGCAGCGGGTCGGCTGCCGGAACGGGCAGCGGGTGTGGAACGTGCAGCCGCTGGGCGGGTTGGACGGCGAGGGGAGGTCACCCTGGAGCAGGATCCGCTCGCGGTTGGCCTCGACGACCGGGTCCGGCACCGGCACCGAGGACATCAGCGCCTGGGTGTACGGGTGCCGGGGCTTGGCGTACAGGTCGTCGGACGCGGCCTGCTCGACGATGTGACCGAGGTACATCACCGCCACCTCGTCCGAGACGTGCCGGACCACGGCCAGGTCGTGGGCGATCACCAGGAAGGTGAGGCCGAGGGCCTCCTGCAGCTCCTCGAGCAGGTTCAGCACCTGGGCCTGGATGGACACGTCCAGCGCGGAGACCGGCTCGTCGGCGATGACGAACCGCGGCTCCAGCGCGATCGCCCGGGCGATCCCGATCCGCTGCCGCTGGCCACCGGAGAACTCGTGCGGGTACTTCATCGCCGCGGACGCCGGCAGCCCGACCTGGTCGAGCAGCTCGCTGACCTTGGTACGCCGGTCGAACTCGATGCCGTGGGCGCGCAGCGGCTCGGTGAGGATCGTCTCGATGCTCTGCCGGGGGTTGAGGCTGGCCAGCGGGTCCTGGAAGACCATCTGCATCTCCTGGCGGATCCGGCGCAGCTCCTTGCCGGACAGGCTGGCCACGTCGGTGCCGTCGAAGATCACCTTGCCGGAGGTGATCGGGCTCAGCCGCAGCAGCGCCCGGCCCAGCGTGGACTTGCCGCAGCCGGACTCGCCGACCAGCCCCAGGGTGCGACCGGTCGGGATCTCGAAGCTCACCCCGTCGACCGCCTTGACGGCGCCGATCTGGCGGTTGAGCAGGATCCCGCCGTGCAGCGGGTAGTGCACCTTGAGGTCCTCGACCCGGACCAGCGGCTCGGGGGTGCTCATGCGGATTCTCCGGTTCCGGTCGACGATGCGGTGCCCTGGCCGGGGTCCAGCGGATGGAAGCAGCGCAGCTGACGACCGTGGTCGGGCTCCAGCCGCGGTGCCTCGGAGCGGCACCGGTCGTCGGCGTTGACGCAGCGGGGGGAGAAGGCGCAGCCCTGCTCCCAGGGGATGGTCTGCGTCGGCGAGCCGGGGATCGGGGTCAGCGGGGCGCCGCGCGGGGAGTCCAGCCGCGGGATGCTGGCCAGCAGGCCCCCGGTGTAGGGGTGCCGCGGCTCGGCGAAGAGCCGGTCCCGGCCGGCGGACTCCACGATCCGGCCGGAGTACATCACGTTGACCTCGTCGCACAGCCCGGCCACCACCCCGAGGTCGTGGGTGATCATCAGCAGCGCCGCGTTCGTGTCGGAGACGAGGTCCTTGAGGACCTCGAGCACCTGGGCCTGGATGGTCACGTCGAGCGCGGTGGTCGGCTCGTCGGCGATCAGCAGCCGCGGGTTGCAGGCCAGCGCGATCGCGATCAGCACCCGCTGCCGCATCCCGCCGGAGAGCTGGTGCGGGTACTCCTTGAGCCGCCGCCCGGGGTCGGGGATGCCCACCTTGCGCAGCAGCGCCTCGGCCCGGTCCTTCGACTCGCCCTTGTCGACCTTCAGGTGCCGGCGGATCACCTCGGAGACCTGGATGCCCACCTGGATCACCGGGTTCAGCGAGGTCATCGGGTCCTGGAAGACCATCGCGATCTCCTTGCCCCGCAGGTCGGACATGGTGTCCCGGCCGGCGGCCAGCAGGTCGCGGCCGGCGTACAGCGCCTGCCCGCCGACCTTGACGCCGCGCTTGGGCAGCAGGCCCATCAGCGCCAGCGACGTGACCGACTTGCCGCTGCCGGACTCACCGACCAGGCCGAGGTGCTGCCCGGGCCAGATGTCGAAGGAGACCTCGTCGACGGCGCGGACCGCCTTGCCGCCGCGCAGGCCGAAGGTGACGCTGAGGTCGCGCACCGAGAGCAGCGGCTCGTTGGCCGGGGCGTTGCTCGCGGGCCGGGTCGACGGGTTCGTGGTGGGGGTCATCGGCGGGTCACCTCCGGGTCCGGGGGTCGAGGGCCTCGCGCAGCGCCTCGCCGAAGAGGGTGAAGCCGAGGGCGGTGATCGCGATCGCGAAACCGGGCAGCAGCGCCAGTCGCGGAGCCGCGTCGAAGCGGTCCTGCGCGGCGACCAGCATCCGGCCCCACTCGGCGACCGCCGGGTCGGACTCGCCGAGGCCCAGGTAGGACAGTGCGGCGACCTCGATGATCGCGGTGGCCAGGTTCAGCGTGGCCTGGACGATCGTCGGGCCGAGGCTGTTGGGCAGCACGTGCCCCATCACGATCCGGGTCTTGCGGATACCCAGCGCGTCGGCGGCCAGCACGTAGTCGGACTTGCCCTGGCTGAGCATCGAGCCGCGCAGCAGCCGGGCGAAGATCGGCACCTGGGCGGTGCCGATGGCGATCATCACCGCGTAGGAGTTCTGGCCGAGCACCGCGGCGATGCTGACCGCGAGCAGCAGGCTCGGGATCGAGAGCATGATGTCGACGAACCGCATCACGGTGGTGTCGATCGCCGAGCCGAGCCGGCCACCGATCGAGGCGAAGCCGCCGGCCAGCGCGCCGAGCGAGGCGCCGACGGACAGGCCGATGGCGGTCGAGACCACGCCGTACACCAGCGACTGGCGGGCGCCGTACACCATCTGGGTCCACATGTCCGAGCCGAACCGGTCCAGGCCGAGCCAGTGGTCCTCCGACGGTCCGGGGACGCTGCTGGGGGTGACCTGACCCGACCACTGCGCCGAGCCGGGCTGGTACGTCGTCAGCAGCGGGGCGGCGAGCGCGATGATGATGAAGAGCAGCACGATCGCCGCGCCGATGATCGCGCTGGGGTTGCGACGCAGCCGCTGGAAGGCGCCGCGCCACAGGCTGGTGCCGTGCTCCTCCTCGACGGACTGCGCGACCTCCGAGGAGGCGCCGCCGCCTCCGCCGGTGGGCGGCGGCTGGGGGCTCATGAGGCCCTCACTCTCGGGTCGATCACGCCGTACAGCACGTCGACGAGCAGGTTGATCAACGAGTAGGTGATGGCGATGAAGATGATGTACCCCTGCAGCACCGGGTAGTCGCGACGGCCGATCGCCTCGAAGAGGTACTCGCCGATCCCGCTGAACGAGAACACGGTCTCGGTGAGCACCGCCCCGGACAGCAGCAGCCCGGCCTGCAGGCCGATCGTGGTGACCACCGGCAGCAGCGCGTTGCGCAGCACGTGTCGGCGGGAGATGATCCAGCGGGAGAGCCCCTTGGACTCGGCGGTGCGGACGAAGTCCTCGTTCATCACCTCGGCCACCGAGGCGCGGGTGATCCGGACGATGATCGCGAGCGGGATGGTGCCCAGCGCCAGCGCCGGCAGCGCCAGGTGCAGGATCGCGTCCCAGGACGCGTCCCACTCCCGGGTCAGGATGCCGTCGAGGACGTAGAAGTTCGTGATGTGGGTGGACTCCATCCGCGCGCCCTGCCGCAGCCCGGTGGGCAGCCAGCCGAGGGTGTCGGCGAAGAGCAGCTTGAGCAGGATCGCCAGGAAGAACACCGGCGTCACCACCCCGAGCAGGGACCCGGAGACCACCAGCGTGTCCAGGGTGCGGCCCTGGTTGCGGGCGGCCAGATACCCGAGCGGTACGCCGACCAGCACGGCGAAGAGGAGCGCGGTGACGGCCAGCTCCATGGTGGCCGGGAACCGCTCCAGGAAGCTCGCGACGACGGGTCGACCCGTCTGGATCGAGGTGCCGAAGTCACCGCGGAGCAGTGCGCCGACATAGGTCAGGTACTGCTGGAGCAGCGGTTGGTCGAAGCCGTAGGCCTCGTTGATCCGCGCGATGCCGGCGGGCGTCGCCTTCTCACCGAGCAGCGAGCGGGCCGGGTCCCCGGGCAGGGCCCGGACCCAGGCGAAGAGCAGGATCGACAGGCCGACCAGGACGGGCACCAGCAGGGCGATCCTGCGGAGTACGAAGCGCAGCATCGGGCGGCGGCCTCCAGGTCACGTGAGCGAGGTCAGGGGAGCGGGCTCAGGGTGCAACGGCGAGCAGGGGAGAGGCTAGACGCGGAACGGGCCGCCCGGTCACCCGGGCGGCCCGTCGCCGTGATCAGGTCACTCGATGGAGACGGTGTTCCAGACCTCGTCCTGGACGGGACTGGCCTGGTAGCCCGAGACCTCCGGGGCGAACGCCAGGGACGGCACCGGGTGCGCCAGCGGCACGCCCGGCAGGAAGTCCATGATGTCCTTGTTGATCTGCTCGTAGAGCGGGACCTGCTCGTCGACCGTGGGAAGGCCGCGGGCGTCCTTGAGAGCGGTGAAGATCTCCGGGTTGTCGAAGCCCCACTCGGAGCTCTTGGCACCGAAGAAGACGCCGAGGAAGTTGTCGGTGTCGTTGTAGTCCCCGGTCCACCCGAGCAGGTGCAGGCCGTGCTTCTTGGTGCCCTGGATCTTCTCCAGGTAGTCCGGCGACCAGGCGTCGGCGGTCGGCTTGATCTTCAGACCGACGGCCTCCAGCTGGGTGCGGATCACGTTGAAGGTGTCCTCCGGCTGCGGCATGTACGGACGGCTGACGCCGGTCGGGTAGTTGAACTCGATCGTTGCCCCCGCGGCGCCGGCCTCCTGCAGCAGCTGCTTGGCCTTCGCCGGGTCGTAGTCGTACTGGGTGACCTCGTCGGTCCAGCCCACCACGATCGGCGGGATGAACTCCACCGCGGCCTCGGTGCCCTCGGGCATCGAGGCGCTGATCACCTCGTCCTTGTTGATCGCGTGGGCGATCGCCTGGCGGACCTTGAGGTCGCCGAGCGGCTTCTGGGCCTGGTTCATGCCGAGGTACAGGACGTTGAACGCGTCCCGGTTGACGATCTGGAAGCCGTCGGACGTCAGCGGCTCGATGTCGGCGGGACCGACCAGGTCGTAGCCGTCGATGTCGCCGTTGCGCAGCGCGTCGGCGCGGGCCTTGGGGTCGTCGATGGACACCACCACGGCGCGGTCGATCGACGACTCCTCGCCCCAGTAGTCGCCGTACGCCGAGAGCGTCACGTCGGTGCCGCGGTCCCAGCTCTCCAGCTCGAACGGGCCGGTGCCGGTGGGGTGCGCGGTGGAGTACTCCGAGGTCCGCGGGTTCGCGCCCGCGTCGTCCTGGAACTCCTCCAGCGCGCTCGGGCTCTGCATCGAGAACGCCGGCAGCGACATCGCCGAGATGAAGCCGGCGAACGGCTTCTGCAGCGTGATGGTGGCCGTCAGCTCCTCGTCGGCGGTGCAGGAGTCGTAGATGGCCTCGTCGGACCGCTCACCGGTGGCGAACCCGCGGAACAGCGCCGCGTAGTAGTAGGTGAGGTCGTCGGTCTGCGCGGACTCCGGCATGTTGTACCAACGGTCGAAGTTGGCGCAGACCGCCTCGGCGTTGAAGTCGGTGCCGTCGTGGAAGGTCACGCCGTCGCGCAGGGCGAAGGTGTAGCTCAGACCGTCGTCGGCGACCTCCCACGACTCCGCCAGCAGCGGCGCAGGGTCGGCGGTGCCGGGCTCGGTACCGACCAGGCCCTCGAAGATCTGCCGGGCGATCCGGAAGCTCTCGCCGTCGGAGGCGAAGAACGGGTCCAGGGTCACCGGCTCGGCGGAGCCGGCGAAGACGAACGTGCTGGAGTCGCCGGACGAACCCTCCGATCCGGAGTCGCGGTCGCTCTCGGCACAGCTGGACAGGGCGAAGGCCGTAGCGGCCAGGACCGCGATCCCTGCTCGCAGCGGACGTCTTGGTCTGATCTGCACTTCTCACCTCACGGTGTCGTGCCCGGGTGCGTTCATCCGGGACAGGTTCCTGAGCAGTCGGTGACAGTAGCGCCCCGACCCGAGGCCCGGTCAAGGGTGCAGCAGCCGGGCCAACCTCACGAGTAGACAACCGGCGCCGCGTTGCCGGGGGGCACGCGACGTACCGAAACGGTGACGATTCGGTCACGATGACCGCTCGGCGCCGGGCGGGGGGTGTCGGCGCCGCGTGCCATGCTGCCGCCCGTGGCCGTCCAGCTCCATCGCGCACCGCGCACCGACCAGCTCGCCGAGGCCCTCGGCGAGCTGCTCGCCACGCCTGCTCGCGGGGTGGCCGATCCCTTCGCGGAGGAGGTCGTCGTGGTGCCCGCCCGTGGCATCGAGCGGTGGTTGACGCAGCGGCTCTCACACCGGCTCGGGGCCGGCCCCCGCGGCGGCGACGGGGTCTGCGCCGGGGTGCGGTTCCTGGCCCCGCGGAGCCTGGTCTCGCTGCTGCTCGGCCGGGACTCCGACGACCCGTGGGACCCGGACCGGCTGGTGTGGCCGCTGCTGTCGGTGATCGACGCCGGTCTCGGCGAGCCCTGGTGCGCGGCCCTGTCGCGGCACCTGGGTCACGGGCTCACCGGTGAGGAGGCACTGCTGCGCGGGGACCGGCGGTACGGCGTCGCCCGCCGGCTGGCCGGGCTCTTCGCGTCGTACGCCGTGCAGCGGCCGGGTCTGGTCGTCGACTGGCGTCACGGGCGCGACACCGACGGCGCCGGCGGGACCCTCGACGCCGACCTGAGCTGGCAGGCCGAGCTGTGGCGGCGCCTGGTCGCCGAGGTGGCTCGGCGGACCGGCGACCCCTCGCCCGACGTCCGGCACACCGAGACCCTGGCACGGCTCCGGTCCGGTGGCGAGGGTCTGGCGCTGCCCGCCCGGCTCTCGGTCTTCGGGCACACCCGGCTCCCGGTCACCGAGGTGGAGCTGCTCGGCGCCCTCGCCGAGCACCGCGAGGTGCACCTGTGGCTGCCGCAGGCCTCGCCGTCCCTGTGGGAGGAGCTGCCGGTCGGGGGTCCGGTGCCGCGCGCCGAGGACGACTCGGCACGCGCGGTGCGGCATCCGTTGCTGGCCTCGCTGGGCCGGGACTCCCGCGAGCTGCGGCGGACGCTGGCGGTGGTGCCGACCGTGGAGCAGCCGCCGGGCGCGGTGCCGGCGAGCCCGGGCACCCTGCTCGGCTGGCTTCAGGAGGACCTGCGGGACAACCGGTACCCGGGTCCGCAGGTGCGCGCCGGGCGCCGGGTGGCCGCCGACGACGCGTCGGTCCAGGTGCACGCCTGCCACGGACCCGCCCGTCAGGTCGACGTGCTGCGTGAGGTGCTGGTCGGGATGCTCGAGGACGACTCGACGCTCGAGCCCCGCGACATCCTGGTGATGTGCCCGGACATCGAGACCTTCGCGCCGCTGGTCTCGGCCGGGTTCGGGCTGGCCGACGCCGTCGAGGCCGTCGGCGGGGCGGCCGAGGGGGGGGGCGGCGGGGCGGGGCACCCGGCGCACCGGCTGCGGGTCCGGCTGGCCGACCGGGCGATGAGCAGCACCAACCCGCTGCTGGCCGTGGCGGGGCGGCTGGTCGAGCTGGCCGGCGGCCGGGTCACCGCGACCGAGGTGCTCGACCTGGCTGCGACCGAGCCGGTCCGCCGCCGGTTCCGCTTCTCCGACGACGACCTGGCCCGGGTCACCCGCTGGGTGGGCGAGTCGGGCATCCGCTGGGGGCTGGACGCCGGGCACCGGTCCGGGTTCGCGATGGACCGGTTCGAGCACAACACCTGGCGCGCCGGGCTCGATCGGGTGCTGCTCGGCGTCGCCCTGTCCGGGGAGGACCACCGGCACCTGGGGCGCGGCCTGCCGGTCGACGACGTCGGCAGCGGCGACATCGACCTGGCCGGGCGTCTCGGCGAGCTGCTGCACCGGCTCGAGGCCTGCCTGACCCGGTCGGCCGCCGCCACCACCGTCGCCGACTGGATGGGAGCCCTGCGGGACGGGGTCCGCGGGCTGGCCGAGGTGCCCGTCGACGACGGGTGGCAGGTCCCCCAGTTCGAGCGTGAGCTGGCCCGCGCGGTCGACTCCGCCGGTGCGGCGACTGCGGGGGAGACGGACGAGGCCGGCGCGGTGCCGCTGCGGCTGGCCGACGTGCGCGCGCTGCTGGAGTCCCGGCTCGGCGGCCGGCCGACCCGGTCGAACTTCCGCACCGGCACCCTCACGGTGTGCACGATGGTGCCGATGCGCTCGGTCCCGCACCGGGTGGTCTGCCTGGTCGGGCTGGACGACGGGGTGTTCCCCCGGGTCGGCTCCGTGGACGGCGACGACGTGCTGGCCCGCCGCCCGATGACCGGGGAGCGGGACGTCCGCAGCGAGGACCGCCAGCTCCTCCTCGACGCCGTGCAGGCAGCCGGGGAACGGCTGGTGGTGACCTGCACCGGCGCCGACGAGCACACCGGCGCCCCGCGCCCGCCCGCGGTGCCGCTCGGCGAGATCCTCGACGCCCTGGACCGGACGGCCGCCGCGCCGGTCCGCGACCACGTCCTGGTCCGGCACCCGCTGCAACCCCACGACGCTCGCAACTTCGACCCGGCCGGGGGCCTGGAACCGGGACGCCGCCGGGCGTTCAGCTTCGACGCCAGTGCGCGGGCCGGCGCCCAGGCGGCAGCCGAGGCGGCCCCCGGTGCGACGGCGGAGCCGTTCCTGACGGCACCCCTGCCGCCGCGCAGAGAGCAGGAGGTGTCGCTGGCCGAGCTCAAGCAGTTCTTCGACCACCCCGCGCGGGTCTTCCTGCGCTCCCGGCTGGGCGTCTCCACGCCGTTGCCGGCCGACGAGGTCAGCGACGCGATCCCGGTCGACCTCGACGCGCTGGAGCTGTGGGGCGTGGGCGACCGGCTGCTGCGCGAGGTGGTCGCCGGGGCGGACCCGGTCGCGGTGATGACCGCCGAGCAGCTGCGCGGCACCCTGCCGCCCGGAGGGCTCGGCACCCGGGCGCTGGAGACGGTGGCCGAGGAGTCGCAACGGTTGTACGCCCGCACCACCGACCTGCGCTCGCCTCCGGCCCGCAGCGTCGACGTCGAGGTCGACCTCGGCGGTGGCCGCCGGTTGACCGGCACCGTCACCGGGGTGCACGGCACCCGGGTCGTCTCGCTCGGCTACTCCCGGCTCAAGGCTCGACAGCGACTGCGCTCCTGGATCGACCTGCTGGCCCTGGCCGCCTCCGACGACGAGCAGAGCTGGACCGCGCACGCGGTCGGCAAGGACCGGGCCGGCCCGCTCCGGGCGCTCGCCGGCCCGCTGGACCACCGGGCGGTGGCCTGGCTGCGCGACCTGGTCGAGCTGCGCGACCTCGGTCTCACCACGCCGCTGCCGGTCCCGATCCAGACCGGGTACGCCTGGGCGGAGGCACAGGCCCGCCAGCGGCGCGGCGACGACCGGACCCCGGCGGAGCAGGCCGCGCGGGCGTGGGTGACCGACCGGAACAACGCCTGGGGGATCACCGGCGAGGACGCCGAGCCCGCGCACGTCCGGATCCACGGCGAGAACGCCCCGCTCGAGGTGCTGGTGCGGGCGGGGCTGCCGACGTACGCCTGGCGGATCTGGGAGCCACTGCTGACCGGCGGCGAACGGGTGGGTCCGCTGTGACCGGCCCCGTGGGCGCCTCGACCGCCTTCTCGATCCGGGACCCGCTGCCCGTCGGCACCACCCTGCTCGAGGCCAGTGCGGGCACCGGCAAGACCTGGACGATCGGTGCGCTCGTCACCCGGTACGTCGCCGAGGGGGTCGCGCAGCTGGAGCAGATGCTGGTCGTCACCTTCGGTCGCGCGGCCAGCCAGGAGCTGCGGGAACGGGTCCGCACCCAGCTCGTCGAGGCCGAACGGGCGCTGGCGGCGGACCCGCTGCCGTCGTCGGACGCCGGCGGCACGGTGGAGACGCCGCCCTCGGAGCTGATCACGCTGCTGCTCGACTGCGACGACGCCGAGCGCGCCCGCCGGCACCGCCGGGTCAGCGAGGCGCTGGCCTCCTTCGACGCCGCCACGATCGCCACCACCCACCAGTTCTGCAGCCTGGTGCTCTCCTCGTTGGGGGTGGCCGGCGACACCGATGCCCGGGCCCGGCTGGTCGAGGACCTCGACGACCTGGTCCGCGAGGTGGTCGACGACCTGTACCTGCGCGCCTACGCCTACGCCGCGACGAAGCCCGACTTCAGCCACGCCGACGCACTGGCGATCGCCCGCACCGTGGTCAACGACCCCCGGGCCCGACTGGAGCCGGCCGCCGCCGACCCGGCCACGCCGGCCGGGCGCCGGGTGGCGTTCGCCCGCCGGGTCCGCGAGGAGATGGACCGCCGCAAGCGCCGGCTCGGCATCCTCTCCTACGACGACCTGCTCGGCCAGCTCGCCGACGCGCTGGTCGACGACGACGCGCCCGCCCGGGCCCGGATGCGGCAGCGCTGGTCGATCGTCCTGGTCGACGAGTTCCAGGACACCGACCCGGTGCAGTGGCAGGTGCTCGACCGGGCCTTCTCCGGTCACGCCACGATGGTGCTCATCGGAGACCCGAAGCAGGCGATCTACGCCTTCCGCGGCGGCGACGTGACGACGTACCTCCAGGCGGCCGCGACCGCGGAGACCCGCAAGACCCTGGCGGTCAACTGGCGCAGCGACGAGGCGCTGCTCGACTCCTTCCAGACCGTGCTGGCCGGGGCGGCGCTGGGCGACGACCGGATCGTGGTCCACGACGTGGTGGCCGAGCACGACGGCAGCCGGCTGGTCGGGGCGCCGGTCGACGCGCCCTTCCGGTTGCGGGTGGTCGGCCGCGACCAGTTCGGACGGCGCGGGAGCGGCAACCTCGCGGTCGGCCAGGTGCGCCCGGTGGTGGCCCGCGACCTGGCGCTGGACGTCCGATCGCTGCTCGCCTCCGGGGCGCGCGTCGACGACCGGCCGCTGGAGCCGCGCGACGTCGCGGTGATCGCCTACCGGCACGCCGACCTCGCCGCCGCCCGCGACGAGCTGGCCCGGGTCGGGGTGCCGGCGGTGATCGCCGGCGGCGGCAGCGTCTTCGCCACTCCCGGGGCCACCGAGTGGCTGGTGCTGCTGGAGGCGCTGGAGCAGCCGCACCGGGGCGACCGGGTCCGGGCGGCGGCGCTGACCTGCTTCTTCGGCTACCGCCCCGACGGGCTGGACCACGGCGGCGACCGCCTCACCGACGAGATCGCGGACACCCTGCGCGGCTGGGCCGAGGTGGTCGCGCTGCGGGGGGTGGCCGCGGTGCTGGAGGCCGCCACCGCCGCCGGCTTGCCGGCCCGGGTGCTGGCCGCCCACGACGGCGAGCGCCGACTGACCGACTTGAGGCACATCGGGGAGGCCCTGCACGAGGTCGCCGTCGCCGACCGGCTCGGCGTGGTCGCGATGCTCACCTGGCTGCGCGACCAGGTCCGGGAGGGGCGGGCCGGGCGCGGAGTGGAGCGGACCCGGCGGCTGGACTCCGACGCCGCGGCGGTGCAGCTGGTCACCATCCATGCCAGCAAGGGGCTGGAGTACCCGGTGGTGTACCTCCCGGCGCTCGCCGACCGGTACGTCCCGAAGCCGTCGATGCCGCTCTTCCACGACGCCGACGGGCACCGCTGCCTCGACGTCGGCGGTGGTGGCGGTCCCGACTGGGGCGACCACGTGCAGCGCTGGCTGGCCGAGGAGGCGGGGGAGTCGCTGCGGCTGCTGTACGTCGCGATGACCCGCGCCCAGTGCCAGGTGGTGGCCTGGTGGTCGCCGACCAGGAATGCGTTGGCCTCCCCGCTGCACCGGATGCTGCACGGCCGCCGGCCGGGCACCGCGGAGGTCCCCGACGAGGCCCCGGCCCGGACCGACGAGGAGGCGTCCGGCATCTTCGCGACCTGGGCGGCCGAGGGTGGTCCGCGGCCGGAGCCGGCGGTGCCCGCGGACCCGGGTGCGGACCCGCCGCTGCCGGCCCCGCCGTCGCTGGCGGTGCGGGGGTTCTCCCGCGCGGTCGACGTCACCTGGCGGCGGACGTCGTACTCCTCCCTGACCGCCGTGGAGCGGGGCACCGACCCGCATGCCGGGGTCGGCGCCGTCGGCAGCGAGCCGGAGACCACCACCAAGGACGACGAGGAGGTCGGAGGGTCGGGGACCCTGCCCGGTTCCGCCGGCCCCGTCGGCCCCCTGGTGCCAGGGAAAGCCGAGGCGGCGCTGCCGATGGGGGACCTGCCGGTCGGCGCCACCTTCGGCTCGCTGGTGCACGCCGTTCTCGAGCACGCCGACCCCGACGCGGACGATCTGCGGGCCGAGCTGCTGGGGCACCTCGACGAGCAGCTGGTCCGGTGGCCGGTCGAGCTGGACCGGGGGCTGCTGGCCGACGCCCTGGTCGCCGTCTGCGACTCCCCGCTGGGACCGCTGGTGGGCACCACCCTGCGTGGGGTGCCGCTGTCCGACCGGCTGCGCGAGCTGGACTTCGAGCTGCCGCTGGCCGGGGGCGACCGGGCCGTCCGGGCCGCCGGGGGTGCACGGCGCGGCGGTGACCCTCGGCTGGGCGACCTGGCGCCGCTGTTGCGGCGGCACCTGCCCGAGGGCGACCCGGTCCGGGGGTACGCCGACGCGTTGGCGACCCCGGCGCTGGGCGACCAGCGACTCCGCGGGTATCTCACCGGGTCCCTCGACCTGGTGCTGCGGGTGCGCGGGACCGCCCTCGGCAGCCCGACGGTGCGCTACCTGGTGGCCGACTACAAGACCAACTGGCTGGGACCCGCGGACCGGCCGCTGTCGGTCTCCGACTACCGCCCCGAGGCCCTGGCCGCGGCGATGGGCCACTCCGACTACCCCCTCCAGGCGCTGTTGTACGTCGTGGTCCTGCACCGGTTCCTGCGGTGGCGCCAGCCCGGCTACGACCCGGAGCAGCACCTCGGCGGGGTGCTCTACCTGTACCTGCGTGGGATGACCGGGCCGGACACCCCGCTGGTCGACGGGGAGCCGTGCGGCGTCTGGGCCTGGCGGCCGCCGGTGGCGCTGGTCCACGAGCTCTCCGACCTGCTCGACGGAGGGCGTCCATGACCGAGATCTTCGAGCCGACCTCCGAGCACGACTCCCGGCTGGTGCTCGGGCTGCCAGGGCTGCTCGGGCAGTTCAACGCGGCCGGGGTGCTGGAGGCTGCCGACGTGCACGTGGCGACCCGGGTCGGGGAGCTGGGCGGGGAGGCCGACGAGACCGTGCGGCTGGCCGTCGCCCTCGCCGTCCGCGCGGTCCGGCACGGCTCGGTCTGCGTCGACCTGACCACCGTTTCCGAGGTCGGACTCGACCCGGCCCCCGACCCGGCGCCCGACCCGGCGCCCGCCCTGAGGTGGCCGCGGGTCGCTGCGTGGCGCTCGGCGGTCGCGGCCTCCCCGCTGGTCGCCGCCGGGGTGCTGCGACTCGAGGACGACCTGCTCTACCTGGACCGGTACCACCGGCTGGAGGTGCAGGTCCGCGACGACCTGGCGGCGAGGACGGCGGCGCCGCCGCCGGTGGTCGACGAGGCGGCGCTGCGCGCCGCGCTGGCCCGCGTCTCCGGGCCGCGGGTCACCGAGGAGCAGGAGCAGGCCCTGGTGCGCACCGTGCGGCAGTGGACCACCGTGCTCACCGGAGGCCCCGGCACGGGCAAGACCACCACCGTCGCCCGGGTGCTCGCCCTGGTCGCCGACCAGGCCGCGGCCCAGGGTCGACGGATCTCGGTCGCGCTCAGCGCCCCCACCGGCAAGGCCGCGGCCCGGCTCCAGGAGGCCGTCGAGTCCGAGCTGCGCGGCCTGTCCGGTGCCGACGCGGCGCGGCTGGTGGGCACCGAGGCGATGACGCTGCACCGGCTGCTGGGCTGGCGTCCCGACAACAGCACCCGGTTCCGTCATGACCGGGACAACCGGCTCGGCCACGACCTGGTGGTGGTCGACGAGTGCTCGATGGTCGAGCTGACGATGATGGCCCGGCTGCTGGAGGCGGTGCGACCCCAGGCGCGGCTGGTCCTCGTCGGCGATCCGCGCCAGCTCACCTCGGTCGGTGCCGGGGCGGTGCTGTCCGACCTGGTCGCCGGCTACGAGGGGCTGGCCGGCTCCCCGGTCGTCTCGCTGACCCGCAACCACCGGGCCACCCGGGACATCCAGCGGGTCGCCGAGGCGCTGCGGGTGGGTGACGCGGACGCGGTGCTGGCGGCGTTGCGCGCAGACTCCCCGGAGGTCGAGCTGGTCGAGACCGGTGACGCCGCCGAGGCCGCGGCAGTGGTGCGCGCGGAGTCGGTCGAGGCGGCGGTCGACGTACGCCTGGCCGCGGAGCGGGGGGACGCGGCCGCCGCGCTGGCCACCCTGGAGACCCACCGGCTGCTGTGCGCGCACCGGGAGGGCCCGTTCGGGGTGCGGCAGTGGAACCGGCGGGTGGAGCAGTGGCTGGCCGAGGAGCTCGAGGTGCCGATCCACGGTGAGTGGTACGTCGGGCGACCGGTCCTGGTGACCCGCAACGACCACGCGCTGGGCGTCTACAACGGCGAGACCGGTGCGGCGGTGCTCCAGCCGGACGGACGGCTCCGGGTCTCGATCGCCGGGGCCGGTGGGATGCGGGACTTCGCCCCGGGCCGGCTGGAGGGCATCGAGACGATGCACGCGATGACCATCCACAAGGCGCAGGGCAGCCAGGCGGACCGGGTGACGGTGCTGCTCCCCGAGGAGGGGTCGCGGCTGCTGACCCGCGAGCTGTTCTACACCGCGGTCACCCGGGCGCGGCGCCGGGTCCGGGTGGTCGGGTCGGAGGCCGCGGTCCGGGCGGCCGTGGCCACGCACGCGCAGCGGGCCACCGGCCTGGCCCGCCGGATCGGCCGCTGACCGGCTGCTGGAAGGCGAAACGAGCCGGCAACGTGACCGGACTAGGGTGACGCCGCGTCACGCCGACGACGCGGGAACGGGCCCGCCGACGGGCCGATGGATGGAGACCGGGATGTCACACCTGCTGCGGGTGGAGCTGCCCGACGTGCCCGGGTCGCTGGGTCGGTTGGCCACCGCGATCGGTGCGGTCGGCGGCGACATCGACGCCATCGAGATCGTCGAGAAGCGACCCGACGGGACGGCGCTCGACGACGTGCTGCTCGACATCCCGCCCGGGGTGATGCCGGACTCGATCGTCTCGGCGTGCAGCGCGCTGGACGGGATCAAGGTGCTCTGGATCAGCCGGTACTCCGGCGGCACGCTGTTCCTCGACCTCGAGGCCGTCGAGGAGCTCACCCTCGACCCGGCAGGGGCGCTGGACCGGCTGGTGGAGCTGCTCCCGGTCACCTTCCGCGCCGACTGGGCGGTCCGGGTGCACCGGGTCAGCGGGGTCGGGCATCGGACCTCGGCGGCGCCGGTCGAGCTGCCGTTCAGCGAGATCGAGCGTGCCACCCGGTTGACGCTCGACGGGGACGACGTCGCGGTCTGCTGCGGGGCCCGGCTGGACGGCAACGAGATCGTGGTGATCGGCCGGCGGGGGGGACCCGACTTCGTGGACTCCGAGCTGGCCCGGCTGCGTCACCTGGTCGGGCTGGCGGCCTCGATCGCCCGACCCTGACCGAGCGACCAAGCGACCGACCGGCCGGGCTGGCGGGTCGGCCGGGTCCGCCAGGTCCGCCGGGTCGTCCGAGACAGCCGGTCAGGCCCCGTCGGGGCCGGCCGGCTCGAGGACGAAGACCGGGATGGTGCGGTCGGTCTTCTTCTCGTAGTCGGCGTAGGGGGAGTAGACGGCCACCGCGCGGTCCCACCACTCCCGGCGCTCCTCACCCTCGACGATCCGGGCGACGTACTCTCGCGGCTCCGGGCCGTCCTGGAGGTCGACCCGGGGGTGGGCGACGAAGTTGTGGTACCAGGTCGGGTGCTTCGGCGCGCCGCCCTGGGAGGCGATGGCGGCGTACCGCCCCTCGTGCTCGACCCGCATCACCGGGGTCTTGCGGAGCTTGCCGGACTTGGCGCCGCGGCTGGTGATGACGACGACCGGCCAGTCGGCTCGGCCGCGCAGGATGTTGCCGCGGGTGCCGCCGGAGGCCTCGTACTCCGCGACCTGGTCGCGGACCCACTGCTCCGGGCTGGGCTCGTACTCACCGTCAAGGGTCATGTCGGCTCAAGGCAGCAGGGGCCGCCGGTTATTCCACCCAGCCGTCGTCGGACCGGTCCAGCGGTCTACCCTCGGCCCCCATGAGCGCGATCGACGGGGTCTCCGAGATCTTCGATGCCGAGGCCTGGGACGCGGTCCCCGGCTTCGACGACCTGACCGACCTCACCTACCACCGGGCCCGAGCCCATGGCACGGTCCGGGTGGCCTTCGACCGCCCCGAGATCCTCAACGCGTTCCGGCCGCACACCGTCGACGAGCTGCTCCGGGTCCTCGAGCACGCCAGGACCTCCAGCGATGTCGGCTGCGTGCTGCTCACCGGCAACGGGCCCGGCGCCAAGCACGGCAAGTGGGCCTTCTGCACCGGCGGCGACCAGCGGATCCGGGGTCGCGCCGGCTACCAGTACACCCGTCCCGACGGATCGGACGGCGCCGCGGGAGAGACCGCCGAGACCGTCGACAAGGCGAGGCTCGGCCGGCTGCACATCCTCGAGGTGCAGCGGTTGATCCGGTTCATGCCCAAGATCGTCATCGCCGTGGTCCCCGGCTGGGCCGCGGGCGGTGGCCACAGCCTGCACGTGGTCTGCGACCTGACGCTGGCCAGCCTGGAGCACGGCCGGTTCAAGCAGACCGACGCCGACGTCGGCTCGTTCGACGGCGGGTTCGGGTCGGCGTACCTGGCCCGTCAGGTCGGCCAGAAGTTCGCCCGGGAGATCTTCTTCCTCGGTGCCGAGTACTCCGCCGAGGACGGCGTCCGGATGGGCACCGTCAACCGTGCGGTGCCGCACGCCGAGCTGGAGACCGTCGCGCTGGAGTGGGGACGCGCCGTCAACGGCAAGTCGCCGACCGCGCAGCGGATGCTCAAGTACTCCTTCAACGCCATCGACGACGGCCTGGTCGGCCAGCAGCTCTTCGCCGGCGAGACCACCCGGCTGGCCTACATGACCGACGAGGCCGCCGAGGGCCGCGACCAGTTCCTGGAGAAGCGCGACCCGGACTGGTCGCCGTACCCCTGGTACTACTGAGCTCTCGCGTTTGTGCAGGTCAGGCGGGGTGTCAGGTTGAAAAGTCCGTGTCTAGTCCGCAGAAAGTCTGCACGAATCCGACGACAGTCGACCTCCACCGTCTGAGGCAGACGCCGCCGGCGGGTCTCGCTAGCCTTGCGGCCCGTGCGCGACTCCATCGACGCCCATCGGGACGAGATCAGCGCAGGGGCGAGGTAGTTCTCGACAAGCTCGACGGTTTGCCCGAGTAGAACTAGAGGATCCTCCTAACGATCGTCGGACTTAGGAGGACGAGTTAGGAGGATCGCCAGGTCCTCAAAGAGTTGGGCATCATCCTTGATTTTGTGCGTATCATCCTAAGTGCACGGAACTGAGGAGGAGTGCATGCCGGCAGACATCGACGTCCTTGTTGCAGAGCTGCGCAAGTTCGGCGCGGAGGCTACCGCGGTCGAAGTGAAGCGTGCAGCCGGCGGACTTCCAAAGAGCGCCCGCGAGACGCTGTCGAGCTTCTCGAATACCCCCGGTGGCGGCACGCTCGTGCTCGGATTGGATGAGGCGTCCGGCTTTGCTGCGCTCGGTCTTGAGGATCCAGCAAAGATGATGGCCGACCTTGCGTCGATGTGCCGCGAGGACGTTGTTCCTCCACTGACGGCCGAGATCGAGATAGCTGAGGCCGACGGTCGGCCAATCCTCGTTGCGGACATCCCGGAGCTCGCTAAGGGACAGAAGCCCTGCTACGTCCGCTCACTGGGCAAGGAGCGCGGGAGCTTCATCCGGGTTGGCGAGAGCGACCGACGGCTTACCTCAGAAGAGGTGCAACAGATCGTTGCTGATCGAGGGCAGCCGAAGTTCGACCATGAAGTCGTCCTGGACGCGACGCTGGATGATCTCGACCGGGCTGCCGTTGATGCCTACGTCAGTCGAGCGCGTGGGAACAACCCTCGCATCTTCGCTGACGAGCCGGCCGACGTTGTCCTACGAATGACGAAGGTGATCGGCCGGGGCCCGGAGGGCGAGGAGCGCCCCACCATGGCTGGACTGCTCGCCCTGGGTCGTTATCCGCAGCAGTTCTTTCCGCAACTGAACGTCACGTTCGTGCACTATCCGACCGCCACCGGCGAGAGCACCCAAGCAGGCGTCCGGTTCCTCGACAACGTGAGCCTTGACGGGCCGATACCGTCGATGGTCTCGGAGACACTGAGCGTCATTCGGAGGAACATGAGCCGGCGTGCCCTCATCACCGGTGAGGGGCGTCGGGACATGTGGGAGTACCCGCCTGAGGCACTTCGTGAGGCCGTCGTCAACGCACTGGTGCACCGCGACCTCAGCCCGGGCTCGCGAGGAATTCAGGTGCAGATCGAGATGTATCCGGACCGGCTGCGCATCATGAACCCGGGCGGTCTCTTCGGTGCGGTCGACATCGATCGTCTCGGCGAGGAGGGTCGGTCCTCCGCCCGCAACAGCCTCCTCATGAAGCTACTTGAGGATGTCCAGGTCCCCGACGAGGACCGCACGGTTTGCGAGAACCGAGGCTCCGGCATCCGCGCCATTCTTGCTGCCTTGCGCCACGCGGGGATGAGCCCGCCACGGTTCAAGGACTCGACGACTGCGTTCGAGGTCATGCTCCCGAACCACACCCTGCTCGATGACGAGACGGTCGCGTGGTTACAGCTTCTGGGTCGAGAAGGCCTGCGCGATTCGCAGTGCACGGGCCTAGCTCTCATGCGACGGGGAGAGGTGATGGACAACGCGAGATATCGCGCTGCCACCGGCATCACTGACAGCCGGGTCGCGACCTTCGAACTGCAGGACTTGGTCGCGCGCGAGTTGGTTGCTCAGACGGGAACGCGCGGCGGCGCTCGCTACACGCTGTCCGAGTATGCGGCGACTGCCCACGTGCGAGGGCGACGTGCTCGCCCCAACCGGCGCCGTCAGATCGTTGATCTGCTTGCGCTGCACACCGAGTTGTCGAAGTCGGAGATCAGCGAACTTCTAGGGCTGAATCCCAAGACCGCCGAGCACTGGCTTCGAACCTTGAAGGGGGAGGGCAGCGTCGAGCCGACGGAGCCGGGCCGCGGCAGTAAGCACACGAGGTACCGCCTCAGCGCGAAGGCAATGCAGGAGTCTCTGTTCGGAGAAGCTGACCTCTGACCGTTGCGCTCGCCAGTTCCGGCTGCCGCTTCATCGCCTGCCGCATCAACCCGGCTGCCGCCTTCCTCGTCCGATCCTCCGCCGTCGGCCACAGGTGGCTGTAGGTGTTCAGCGTCGTAGTCGCAGACGAATGCCCAGTGCCCGCTGCACAGTGACGACATCGCAGCCGGCGGCAATCAGGCCGGAGGCGTAGAAGTGCCGCAGGTCATGGAGCCGCACGTGCGGTAGCCCGGCCGAGGTTCGCGTTGCACGCCAGCGCCAGTCGATGTCGTTGTCGTACATCGGATCGTCGCCGACGGTGAAGAGCCACCGGTCCGGCGCCTGATCCGGCAGGAACGTGTCGATGTGGCTACGCAGCATCTCGACCAGGTCGCCCGGTAGGTGTACGACTCGCTCCGAGCCGTACTCCGGCAGCCGCACGGCGAAGGTGTCGCCGTCCCTCTGCAACTGCCGCGAGACGGTCAGCTGGCGACGCTCGAGGTCGATGTCGCCTACCTGGACCGCGGACGCTTCGCCCTTCCGCAGCCCTGCGAACGCGCACAGCGCCACGTAGGCACGGAACCCGTGTCGTGTCGACACTCGCGTGCTGTCGGCATGCGCCAACAGCAGCCCGACCTGCGACAAGGTCGGGATCCGCATCGCGGCCTCGGCCTTGCGTCGCCGCGGGAGCGCGACCCCCATAGTGGGGTCGGCGGCGATCACCCGGTCCGCGACCGCGGCACGGAACACGGAGCGCACGATCACGAACCGCGTCTTGATGGTCGTCGGCGCCGACCGCGTCGAGATCGACTTCACCCACGTCTCGACGTGGGACCGCCGGATCGCCTTCATTGGCAGATCGCCGAACTCGACCGAGCGAACGGCGAGGTCGGCGTTCGCTCTGGTCGACGGCACCCAGAGCTGCCGCGACGCCCCATCGCCGCAAAACTCCTGGTAGGTCACCCGACCCGCCCGCGGGTTGACGTAGGTCCCCGAGTGCAGCGTCGAGGTCACCTCGTCGAGCCAGGCTGCGGCGTCGACCTTGCGGGCGAAGTGACGGGACCGCTCGCGTCCGGCCGACTTGCTCGACCGTCGGGATTCGCATCGCGGCCTCGACCTTGCGTCGCCTCGGCAGGGCGACGCCCACCGTCGGGTCGACCGCGATCACGCGGTCCGCCACCGCGGCACGGAACACCGAGCGGACGATCACGAACCGCGTCTTGATCGTCGTCGGAGCCCAGCGCGTCGACATCGACTTCACCCACGTCTCGACGTGGGAGCGCCGGACCGCCTTCATCGGCAGATCGCCGAACTCGACGGAGCGCACTGCGAGGTCGGCATTCGCTCGGGTCGATGCCACCCAGAGCTGCCGCGGCACCCAGTCGTCGTAGAACTCCTGGAAGGTGACTCGACCGGCCCGCGGGTTCACGTAAGTCCCCGCGTGCAGGGTCGAGGTCACCTCGTCGAGCCAGGCGGCGGCGTCGACCTTGCGGGCGAAGTGTCGGGACCGTTCGCGTCCCGTGTCGTCGCGATAGCGGGCACGCCAACGGCCATCGCGACGTCACCGAGCTGGGCGACCCGTCGTGGGCGACGCCGGCCGCGCGATCGCGGAATGCGCGGGTCGCTGTCTCGAACAGGACCACGTCAGTCGACGACCACGAACGACAGGTCACCCGGCCGTCCGCGGCGATGCTGGCGAGGCGACGTAGGGGGTAGCCCACGGCGAGGCCGCTCTGACCGCCCCCGATGACGCGGACGTCCACCTCGACCGGCGGCGCTGCCGGCCGGTCCGAAGCGGCGTCGACCCCCGGGTTCGGTCACGCTGCTCATCCCGCCGACCGGCCGTCGAGCCCCGGGGCCGGGCTGGGTTCGGGCCCGGGGACGACGAGGGCGGCGGCGACAGCGAGGGTCGCGAGGACGACGAGGGTGACTGCCTGACTGCCGAGGGCGGTGGCCAGCACGGTCGCGACCCAGGGCGCGAGCGCCGCAGCCACGAGCATCGGCACTGCCAAGGTCGCACTGAGACGGGCGTAGTCGGCGGTGCCCCAGCGGTCGGTGACGGCGGTGGCCTGGAGCAGGGTGAAGACGCCGCGGCCCATGCCCGCGACGAACGACAGCGCGACCAGCGCCACGTACGGACCGGGGGTGACGGCAAGCCCGAGCGTCGTGGCGGCGACGGCGACGAACACCAGCCGGGTGCGGGTGCTCGTGCTGGTGGTGGCGTCGAGGCGGCGGTAGCCGAGACGGCCGCAGACCTGGCCGATGCCACCGATGCCGAGCGCGGTCGCGGCGGCGGTGGTGCTGAACCCGCGCGCCGTGAGGAGCGGGACGAACAGGATGAGGACGGACCAGAGGCAGAGTCCGGCGAGGCCGAAGGCGACCACGGTCCGGGTGAAACCGGGCAGCCGCCACGGCGAACTCGGGCCCGGGGTGCGGTCGGCGCCGGAGTCGTTGAGCGTGGGGTCGACGAGTGCGGGGTCGAGCTCGTCGCGTGCCGGTGCCGGCCACGGGGCGCGCAGACCCCAGGCGTGCAGGGCGATGGTGACGGCGAGGATCCCGGCGAGGACCGTGTAGGTGTCTCTCCAGCCGAGTCGCTCGTCGAGCACTGCGGTCAGGGGTGCGAACACGGTGCTGGCCAGTCCCGCGACCAGGGTGAGCGCGGTCAGCGCCTGCAGTCGACGGTGCCCACCCCAGGTGGTGAGCGCGGCGAACGCCGGCGGGTACAACGTCGCCGCCATCGCAGCGCCGGCGGCGCACCAGGAGGCGAGGAACCACGACCAGCTGCCGGCGTGGGCGAGTGCGACGACCGACGCGACGGCGAGCACGGACCCCAGGGTCATCACGGCCCGGGGGCCGCGGTGGTGGAGGTGGCGGCCGACGAGGAGCCCGGCGCCGGCCGCGATGAGCTGCGCGACGGTGAACGCGGCGACGACTGCTGGCTGGGACCAGCCGGTGTCGTCGCTGATCGACGGTGAGAGGACCGGGAACGCGTAGTACAGGACGCCCCACGAGACGATCTCGGTCGCACACAGGACCGCGGTGACCCGTCGCAGGGCGGCGCGCGGGAGCCCGCGGTCGTCGGTGACCGCGGGCTCTGCGCCTGCCGGGTGTGCGCTCGACACGGGTGCTGCCGGTCAGCAGCCCGTCGAGGAACCTGACGGCACGCCGGCCTCGCCCGGTCCCGTCGACGTGGACGGGGCGCCGAGGCTGATGAGCTCGGGTGCCGTGGTCGTGCCGCAGCAGCCGCCGCCCGCGGGCTCCGCGTCGAAGAGGCCGGAACCGCCGCACACGCCGGTCTCGGGGAGCACGAGCTCCACGCGGGCCGCTGCCTCGTGGTCGCCGGCGATCTCGGCGACGATGCTCCGGGTCTGCTCGAACCCGGTCATCGCCAGGAACGAGGGGGCGCGGCCGTACGACTTCATCCCGGCCAGGTACAGGCCGGTCTCGGGCTGGCGGAGCCGGTCCGCGCCGTGCGGCGTGACGTCCCCGCACGAGTGCCACGCCGGGTGGATCTCGCCGGCGAGCTGCGAGGGCGCGTCGAGCTCGGCGTCCAGGTCGAGCTGGACCTGCCGCAGCCACGTGTGGTCCGGGGGTGAACCCGGTGACGACGACGACCGCGTCGACTCCGCTGACGACCTTCCCGGCGTCGCCGGGCTCGTCGGGGAAGGAGGTGAGCCGCAGCTGGCCGGGCCGACCGTGGGGGTCGGGCTCGACGTCGCTGGTGCGGAACGAGGTGACCACGCTGACCGTGCCCGACTCCACCGCGGCCTGTGCGCTCGTGCCGAGCGCCCCCCGGGCCTCCAGCTGGTCGTTGTCGCCGCCGCCGAAGGCGTTCTCGGTGCCCGGGCGTCGCACGAGCCAGGTGACCCGGGTACCGGGGTTGGTCTCGGCAAGGTCCCGGAGGGCGACGAGGACGTTCTGCGCGGACGCCCCGGCGCCGGCGACGGCCACGTGCTGCCCGGCGTACCGGGACGCGACCGTCGGGTCGGTGAGGTCGGGGATGCCGTAGGTGATCTGGTCGGCGTGCCGGGCCTCGCCGGCGGCCGGGTACCCGTCGCCGCCGAGCGGGTTCGGCCCGGTCCAGGTGCCTGAGGCATCGATGACCGCGCCGGCCGTGAGCCGGGTGCGGCTGCCGTCCGGGGCCTGGACATGGACGGTGAACGGCAGTCCGTCGCGGTCGGCGGCCACGAGACGGTCGCGGCCGTGGCGAGCAACGCCGACGACGCGGGCGCCGTAGCGGATCTCGACCTCGTCGGTGGCCTCGAGGGCCTCGGCGAGCGGAGCCAGGTACTTCTCGACCCAGTCACCGCCGGTCGGGTAGGCCTGCGGGTCCGGGGCGATCCAGCCCGTGGGCGCGAGGAGCTTCTCCGCGATCGGGTCGACGAGCTCGCTCCACGCGGAGAACAGCCGCACGTGGCCCCAGTCGCGCACGGCCGCGCCAGCGTCGTCCCCGACCTCGAGCACCACGGTCGGCAGCCCGCGGGACTGGGCGTGCGCGGCGGCCGCGAGCCCGATCGGGCCGGCGCCGACGACGACCAGCGGGCGCTCCGTCGTCGAGGTCGGACCGGCGGACGGGGTGGCGGGGGCCGGGGCGGTGCTGCTCATCGGGTTCTCCTGGCGGCGGTAGTGGTCTGAGAGTCGGTATCCATCGAAGATGGTCGATGAAGGCTCCTGTCGGGACTATATCGATGTCCGCCGATGAATGCAACCATCGATTCAGATCGATGGAACCGGTAGGGTGGCGGCATGAGCGTGAGCACGCCCGATGCGACCACCGGCGCCGGCGATCCCGCGACCCGGACCGAGCTCCCGGTCGTCCTCGACGGAGTGGACTGCGCCGAGGGGTCCTGCGGAGCATCCACCCAGCGGCCGACCGCGCTCGCCGACGACCTGGCCTCGACGTACGCCGAGTGGTTCGCGACCCTCTCGGACCCGACCAGGGTGCGGCTGCTGCATGCGGTCTCGACCGCGCCGACCGGTCACCTGCGCGTCGGCGACCTCGCCACCGAGCTCGGCATCAGCCAGTCCACGGCCTCGCACCACGTCCGCAAGCTCGCCGACGTCGGGTTCGTGGCGATCGACAAGGTCGGCACCTCCTCGGTGGTCAGCGTGAACCCGGCGTGCTGCACCGGCCTGCCGCACGCCGCGGACGTCGTGATGGGCACCCTCGCGGCCGTCCCGTGCTGCCCGGAGGACCTTCCCGCCGACGTGACCACGCGGGCGATGACCGACGCCGACCTGTCGGTCGTGCGCGACATCTACGCCGAGGGCATCGCGACCCGCAACGCGACCTTCGAGACCGAGGTGCCCAGCCTGGCCGTCCTCGCAGCCAAGTGGCTGCCCGCCCACCGGTGGGTCGCCGAGCGCGGCGGCGTCGTGGTCGGGTGGACCGCGGTCAACCCGGTCTCGCAGCGCGAGTGCTACTCGGGGGTCGGCGAGACCAGTGTCTACGTGACCGAGACCGCGCGCGGTGCGGGCGTCGGGAGGGCGCTGCTGTTCCGCCAGGTCACCGAGGCTGACGTGGGTGGCCTCTGGACGCTGCAGACCTCGATCTTCCCCGAGAACCGCTCCTCCATCGCGCTGCACCACTCGGCCGGCTATCGCACCCTCGCTGTCCGTCCGCGCATCGCGAGGCTCGACGGGGTGTGGCGCGACACCGTGCTCCTCGAGCGCCGCCGCGTCGAGGACTGAGCGCGACGAGGGCCGCCCGACCCGCCCGAGCCGCCCGACCAGCGACTAGATTCTGCGCATGCGCAGCCCCGACGAGACCCGACCGGGCCGACTGGCGCTGCTGGCTCTCCTGGCGGGTGGACTGGTCGGCGGGTTGACCGGGTGCGCGGAGCCGGAGCGGGTCGTGGACACCTCGTTCACCCAGGCCGAGCTGGAGAGCGAGGTCGTGGCGCGCTATCCCGCGGAGAACCCCGACAAGCCGGTCGAGGCGCGCTGCGCCGGCGGGCTCGAGGGGGTCGTCGGGACGGTGCAGACCTGCCGGGTCACCGTGGGGTCGGACCCGGCGGACGTCCGCGTCACCGTCGCGGACGTCGATGACACCGAGGCCGAGCTCGAGACCACGCCGTACGTGCCGCCGATCCGGGTGGCCGGGAAGGTGCGGGACGCGCTGATCGACGATGGCTACCGGGTGGAGACGGTCTCCTGCACCGGCGACCTGCTCGGGGTCGTCGGACAGACGGTGCCGTGCACGGTGGTGCCCGCCAACGACGAGGGTGTGGTGACCGCCCGGGTCGCCGAGGTGGAGGGGCTCACCGTCGCGATCACCTACGAGATCGGCGGCGAGGAGTGAGCACCCGCTGGGAGCGCATCGCCCGTGCCGGGGCGGGCGAGGAGTACGCCGCGGCGTATGCCGCCCGGTTCCGGGAGCTGGCCGCCCGCGGCGAGGACATCCACGGCGAGGCGACCTTCCTGGGTCGCCTGGTCGCCCCGCCGGCCTCGGTCCTGGACGCGGGTTGCGGCACCGGCCGGATCGCGGTCCGGCTGGCCGAGCTGGGCCACGAGGTGGTCGGCGTGGATGTCGACGCCTCGATGCTCGCCGAGGCAAGCCACGACGCCCCGGAGCTGGACTGGCGAGAGGCCGACCTGGCGACGCTCGACCTCGGCCGGCGCTTCGCGGTGGTGCTGCTGGCCGGCAACATCCTGCCGCTGCTCGAACCCGGCAGGCTGGGCGCCGTCTGTGACCGGCTGGCTGCCCACGTGGACTCCCACGGTGCCGTGGTCTGCGGCTTCGGACTGGACGCGGACCACCTGCCTCCGGGCTGTCCGGTGACCCCGCTGGCGGACGTGGACGAGGCGATGGCGGCCGCCGGGCTGGTCCCCGAAGAGCGGTACGCAGGGTGGGACGCGGCCCCGTTCGACCCCACGGATGGTTATGTGGTCACCGTGCACCGGGGGGTTCCCGCGCGGGGGAGGGTGGTCAGCAGATGAAGGTGGTCGTCCTCACCGGCGCGGGTGTGTCCGCCGAGAGCGGGGTTCCGACGTTCCGGGACGCCCACGGGCTGTGGGAGGGGCACCGGCTCGAGGAGGTGGCCACCCCGGAGGCGTTCGACCGGCAGCCGTCGGTGGTGCACCGGTTCTACGACGCCCGTCGGGCGGCGCTCGCCCTGGTCGAGCCGAACGCGGCGCACCGGGCGCTGGCCGAGCTCGAGGCCGTGCTCGGTCGCGACCTGCTCGTGGTCACCCAGAACATCGACGACCTGCACGAGCGGGCCGGTTCGGCGCGGGTGCTGCACATGCACGGCGAGCTGCGGTCCGCGCTGTGCCGCAGTTGTCAGCGGCGGACCCGGTGGGACCACGACCTGGGTGACTACCCGCCGTGCCCGGGGTGCGGACTGTGCGAGCTGCGCCCCGACGTGGTGTGGTTCGGCGAGGTGCCGCACGGCTTGGACCGGATCAACGTGTCGCTGGCCACCGCTGACCTTTTCGTCTCGATCGGCACCTCGGGCGCGGTCTACCCGGCGGCCGGCTTCGTCCAAGCCGCGGCGGCGTACGGTGTGCGCACCCTGGAGCTGAACCTCCAGCCCAGCGAGGGTTCTGACCTCTTCGACGAGAACCGGCACGGCCCCGCCGGCACGCTGGTGCCGCAGTGGGTCACCGAGGTGCTGTCGGGCGCAACCGCCCACGGGGGCTGACGAGCGAGCGCAGCGTGTTCGGGGGTTGAGGAGCGAGCGCGGCGTGTTCGGGGGTTAGGAGCGAGCGCAGCGTGTTCGGGGGTTGAGGAGCGAGCGCAGCGTGTTCGGGGGTTGAGGAGCGAGCGCCTAGCGAGCGTCTCGAAACCCCGGTGCCGGGGTGGTTTCGAGACAGGCGCTGCGCGCCTTCCTCAACCACCGGGGGCGCTGCGGTGGTTTCGAGACAGGCGCTAGCGCGCCTTCCTCAACCACCGTGCCGGCGCTGCGCGCCTTCCTCAACCACCGTGCCGGCGCTGCGCGCCTTCCTCAACCACCAGGGCCGTGAGGTGACAGCTTCGGCCGGATCAGCGCCTCGAGGCGCTCCACGTCGTCGGCCAGGCCGAGGCGGGGGGCGAACGAGAGCATCGCGTCGAGGAACATGTCGCCGCTCTCGATGACCCGCGGGTCCATGTGCCCGAACACCTCCAGCGCGACCACGCCGTACAACCGGGTCCAGCCCTGCATGTAGACCCAGACCAGGCCGCGGTCGGCCTCGGCGATCCGGTCCACGTCGGCCGGGATGAGCGGATCGAGCACGGCGTCCCGGACCGCCGGCGGCAGCTCGTCGAGCGCGGGTAGCGGGAACCGTCGCTCCAGCCAGATCTGGTGCAGCAGATCGGTGAACAGGTGGCCGGAGCAGGAGGTGGTGATCAGCTCGCGGCGGGAGCAGCTCGGCTCCGCGATCGGGTTGGCGAAGGCCAGGGTGAACTCCGCCTTGTTCGTCAGCGCCCAGGTGCGGAACTCGGGTGACGGCCAGCATCAGCTGGCCGGCGGGGTCCTCCGCGTCGTCGGCGGCCGCGCGGATCGCCTCGGTGGCCGCCTTGTCGACCTCGTAGGCGACCAGGTCGACGAGCTCCTGGTAGCTGGCCACGTACCGGTACAGCGCCGGTGCGGTCATCCCCATCCGGGTCGCCACCGCGCGCAGCGACAGCTCCTTGCCGTCGGCGAGCAGGTCCCGCGCGGCCCGGACGATCTCGTCGTACGTCGCCTCGCGCTGGCGCTCGCGCCGGGTCTGCTGCTCCACCACCACGGGCGCATCCTCCCCCGACCGGGAACGGTGCGGCACACCGGTCCGGTCCTCCTCGATTCGTGCTTGACGGCGACAGTTTACACCGTTTACCGTTTACAGCGTTCACTTTACTGAAGCACCATCACGATCCGACCGGCCGGGTGTCGTCGGGTGCGAAGGAGTCGGAGATGATCCAGCGTTGGGGAGCCCTGGTGGCTCGACGGTCGCTCGCGGTGCTGCTGGTCGGCATCGCCCTCACGCTGGGCGCCGCGACGTACGGCCTCGGGGTCTTCGACTCGCTCTCCCAGGGCGGGTTCGACGACAGCAGCTCGGAGTCGGCCCGCGAGCTGGTCGCCGAGCAGGAGGCCTTCGGCAACAAGTCGGTCGACGTGATCGCGATCTACTCCGACGACGAGCTGACCGCGGACCAGCAGGCGTTCCGGTCCGAGGTGAAGCGGACCCTGGCCGGCATCCCCGACGGCACGGTGGCGACCGTGGTGCCCTACTACGCCGCCCCCGACGCCGGCCTGGTCTCCGGGGACGGGCACTCCGCGCAGGTGCTGATCTCGCTGGCCGGCAGCAGCCAGGACGACTTCCTCACCCACTACGACGAGCTGGCCCCGGCCCTGGAGGCCGACGGCCTGACCACCGAGCTCGCCGGGTCCTTCGCGGTCTACAACGACGTCAACGAGATCACCTCGAAGGACCTCAAGCGCGCCGAGCTGATCTCGATGCCGATCGTGCTGATCCTCGCCCTGCTCATCTTCGGCAGCCTGGTCGCCGCCTCGATGCCGGTGCTGGTCGGCCTGGTGGCGATGCTCGGGGCACTCGCGGTGGTCCGGATCATCGCCCTGTTCACCGAGGTCTCGGTCTTCTCCGTCAACGTCATCTCGCTGCTCGGCATCGGGCTGGCGATCGACTACGCGCTCTTCGTGATCAGCCGGTTCCGCGAGGAGCTGGCGCTGCTGCCGGCCGACGACCCGGACGCCTCGGCCACCGCGATCCGTCGCACGATGGCCACCGCCGGGCGCACCGTGCTCTTCTCCGGGCTCACCGTGGCCGCGGCGATGTCGAGCCTGCTGATCTTCCCGCAGGCGTTCCTGCGGAGCATGGGGTACGGCGGCATCGCGGCTGTGCTGGTCGCGATGCTCGCCGCGCTGACGATCCTGCCCGCGGTGCTCCGGCTGCTCGGCCGACGCGTCGACGCCGGCCGGCTGCCCTGGCGGCGCGGTGGTCCGGTCGAGAGCGACCGGGGCGCCTGGGCCCGTCTGGTCCGCGGCGTGATGCGGCGGCCGGTCGCGGTGATGGTGCTGACCGTGGTGGTGCTGCTGGCGATCGCCAGCCCGTTCCTCGGTGCCCGCTGGGGCAGCGTCGACTACCGGGTGCTGCCCGAGAGCGCCCCCGCCCACCAGGCGTTCGACACGCTGGCGACCGAGTTCGGCGCCGAGCAGTCCACCGCCAACCTGCTGCTCCGCGACACCGACCGGGCCGACGTCGGGGCCTACACCCGGGCGGTGCAGGACGTGGACGGCATCGTCGCCGTCCAGCCCGTCGAGTCGCAGAACGGCACCACGCTGCTGCGCGCCGTCTGGGACGGCAACAGCCAGAGCGAGCGGTCCCAGGCGATCGTCGAGGACCTGCGGACGATCGACCCTGCCAGCGGCGAGGCCCTGGTCGGCGGCCTGAGCGCCGACACCGTCGACCTCATCGACTCGGTCGGGGCGCACCTGCCCTGGATGGGACTGATCGTGGTCTCGGTGATGCTGGTGCTGCTCTTCGTCGCCTTCGGCTCGGTGGTGCTGCCGGTCAAGGCCGTGGTGATGAACCTGCTCTCGATCAGCGCCTCGTTCGGCGTGGTGACCTGGATCTTCAGCGACGGCAACCTCTCCGGGCTGCTCGGCTTCACCCCGCAGGGGTTCCTCGACGCGACGAACCCGATCCTCATGCTCGCGGTGCTGTTCGGGCTGTCGATGGACTACGAGGTCTTCCTGCTCTCCCGGGTCCGGGAGCAGTGGGACCGCACCGGCGACAACGACCTGGCCGTCGCCACCGGCGTGCAGAAGACCGGTCGGATCATCACCAGCGCCGCGCTGCTGCTGGGCGTCGTGATCGGCGCCTTCGGCACCAGCGGGATCGTGTTCATGAAGATGTTGGGCATCGGGATGCTGGTGGCGCTGCTCATCGACGCCACCGTGGTCCGGGCGCTGCTGGTGCCGGCCACGATGAAGCTGCTCGGCCGGTGGAACTGGTGGGCCCCGGGACCGATGGCGCGCTGGTGGGAGCGGTACGGCTTCCGGGAGGGCGAGGAGCCGGCCGCTGTCGGGGACGGCCCGGCGACCGGCGCTGCCCCCGCACGGGAGCCGGAGCCTGCCGGGGTGTGACCCGCTTGCCTGACAGCCGGAAGGACCGAACGAGCCATGACGCCCCGGCTCCAGGCGGGATCGCCGCTCCCGTGGAGCCGTGCGGTCCTTCCGGCTACGGCCGCCCCTGGGCCCATCAGGGGCTGGCGTCCGACGTCGCAACGCCCTAGCGTCGGGCACATGGCTGGTGAGGACCAGATGACCATGAACGGTGTGATCCACGCGGCGGTACGCCGGGACCTGGCCAGGCTCGCCGACGGGCTGGCCGGGCTCAGGCCCGGTGACACCGCCCGTGCCGAGCGGCTACGACGCGCCTACGCCCACCTGCGCGAGTGGCTCACCGAGCATCACGAGGCCGAGGACCGGCTGATCTGGCCGGCGTGTGCCCGCTTCGGGATCGACCCCGAGCTGCTCGCCGCGATGGAGTCCGAGCACGAGGCGATGGCGGAGGCGCTGGCCGGCGTGGCCGAGGAGCTGCAGACGCTGGCCGCGGAGGCGAGCGAGGAGCGGATCGCGCAGGCGCGTCAGGCCGTGGTCGGGCTGCGCGAGGTGGTCGAACGTCACCTCACCCACGAGGAGACCGTGTTCGAGCCCCTGCTCCGTCCGCACCTGGAGACCCCGGAGTGGAAGGCGGTCGAGAAGCAGCTGCGGGCGGGGTCGGTGACGGAGGGGGCGGTGATGTTCGCCTGGCTGCAGGACGAGATGGACCCCCGCGCCCGCGCCGCCCTGGATCAGATCATCCCGCGGCCGGTGACCTGGGCGCTGCCCCGGCTCCTCGGCCGGCGCTACCACCGCGAGATCGCGCCGCTCTGGCGCTGACCCGCCTGTCAGGGGCCGCTCGGGCCCGTCAGGCCCGCTCGGGCCAAGCTCAGGACAGCTGGGAGAGGTCCACGACCTCGTCCTCGGTCGGCGGCTCGATGTCGAGGTCCTCGTCGAAGTCCGAGAAGACGATCGCGCCCGACTCGGTGCCCTGGCGCTCCAGCTTGAGCAGGTGGTGCGGGGAGTCGACCGCGATGTAGCCGAGCACCGGGTCGCCGTCGTCCTGCTGCTCGATGGCGATCGCGTCCTGACCCTCGACCTCGGAGGTCTCCCCCTTGGCGTAGGTGGTGTTCTCCTGCTGGTCGTAGAGCTGGTCGAGCAGCGTCTCGAGGTTGCAGAACTCGTCGAAGGTGGCGTCGCCGGCTCCCAGGGCGACCCACTTGTCGTCGACGGCCTTGATGATCTGGTCGGCCGTGCCCGGGGAGGAGGCCCGCCAGAACGCCTCGTCGGGGCGGAACCAGGTCTCGCCGTCCGAGCTGACGATCTCGGCGGTGCCCTCACCGAGGCCGAAGGTCCCGGTGCAGTCGCCGGTGGTGCTGACCCCGAGGTCGAGGGCGATCTCGGAGCCGTCGCTGACCAGGTCGCCGACCAGCCGCACGGTCTCGAGCTTCTTCATGTCGGCCCGCGAGGCCTCGAGGATCGTCTCGGCATCGCCCCCGGTGAAGCCGTCGTCCGTCGTGGCGCCGGAGTCGTCCGAGCCACAGGCGCCCAGCAGGGCGAGGACGACGGCGCCGGTCGCGCCGGCGGCGGCGTGGCGGGTGCGGGCCATGGGGTTCTCCTGGGTGCCGGGGGCGAGTGCGTGCGCCATCAGATCACACCCGACCGTCGCCGAGCGCAACCGGTGGGGACGCCTGTCCAGCCCGGCGTACGGCTCAGGGAGCGAGCAGGGCACCCGCGTGCGCGGGCAGGCTCAGGTCGCCGTCGGCGGAGACCTCCGCACCGGCCCCGGTGTGGAACAGCACCTGCCCGGCACCGACCAGCCGCTCCGCCGGCACGGTCGCGGGAGCGTCGCCGGCGTTGACCACGACGGCCAGCGAGCCCCGCCGCATCACCAGGACCCGGGAGTCCTCGTCGGTGTGACAGCGGGTGTGGGTGAACACCGGGTCGGTGAGCTCGGGATGGGTACGCCGCAGCCGGGCCAGCTCGCGGTAGACCGCGAGGATCCGGGCGTGCCGGCCGCCCTCGAGCTCGGACCAGTCGAGCCGGGAGCGGGTGAAGGTCTCGGGGTCCTGGGGGTCCGGCACCACGGCCGGGTCCCAGCCCATCTTGGCGAACTCCTCGATGCGGCCCTCGGCGGTGAGCCTGCCCAGCTCGGGCTCGGGGTGGGAGGTGAAGAACTGGAACGGCGTGGAGGCGGCCCACTCCTCGCCCTGGAAGAGCATCGGGGTGAAGGGACCGCACATCGTCAGCAGCGCCGCGCAGGCCAGCTGGTCGTCGTCCAGGGTCTGGGTGATCCGGTCGCCGGCCGCCCGGTTCCCGACCTGGTCGTGGTTCTGGCTGCAGACCACCAGCCGCCAGGTCGGCATCCTCGCGGTGTCGATCGGCACGCCGTGGTCGCGCTCCCGGAACGAGGAGTAGGTGCCGTCGTGGAAGAAGCCCTTCTCCGCCACCTTCGCCAGCGCCCACAGCGGCTCGAAGTCGGTGTAGTAGCCCGTGGTCTCCCCGGTCAGCGCCACGTGCACCGCGTGGTGGAAGTCGTCGCTCCACTGCGCGTCCAGACCGTAGCCGCCGGCCTCGCGGGGGGTGATCAGTCGCGGGTCGTTGAGGTCGGACTCGGCGATCAGCGTCAGCGGTCGACGCAGGTGCGCCGACAGCGCGGCCACCTCGACGGCCATCTCCTCGAGCAGGTGGGTCGGCGAGCCGTCCGCCAGCGCGTGCACGGCGTCCAGCCGGAGCCCGTCGACGTGGTAGTCGTCGAGCCACATCCGGACGTTGTCGAGGATGTAGCGGCGGACCTCCGCGGAGCCGATCTCGTCGAGGTTGACCAGGTCGCCCCAGGTGTTCCTGCCGCTCTTGACGTACGGCGCGAAGACGCCGAGGTAGTTGCCGGAGGGGCCGAGGTGGTTGTAGACGACGTCCTGGATCACCCCGAGTCCGGCGGCGTGGGCGCCGTCGACGAAGCGCTGGTACGCCGCCGGGCCGCCGTACGGCTCGTGGACCGCGGACCACAGCACCCCGTCGTACCCCCAGTTGTGGGTGCCGTTGACGGCGTTGACGGGCAGCAGCTCGATGAAGTCGACGCCGATGCTGCGCAGGTGCTCCAGCTTGCCGAGGGCGGCGTCGAGGGTGCCCTCGGGGGTGAAGGTGCCGACGTGCAGCTCGTAGATCACCGAGCCGGCCAGCTGACGGCCGGTCCAGGCGTCGTCGGTCCACACGTGCGCGGCCGGGTCGAACGTGCGCGACCGGCGGTGCACGCCGTCGGGCTGTCGCCGCGACCGCGGGTCGGGCAGCGGCTTCTCCTCGTCGTCGTCGACCAGGTAGCCGTAGTCGACCCCCTCCCCGGCGTCGACCGGCTGGGCGGGTGTCCACCAGTCGTCGTCGCCGCGGACCATCTCGACGGTCTCGTCACCGACCGACAGCCGGACCCGCTCGGGTCGGGGCGCCCACACGTCGAAGGGTCCACGGGCGGGGATCGGGGTCATCGGGCGTCCTTCATGGGGTGGTCACGAGCAGGGCTACGGGGTAGGTGTCCAGCAGCTCGGCCAGCCGGGGGCCGGCGGGCCGGCCGGTGAGCAGGTCGGTCCAGTCGCCGTCAGGGAGGTCGAGGGTCGCGTCGGCCCAGCCGCCGCGACGGGCCAATCCGATCGGCAGTCGGGTGGCCACGGTGATCGCGCCCCCGCGGTCGAAGGCCAGCGCGTGCTCGGCGGCGTCGCCGGTCGCGGTGACCGGGCGGTACGTCGAGAACAGCTCGGCGCGGTCGCGGCGCGCGGTCAAAGCGACGTGGGTGACCCGCAGCTTCGCAGCACCCTCGTCGTCGCGGGAGTCGGTGAGGGCGGGCACGTCCCCGCCACGCACCTGATCCAGCAGCCGGGTACGTCGGTCGTAGTCGACCGGTCGCCGGTTGTCCGGGTCGACCAGGGACTGCTCCCACAGCTCGCTGCCCTGGTAGACGTCCGGGACGCCGGGCATGGTGATCGCGACGAGCTTGGCGGCCAGCGCGTTGCTCCAGCCGGCGGCCGTGGTGGTCGCGACCAGGTCGTCGAGGACCTCGCGCACCGAGGCGTCGTCGAGGGCCGCGTCGACGGCAGCGTGCACGGCCGCCTCGAAGTCCTCGTCCGGGGCGGTCCAGGTGGTGCGGTCCCCGGCCTCCCGCATCGCCTTCATCGCATACCCGTGCAGCCGCTCCCGCAGGTCCGGGGGTGGCTGGTCCCCCTGCGGGTGGGCCGGCCAGGCGCCGAGCACGGCCTGCCACAGCAGCGAGGCGAAACCGGGGTCGGGGACCGGAGCCAGCGTGAGCAGCCGGTTCAGCGCCAGCTCCCAGGCCTCGGGCACCTCGGCCAGCGCGCTGATCCGGGCCCGGACGTCCTCGCCCCGCTTGGTGTCGTGGGTGGACAGCGTGGTCATCGCGTGCGGCCAGTCCCGCTGCCGCTCGGCCATCGCGTCGTGGAACTCCGTCGGGCGTGATCGAGAAGACGCTCGGGTCGCCGCCGACCTCGTTGAGCGAGGTCAGCCGCGAGTACCGGTAGAACGCGCAGTCCTCCACCCCCTTGGCCATCACCATCCCGCTGGTCTGCTGGAACCGCAACGCCGCCGGCTGCTCGGGGTCGCCGAGCAACGGGGCGATGGCGTCCAGCGTCTCGGCCAGGTCGGGGCGGTGCTCGCGGGCATCTGCCAGCGCGTGGTCCAGGTGCTCGCGGCCCTCGGGCAGGTAGGAGCGGTACACCCCGAAGCAGGCCACCAGCTCGGCGACCGCGTCGATCATCGCCGCCTCGGTCGGAGGGTTGAGGAAGGCGCGCTAGCGCCCCCGGTGGTTGAGGAAGGCGCGCTAGCGCCCCCGGTGGTTGAGGAAGGCGCGCTAGCGCCTGTCTCGAAACCCCTTGCGCCGGTGGTTGAGGAAGGCGCGCTAGCGCCCCCGGGGGTTGAGGAAGGCGCGCTAGCGCCTGTCTCGAAACCCCCCGCCAGCTCCCGGACGATCCGCCGCACCTCCGACCCGAGGATGGTGTCGGCCACGTCCCGCTTGGTGTCGTGGATCAGCTGGTGCCACTCGACCGGGCCGCCGCGCAGCCGCGCCTCGAGGGTGTCCAGCGGCTGCTGGCCGGCCGGGTCGGTGAGCACCCGGTCGAGGTGGGCGAGCGCGTCGTACCCGGTGGTGCCGGCGGTCGCCCAGGTGGCGGGCAGCCGCTCCCCGGGCTCGAGGATCTTCTCCACCAGCACGTAGGCGCCGCCGGTGATCGCGGCCAGGTCGTCGAAGTACCCGCCCGGGTCGCGCAGGCCGTCCGGGTGGTCGACCCGGAGCCCGTCGACCAGGCCCTCGTCGAACCAGCGCCGGATCTCGACGTGGCTGGCGGCGAGGACCTCCGGGTCCTCGACCCGGATCGCGGCCAGGGTGTTGACCGCGAAGAAGCGCCGGTAGTTCAGGCCGTGGTCGGCGACCCGCCAGTTCACCAGCTCGTAGTGCTGGCGGCCGTGCACGACGTCGGCGTCCACCCCGTTCCTGCCCACGTCGTCGGCGGTGCCCGGGGCGATCGGGAACCGGTTGTCGTAGTAGTGCAGCTCGGGGCCGTCGGGACCGTCGACCACCGTCAGGTTCGCTGTCGGGCCGCCGTCCATCGAGCGGTCGTCGTCGCCGACCACCGGCACCCGGAGCTTGCCGCCGCCGGCGTCCCAGTCGACGTCGAAGGCGTCGGCGTACGCCGAGCCGCGGCCGTGCGTGAGCACGTCCCACCACCAGGTCCCCGGCGTCGGGGTGGCCACCCCGACGTGGTTCGGGACGATGTCGACGAGCACGCCGAGGCCGAGGCGCCGGGCCTCGGCGGAGACCGCGGCCAGCCCCTCCGGGCCGCCCCGCGAGGGGTCGACCCGGTCGTGGACCAGGACGTCGTACCCGTGGCTGCTGCCGGGCTCCGCGGCCAGCAGCGGCGACAGGTAGACCCAGTCGGCGCCGAGGTCGTGCAGGTAGCCGCAGCAGCCGGGCGGCCGCGAACAGGTCGAAGTCCTCGGTGATCTGGAGCCGGTAGGTGCTCACCGGCACCGGGGTGCTCGTCTGGGTCACGCTCCGCTCCGGGACGCCGACGAGTGGTGCGCGACCGACGCGGCGACGGACAGGTCCGGCTCCGCCTGCGGCTCGGCGTGCTCGCGGAGCACCAGCAGGCTGCGGTGCTCGATGTGGAAGCTCGAGCCCGCCTTGCAGGTGGTGGCCGAGTCGGCCTGGCCGCCGGTGTTGATGACGACGTCCCACGCCTCGGCGTACTCGGTCCGGCGGCAGCACGATGTCGGTCGGCCCGTCGGCGTTGAAGTAGAGCAGGAAGTGGTCGTCGGTGATCGTCTCGCCGCGTTCGCCCTTGCCGGCGATGCCGTGCCCGTTGAGGTACATGCCGATCGCCTGCGCGCCGCCGTCCCAGTCGCCGGCGCCCATCGGACGCCCGTCGAGGGCCAGCCAGACGATGTCGTTGAGACGCTCGGCGCCGGGCTCACCGGTGCGCACGGTGCTGCCGGTGAAGAACCGCTTGCGGCGGAACGTCGGGTGGTCGCGGCGCAACCGGATCACCGCGGAGGTGAAGTCGAGCAGCGGCCGGTCGATCTTGTCCCAGTGCACCCAGCTGATCTCGGAGTCCTGGGCGTAGGTGTTGTTGTTGCCGCGCTGGGTGCGGCCCATCTCGTCGCCGTGCGCCAGCATCGGCACGCCCTGGCTGAGCAGCAGGGTGGCCAGGAAGTTGCGCTGCTCGCGGGCCCGGTAGGCCAGGATCTCCGGGTCGTCGGTCGGGCCCTCGACGCCGTGGTTCCAGGACCGGTTGTGGCTCTCGCCGTCGTTGTTGTCCTCGCCGTTGGCCTCGTTGTGCTTCTCGTTGTACGACACGAGGTCGCGCAGCGTGAAGCCGTCGTGGGCGACGACGAAGTTGATGCTGGCGAACGGGCGACGACCGGACTGCTCGTAGAGGTCCGAGGAGCCGGCGATCCGGGAGGCGAACTCGCCCAGCGACGGCTCGCCGCGCCAGAAGTCGCGCACCGTGTCCCGGTAGGCGCCGTTCCACTCGGTCCACTGCGGCGGGAAGCCGCCGACCTGGTAGCCGCCGGGGCCGACGTCCCAGGGCTCGGCGATCAGCTTGACCTGGCTGACCACCGGGTCCTGCTGCACGAGCTCGAAGAAGGTCGCCAGCCGGTCCACCTCGTAGAACTCCCGGGCCAGGGTGGAGGCGAGGTCGAAGCGGAAGCCGTCGACGTGCATCTCGGTGACCCAGTAGCGCAGCGAGTCCATGATCAGCTGCAGCGAGTGCGGGTGCCGCACGTTGAGCGAGTTGCCGGTGCCGGTGTAGTCCATGTAGTACCGCTGGTCGTCCTCGACCATCCGGTAGTAGGCCTGGTTGTCGATGCCCTTCATGCTCAGCGTCGGACCGAGGTGGTTGCCCTCCGCGGTGTGGTTGTAGACCACGTCGAGGATCACCTCGATGCCGGCCGCGTGCAGGGTCTTGACCATCGACTTGAACTCCTGCACCTGCTGGCCGAGCTCACCGGTGGCGGCGTAGTCGGCGTGCGGGGCGAAGAAGCCGAGGGTGTTGTAGCCCCAGTAGTTGCGCAGGCCCTGGTCGAGCAGCGTGGAGTCGTGGATGAACTGGTGCACCGGCATCAGCTCGATCGCGGTGACGCCGAGCTTGGTGAGGTGCTCGATGACGGCCGGGTGGGCGACGCCGGCGTACGTGCCGCGCATGTCCTTCGGCACGTCCGGGTGCAGCTGGGTGAGCCCCTTGACGTGGGCCTCGTAGATGATCGACTCGTCGTAGGGGATGTGCAGGAGCCGGTCGCCCTCCCAGTCGAAGAACGGGTTGATCACGACGCCGAAGGTCATGTGCTTCGCCGAGTCGTCGTCGTTGCGGGAGTCGGGGTCGCCGAAGTTGTAGCTGAACAGCGCCTGGCCCCACTGGATCTCGCGGCTCGTCGCCTTGGCGTACGGGTCGAGCAGCAGCTTGTTGGGGTTGCACCGCAGGCCCTGCTCGGGGTTCCACGGGCCGTGCACGCGGTAGCCGTACCGCTGGCCGGGCTGGACCGTGGGCAGGTAGCAGTGCCACACGTAGGCGTCGACCTCGGTCAGCTCGACCCGGGTCTCGGTGATCTTGCCGCGGGTCCCGACGTCGATGAGGCACAGCTCCACGCGCTCGGCGACCTCGCTGAAGAGAGCGAAGTTGGTTCCGCTCCCGTCGAAGGTCGCTCCGAGGGGGTAGGCGCTTCCGGGCCAGCTCTGCATGGGGTCCTCCTGAGGACGAATTTGGAACGATCAAAGCACACGACGGAAGGGGCCCGCGCATCCGAACGAGCCTCATTACCCCGATCGGAGGGGGTTCACGCATCACGCTCCCGCCTCAGCACCCCCGGGGGCATGGCGTTGCTCACGTTCGCCGGAAAGCGGCAGGCTACCGACGGGTAGGATCGGTCCATGAAGCGCGCGATCTACGACGAGGACCACGAAGCCTTCCGCTCCTCGGTCAAGGAGTTCCTGGACCGGTCGGTGGCCCCGCACCTCGAGGAGCACCTGGCCGAGAAGGCCCTGCCCCGGGAGTTCTGGCTGGAGGCCGGCAAGCAGGGCTTCCTGGGGCTGGAGATCCCCGAGGAGTACGGCGGGGTCGGCGCCGGCGACTACCGGTTCAACGCCGTGATCGCCGAGGAGCTGTCCCGGGTCAACGCGGCGCTGGGGTCGTGCTGGGGCATCCACGCCGACATCACCGCGCCGTACCTGGTCCAGCTCGGCACCGAGGAGCAGAAGCAGCGCTGGCTGCCCGGCGTCGCCTCCGGCGAGATCCTGCTGGCGATCGGGATGACCGAGCCGTCCGGCGGCTCCGACCTCGCCGCGCTCAGGACCACCGCGGTCCGCGACGGCGACCAGTGGGTGATCAACGGCTCGAAGACCTTCATCACCAACGGCTACTCCGCGGACCTGGTGATCACCGCGGTGCGGACCAGCCCGGAGAAGAAGGCGCGCGGGATCACCCTGTTCGCGATCCCGGCCACCGCCGAGGGCTTCAGCCGCGGCCGGAAGCTGGACAAGGTCGGTCAGGAGGAGTCCGACACCGCCGAGCTGTTCTTCGAGAACGTCCGGCTCACCGACGACGACATCGTCGGCGAGCTCGACCAGGGCTTCATCCACATGATGCAGAAGCTGCCGCAGGAGCGGCTGGGCTGTGCGATCGCCAACCTGGCGCACGTGCGGCAGATCTTCGAGGAGACGGTGACCTACACCAAGGAGCGCACCGCGTTCGGAGCGCCGGTCGGCAGCTTCCAGCACAACAAGTTCCTGATGGCCGAGATGGACACCCAGCTCGACGTCACCCAGGCGTTCGTGGACCGGTGCGTGGAGCTGCACGACGCCGGCGAGCTGACCCCGGTCGACGCGGCCAAGGCGAAGATGTGGACCTCGGAGATCCAGAACCGGATCCTCGACCACTGCGTCCAGCTGCACGGCGGCTACGGGTTCATGAACGAGTACCGGGTGGCCCGCGCCTGGCGCGACGCCCGGGTCTCCCGGATCTGGGCCGGCTCGAACGAGATCATGAAGGAGCTGATCGGGCGCGAGCTCGGCCTCTGACCCGCTCCCGAGTGCCGGGGTAGTGCAGCCTTCCCTTGCTTGTTCGAGCCCGATCCACCGGAGACCATCGACATCATGACCTCGCACCTGGACCCGGCCCCGATGCTCGACGACGTCGAGCCCGGGCCGCACGACGACGAGCCCCACGTCGGCGGTTTCAACAACCGGCTGAACTGGCTGCGCGCCGGGGTGCTCGGGGCCAACGACGGGATCGTCTCGGTGGCCGGCCTGGTGATGGGCGTCGCCGGGGCGACCACCGACCGCAACGCGATCATGCTGGCCGGGATCGCCGGGCTGAGCGCCGGCGCGCTGAGCATGGCCGCGGGCGAGTACGTCTCGGTCAGCACCCAGAGCGACTCCGAGCGAGCCCTGCTCGCCAAGGAGGAGCGGGAGCTGCGCGAGCAGCCCGACGAGGAGCTCGCCGAGCTGGCCGGGATCTACATGGCCAAGGGGCTCACCGAGGACCTCGCCCTCCAGGTCGCCGAACAGCTCACCGAGCACGACGCCCTGGGTGCGCACGCCGAGGCCGAGCTCGGCATCGACCCCGACGACCTGACCTCGCCGTGGACCGCCGCCTGGGCCTCCATGCTGGCCTTCACCCTCGGGGCGCTGCTGCCGCTGCTGACGATCACCCTGGTCACGCCCGACCTGCGGATCGGCGTCACCGTCGGCGCCGTCGTGGCGGCGCTGGCGTTCACCGGCTGGGCCAGCGCCCGGTTCGGGTACGGCCGGGCCACCCCCGCGGTGCTGCGGAACATGGCCGGCGGTCTGCTCGCGATGGCGGTGACCTACGGCATCGGGTCGCTGGTCGGCACCCAGATCTGAGGATGACCGGGGAACGGCTGCGGCTCTTCGCGGCGCTGGTGCCGCCGCCCGAGGCGGTGGAGCACCTCGAGGAGTTCCTGGAGGTACGACGGGCCAGCGCGCCGTACCGGTGGGCCGGCCCGGAGCAGTTCCACGTGACCCTGGCGTTCCTGGCCGGGGTCGAGGAGCGCCGGCTCGACGACCTGATCGAACGACTCGGCCGCGCCGCTGCCCGGCGTACCGCTGTGCGGACCCGGATCGCCGGAGGGGGAGCGTTCCCGCACGTCGGCGACGCCCGGGTGCTGTGGGCGGGCCTGGAGCTCGACGCCACCTCGACGGCCGACATCGACGACCGTGCAGCGACCGAGCTCGACCGGCTCGCCACCGGCTGCCGCGCCGCGGCCAACCGCGCCGGGATCGCGGTGGACGGGCAGCGCTTCCGCCCGCACGTCACCCTGGCCCGGCTGGGGCAGCCGGCGGAGGTCAGCCGCTGGGTGCGGCTCCTCGACTCCTACGCGGGTCCGTGGTGGTGGGCCGACCGGGTCACGCTGGTGGCCTCGCACCTCGGGGAGGGCCCGCGGCGTCGTCCACGGTACGAGACCGTCGAGGAGTTCCCGCTGGCGCCGCCCGAGGTCCGCGAGGGCGTCCCCGGCGTCCACTAGGTTCCTCGTCGTGAGGGTGGCGGTGGCGAGGGAGACGCGCGCGCACGAGTCGCGGGTCGCGCTGGTGCCCGAGCTGGTGGGCAGGCTGACCGGACTCGGCTACGAGGTGACCGTCGAGCCCGGGGCCGGCCGGTCGGCGCTGATCGACGACGACGAGTACATCGCCGCCGGGGCGAGGGTCGAGGACCGTGCCGTGGTCACCGCCGACGTCGTGGTCTCGGTCCAGCCGCTGCCGCCGGACGTGGTGCGACGGCTGCGCCGGGGCGTGGCGATGATCTCGTTCCTGCCGACCGGTCAGGAGACGGCTCTCGTCACGGACCTGCGGGACCTGTCGATGACGAGCTTCGCGATGGAGCTGGTGCCGCGGATCTCGCGTGCCCAGTCGATGGACGCGCTGTCCTCCCAGGCGCTGGTCGCCGGGTACCGCGGCGCGATCGTCGCCGCCGGGATGCTGCGCCGGTTCTTCCCGCTCAACATGACCGCCGCCGGCACCGTCCCGCCGGCGCAGGTGGTGGTCCTCGGCGCCGGGGTGGCCGGGCTGCAGGCCATCGCCACCGCGCGACGGCTGGGAGCGGTGGTGAGGGCGTACGACGTGCGCGCGGCCTCGGCCGAGGAGATCGCCTCGATGGGGGCCAAGCCGATCGCGTTGGACCTGCCCACCCTGGAGGGCGCCGGTGGCTACGCCCGGGAGATGACCGAGGAGCGGGCCGAGCTCCAGCGCGAGCTGCTGACGCCGTACGTCGAGGCTGCCGACGCGCTCATCACCACCGCCGCGGTGCCGGGCCGGACCGCCCCGATCCTGGTCACCGCACCGATGGTGCGCCGGATGAGGCCCGGGTCGGTGGTGGTCGACCTGGCCGCGGAGAGCGGCGGCAACGTCGAGGGGGCCCTGCCGGGTGAGGTGGTGCGGATCGGCAACACCCAGGTCTGGGGTGGCCGGAACGTGCCCGCGCAGATGCCCGGGCCGGCGTCGCGGCTGTACGCCCAGAACGTCGTCAGCCTGCTGACGTTGATGACCCGGCAGGACGACGGCGTGGCCGTCTTCGCCCCCGACCTCGACGACGAGGTGGTGGCCGGCTGCTGCGTCACCCACGCCGGCCGGATCGTGCACGAGCCGACCCGGGAGCTGATCGAGGGACCGCTCGAGCCCGCTCCCGAGCCCCCGCAGGAAGGAGGCGCCGGATGAGCGAGCCCGTCGTCTGGTTGACGATCGTCGTGCTCAGCGTCTTCGTCGGCATCGAGGTGATCTCCAAGGTCTCCTCGACGCTGCACACCCCGCTGATGTCCGGGGCGAACGCGATCCACGGGATCATCCTGCTCGGCGCCGTGCTGGTCACCGGCACCGCCGAGAGCACCGTGGCGCTGGTGGTCGGGCTGGTCGCCACCGTGCTGGCCGCGGTCAACCTGGTCGGGGGCTTCGTGGTCACCGACCGGATGCTGCGGATGTTCGCGCCCCGACGGGTGGCTCCTCCCGCCGCCGGGCCGCCGCGAACGTCCGGGCGGACGCCCGGGCAGACGCCCGGGCAGACGGAGGCGGACGGGTGACGCCGACCTGGGTCCAGCTGGTCTACCTGGCGTGCGCGGTCTGCTTCATCCTCGCTCTCAAGGGGCTCGCCGGGCCGCGGACGGCGCGGATCGGCAACCTGGTCGGGGCCGGCGCTGCGGTGGTCGCCGTCGCGGTGCCGTTCGTCTACCTCGACCTGGACCACGTGCCGCTGCTCGTCGGGGCGATCGCGGTCGGCTCCGTCGGTGGAGTGGTCGGTGCCCGGCGGGTGCGGATGACCCAGATGCCCCAGATGGTGGCGCTGTTCAACGGGGTCGGTGGTGGCGCCGCGGCCCTGGTGGCGCTGCTCGAGCTCAGCGAGGTCCTGGACCTGTCCGGCGGCGGTGCCCGCTCCGAGGGGGCGGGCTGGTTCGTCCTGCTGGCCACCGCGTTCACCATCGTGGTCGGCTCGATCTCGTTCGCGGGCTCGGTGGTCACCTTCGCCAAGCTCCAGGAGCTGATGTCGGCGCGGCCGGTGGTCTTCTCCGGGTTGCCGATCGCCTTCGCGGCGTCGCTGGTCGCGGTGCTGGTGCTGAGTGGGGTCACCGTCGCGGCACCGGTGCTCTGGGTCGGTGTGGCGCTGGGCCTGCTCGGGCTGGTGATCGGGGTGCTGCTGGTGCTGCCGGTCGGCGGAGCCGACGTACCGATCGTCATCTCGTTGCTCAACGCGTTCACCGGGCTCACCGTCGCTGCCGGCGGGTACGTGCTGGGCAACGTGCTGCTGCTGGTCGCGGGCACCCTGGTCGGCGCCGCCGGCAGCTTCCTGACCCTGCTGATGGCCCGGGCGATGGGGCGCTCGGTGCTGCACATCCTCTTCGGGGCACTCCGGGGTGGCTCGACCCTCGGCGCGGGGGAGGCCTCGGAGCGGCCGGTGCGCAGCGCCGGACCGGAGGACGTGGCGGTCCTGCTGGCCTACGCGTCCCGGGTGATCGTGGTCCCCGGGTACGGCCTCGCCGTCGCCCAGGCCCAGCACACCCTGCGCGAGCTGGTCGAGGTGCTCCTCGCTCGCGGCGTCGTCGTCGACTACGCGATCCACCCCGTCGCCGGCCGGATGCCCGGCCACATGAACGTGCTGCTCGCCGAGGCGCAGGTGCCCTACGAGCAGCTGATCGAGATGGACGCGATCAACAGCGACTTCACTCAGACCGACGTGGTCCTGGTGGTCGGTGCCAACGACGTGGTCAACCCCGCGGCCCGGACCACCCCCGGGGCGCCGATCTACGGGATGCCGATCCTGCACGCGGACGAGGCCCGGCAGGTCGTGTTCCTCAAGCGATCGATGCGGCCCGGGTTCGCGGGGATCGAGAACGAGCTGCTCTTCGACCCCAGGACCACCCTGCTGTTCGGGGACGCCAAGGACTCGTTGGGCAGGTTGCTGGCCGCCGTCAAGGCGCTCTGAGCCTCGGCAGGTCTGGACCGGCGGATGACGACCGCCCGGCCGGGTCGTTGATGAGGGCATGAGCCAGGAGGAAGAGGAGCGCCTCGCGCGCCCGGACGGGCACCGGTACGACGCGCCGGAGTCCCAGGAGCAGCGGAGCAGCAAGTCCGCGACGTACGCCGTGCTCGGCCTGCTGGTCGTGCTGCTGCTGGTGCTGATCGCGACCGGAGTGGTGCCGCTCTACGGGTGAGCCGGTGGCCCTGGATGCAGCGCTCTCTGGGGCATCGCGGGCCGCTCTGGTCGCGGAGAGGCCGTGGGCCGGCGGGGTTGTCAGGCTGTTGCGACGGTTGTCGGCCGTTGCAACCGCGGACAACCGTCGGGAACCCCTGACGACCGGGGATTCCCCACGCGATTGCGGACCGGTCCGGTCGGGAACGGCCTCAGCCGGCGATCCCGTACAGCCGGTCGCCCGCGTCGCCCAGCCCCGGCACGATGTAGCCCTTCTCGTTGAGCCGCTCGTCCATCGCGGCAGTGACCACGGTGACCGGGACCTGGAGCTCGGCGAGGTCCTCCTCGAGGCGGGCACATCCCTCCGGCGCGGCCAGCAGGCAGACCGCGGTGATGTGGTCGGCCCCGCGGTCGGTGAGGAAGCGGATCGCGGCCGCCAGGGTGCCGCCGGTGGCGAGCATCGGGTCGAGCACGTAGCACTGGCGGCCCGACAGGTCGTCGGGGAGCCGCTCGGCGTACGTCGAGGCCTCCAACGTCTCCTCGTTGCGCACCATCCCGAGGAAACCGACCTCGGCGGTGGGCAGCAGCCGCATCATCCCGTCCAGCATCCCCAGGCCGGCTCGCAGGATCGGCACGACCAGCGGCTTGGGGGAGGCGAGCCGGACCCCGGTGGTCGGGGAGACCGGGGTGGTGATGTCCACGGGCTCGACGCGGACGTCCCGGGTGGCCTCGTAGGCCAGCAGCGTGACCAGCTCGTCGGTGAGACTGCGGAAGGTCGGCGAGTCGGTCCTCTCGTCGCGCAGGGTGGTCAGCTTGTGGGAGACCAGGGGGTGGTCCACGACGAAGGTGCGCATGCGCAGCACCCTAGTCAACGCCTCCGGACGTCGGGCCACCGCGGAAGCGGAGGTTGCGGTGTGGAAAGGGGGTTGGCCGGGTCGGCCACGTCTGCCACTCTGGATGTGCTCGGCGTGGGTCGTCATGTCCTGGCACGGCCAGAAGCCGGTCAGGACGCGGCCGGAGGACGGCCGGAGGACGGCCGGAGGACGGCGAGGCATGGTCGGGCACCAGCACCGGCGGCACGATCCAGACATCGCGGTACCAGCGAAGGGGGACGGCATGATCGACCAGCTCGACGATGTCGACTTCGCGATCGCGGCGTACCGGGAAGAAGGGGTCTGGGCGGTCTTCGAGCTGACCCACGACCACCTGGACGAGCTCGACACCCTGGCCAAGGCGCTGCGCCGGTTCCCCGGCGACGGGGGCGCGGTGGGCCTGGTGGCCATGGATGAGGACTACTTCCTCATCGTCCGGGTGGTGGGCGCCAGCACCCGGGTGCTGCTCTCCGACATCACCGCCGGCGAGGAGTGGGAGCTGGCGGCGTCCGCGCTGGAGTTCCTGGGCCTGCCGCCGCCGGAGGAGGACGACGAGCAGCTCCCGGCCGGAGACCTGCACCTGCTCGAGGACTTCGGCGTCAGCGCGATGGACCTGGGGATCCTGCTCGACGACTTCGAGATGTACCCCGACGAGATGCTCTCCGAGGTGGCCCGGCGGCTCGGGTTCGGCGGGCTCTTCGACGACGTGGTCGGCCTCACCTCCGCGTGAACCCCCGATGATCCCGGGGGGCTGGGACGCCGCGATGACGGCTGCCCTGGACGAGGCACGGGCCGCGCTTGCCACCGGCGACGTCCCGATCGGGGCGGTCGTCGTCGACGACTCCGGTCGCGTGGTCGGCCGGGGCCGGAACGTCCGGGAGGCCGAGGCCGACCCCACCGGGCACGCCGAGGTGGTGGCGCTGCGGGCGGCCGCCCGGGCGCTGGGGGAGTGGCGGCTGACCGGTCACACGCTGGTGGTCACGCTCGAGCCCTGCACCATGTGTGCCGGAGCGGCGGTGCTGGCCCGGGTGGACCGGGTGGTGTTCGCGGCGTACGACGAGAAGGCCGGCGCGGTCGGCAGCCTGTGGGACGTGGTCCGGGACCGCCGGGTCAACCACCGTCCCGAGGTGGTCGCGGGGGTGCGTGCCGAGGAGTCCGCGGCGTTGCTCGAGGAGTTCTTCCGGGGGCACCGGGGCTGATCGGGTGCCGGGTGCCGGGTGCCGGCGGGTCGGCTGGCCGGTCGACTCAGACCCCCGGGGTCGTGTGCCTGAGGACGCGCCGGGCCGCGTGGTGAGGCACACGACCCCGGGGGGCAGTCCGGAGCCGGGTGGCCCGCCCGCGGATCATCAGGGTCGTGTGACCTAGGAAGCGCCGGGCCGCGTCGGCAGGCACACGACCCGGGGGATCAGTCCGGGGCAGTCCGGGGCCGACCGGCCCACGCACGGGTCATCAGGGTCGTGTGCCCCAGGACGCGCCGGGCCGCGTCGACAGGCACACGACCCGGGGGCCAGCTCCAACCCCCGGGCCAGCTCCAACCCCCGGGCCAGCTCCAACCCCCGGGCCAGCTCCAACCAACCCCCAGGTCAGCTCCAGACCCGCGCACCAGCCCGAACCCGCACCACCCACCGCGGCCCGAACGCCTAGGCCCCGGTCGAGGCCCTCGCCACCAGCTCGGGCGTGAACAGCAGCTGCTGGTGCCGGTGCTCCGGGTCCTCGGCCTCGTCGAGCAGCAGGCGGGCCGCGGCCGAGCCGAGCTCGCGCCGTGGCTGGCGCACCGAGGTCAGGGGTACGGCGGCTGCCGCGGCGAAGTCGATGTCGTCGTACCCGATGATGGCCAGGTCCTCGGGCACCCGGAGCCCTGCCCCGGCCACGTGCTGGAGCAGTCCGATCGCCAGCAGGTCGTTGGCGCAGAACGCCGCGGTCGGACGACGACCCGCGGGCAGGCCGAGCAGCCGCTCGCCCGCCTCCCGACCCTGGGCGAAGCCCAGGGCGTCGGTCGGCAGGGGCACCAGGTCGTCGGGGTCCAGCCCCGCGGCCGCCCAGGCTTGAGAGGCTCCCTGCTGCCGCTCCCGGACCTGGCCGATGCTCACCGGTCCGCCGATGAAGGCCATCCGGGTGTGACCCTGCTCGACGAGGTGCTCGCCGGCCAGGCGGCCGCCGGCCAGGTCGTCGACCGCGACCGAGCACAGGCTGTCGTCGCCTCGGCCGCGGTCGACCAGGACCAACGGGATGCCGCGGGCGGCCAGCTGGTCGAGCCGGGCGGACTCGGGGGCGACCGGGGTCACGAAGATGCCCTGGACCCGCTGCTCCTGGAGGTGGTCGAGGTGGGCGGACTCGCGCAGTGGGTCGTTGTCGCTGTTGCACAGGAACAGGGACATGTCGGAGTCGCCGATCGCTGCCTCGATGCCGCCGGCGACGTCGGTGAAGAACGGGTTGGTGACGTCGAGCATGACGTAGGCCAGGGTGCGGCTCCGGCCGGCGCGCAGCTGTCGGGCGGACTCGTTCCGGACGAACCCCAGCTCGGCCATCGCCTGCTCCACCCGAGCCCGGGTCACGGTGCTGACCCGGTCGGGGCGGTTCAGGACGTTCGACACGGTGCCCAACGACACGCCCGCCAGCGCGGCCACGTCCTTGACCGAGGCGCTGCGCGTGGGGGTGCGTGCCGTCATCGATCCTCCGCAGGATGGGCGCCCCAAGCGTGCGCGCCAAGAAATTGAATTGTTTCACATCCGACTCTTGACGCCTGTGACGACCCTCACCTAGTGTCGTGCCTCAAGCAGATTGAAACCTTTCAACCAAGGAGCGGCATGAGCCCAGCTGAAGCCCAGCACGCGGCCCTCGAGCTGCGCGACGTGGCGAAGTCCTTCGGCTCGGTCGTCGCCCTGCGGTCCGGCAGCCTCCGGGTCGAGTCCGGCTCGATCCACGCCCTGGTCGGCGAGAACGGCGCCGGCAAGTCCACGTTGGTCAAGATCGTGGCCGGCCTCTACCGCCGCGACGGCGGCGACTACCTGCTCGACGGTCGCTCGGTGGACTTCCGCTCCACCGCCGAGGCCAAGAACGCCGGCGTCGCGGTGATCTACCAGGAGCCGACCCTTTTCCCGGACCTCTCGGTCACCGAGAACCTGTTCATGGGGCGGCAGCCCACCTCGCGGTTCGGCAAGATCGACCGCCGGGCGATGCGCGCGGAGGCAGCCGACCTGTTCGCCCGGCTCGGCGTCGCCATCGACCCCGACCGTCCGGCCGAGGGCCTCTCGATCGCCGACCAGCAGATCATCGAGATCGCCAAGGCGCTCTCGCTGCAGGCCCGGGTGCTGATCATGGACGAGCCGACCGCGGCCCTGTCCGGCAACGAGGTCGAGCGGCTGATGACGGTGGCCCGCACCCTGCGCGACGAGGGCGCCGCGATCGTGTTCATCTCGCACCGCTTCGACGAGGTCTTCGCGCTCTGCGACACGATCACCGTGATGCGCGACGGCGCCTACATCTCCACCAACGCGATCGCCGACGTCAGCGTCGACGAGATCGTCCACCAGCTGGTGGGGCGCGAGGTCACCGAGCTGTACCCCAAGCTCGAGGCAGAGATCGGTGAGGTCCTGCTGGAGGTCCGCGGCCTGAGCCGCGCCGGCACCTTCCACGACGTCGACCTCACCGTCCGCGCCGGCGAGATCGTCGGCCTCGCCGGCCTGGTCGGCGCCGGCCGCAGCGAGGTCGCCCAGGCGGTGTTCGGGGTCGACCCGTACGACGCGGGCACGGTCACCCTCGGCGGCCGCCCGCTCCCGCCCGGCAACCCGACCCGGTCGATGGAGCAGGGCCTGGCCCTGGTCCCCGAGGACCGGCGCAAGCACGGACTGGTCCTCGAGACCACGATCGCCCGCAACATCACCATGGCCACCCGCGGCCGGATCGCCCGCCGTGGCTTGATCGCCAACGCGGTCGAGAACACCGAGACCCGCACCTGGGCCGCCCGGCTGGAGGTCAAGGCGTCCACGCTGGACACCCTGGCCGGCACCCTGTCGGGCGGCAACCAGCAGAAGGTCGTGCTGGCCAAGTGGCTCTCCACCGCGCCCAGCGTGCTGATCATCGACGAGCCCACGCGCGGCATCGACGTGGGCACCAAGGCCGAGGTGCACCGGCTGCTGTCCACGCTGGCCCAGCAGGGCCTCGGCATCCTGATGATCTCCTCCGAGCTGCCCGAGGTGCTCGGGATGGCCGACCGGGTGGTGGTCCTCAGCGAGGGCCGGGTCACCGCGGAGCTCTCGCGTGCCGAGGCCACCCCGGAGACGGTCATGTACGCCGCGACCGCCGCCCACGACTCCCACCGGGCCGGCCAGGCCCGCGCCACCGCCGGCGTACCCGGCTCGACGACGACCACGGAGCAGGCCTCATGAGCACCACGCTGCAGTCCCCACCGCCCGCCGCCGCGGCCGTCGCCCGGCCGACCTGGCGGGACCGGGCGATGGACGTGCTCAAGGCCCGGGAGACCGGCATCCTGCTGGCCTTCTTCGCCTTCCTGGCGGTCACCACCGCGATCAACCCCCGGTTCCTGTTCAGCAGCGACGGCTGGCGCGACCTCACCCTCACCCCGGCGATCCTGGTCTGCCTGGCGGTCGGCCAGGCGATGGTGATCATCACCCGCAACGTCGACCTCAGCGTCGGCTCCACCTTGGCGCTCACGGCGTACCTCAGCGGCCGGCTGTTCCTGGACACCGGCCTACCGGTGCTGGTGGTGGTGCTGATCGCGGTGCTGGCCGGCGCCGGGCTCGGGCTGATCAACGGGGTGCTGGTCGCCTTCGCCAAGGTCCCCGCGCTGGTGATCACCCTCGGCACCCTCTACGTCTACCGCGGGATCATGCTGGAGTGGGCCGGCAGCGACCGGATCAACGCCTCCCAGATCCCCTCCGGCGTGCTGGACTTCGGCACCGCCTCACTGCTCGGGATCCCCAATCTGGCGTGGCTCTCGTTCGCGGTGCTGGCGGTGGCGGCGTACCTGATGCGCACCACCCGGGTCGGCCGCGAGCTGTACGCGATCGGCTCGGATCCCGGCGCCGCCCTGCTCTACGGGCTCCAGGTCAAGCGACGGGTGCTGCTGGCGTTCACCACCTCCGGGGCGCTGGCCGGCCTGGCCGGGATCCTGTACGTCGCCCGCTACGGCACCATCAGCTCCGGCATCGGGTTCGGCATCGAGCTGGAGGCCGTCGGTGCCGCGGTGATCGGCGGGGTCGCCATCTTCGGCGGCAGCGGCACGGTCTTCGGCGCCGCCATCGGTGCGTACCTGCTGACCACCATCGACCGTGGCCTGCCCATCCTCGGCATCCCCGACTTCTGGCAACGGGCCGTGGTCGGCGTCCTCATCATCGGCGCGATCGTCCTGGACAAGGTCCTCGCCGAGCGCCAGTCCCGCAAGCTCCTCGCAGAGAGGGACCAGTGACCATGAGCCTGCTCTCACCCACCTCCTCGCAGTCCGACACCAGCTCCGGCGACGCCTCGGGCGCGGACACCCGCAGCTACGCCACCTCGCACCGGCCGCTGCTGCTGCGGCTGCTGCTGACCCGTGAGGCCGCGGTCCTCGCGCTGCTGGCCGGGGTCTGGTTCTACTCCAGGGCCCAGGTCGAGTTCTTCAGCAACGACATCACCGTCTACTTCCTCTTCCTCGACCTGGCGCCGATCCTGCTGATCGCCCTGCCGATGACGCTGATCATCATCACCGGCGAGATCGACCTGTCGGTGGCCAGCATCGTCGCGCTCACCAGCGTGCTGTTCGGAGTGCTCTACCGCGAAGGCACGCCGATCGCGCTCGCCGCGGTCCTGGCGATCCTCGTGGGCGCCCTGGCCGGTGCGTTCAACGGCTACCTGGTCACCAAGGTCGGGCTTCCGTCGTTGGCGGTCACGATCGGCACCCTGGCCCTGTACCGCGGCATCGCGGTCGGCCTGCTCGGCACCACCGCGATCACCGACTGGCCCGACGGCTGGACCGACCTGGCCAAGGACCGGATCGGGGAGACCCAGATCCCGCTGGTGGTGGTCCCCATCGTCGTCCTGGCGCTGGCGTTCGGCCTGCTGCTGCACTTCACCTCGTTCGGTCGCGGCGTCTACGCGGTCGGGCTCAACCAGGACGCCGCCCGCTTCTCCGGCGTCGACGTCGACCGCACCAAGCTGCTGCTGTTCGTGCTGAGCGGCACGGTCTCGGCGCTCGCCGGCATCTACTTCACGCTGCGGTACGGCTCTGCCCGGGGGGACAACGCCACCGGCCTGGAGCTGCAGGTCATCGCCGCGGTTCTGCTCGGCGGCGTCTCGATCTTCGGCGGGCGCGGCGCCCTGCCGGGCGTCCTCGGCGGCGTGCTGCTGATCGGCGTGCTGGCCAGCGCCCTACGCCTGGCCGACCAGAGCGCCAACGTGATCCAGATCGTCACCGGCGCGCTGCTGATCGCCTCGGTCGTCTCGGCCAGCCTCCTCGGCTGGCTGGGGACCCGGCTGCGCAGCAGCCGCTCCCACCGCGGCCAGGACGACGCCGGACCCGGCGGCTCGGCCGGCGCCACCGCGGCCCCCGAACCCGACGGCCCGCCCGGGCGCGCCGACGACAGCGACACCCCGCACCCACCCACCCACGTCGTCCCGTCCGGGTCGAGCACATGAAACGGAGAACCACCATGACCAGGAAGATCCCCTTCGCCCGTCGGACCGGACTCGCGGGCGCCGCAGTCGCCGCGGCGCTCAGCCTGACCCTGACCGCCTGCGGTGGCGACTCCGCCAGCAGCGCCGGCGACAGCGGCGGCGACGGAGGTGGCGGTGGCGAGGCCACCTCGGTCACCTTCATCCCCAAGAACCTCGGCAACGCCTACTTCGACGCCTCGAACACCGGTGGCCAGAACGCCGCCGGCGAGTTCGGTGGCGAGTGGAAGCAGGTCGGTCCCACCGAGGCGACCCCGGACTCGCAGGTCAGCTTCATCAACACCGCCACCCAGCAGGGTGCGGACGCGATCGTCATCTCGGCCAACGACCCGACCGCGATCGGCGACGCCCTCCAGCAGGCGCGCGACGCCGGCACGGCCGTGGTCACGATGGACTCCGACACCGACCCGGAGTTCCGCGACGTCTTCGTCAGCCAGGCCGACGCGGCCGGTATCGCCAAGAGCCAGGTCGACCTGATCGCCGAGCAGATCGACGAGGACGGTGAGGTCGCCATCCTCTCCGCCGCCGCGAACGCGACCAACCAGAACGAGTGGATCTCGCTGATGGAGGAGGAGCTCGCCGCCAGCTACCCCGACATCGAGCTGGTCGACACCGTCTACGGAGACGACGACGACCAGACCTCGTTCGACAAGACCGCGGCGCTGCTGCAGTCCCACCCGCAGCTGGAGGGGATCATCAGCCCCACCACCGTCGGCATCTCCGCGGCCGCGCGGTACCTGTCCACCTCGCAGTACCAGGGCAAGGTCGCGCTGACGGGTCTCGGCACGCCGAACCAGATGCGCGAGTACGTCAAGGACGGCACCGTCGGGGCGTTCGCGCTGTGGAACCCCGAGGAGCTGGGCTACCTGGCGGCGTTCACCGCGGACGCGGTCGCCTCCGGTGAGATCTCCGGCGAGGAGGGCGACACGTTCTCCGCCGGTGACCTCGGCGAGTACACCGTCGGTGCCGACGGCGTGGTCCTGCTCGGTGAGCCCACCGTGTTCGACGAGAGCAACATCGACGACTTCGACTTCTGAGTCGAACCGCCGGGGCGCCGTGCGCGCCCCGGCCCCGTCGTACCCCCACCCCACTGCCGAGAGGAGGACGCCGTGCAGCGCGTCTGCTTCCAGCTCCAGGTCCGGCCCGACCGGATCGAGGAGTACCGCGAACGCCACGCCGCCGTGTGGCCCGAGATGCTCACCGCCCTCGAGGCGGCCGGGTGGCAGCGTTACTCGCTCTTCCTCAGTCCCGACGGCCTGCTGATCGGCTACTTCGAGACCCCCGACCTGGCCCGCGCGCAGGCCGCGATGGCCGCCACCGACGTGAACGCCCGGTGGCAGGCCGAGATGGCCGAGCTCTTCGTCGAGCTCGACGGCCGTGCCCCCGACCAGGCGTTCCGCCGGCTCGAGGAGGTCTTCCACCTCGAGGACCAGCTCGCCCTTGCCACCACCACCGCAGACGAAGGCACACTCCGATGACGACATTCGCAGACATCGCCCCCCGCCTGGACGGGCAGGCCATCGAGGTCCCCTCCTGGGCCTACGGGAACTCCGGCACCCGGTTCAAGGTGTTCGGCACCCCGGGCACGCCGAGGACGGTGCAGGAGAAGATCGCCGACGCCGCGCAGGTGCACCGGTTCACCGGGCTCGCTCCCACGGTGGCGCTGCACATCCCGTGGGACCTGGTCGACGACTGGCCCGGGCTGCGCCGGTACGCCGAGGACCTCGGCGTCGCCCTCGGCACCATCAACTCCAACACGTTCCAGGACGACGACTACAAGCTCGGGGCGCTCACCCACACCGACCCGAAGATCCGGCAGAAGGCGATCGACCACCACCTCGACTGTCTCGACGTGATGGGTCAGACCGGCTCCCGCGACCTCAAGATCTGGCTGGCCGAGGGCAGCAACTACCCGGGCCAGGCCGACATGCGCGGGCGGCAGGACCGGCTCGCGGAGTCGCTGGCGACGATCTACCGCCAGGTCGGCGCGGACCAGCGGCTGGTGCTGGAGTACAAGTTCTTCGAGCCGGCGTTCTACCACACCGACGTGCCGGACTGGGGTACGGCGTACACCCAGGTCGCCGCCCTCGGCGAGCGGGCGCTGGTCTGCCTGGACACCGGGCACCACGCTCCGGGCACCAACATCGAGTTCATCGTCGCCCAGCTGCTGCGGCTCGGGAAGCTCGGCTCGTTCGACTTCAACAGCCGCTTCTACGCCGACGACGACCTGATCGTCGGCTCCGCCGACCCGTTCCAGCTGTTCCGGATCATGGTCGAGGTGGTCCGCGGCGGCGCGCTCGACCCGGACAGCGGCGTCGCGTTCATGCTCGACCAGTGCCACAACATCGAGCAGAAGATCCCCGGCCAGATCCGGTCGGTGCTCAACGTGCAGGAGATGACCGCCCGAGCCCTGCTCATCGACACCGAGGCGTTGCGGACGGCCCAGGAGGACGGTGACGTGCTGGGCGCCCACGAGATCTTCATGGACGCCTTCTACACCGACGTCCGCGCCGACCTCGCCGCGTGGCGCGAGGAGCGTGGGCTGCCCGGTGACCCGATGCGCGGGTACGCCGAGAGCGGCTACCAGCAGCAGATCGAGCACGACCGCCTCGGCGGCACCCAAGCCGGCTGGAACTGACCCCGGCCACCCCGGACCCACTCTTCGAGGACTGTGATGACGAACCCCACCATGCCTGCCAGCCCCGCCAGCCCCACCGGAACACCAGCCGAGCTGATCGCCCGGTCGAACCGCCTCGGCGCCGACCCCAAGAACACCAACTACGCCGGCGGCAACACCTCCGCCACCGGCACCGAGACCGACCCGGTCACCGGGCAGCCGGTGGAGCTGCTGTGGGTCAAGGGCTCCGGCGGCGACCTCGGCACCCTGACCGAGGCCGGCCTGGCGGTGCTCCGGCTGGACCGGATGCGCGCACTGGTCGACGTCTACCCCGGCGTCGAGCGCGAGGACGAGATGGTCGCCGCGTTCGACTACTGCCTGCACGGCAAGGGTGGTGCCGCCCCGTCGATCGACACCGCCATGCACGGTCTCGTCGACGCCGCGCACGTCGACCACCTGCACCCCGACTCCGGGATCGCCATCGCCACCGCCGTCGACGGCCAGGAGCTGACCACCACCATCTTCGGCGACACCGTCGTGTGGGTGCCGTGGCGGCGCCCCGGCTTCCAGCTCGGACTGGACATCGCCGAGATCAAGGAGAAGAACCCGCAGGCGATCGGCTGCATCCTGGGTGGGCACGGCATCACCGCCTGGGGCGCGACCAGCGACGAGGCGGAGGCGCGCTCGCTGCGGATCATCGACACCGCCGCGGCGTACATCGCCGAGCACAGTCGGCCCGAGCCTTTCGGGCCCGCGCTTGACGGGTACGCCGCGCTGCCCGAGGCGCAGCGGCGTACCAAGGCGGCAGCCCTGGCCGGCACCATCCGCGGCATCGCGTCGGCGGACCGCCCGATGGTCGGCCACTTCACCGACACCGACGAGGTGCTGGACTTCCTCGGCGCCGCCGAGCACCCGCGGCTCGCCGGGCTGGGCACCTCGTGCCCCGACCACTTCCTGCGCACCAAGGTCAAGCCGCTGGTGCTGGACCTGCCGGCGGACGCCCCGGTCGAGGACTGCCTCGCCCGGCTCCAGGAGCTGGCAGTCTCCTACCGCGAGGACTACCGGGCCTACTACGAGCGGCACGCCACGCCGGACAGCCCGGCGATCCGTGGCGCGGACCCGCTGATCGTGCTGGTGCCCGGCGTCGGGATGTTCTCCTACGGCAAGGACAAGCAGACCGCCCGGGTGGCGGGGGAGTTCTACGTCAACGCGATCAACGTGATGCGCGGGGCCGAGGGGCTCTCGAGGTACGCACCGATCGACGAGGTGCAGAAGTTCCGGATCGAGTACTGGGCGCTGGAGGAGGCCAAGCTCGCGCGGATGCCGAAGCCCAAGCCGCTGGCCGGTCGGATCGCGCTGGTCACCGGTGCTGCCGGCGGGATCGGCAAGGCGACCGCCGCGAAGCTGGCCGCCGAGGGGGCCTGCGTGGTCGTCGCCGACCTGTCGCTGGACAAGGCGCAGGCCGCGGCGGCGGAGATCGGTGGGACCGACGTCGCGGTCGGTGTCGCCGCCGACGTCTCCGACCCGGACGCGGTCGCCGCGATGATCGAGGCCACCGTGCTGGCGTTCGGCGGCGTGGACCTGGTGGTCAACAACGCCGGCCTGTCGCTGTCCAAGTCGCTGCTGGAGACCACCGCCGCCGACTGGGACCTCCAGCACGACGTGATGGCCAAGGGCTCGTTCCTGGTCGCGCAGGCGGCGGCCCGGGTGCTCATCGACCAACAGCTGGGCGGCGACATCGTCTACATCTCGTCGAAGAACTCCGTGTTCGCCGGCCCCAACAACGTCGCCTACTCCGCCGCCAAGGCCGATCAGGCCCACCAGGTGCGGCTGCTCGCCGCCGAGCTCGGCGAGCACGGTGTGAAGGTCAACGGGGTCAACCCGGACGGGGTGGTGCAGGGCTCCGGGATCTTCGCCGGCGGCTGGGGCGCCAACCGGGCCGCGGTGTACGGCGTGGAGGAGGAGGACCTCGGCAAGTTCTACGCCCAGCGCACCATCCTCAAGCGGGAGGTGCTGCCGGAGAACATCGCCAACGCCGTCTACGTGCTGTGCGGCCCGGACCTCTCCCACACCACCGGGCTGCACGTGCCCGTGGACGCGGGTGTCGCGGCCGCGTTCCTGCGGTGAGTGCCCTGCGGGTCGCGGCCGTCGATCTCGGTGCCACCAGCGGCCGGGTGATGGCCGGGGTCGTCTCGACGGAACCCGGGGCGGAGCGGCTCGAGCTGACCGAGGTGCACCGGTTCGCCAACGGTGCCGTGCCGGTCCGCGGCTCCCTGTACTGGGACGTGCTCGGCCTCCACCGCGAGGTGCTGACCGGGCTGCGTCAGGTGGCCGGGTCCGGTCCGCTGCACGGGATCGGCATCGACTCCTGGGCGGTCGACCACGGGCTGCTCGACGCCGACGGCGACCTGCTCGGCAACCCGTACTCCCACCGCGACCCGCGCACCGCCGGGGTGGCCGAGCAGGTGCGGGAGAAGATCCCGGCCGCCGAGCAGTACGAGGTGACCGGGCTCCAGCAGCTGCCGTTCACCACGCTCTACCAGCTGGTGGCCGCGGCCGGCGGCGCGGCGCTGGAATCGGCGGCCACGATGCTGCTGCTGCCGGACCTGCTCGGCTTCTGGCTCACCGGTGAGATCGGCGCCGAGCGCACGAACGCCTCGACCACGGGCCTGTACGACGTCCGGGCCCGGGCCTGGGCGCGGGAGCTCGCGGTCCGGGCCGGGGTGCCGGACGGCATCCTGCCGCCGCTGCGCTCGGCCGGTGACCGGGTCGGGCCGCTGCTGCCGGAGGTGGCCGCTGACCTGGGGCTGGACCCGGCGGTGCCGGTGATCGCGGTCGGCTCCCACGACACCGCCTCGGCGGTGGTCGGCGTACCCGCGGAGAGGGAGTCCTTCGCCTACATCTCCTCAGGCACCTGGTCGTTGGTCGGGCTGGAGCTCGACGCCCCGGTGCTCACCGAGTCCGCCCGGGAGGCCGACTTCACCAACGAGGGTGGCGTCGACGACACCATCCGGTTCCTCAAGAACGTGATGGGGCTGTGGGTGCTCTCGGAGTCGCTGCGGGACTGGGCCGCCCGCGGAGTGCCCGGCACCGACCTGGCCACCCTGCTGGCCGCGGCCGCGGAGGCCCCCGCGCTGCGGACCGTCGTCGACATCAACGACCCGCGGCTCCTGCCCCCGGCGACGGCGGCCGACCCGATGCCGGACCGGATCGCGGCCCTGGCCCGGGAGGCCGGGGAGCCGGTGCCGGACGGACCGGTCCCGGTCGTCCGCTGTGTCCTGGACAGCCTGGCGCTGGCGTACCGGCGGCACCTGCGCACGGCGTCCCGGCTGGCCGACCGGCCGGTCGACGTGGTGCACGTGGTCGGTGGCGGCTCCCAGAACCGGCTGCTGTGCCAGTTGACCGCCGACGCCTGCGGGCTGCCGGTGCTGGCCGGTCCGACCGAGGCCGCCGCGCTGGGGAACGTCCTGGTCCAGGCGCGGGCCCTGGGCGCGGACCTGCCGGACCTGGCCGCGATGCGCGGGCTGCTGCGGCGTACCCATCCGGTGCGGCGCCACGAGCCGCGCCCCGGGCTGGACTGGGATGCGGCCGAGCGCCGGGTCGCCCGGTGACCCGCCTGGTGCTGGGGGGTCGTGTGTCCGAGGACGCGCCGGTGTGTGCTCGGCCGGGTCGTGTGCCTGGGGACGCGCCGGGCCGCGTCGGCAGGCACACGACCCCGGAGAGCTGGCCGGGGCCGGTCAGCCGCCCTCGGATCATCAGGGTCGTGTGCCCACGGACGCGCCGGGCCGCGTCAGCAGGCACACGACCCCAACGAACGACACCGGCCGCGCGGAGCAGTCGACCCGGGCGACATCCCGGGGTCGCCGCGACACCCCCGCGGGCGGCGCACTTGCCAACCGCCACACCCCCCGGCAGAGGATGGAGCCCATGCGGGTCGCCCTGATGGTCACGTGCGTCAACGACGCGATGTTCCCGGACACCGGGAGGGCGGTGGTGACGCTGCTGCGCCGGCTCGGCGTGGACGTGGAGTTCCCGGCCGCGCAGACCTGCTGCGCCCAGCCGATGGTGAACACCGGATACCTCGACGAGGCGGTGCCCGTGGTGCGCACCTTCGTCGACGCGTTCCACGGGTACGACGCGATCGTGACGCCGAGCGGGTCCTGCGCCGGCTCGGCCCGGCACCAGCACGGACTGGTCGCCCGCCGCTCCGGCGACCCCGGCCTGGTCCGCGCCGTCGCGGAGACCGGCCCTCGGGTGCACGAGCTGTCCGAGTTCCTCGTCGACGTGCTCGGGGTGACCGAGGTGGGGGCCTACTTCCCGCACCGGGTCACCTACCACCCGACGTGTCACTCGCTGCGGATGCTCGGGGTGGGGGACCGGCCGCGGCGGCTGCTCCAGGCGGTGCGGGGGATCCGGCTGGCCGAGCTCCCGGCCGCGGAGGAGTGCTGCGGCTTCGGCGGCACGTTCGCGGTCAAGAACGCCGACACGTCGGTGGCGATGGGGGCCGACAAGGCCCGGCACGTCCGGGAGACCGGAGCCGAGATCCTGGTCGCCGGGGACAACTCGTGCCTGCTGCACATCGGCGGGGTGCTGTCGCGCCAGCAGGCCGGCGTCCGGGTGATGCACCTGGCCGAGGTGCTGGCCGCCACCGAGGACGCGCCGGCGGGGGTGGGGGCATGACCGGCACGTTCGTCGGGATGCCGGCGTTCCCGACCGCGGCGCGCGCGGCGCTCGCCGACACCCAGCTGCGGCACAACCTCGCCCACGCCACCGGCGTGATCCGCGGCAAGCGCGCCGGCGTGGTCGCCGAGGTCGAGAACTGGGAGGACCTGCGGCTGGCCGGCGCCGCGGTCAAGGACCGCGCCCTGCGCGACCTGGACCGGCAGCTGGTCCGCCTCGAGGAGACGCTGACCGCCGCCGGCGCCATCGTGCACTGGGCCCGTGACGCGGCCGAGGCCTGCGCGGTGGTGGCCCGGGTGGCCCGCGACCACGGCGTGGACGAGGTGGTGAAGGTGAAGTCGATGGCCACCGCCGAGATCGGTCTCAACGAGGCGCTGGCCGCGGAGGGGATCGCCGCCTGGGAGACGGACCTGGCCGAGCTGATCGTGCAGCTGGGCGGGGACCTGCCCAGCCACATCCTGGTGCCGGCGATCCACCGCAACCGGTCCGAGGTCCGCGAGATCTTCCGGCGCGAGATGGCCGGCGCCGGCCGCCCGGCACCTGCCGACCTCACCGACGAGCCGGCGGTGCTCGCCGCCGCGGCCCGGGAGCACCTGCGGGAGAAGTTCCTGCGCGCCAAGGTCGGGGTGTCCGGGGCCAACTTCGCGGTCGCCGAGACCGGGACCCTGGTGGTGGTGGAGTCCGAGGGCAACGGCCGGATGTGCCTGACCCTGCCCGAGGTGCTCGTCAGCGTGGTGGGGATCGAGAAGGTGGTGCCGACCTGGGCCGAGCTGGACCCGCTGCTGCGGCTGCTGCCCCGCTCCTCGACCGGGGAGCGGATGAACCCGTACACCTCGACCTGGTCCGGCATCACCCCCGGCGACGGGCCGCAGGAGGTGCACGTGGTGCTGCTCGACAACGGGCGCACCCGCGCGCTGGCCGACGAGGTCGGCCGTCAGGCGCTGCGCTGCATCCGCTGCTCGGCGTGCCTCAACGTCTGCCCGGTCTACGAGCGGACCGGCGGGCACGCCTACGGCTCGGTGTACCCGGGACCGATCGGCGCGATCCTCAACCCGCTGATGAAGGGGGTCGGTGTCGACGAGCAGACCGACTCGCTGCCGTACGCCTCCTCGCTCTGCGGTGCCTGCTTCGAGGTCTGCCCGGTGCGCATCGACATCCCCGAGGTGCTGGTGCACCTGCGCTCGCAGGTCGTCGACGGCCACCGCGACGACCGGGTGCCGAAGCCGGAGGCGGTGGCGATGCGGTCGGCGGCGTGGGCGTTCAGCGACGCGCGCCGGCTCGGCTGGGCCGAGCGCGCCGCCGGGGTCGCCGGCCGGGTGCTCGACCGGTTCGGCCGTACGACGCTGCCCGGCGGCCGGCGCGCCGCCGGCCGGATCCCGGGGCCCGGCGCCGCGTGGACCGGGGCCCGGGACCTGCCCGCCCCACCCCGGGAGTCGTTCCGGGCCTGGTGGAAGCGGACCGACGGAGGCCGGTCGTGAGCGCCCGCGACGACATCCTCGGCCGGGTCCGGGCGGCGCTGGCCGATGTGACGCCGGACCCCGAGCCGGTGGTGGCTCCGGCCACGTCCTCCGGCCCGCCCCAGGACGCCGCTGCCCTGGTCGACCTGTTCGCGGACCGGGTGGCCGACTACCGGGCCGTGGTGGTGCGGGGCTCCGCCGACGAGCTGGGCTCCCTGGTGCGGGCCGCGCTCCCGGACGGGTCCTCGGTGGTGGTCCCGGCCGGGTTGTCGGTGGAGGTGCCGGGCGCCACCGTGGACGACGGGCTGACGGCGTACCAGCTGGACGGGATCGATGCGGTGGTCACCGAGGCCACCGTCGGGATCGCCGAGACCGGGACGATCGTGCTGGACCACGGTCCCGGGCAGGGGCGCCGGGCGATCTCCCTGGTGCCGGACCTGCACGTGTGCGTGGTGCGGGCCGAGCAGGTGGTCGCCGACGTGCCGGAGGCGATCGCGCTGCTCGACCCGGCCCGTCCGCTGACCTGGATCTCCGGCCCGTCGGCGACCAGCGACATCGAGCTCGACCGGGTCGAGGGGGTGCACGGTCCGCGGACCCTGCACGTGATCGTCGTCGGCTGACCCGGCGTCGCGACCCCTGCCCGGTGCGGTCGTGTGCCTCAGCACGCGCCCCGCCGCGTCCTCGGACACACGACCCGGACGAGAACGTTCACACACCCCGGTCAGCCGGCCGATGAACGTGACCCCGACGTCACGCCGCGGAAACAGTGGCGCACCACGATGGCCGACATTCGGGGACACCCGCCGGCCGATCGGCCGGAGGAGCAGCACATCGCAGTGCTGGTCCCCTCACCCCTGCCGTGGTCCCCCGGGACCACGCCCGAGAAGGGACGTCACCTCGTGCCTCACACCCTGTTCCGTCGCGCCCTCGCGCTCCCCGCTGTGCTGGCTGTCGGCCTCGCCGCCAGCGGCTGTGGCGCCAAGACCGGCGAGACCGCTGCTGCCGCCGACTCCTGCGTCGACACCTCCGGCGACTCCGTCAAGGTCGGCTTCCTCAACTCGCTGTCGGGGACGATGGCGATCAGCGAGACCACCGTCTTCAAGTCCCTCTCCCTGGCTGCCGACGAGATCAACGCCGACGGCGGCGTCCTCGGCAAGCAGATCGAGATCGTCTCCGAGGACGGCCAGTCCGAGCCCACCGTCTTCGCCGAGAAGGCCACCAAGCTGATCCAGCAGGACTGCGTCGCGGCCGTCTTCGGCGGCTGGACCTCCAGCTCCCGCAAGGCGATGCTGCCGGTCTTCGAGGGGAACGACTCGCTGCTGTTCTACCCGGTGCAGTACGAGGGGCTGGAGGCCAGCCCGAACATCTTCTACACCGGCGCCACCACGAACCAGCAGATCATCCCCGGGCTCGACTACCTCAAGGACGAGAAGGGCATCGAGTCCATCTTCCTGGTCGGCTCGGACTACGTCTTCCCGCGCACCGCGAACGCCATCATCAGGGCCTACGCCGAGGAGTACGGCATCGAGGTCAAGGGCGAGGAGTACCAGCCGCTGGGCTCGACCAGCTTCGGCACGGTCGTGGACAAGGTGAAGGCCGCCGGCGCCGATGCCGTCTTCAACACCCTCAACGGGGACTCGAACGTCGCGTTCTTCAAGGAGTACCGCGGCAAGGGACTCACGGCCGAGAAGATGCCGGTGGTCTCGGTCTCGATCGCCGAGGAGGAGGTTCCCGGGGTCGGAGTCGACAACCTGGTCGGGCAGTACACGGCCTGGAACTACTACCAGACCATCGACTCCCCGGTGAACGACTCCTTCGTCACGGCGTTCAAGGCGGCCAACGGCGCCAAGGCGGTGACCTCGGACCCGATGGAGGCCGCCTACACCTCGCTCTACCTGTGGAAGGGCATGGTCGAGGAGGCCGGCTCGTTCGACACCGACGCGGTCACGGACGCGGCCGACGGCATCACCTTCGACGCGCCCGAGGGGACCGTCACCGTCAACGGTGAGAACCACCACATCGCCAAGACCGCCCTGGTCGGCGAGATCCAGCCCAACGGACTGATCGACACCGTCTGGTCCTCGGAGGAGCCGGTCGAGCCCGACCCGTTCCTGGAGTCCTACTCCTGGTGGGAGGGCCAGTGAGGACGGCGCTCACCCCCCGTCGGTCCTGAGCCCACCAGCACCACTCCCGACACCGTCGCCAGCGCGGCCGGTGGGGTAGCCAACCCCCACCGGCCCCGCACCTTGGAAGGGGCTTCTCATGGACGCGTTGCTGTCCCAGGTCTTCACCGGCCTCTCCGCCGGAGCGGTCCTGCTGCTCATCGCCATCGGCCTGACGCTGACGTTCGGCCAGATGGGCGTGATCAACATGGCCCACGGCGAGTTCCTCATGGCCGGCGCCTACACGGCGTACGTGCTCAACGTCGTGATCGGCAGCGCAGGCTGGAGCCTGATGGTCGGACTGCCGATCGGCTTCCTGGTCGGCGGCCTGCTCGGGGTGCTCCTGGAGATGGGGGTGATCCGGTGGATGTACCACCGGCCACTCGACACGCTCCTGGTGACGTACGGCGTGGGCCTGATCCTCCAGCAGGTGGCCCGCGACGTCTTCGGCGCGCCGGCGAAGGAGGTGCCGGCTCCGGGCTGGCTGTCCGGGGCGGTGCCGATCCTGGGCTACGACTTCCCGCTGTCGCGGCTGTTCATCGTGGTGCTGGCGCTGGCCTGCCTGGCGGGTGTCTTCGGCGTCCTGAAGTACACCGCGCTGGGTCGCGAGGTCCGTGCCACCGTGTCGAACCGCGACCTCGCCGAGACCCTCGGCGTCTCCACCCGGCGTACCGACCGGATCACCTTCTTCATCGGCTCCGGCCTGGCCGGGATCGCGGGCGTGGCCCTCACCCTGCTGGGCTCCACCGGCCCGAGCATCGGGTCGTCGTACATCGTCGAGGCATTCCTCGTCGTCGTGGTCGGCGGCATCGGACAGGTCAAGGGGACCGTGATCGCCGCGTTCGGCATCGGTCTCGGCCAGTCCTTCCTCGAGTACGCCACCAGCGGGTCGATCGCCAAGGTGATGGTGTTCCTGGCCATCGTGGTGTTCCTCCAGGTCCGACCCCAGGGCATCTTCGCGGTGCGGACCAGGAGCCTGGCATGAGTGCGGTGACCCGGTACCGCGGCCTGATCGGCTGGGCCCTGCTCGCCGTCGGCCTGCTCGTGCTGGCCCCGGCGCTGCTCACCGACTTCCGGCTCGGCCTGCTGGCCAAGTACTGCTGCTACGCGATCGCCGCCGTCGGCATCGGCCTGGCGTGGGGTCGCGGCGGGATGCTGGTGCTCGGGCAGGGCCTCTACTTCGGCCTCGGCGCCTACGCGATGGCGATGCACCTCAAGCTCACCGACGCCGGCCCCGGCGGCGTCCCCGACTTCATGACGTTGTACGCCGGGGGCGAGATGCCCGGCTGGTGGGAGCCGTTCCGCAGCCCGGTGTTCGCGCTCGCCGCGGTGCTGGTGCTGCCGGCGCTGGTCGCCACCGTGCTCGGTCTCGCGGTCTTCAAGCGCCGGGTCAAGGGCGCCTACTTCGCGATCCTGTCCCAGGCGCTCGCCGCCGCCTTCGCGATCCTGCTGATCGGGCAGGTCAAGACGACCGGCGGCTTCAACGGGCTCAACAACTTCCAGGGCTTCTTCGGCTACTCGCTCTACGACCCGGCCAACCGGCGGCTGCTCTACTTCATCGCCGCCGCTGTGCTGCTGGGCTCGATCGCCCTGGTCGGGCAGCTCTACCGCAGCCGTTTCGGTGAGCTGCTGATCGCCACCCGGGACGCCGAGGAGCGCGTCCGCTTCCTCGGGCACGACCCGGCGAACGTCAAGCTCGTCGCGTACGTCGTGGCCGCGGTGCTGGCCAGCATCGGCGGTGCGCTGTTCGTCCCGGTCGTCGGCATCATCTCGCCCGACGACGTGGGCGTGGTCGCCTCGATCGCCCTGATCGCCGGGGTCGCACTCGGTGGCCGCGCCACCCTGCTCGGCCCGGCCGTGGGCGCCCTCATCGTCGGGTACGCCGAGACCTCGCTGTCGGAGACCTTCCCGGGCTCGTGGTCCTACTTCCAGGGTGCCCTGTTCGTCCTGGTCGTGCTCCTGCTGCCGGGCGGGCTCGCTCAGGGGCTGGGCCGGCTCCGGTTCGTCCGCCCGCGCCGGTCGCGCCCGACGGCACCGTCCCCCCAGCAGGTCGCCACCGAGCAGCAGGAGGTCCCGGCATGAGCTCGCCCAAGCTCGACTACCTCGAGGTCCGCGGCATCCGCGTCGAGTTCGACGGGTTCGTCGCCGTCGCGGACGTCGACCTCACCCTGCTCCAGGGGCAGGTGCACTTCCTGATCGGCCCGAACGGCGCGGGCAAGACCACCGTGGTCGACGCCCTGACCGGGCTGGTGCACGCCACCGGCCTGGCCCGCTTCGAGAACCACGACCTGCTGGGGATGAGCAGCCAGGCGATCGCCCGGCTGGGGGTCGGCCGCACCTTCCAGACCGCCACGGTCTTCGAGGAGCTCACCGTCCTGCAGAACCTCGACATCGCCGGCGGGGTGCACCGCCGGACCCGCGGGCTCTGGCGCGCCCGCCGCGGGGTGCCGGCGTACGTCGACGAGGCGCTGCACACGATCGGCCTCACCGACCTCGCCGACCGCCCCGCGGGGGTGCTCGCCCACGGCCAGAAGCAGTGGCTGGAGATCGGGATGCTCCTGGTGCAGGACGCCCGGGTGATGCTGCTCGACGAGCCCGTCGCCGGGATGTCCGCGGAGGAGCGGCAGGAGACCGGCGAGCTGCTGCACCGGATCGGTCGCGAGCGCACCGTCGTGGTGATCGAGCACGACATGGACTTCGTGCGCAGCTTCGCCGACGTGGTCACCGTGATGCACGCCGGCGAGGTCCTGGCCACCGGCTCGGTCGCGGAGATCCGGGCCAACCCCGAGGTGCAGCGCGTCTACCTCGGGCACACCGTGGAAGGGGCCGCGTGATGCCGGACCTGATGCTGCAGATGTGCGACGTGGTCGCCGGCTACGGCCGCACCCGGATCCTGCACGAGGTGTCCCTGGAGGTGCCCGCGGGCGGCGCGGTGGCGGTGATCGGGCACAACGGAGCCGGCAAGACCACGCTGCTGCGGGCCGCGGTCGGGCTGCTGCCCCTGAAGTCGGGCGCGGTGCTGCTCGACGGCGAGGACGTCACCAAGATGCGCCCGAACCAGCGGGTGCGTCGTGGTCTCGGCTACGTCCCCCAGGGGCAGCAGTCGTTCGGCCAGATGACCACGCTGGAGAACCTCCAGCTGGTCGCCGGCCGGGACCGGGCCGCCATCGACGAGGCCCTGGACACCTTCCCCGCGCTCACCCCGCTGCTGGCGCGCCGCGCCGGCCTGCTCTCCGGAGGACAGCGGCAGCAGCTGGCGATCGCCCGCACCCTGCTCACCCGCCCGCGGATGCTGATCCTCGACGAGCCCACCGAGGGCATCCAGCCCAACGTGGTCGCCGAGATCGAGCAGGTGATCAGCGACCTGACCGGCCGCGGCGACCTCGCGGTGCTGCTCGTCGAGCAGCACGTGGGGTTCGCGCTGCGGGCCACCCAGGGCTACTACGTCGTCGAGTCGGGTCGGGTCACCGCGCACGGCGCGGGCGGCCCGGACGCGCTGGACCAGGTCCGCTCCGTGATGGCGGTCTGAGATGCACCTGACCCCCTCCGACACCGAGAAGCTGCTGCTCGCCGTGGCCGGGATGGTCGCCCGCGACCGGCTGGCCCGGGGCGTCCGGCTGAACTACCCCGAGTCCGTGGCGCTGCTCAGCACCTGGGTGATCGAGCGGGCCCGCGACGGCGCCTCGGTCCCGGAGCTGATGGAGACCGGTCGGGCCGTGCTGACCCGCGAGCAGGTGATGCCCGACGTACCTCCGATGCTCAGCGACGTGCAGGTCGAGGCGACCTTCCCCGACGGCCGCAAGCTCGTCACCCTCCACCACCCGATCTCCTAGGAGCCCCGATGTCCGCCTCCAGCGAGGGCCCGGGCGCGATCCGCTGCGCGCCCGGCACGATCGTCCTGAACGCCGACCGGAGCGAGTCCGAGCGCGGTCGGCTGGTGATCGTCAACACCGGCGACCGGCCGGTCCAGGTCGGGTCCCACGTCCACCTGCCGCTGGTCAACGCCGCGCTCTCCTTCGACCGCGCGGCCGCCGAGGGGTTCCGGCTGGACGTCCCGTCCGGCACCTCGCAGCGCTTCGAGCCGGGCGCCTCGCGCGAGGTCGCGATCGTGGCGCTGCGCGGACACCGCCGGGTGCCGGGCATCCAGGTGCGGGAGCCTGCCGATGGTTGAGCTCTCCCGTGAGGCGTACGCCGCGCTGTACGGCCCCACCACCGGGGACCAGGTCCGCCTCGGCGACACCGACCTGTGGATCGAGGTCGAGGACGACCACACCGTCGGCGGCGAGGAGGCGATCTTCGGCGGCGGCAAGTCGATCCGCGAGTCGATGGCCCAGTCGACGCTCTCCCGCGCCGAGGGCGCGCTGGACACGGTGATCACCAACGCGGTCGTGCTCGACCACGGGGGGATCGTCCGCGCCGACGTGGGGCTGCGCGACGGCCGCATCGTGGCGCTGGGCCGCTCGGGCAACCCCGACATCGCCGACGGGGTGCACCCGGACCTGGTGATCGGTCCGTCCACCGACGTCATCTCCGGCGAGGGGAAGATCCTCACCGCGGGCGGGATCGACATCCACGTCCACCTGCTCTCGCGCTCCCAGGTCGTCGAGGCGCTGGCCACCGGGGTGACGACCATCGGCGGCGGCGGCACCGGCCCGTCCGAGGGGTCCAAGGCCACCACGGTCACCCCGGGGGCCTGGCACCTGCGGGCGGTCCACCGGGCGCTGGACTCGCTGCCGGTCAACGTGCTGCTGATGGGCAAGGGCAACACCGTGTCGGCGGCGGGCCTGGCCGAGCAGGCCCTGGCGGGCGCGGCGGCGTACAAGGTGCACGAGGACTGGGGCTCCACCCCGGCCGCCATCGACGCCGCCCTGCGCGCCGCGGACGAGCACGGTCTCCAGGTGGCGCTGCACTCCGACAGCCTCAACGAGGCGGGCTACCTCGAGTCGACGCTGGCGGCGATCGCCGGTCGGTCCATCCACGCCTTCCACGCCGAGGGTGCGGGCGGCGGGCACGCCCCGGACATCGTCAAGGTCGCCGGCCAGCCGCACGTCATCCCCGGCTCGACCAACCCGACCCTGCCGCACACCGTGAACACGGTGGCCGAGCACCTCGACATGCTGATGGTCTGCCACCACCTGAACCCGCGGGTGCCCGAGGACCTGGCGTTCGCCGAGTCCCGGATCCGGGCCACCACGATCGCGGCCGAGGACCTGCTGCACGACCTCGGCGCGATGTCGGTGACCTCCTCCGACGCCCAGGCGATGGGGCGGATCGGTGAGGTGATCTGCCGGACCTGGCAGGTCGCGCACGTGATGAAGCAGCGGTTCGGCCGCCTCGGGGAGAACCTCCCGGCCGACAACGAGCGGGCCCGACGGTACGTCGCGAAGTACACGATCAACCCGGCGATCGCCCACGGCATCGACCACGAGGTCGGCTCGGTCGAGCCGGGGAAGCTCGCCGATCTGGTGCTGTGGGAGCCGAAGTTCTTCGGCATCCGGCCCGCGGTGGTGATCAAGGGCGGTGCGCTGGTCTGGGGTGCGCTGGGCGACCCCAACGCCTCGATCCCCACACCGCAGCCGGTGCTGATGCGGCCCACGCTGGTCGAGGACGGGTCCGACCATGCGGTCTCGTTCGTCTCCCCGGCGGCTCTGGCCGACGGTCTGGGGGACCGGCTGGGGCTCCGCCGTCGGCTGGAGGGGGTCACCGCGACCCGGGACGTCGGCAAGGCCCAGATGGTCAACAACTCCGCCCTGCCGGCGATCGAGGTGGACCCGGAGACGTTCGCGATCACCATCGACGGGGAGCTGGTCACGCCCGCTCCCGCGACCGAGCTGCCGCTGGCGCAGCTCTACTCGATGTTCTGAGGGGGTGGTCGTCGTGAGGTGTGCTTCGCCCGAGCTGCTGGCGCTGCTGCTGGCCGATGCCCGACTGCCGGTCGCCGGGCACACCCAGTCCGGTGGGCTCGAGCCGGCGCTGGCCGCGGGCATCAGCGACGTGCCGGCGTACGTCGCTCTCCGGCTGCGGACCGTGGTGCGCACCGAGGCCGCGACCGCCGTCGTCACCGCGGCGCGGCTGGCCTCCGGCGGTGACGTCCGCGCCGTGCTCGACGCCTGGGCGGCGCGCACGCCCGAGCGCGCGCGATGCGGGCCACGTCGCGCTCGATGGGGAAGGCGATGCTGCGGCTCGGACAACGCCTGTGGTCGTTGCCGGAGCTTCCCCCCGCGCCGCCACGGCCGCTGGTGCTCGGGGCGATCGCGGCGGCCACCGGGCTGGCGCCCGAGGCGCTGGCCCGGGTGGTCGGGTACGACGACGTGCAGACGGTGCTCAGCGCGGCCCTGAAGCTCCGCCCGTTGGACCCCGCGGACGCGGCCGGCTGGGTGGTCGACGCCTTCGAGGACGTCGAGTCCCTGGTCGCCGCCTGTGCCCCGCTGCGAGAGCCCGGCCAGATCCCCGCCCGCAACGCGCCCGCCATCGAGCAGTACGCCGAGACCCACGCCACGACCACCCGGAGGTTGTTCAGTGCCTGAGACCCGTTCCGCGAACGTCACCGACCCGAGAGCCGACGGACCGCGCCGAGCGCTGCGCCTGGGCATCTGCGGGCCCGTCGGCACCGGCAAGAGCTCGCTGATCATGCTGCTGTGCCGCGAGCTCGCGGCCACCCTGGAGATCGGGGTCGTCACCAACGACATCTACACCGACGAGGACGCCCGGATGATCCGCGCCGCCGGGGTCCTCGACCCCGACCGGGTCCGAGCGGTGGAGACCGGCGCCTGCCCCCACACCGCGATCCGTGACGACATCACCGCCAACCTGATCGCGGCCGAGGACCTGGAGGCCGACCAGGGACCGCTGGACCTGGTGCTGATCGAGTCGGGGGGCGACAACCTCACCGCCACGTTCTCGCCGGCGCTGGTCGACACCCAGGTGTTCGTGCTCGACGTCGCCGGCGGCGGTGACGTGGCCCGCAAGGGTGGGCCCGGCATCGAACGAGCGGACCTGCTGGTCGTCAACAAGACCGACCTCGGCCCGTACGTCGGCGTCGACGTGGAGGCGATGCGGTGGGACGCGACCGTGGCCCGTGACGGCGCGCCCGTGGTGGCGCTGTCCCGCACGGACCCCGGCTCCGTCGCCGCGGTCGTCGACTGGGTGCGCTCGGAGCTGGTTCGCTACCGGGCCGGTCACCTGATCCCCGTCGACCCCGGCCCGATGGCGCCGCACTCCCACGGGCCCCGGCTCGACGACGCTCTGCTCGGCCATGCCGATGACCACGCTCACTCCCACTGAGACGACGACGCTGGTCGTCGAGCCGGGAGGTCGTGGCGGTGCGGACTGTCGGGTCGTGTCTCGGGGCGGGGCCTTCCGGGCGGTGCTGCAAGAACTGCGGGGCAGCACCGCTCGGGTGGCACTGGTCCCGGACCGGGCGCTGCTGCTGGCCGGGGACGACGTGCGGGTCGACGTACGCGTGGGTCCCGGTGTGCGGCTGCACCTGGTGGAGACGAGCGGGACGGTGGCCTACGACATGCGGGGCGGTACGGCCCGCTGGGACCTGTCCGTGGTCGTCGAGGACGGCGGCTCCCTGGTGCACGAGACGCTGCCGTTCGTGTCCTCGGCCGGCTCCGACGTACGGCGGAGCACCCGGGTGGACCTGGCCGGCGACGCCTCGGCGCTGCTGCGCGAGACCCTGGTGCTCGGCCGGTACGGCGAGGTCGCGGGGCGACTGCTCAGCAGCACGCGGGTGCTGCGGGCCGGACGCGAGGTGCTCGTCGAGGAGGTGGACGGGCGCGACCTGTCGCCGTCCCGGATCCAGGACGCGCTGCTGGACCTGGCGCCCGGAGCCGAGCAGCGGGACTGCGCAGCGGAGGGGGTGACCCGCCTGGTGACCGAATCGGGTGAGGTGGTGTGGCGGGCCCTGGCGACGCAGGCCCATGTGGCCGCGGCCGGCATCGACCGACTGTGGGAGCGCATCGTCGCGGCGTCGCTCGGTCCGCGCGGCTGAGGGGTGTCACGGGTGCCGGGGCCTGCTCCCCGGGTCGGGTGACCCCCTGCCTCGGGGTCGTGTGCCCCCTGACGCGGTGGGGCGCGTGGTCAGGCACACGACCCGGAGGGTGGATCCCCCTGCCTCGGGGTCGTGTGCCCCCTGACGCGGCGGGGCGCGTGGTCAGGCACACGACCCGGAGGGTGGATCCCTGCCCCGGCGGGTCGGCCGCCCCGCGCAAGGCTCCGAGCCAGGCCCGTGCCCGATTTCCACGGCCCCGACCCGCTCCGGTAACCTTCCCGGCGGTGGCGTGTCCGAGCGGCCTAAGGAGAACGCCTCGAAAGCGTTTGTGGGTGCAAATCCACCGAGGGTTCAAATCCCTCCGCCACCGCCAGCCAGCCGCAGACGTGATGTCCGCGGGGCACGACAGCCGGGTCCTCGACGAGGGCCCGGCTGTTGTCACGCTGACACCGTCGATCCCGGACGGGTCGGAACCGCACGCCGAGCGCGCCCCGGGGGCCCCGTAGCCTGTCGGCCGTGACCCCGCCCCCCGTTCGCCCAGCCCGGCGAGGAGCGGCATGAGCCGCGGCAGCTACGCCCGTCTGCGGCATCCCCGGAAGGCGACGTACGACGTCAGCGCGCCGCAGCCGGCGGCGTTCCTGGCCCGGCTGATGGGCCAGGCGCTCAACCACGGACTGCCGGCGCGGGAGCGCGGCGGACTGGTCCGGGCAGCGGTAGGGCGCCGGAACGTGCCGACCCGCCCGCTGGCCGCCGTGCTCCGGGCCCGGCCCCGGCACCACTCGGAGACCTCGGACGCGCTGCTGCGGCGGGTCCTCGACGCGTGGCCGCAGCTGGTGGCTGCCTCGGACCGGCTGCCCGCCAAGCCCCCGGCGCTCAGCCTGCTGACCCTGGAGCGGTCCTCGGCCTCGACGAGCTTCGTCTTCGGGCACGGCGAGTTCCCGCTGCTGCTGGTCAAGCAGCCCCTCCCGGGCAACGAGGGGGTGGCCCGGGAGACCCGTTTCCTCGCAGCGGTGGCCCCGGCCGGCATCGCCCCCCGGCTGCTCGGCGACCTCGGTGGCGCCGTCGTGCAGGAGGGGATGCCGGGCGCGGTGGCCACGGTGCTGCCGGTCACCCCGCGGGACGCGCACACGATGGCGTGGCTGCCTCAGCACGACCACCTGCGCGACGGCCTGGTCCGGCTCGCCGCGACCACCGCCGGCCACGGCACGCTGCAGCACCAGCTGCTGCAGCCCCTGGACCGGGCGCTGGGCGCAGACCTCTCCGACCGCGAGCGCCGACTGGTGCAGGCGGCGCGCAACGACCTGAGCGACCTCTCGGTCACCGTGGTGCAGCACAAGGACCTCTCGGCGCAGAACTGGCTGGTCGACGGCGACCGGCTGGTCGGCATCGTCGACTGGGAGTTCGCCGTCGCGGACGGGGTCCCCGGCTTCGACAGCATGCACGTCGCGGTGGCCAGCCTCGAGCACGGGATCGGCCTCACCCGGTGGTCCGACGACCGGGTGGTCGCGGCGTTCCGGTCGGCCTGGGAGAGCTCGCCGTTGTTCGAGGGGTCGCGGGCCGCGCTGACCACCACCGCCGCGGCGGCCGGTGTCGAGGGGATCAGCGAGGAGCTGTGGGTGGCCTACTTCGCTCGCCGGCTCGGACGCAAGCTCGCCGGCTCCGGCCCGGACGGGCTGGGCGTGCCGGCGCTCGCGGCGATGCTCCGGACGGTCGCCGGCTCCTAGCCGGGTCCTGGCCGAGCGCTGGCCGAGCGCTGGCCGGGTCCTGGCCGAGCGCTCCCGAGCTCTCGCGGGTCCTACGCCGGACCTACGCCGGACCGACCCCGGCGTCCCGGGCCCGCTCCGCAGCCCGCCGCGCCGCCAGCTGCACCGCGGCACGTCCGCGCAGGGAGCGCGCGACGGCCACGGTCTGGACCGCCCGGTCGTGGTCGGCCCAGCGCGCCTTGTATCCCTCGTCGCCGCGGAGCAGCCGGTACTCGACCGCACCGCTCTCGACCGCGCCCTGGATCGCGTGCCCCATCATCACCGCACCCACCGAGAGGTGCTCGAACGCCGGGTCGCGGCCGCTCTGGTAGAAGTACTCGGCGTCGCCGAAGCGGTACCCGAGCGAGGTCGCCACCGCCCGGCCGTCGACCTCGAGGAACCACAGCCGCAGCCAGCCGTGGTCCGCGGCGCGCCGTGCGAACGCCACCTGGAACTCCCGCTGCGCCCCGTGCGCCAGCGGAGCGTCATCCCCCCAGCGCAGCTGGTGCAGGGAGAAGAACGTCTCCAGATCCGCGGCGAGGGTCTGCGGGGTGGCCAGCCGCAGGGTCGGGTGTGCCTCCCGCTCGAGCTTCTTGCGCTTGCGGCGCAGCTGCTCGCGGAAGCTCTTGCTGCGCCCGAGCAGGAAGGTCTCCCAGTCGTCGCTGGGCAGGCTGAGGACCGGGCTCGGCACCCGGCGTACCTCGCTCGCGCCCGGCAGCAGGTCCCAGCCCTCGTCGGTGGCGACGTCGTGGAGGACCGTGACGTCCCACCCGTGGTCGCGGTCGAGAAAGGTACGCAGCAGCTCGCGCGCCTTGTCCCGGTGCTCGGGCGCGCAGGCCGGTCCGAGCTGGTCGGCCGGACCGCTCCCGATCATCCGCCACTGCCGCACCAGCCGCCCGGACCGGTGCAGCGCCATGACGATGCTCGGGTCGGCGTCGTCGTCGGTGAGCACCAGGGGCTCGCCCTCGCCGAAGTGCTCCCAGCAGGTCTCCGCCCAGTCACGAGTGGCGAAGAGGTTGTTCGCGGCCAACGCCAGTCGGTTCCACACCTCGGACGGGGGTCCGGGCAGTGCCGGCGGCGCAGTCATGGGACGGAAAAATATCCGAGCAGCGCCGTCTGCGGTCCGGAATGGGCGAACCCGGCCCGGGCCCGGTGACCGAGGTCACCAGGGCACGGCCCGGGGCCGCGAGGGGACGCTGGATCGAGCGGTCAGCGGGTGATCGGGCTGCGACCGACGGCTAGACCGGTCCCGGCGATCACCAGCCACAGCGGCATCACCACCCCGGGGAATCCCGGCAGCCCGGTGCCGATCGCCATCCCCGCCACCGCCAGGACCGGCAGCACGCTGACCACCCCGATCCACCGGGACACGGTGCGCTCCCGCAGCGACATCCACGCCACCGCGCCGGCGCTCAGCGTCACCCCGAACCAGCCGACGAAGCTGCCGAAGTCGTTGAGCACGTACATCGTGTACAGCGCCTGGGTGTCGAACGCGTCGGCGTTGATGCCACCGGGCAGGTAGATCGCCAGCATCCCCTTGTAGCCGTAGCCCAGGGTGAGAGCGCCGGCGGCGGTGACCAGGCCGAGGGGCACCATCCGGGCCGCCGTGCTCCCGGACGCGCGCGGCTCGACGTGCCGCCGCCACGACGCGGCCAGGACGACGAGGCCGAGCACGGCCAGGAAGCCGGTGGCCAGGCTGGCCTGGGCCGCCGTACGGCTGACGTCGTCCAGCACCGCGGGGGTCGCGGTCCGGGCCGCCCAGTCCATCGGGTGCAGGTCGGTGATCAGCGTGGCGACGATCCCGAGGACGCCGGTGCCGGCGCCGACCAGCGGCCAGGCCGTGAGCCGGCGCCGGGTCGGTCCCGGGTCGGACACCGGGTCGGACACCGGGCCGGGAGCGGCGCCGGACACCGGGCCGGGAGCGGCGCCGGCGGGGTCGAGCCGGGCGGGGGTGGGGGTGGGTCGGGTCGAGGTCATCGGGTCGCCTTCCTGGAGCCTGCTGCCGGGTGGGTGGCCGGTCAGAGCGGCGGGTCGGTCCCGCCGCGACCGATGCTCGGGCGCCCGGCGTCCCGGGCGGCAGGGACGCCGGTCCCGGTTCCGCCCGGACCGGCCTCGACGTACTCCCGGCCGGGCCCGGCGACTGGCAGGATGCGCACATGGAGCCCCCCGCGGCTGCGGTGACGCGGGCCGGGCCCGGGAGCAGGGTCTCCGGTGTCGAGCGGGGCGCCGGGGCGACCCGACTCACCGGGCCGCTCGTCGCCGCGGCGCTCGCCACGGCGCTCGCCACGGTGAGCGTGGTCTGCTGCGTGGTCTCGGTCCCGCTCGCGGCGTACCTCTCCTCGCGCACCTCGGTGACCTCGATCCTGTGGGCCGACTTCGTGCTCGGCACCGTGTGGCCGGTCGCCGGGGCGGTGGTGGTCCGGGCGTCGCCGCGGAACCCGGTCGGCTGGATCCTGGTCGGGGCGGCGCTGATCGGGCCGTACCGGGTCGCCGGCTACTACGCCGCCGCCGCGAGCCTGCCGGGCAGCGACCTGCCGCTGGCGGACCTGGCGACGTGGAGCTCGGTGTGGGGGTTCGTGCCGTACCTGGTGGTGCTGCCGCTGCTCCTGCTGCTCTTCCCCGACGGCCGACCGCTGACGCCGCGGTGGCGACCGGTGGTGCTCGGGGTGGTCGCCGTGGCGACGGTGACCACGCTGGCGCGGATGGTCTCCGCGGTGGAGTCCGACGTGGCCCCCGCGCTGATGAACCCGTGGTCGCTGCCCTGGGGCTGGCTGATGCGGGTGACCCTGGTCGGGGCGACGGCCTGCGTGCTGCTGGGCAACCTGCTGGGGGTGGTCAGCCTGCTGCTGCGCACCCGCCGGGCGGCCGGTCGGCAACGGGCGCAGCTGCAGTGGCTGCTGCTCGGCGGCATCCTGCTGCTGGTCGGCTTCGTGGCGCCGGTTCCCGGACACGCCAACGAGGTGGTGCTGGCTCTCGGACTGGCCGGGCCGCCGTTCGGGGTGGCGATCGCGATGGTGCGGCACCGTCTCTTCGACGTCGCGTTCGCGTTGAACAGGACGATCGTGCTGCTGGTGCTCTCGGCCGTGGTGGTGACCGGGTACGCCGGCGCGGTGCTGCTGCTGGGCCGGGTCGGCGCCACCTCGGGGCCGGGGTTGCTCCTGGTCGCGTTGGCCGCCCTGGTGGCGGCCTCCGGGCGGACCACGGTGCAGCGCGGCGTCGACCGGTGGCTGTTCGGGCACCGCGGCGACCCGTACGCGGTGGTGACCAGGGTCGGCCGGCACCTCGCCCCGGCGGCCGAGCCGCTGGAGGCGCTGGACCTGCTCGTCGAGGCGCTGCGCCGAGCGCTGCGGCTGCCGTACGTCGCGTTCTGGGACCGCGACAGCGGAACGGTCGTGGCCTCGTCGGGGGAGCCGGTCGCCGGGTGGCACGCGGAACCGGCCTCGGCACTGGGTCGGGACCTGGGCGAGCTCCGCGCCGGGCTCCGCCGCGCCGGGGAGCGCCTCAGCGCCGAGGAGCGCGGTGCGGTGGCGGAGGTGGCCTCCCGCGCGGCGACCCTGGTGTACGCCGCGGCGCTGGTCGACGACGTGGCCCGGTCCCGCGCCCGGATCGTCCGGGCGCGGGAGGAGGAGCGTCGCCGGCTGCGCAACGACCTGCACGACGAGCTCGGCCCGACCCTGGCCGGTACCGCCCACCAGCTCGATGCCCTGGCCGGGCGGCTCCGGGCGGCCGGCGACGTCGAGGGCGCCGACCGGGCGGAGACGATGCGGGACCGGATGCGGGCCACCGTCCGCGAGGTCCGCGACATCGTGCACGGGCTGCGGCCTCCGGTACTGGACCAGCGGGGGCTGGCCGGGGCGCTGGCCGGGCTCGTCGACGGCATCGACGCCCCCCGCTGCTCCACCGACCTGCGGCTGCCCGACGGGATCCCGGCGGCGCTGGAGGTGACGGCGTACGCGATCGCGGCGGAGGCCGTCGCCAACACGCTGCGCCACAGCGCCGGCAGCGCGCTGTCGGTCGCCGCCCGGATCGACGACGGGCACCTGGTGCTCGAGGTGGACGACAACGGGCAGGGGGTGCCGGCCCGCGTCGAGCCGGGGGTGGGGCTGCGCAGCATGAGCGAACGCGCCGCGGAGGTCGGCGGCCGCCTGGAGGTGATGGCCTCGCCGTCCGGGGGGACCCGGGTCCGGGCCACGCTGCCGTACGTCGAGGGGGACCGGTGACCGGGCCGGAGACCGGGCCGGGCGGCCGGGCCGGGCGGCGGGCCGGGGCGCGGGCCGGGGCGCGGGCCTGAGGCCGGTCGCGTGGTGCGGGTGGTGGTGGTCGACGACCACCCGGTCTTCCGGGACGGGATGCGCGCCGTGCTCGATCAGCTCGAGGGGATCGAGGTGGTCGGCGAGGCCGCCGACGGTGAGGCGGCCGTGGCCGTGGTCGAGCAGGTCCGGCCGGACGTGGTGCTGATGGACCTGCGGATGCCGGGCGTCGACGGCCTGGAGGCGACGGGCCGGATCACCCGGGCCCGGCCGGAGGTGGCGGTGCTGGTGCTGACCATGGACGAGGACGACGCCTCGGTCTTCGCGGCGCTCCGGGCCGGCGCCCGGGGGTACCTGCTCAAGGAGGCCGAGGGCTCCGACGTGCACCGCTCGGTGCTGGCCGTCGCTCGCGGGGAGGCGGTCTTCGGCGCCGGGGTGGCCTCCCGGGTGATGGCGTGGTTCGCCGGCGGCCGGCCCGGCGGGGACCCGCTGCCGTTCCCCGAGCTGACCGACCGGGAACGCGAGGTGCTGGAGCTGGTCGCGGCCGGGCTGGACAACGCCGCGATCGCGCGGCGGCTGTTCCTGTCCCCCAAGACGGTGCGGAACCGGGTCAGCGACGTGCTCGGCAAGCTGCGGGCGCGGAGCCGTGCGGAGGCGGTGGCGTTGGCCCGGGACGCAGGTCTGGGCGGGCCGGCGGCGGGCTCGTGACCCTCGTCGGGAACCGGGCGCGGGGTCGGGGAGTCTGATCCCCATGACCCGGACGTCGCGCGCGCTGCTGCTGGTGCTGCTGGTGGCCGTGCTCACGCCGTACCCGACCGGGTCGGCGTCGGCCTCCTGCGCCGCCCCGACCCTGGCCGTCACGGACGCGGGGGAGACGCCGCCGGTGCTGACCGTCGGTGCTCCGGTCCAGGTGACCGGTCGCGGGTACGTCGAGGGGTGTGACGACGGCGGCGGCGGGAACGTCTTCGGCTGCCAGTCGCCCCCGGAGCCGGTGACCCCGTTGACCGGGGTGGTGCTGGAGCTGCGTCAGGCCGGCCGGGTGTGGCAGCTGGGCGCTGTCGATGCCGGCGCCGGGACGGGCTCCGCGGCGGAGGGGGAGCTGGGGCGGACGACCTGGGAGGTCGTCGTACCGCCGAACGTGCGGCCGGGTCGGGCGACGCTGGTCGCGGAACCGGGCGAGCGGCTGCGGGTGACGATCGCGCCCTGAGCGCTGCCTGCCGTGAGCGTGGCCACGGTGACCGCGTGGGGGTGCGTACCGAGATCTCCAGCCCCAGGGGGCGGGTGGGTGAGCCGGGTGGGGCGGGGTCGTGTGCCTGCTGACGCGCCCGGCCGCGTCCCGGGGCACACAACCCTGCCCGGCCCGATCCGGGGGTCGGGACCTGTCGGGGCAAACCGTCACCTGTCGGGGGGTGCTCCACCCGACCAGTTCCGGTTTCCCCGGCCGGCCGGGGAAACCGCGGCACACTTCCGGACCGCGACGGTCGGCAACAAGCCCGCTCAGGAACCCGCAGAACAGACGGCCACGAACCGGCCCGGCTGCTCACCCTTGAACACCGACCACCCCTGCTCGAAGGTGACCACCCGGACCTGGCCGGTCTCGGTACGGATCAGCGCGGAGCCCGCCGGAGCCCCGGTCGTCGAGCACAGGTCGGTCACGGAAGGAGCCGGGGTGCGGCTGGCCAGCCGAGCCGCCGCGACCTGGGTCTGCTCCAGGCGCTCGGCAGAGCTGGCGGAGCCGGTGCCGGTGCCGGACGGGACCATCAGGCCGGCGAGCGCGAGACCGCCGATGGTGCCCGCGACGGTCACCTTGACCGTGGTCAGGGCGAGCGAGGCACGGTGGTCGAGCTGCACAGCCGTTCCCCTTCGAGGTCCGGACCCGTTGCCGGGTCATCGATCGTCCACTGGTCTCCCTGTGCTCCCACCGAGGTCAACGAGCCGGCGGCCGATGGGTGACGCGCGGATCGAGTCGTCTGGACAAGACGGCCGCCCCCGGCGTACCGCCCGGAGGTGAGCGAGGATGGCGCCATGACGACCCCCGGACCGTGGTTCTCCTCACCCGCCGACGCCACCGAGCGACTGGCCGCCGTCGGGTACCTCGCCGACGCGGCCACCGCCACCACGGCGTACCTGGCCGGGTCGCTGGAGAAGCCGCTGCTCGTCGAGGGGCCGGCCGGGGTCGGCAAGACCGAGCTGGCCAAGGCCGTCTCCCGCGCCACCGGGGCGGACCTGGTCCGGCTGCAGTGCTACGAGGGGCTCGACGAGGCCCGTGCCCTGTACGAGTGGAACTACAAGAAGCAGCTGCTCCGCATCCAGGCCTCCCAGGGCGACGACCAGACCTGGTCGGAGACCCACGACGACATCTTCACCGACGAGTTCCTGCTGACCCGGCCGCTGCTCACGGCGATCCGGCGCGAGGAGCCGACGGTGCTGCTCATCGACGAGGTCGACAAGACCGACGTCGAGGTGGAGGGGCTGCTGCTGGAGGTGCTCTCGGACTTCCAGGTGACGATCCCCGAGATGGGCACGGTCGCCGCGGTACGCCGGCCGTTCGTCGTGCTCACCTCCAACGCCACCCGCGAGCTGTCCGAGGCGGTCAAGCGCCGGTGCCTGTACCTGCACCTCGACTACCCCGACGCCGAGCGTGAGCGGGAGATCGTCGTCTCCCAGGTGCCCGGCCTGGAGGACCGGATCGCGGGCCAGCTGGTCGACACCGTCGCCCGGCTCCGCGACCTGGAGCTGAAGAAGGCGCCGTCGATCGCGGAGTCGGTGGACTGGGCCCGCACCCTGATCGCGCTGGAGATCCGCGACCTCGACGAGGCCGCGATCGCCGCGACCCTCGGGGTGGTCCTCAAGCACGCCTCCGACCACGACCGGGCGATCCGCGAGCTGAAGCTGGCCGCCCCCTCAGCCGGCCCCTCGGCCGGCCCCTCGGCCGGCCGGTCGTGAGCGGACTCCTCGCCCGGCACATCGCCTTCGTGGAGGCGTTGCGCGGCGCCGGCCTGTCGGTGTCGCTGGCCGAGGACCTGGACGCGGTCGCCGCGCTCGGCGCGCTGACCTGGGACTCCCGGGTACAGGTGCGCGAGGGGTACGCCGCCACGCTGGTGAAGAAGCAGTCGCAGCGGACCACGTTCGACTCGCTCTTCGACATCTACTTCCCGCGGCTGGTGGGGGACGGCACCCCGCAGGGGTCCGAGGAGTACGACGGCCAGCCGGCCGAGCAGGGACCCGAGGACGCGGCCCCGGGGCCGGTACGCGACAACGCCGAGATGCTCCGGGAGTTCCGCGACCGGCTGGCGCAGGCACTGGCCGCCGGGGATCCCTCTGACGCCGGGGCGCTGGACCGGCTGGCCGTCGAGGCGGTGGGCCGGTTCGGGGCGATGCGCGGGCGGGGTCCCGGGCTGTCGTCGTGGTCGGCGTACACGGCGCTGCAGCGGGTCGCACCGGCCCAGCTGGTCGACCAGATCGTCGCCGGGCTGCTCGCGACGGGGCGGACCGAGGAGGAGGCCGAGCGGGTCGCCGGCCGCCGGGTCGGCGGGTTCACCCGGATGGTCGAGGACGACGCCCGCCGCCGGATCGCCGAGGAGAAGGGGCCCGACCACGTCGCGGCCAGCACCCTGCGCCCCACCATCGACCGGCTCGACTTCACCTCGGCGCGGCGCGCGGACCTGGAGCAGATGCGCCGCGAGATCTACCCGCTGGCCCGGCGGCTGGCGACCCGGCTGACCCAGGAGCACCACGCCCGTCGCCGCGGACCGCTGGACTTCCGGCGTACCGTCCGCGCCTCGATCTCCACCGGCGGCGTGCCGCTGACCACCCACCACAAGCCGAAGCGGCCGCACCGCACCGACCTGGTGGTGCTGTGCGACGTGAGCGGGTCGGTGGCCAACTTCGCGCAGTTCACGCTGCTGCTGGTCTTCGCGCTGCGCGACCAGTTCCAGCAGGTGCGGGCGTTCACCTTCGTCGACGCGGTGCACGAGGTGACGCCGTACTTCCGCCCCGGCGCCGACGTCGCCGACGTGATGGGGGACCTGGCCGCCAGCGTCCGGCACGCCGCGCTGTGGGGACGGACCAACTACGGCCGGGCGTTCACCCGGTTCGCCGACGAGCACGCCGACGCGCTCGGCCCCAAGACGTCGCTGCTGATCCTGGGCGATGCGCGCTCCAACTACTCCGACCTGGCCGTGGGCCGGCTCCGGGAGATGGCCGAGGCGTGCAGGCACGCCTGGTGGCTCAACCCCGAGGCCGCGCGGCACTGGGACACCGGGGACTCGGCCGCCCGCTCGTACGGCGAGGTGGTCTCGATGGTGGAGTGCCGCAACCTCACCCAGCTCAGCGACTTCGTCCACGACATCCTCTGACCTGCACCCCGAGTCGGCGCATCGCGACCGGGTCCGCACGTCTCGCCGAGTCGTGATGCCGTCCGGAGCGACCGCGCCCGGCGGCTAGACTGCGCACTCGCCGCCCCTGCCGAACGCGAGGTGACATGGAGTTCGACGTCCACGCGCTCGACACGGCGGTGCTGTGGGGATCGGCGGTCACCCTGCTGGCCATTCTCGCGGTCCGGCTGTCCTCCCGCGCGGGACTGCCCAGCCTGCTGATCTACCTGCTGATGGGCGTCGCCCTCGGCGAGGCCGGGATCGGGATCGGCTTCGAGAACGCCGGGCTCGCGCACGCGCTCGGGTTCGGGGCGCTGGCGATCATCCTGGCCGAGGGTGGCCTGACCACGAACTGGTCCGAGGTCCGGCCCTCGATGCGGCTCGGCGTCTCGCTGGCCACCATCGGCGTCGCGGTCTCGGTGACCATCGTCGCGGTCGGCGCGCACTACCTGCTCGGCCTGCCCTGGGAGCTGGCGGTGCTGCTCGGCGCGGTCACCTCACCCACCGACGCGGCCGCGGTGTTCTCGGTGCTGCGGGTGGTGCCGCTGCCGAGGAAGCTGGTCGGCTCCCTGGAGTCCGAGTCCGGGCTCAACGACGCCCCGACCGTCGTCCTGGTGACCCTGATCTCCTCCGGTGCGGTGGCCGACTACGGCCCGTGGGGGACCGCCGGCATCGTCGTCTTCGAGCTCGTCGTCGGTGCCCTGGTCGGCCTGGCGATCGGGTTCGCCGGCGCCTGGGCGATGCGCCGGGCCGCGCTGCCGGCCTCGGGTCTCTACCCGTTGGCGGTGCTGTGCCTGGCGTTCCTCGCCTACGGCGTCTCGTCGGCCGGGCTGCACGGCTCCGGCTTCGCCGCGGTGTACGTCGCGGCGCTGGTCCTCGGCAACAGCGAGCTGCCGCACCGCGGCGCCACCCGCTCGTTCGCGGAGGGGATCGCCTGGCTCGCCCAGATCGGTCTCTTCGTGATGCTCGGGCTGCTGGTCTCCCCCGGCCGGATCACCCTGGAGACGGTGGTGATCGCGGTCCTCGCCGGGCTGCTGCTCACCTTCGTGGCCCGGCCGGTCTCGGTACTGGTCGCCTCGGTGGTGCAGCTGTTGCCGCTGCGGGAGATGGCCTTCCTCACCTGGGCCGGGCTGCGCGGAGCGGTCCCGATCGTGCTGGCCACCATCCCGCTGGCCGCCGGCGTGGACGGGGCCGAGCGGCTCTTCGACATCGTCTTCGTGATGGTGGTCGTCTACACGCTGATCACCGGCCCGACGCTGCCGCTGGTGGCGCGCTGGCTGGGGGTGGCCCTGAAGTCGCAGCCCCGCGGCTACGAGCTGGAGGCCGCACCCCTGGACCGGGTGGCCGCGGACATGCTCCAGGTGCACATCAGCCGCGGCTCGGCGATGCACGGGGTCGAGGTCGGTGAGCTGCGGCTGCCGGTCGGGGCGTCGGTGGCGATGGTGATCCGCGCCGGCGAGGCGATGGTGCCGGAGTGGCGTACCGTCCTGCGCACCCACGACGACCTGCTGGTGGTCACCCCGCGCAAGCTGCGTGAGAAGACCGAGGAACGGCTCCGGGCGGTCTCGGTGGGCGGCCGCCTGGCGCAGTGGCTGCACGACAGCTGACCGGTCGGCGCGGTTGGGGTCGTGTGCCCCGTGACGCGCTCGGCCGCGTCAGCAGGCACACGACCCTGCCCGGACCGACCCGGGGGCCAGGACCTGTCGGGGCAAACCGTCACCTGTCGGGGGGTGCTCCACCCGACCAGTTCCGGTTTCCCCGGCCGGCCGGGGAAACCGCACCCCGATTCCGGACCGCCCCGGACGGGAACAGGCCCGCGCGTCGAGACCGGGCGCCGGTCAGGAACCAGCAGAGCAGACGGCGACGTACCGGCCCAGGGCGTTCACCCGTGACGACCGACCACCCCTGCCCGAAGCGACCACCCGGACCTGGGCGGCCTCGGTACGGATCAGCGCTGACCCACCCGGAGCCCCGGCCACCGGGCACCAGGTCGCCATCGGCGGGTCGGCGGGACTCCGGTCGGTGGAGCTACTGCACCGGCGGGCTGCAGATCTCCACGTCGGACTTGGCCTTGACCTTCTTCCGGCCCTTGCGCAGCTCCTCGAACCCGTCGCCGACGACCACGGTCACGCCGAACCCGGGCGCCTCGCGCTCGACGATCGGGGTGCCCTTCGGCAGCCGGCTCTTGACCAGCAGCACCGCCGGGTTCCGCGGCTCGTTGGTCCAGATCCGGGCCACCCGGATGTCGTCGGTGCCGTCCGGGGCGTTGGCGGAGTCGCCCGAGCCGAACCCCTGCTCGGTGAACGCGCTCATCACCCGGCGGGCCAGCCCGTTGCGGCCCCCGGCGTTGAGCACCGAGACCGTCACCTGCCGGGGGTAGACCAGCTCTCCCTCCGGCACCGTGGTCGTCACGCAGGGTCGCTGGTCGGCCTTGCCGGGCAGCGGCTTGGTCATGTTGTTCCAGCCCCAGGCCGCCCCGACGACGAGCAGGCCGGCCAGGACGATCAGCGTGATCGCGGTACGGAGCCCCCGGGTCATCTCAGTCCTCCACCTGGTGGACGCGAGCGTGCAGGACGGTGCGCTGGTGCAGCGCCGCGCGCAGCGCCCGGTGCAGCCCGTCCTCGAGGTAGTAGTCGCCGCGCCACTGCACGACATGCGCGAACAGGTCGCCGTAGAAGGTGGAGTCCTCGTCCAGCAGCGCCGCCAGCTGCAGGGTGTCCTTGGTGGTGACCAGGTCGTCGAGGCGTACCTGGCGCGGCGGCACCGACGCCCACGCCCGTGACGTCAGGCCGTGGTCGGGGTAGGGGCGCCCCTGCCCGACGCGCTTGAAGATCACGTCGCGACTATAACGAGCCGTGTCCGCCGGGCCGCCGGTCGCCGTCCCGCGGGCCGGGAGCCGGCGGCTGCGAGGTCGCTAGGGTCGGGTCATGACCGAATCCACCGGCCCGGACGCCGCCGGCGAGTCCGCCACCGCCGAGGACGCTGCCCACCCGATCGAACAGGCCGTCGCGGCCGGGTACGACTTCGACGGCCCGGCCCTCGAGCTCGGCGGGCTGATGCTGGACGCCGACACGCTCAGCGGCGTACCGGTGCGAATCCCGTTGGGCATGGTCAACCGGCACGGTCTCGTCGCCGGTGCCACCGGCACCGGCAAGACCAAGACCCTCCAGCTGCTCGCCGAGCAGCTCAGCGCCCACGGGGTGCCGGTGTTCGCCGCCGACATCAAGGGCGACCTGTCCGGGCTCTCGGTGCCCGGCGCGAGCAACGACAAGATCACCGCCCGGGCCACGTCGCTGGGTCAGGACTGGCAGGCCACCGGGTTCCCGGTCGAGTTCTACGCGCTCGGCGGCGAGGGGATCGGGATCCCGCTGCGGGTCACGATGAGCGCCTTCGGGCCGACGCTGCTGGCCAAGGTGCTCGGGCTCAACGACACCCAGGAGTCCAGCCTCGGCCTGGTCTTCCACTACGCCGACACCGCCGGGCTGCCGCTGCTGGACCTGGCCGACCTGCGCGCGGTGGTGCAGTTCCTGGTCAGCGAGGAGGGCAAGGGCGAGCTCAAGGCGCTCGGCGGGCTGGCCGCGTCCACGGCCGGCGTCATCCTGCGTGAGCTGATCACGTTCCAGGCCCAGGGGGCGGACGCGTTCTTCGGCGAGCCGGAGTTCGAGTCCGCGGAGCTCCTCCAGACCACCGCGGACGGACAGGGGATGATCAGCCTCGTCGAGCTGCCGAATCTGCAGGACCGGCCGGCGATCTTCTCCACGTTCCTGATGTGGCTGCTGGCCGACCTGTTCCACGACCTGCCCGAGGTGGGCGACATCGACCGGCCGAAGCTGGTCTTCTTCTTCGACGAGGCGCACCTGCTGTTCAACGACGCCACCGACGCGTTCCTCGACCAGATCGCCCAGACGGTACGGCTGATCCGCTCCAAGGGCGTCGGGGTCTTCTTCGTCACCCAGACCCCCACCGACGTGCCCGACGAGGTGCTCGCCCAGCTCGGCTCCCGGGTCCAGCACCAGCTGCGCGCGCACACCCCCAACGACGCCAAGGCGCTGAAGGCGACCGTCAACACCTACCCGCACAGCGAGTACGACGACCTCGGCCAGGTGATCACCAGCCTCGGGATCGGCGAGGCCGTGGTGACGGTGATGAACGAGCGCGGCGCACCGACGCCGGTGGCCTGGACCCACCTGCGGGCCCCCGAGTCGCTGATGGGGCCGGCCGACCCGACCGCGATGCAGGCCGCGGTGGAGGCCAGCCCGCGCTACCCGACGTACGCCGTGGCCATCGACCGCGAGTCGGCCCGGGAGAAGCTCGCCGCCAAGCTCGAGGCCGGTGCCGCCAAGGACGCCGCCGAGCCCGCGCCGGCCTCTGAGGCACCGCCCGGGAGGACCGCCGAGCCGACCGACCCGAACAAGCGGCACCTGCCGGTCCCGGGGGAGTCCGGCTCCTCCAGGTCCCGCGAGTCGCGCAAGGACGAGGGCGGGATGGTCCGCGACGTCGTGGAGTCCCGGGCGTTCAAGGACTTCATGCGCACCGCGGCCCGGGAGATCGCCCGCGGGATGTTCAAGACCGGTCGGCGCTGATCCGGGTCCTCCCCGAGGAATCCCCGGATGTCAGGGGTTCCCGACGCTTGTCGGCCTCTGCAACCCCTGACAACCGTCGGGAACCCCTGACGACCGGGGATTCCCAGGGCGATCCCGTGTCGGAAACCCCTGACGACCGGGGATTCCCAGGGCGATCCCACAACCCCCGGAGCCCCCGCCCGTCACGGCAGCTGCAGCACCACCCGCAGCAGGAAGTACGCCGCGGCAGCGGCCGCGCCGGCCATCGGGAACGTCAGCACCCAGGCGGTCACGATCGAGCGGGCCACGCCCCAGCGGACCGCGGAGAGCCGCTTGGTGGCGCCCACGCCCATCACCGCCGAGGTGATGGTGTGGGTGGTCGAGATCGGGGCCTCGTAGACGTACGCCGTGGTGTAGAGCACGGTCGCCGCGACCGACTCGGCGGCGAAGCCCCGCGGCGGGTCCAGGTCGATGATCCGCCGTCCGAGGGTCCGCATGATCCGCCAGCCGCCGGCCCAGGTGCCCGCCGAGATCGCGGCAGCGGCCGCGAGGATCACCCACAGCGGCAGCGGGTCCCCTTGCGCGACGTACCCCCCGGTGAGCAGCGCCAGGAAGATGACGCCCATCGTCTTCTGGGCGTCCTGGAGTCCGTGGCCGAGCGCCATCGCGGCGGCCGAGACGGTCTGCGCGGCCCGGAACCCGCGGCCGGCCCGCGCCGGGTTGGCCCGTCGGAAGAGCCACATGATCGCCACCATCACCACGAAGGCGGCGGCGAACGCGAACAGCGGTGAGAGCACCATCGGGATGACCACCTTCTCCAGCACCACGTCCCAGGAGACGCCGGCGCCTGCGGCCACCGCGGCGCCCACCAGGCCGCCGATGAGGGCGTGCGAGGAGGAGGAGGGCAGTCCGAAGTACCAGGTGACCAGGTTCCAGGTGATCGCCCCGAACAGCCCGGCCATCACCACCACCAGCCCGTGCGAGCCGACCCCGGGGTCGATCGTGTCGGAGACGGTCTTGGCCACCTTCTGGCCCAGGAACGCGCCGACGAAGTTCATCACCGCCGCCAGCGCGAGCGCGATCCGCGGCGTCAGGGCCCGGGTGGAGACCGAGGTCGCGATGGCGTTCGCGGCGTCGTGGAAGCCGTTGGTGTAGTCGAAGGCCAGGGCCACGACCACGACCGCGACGACGATCGCGAGATCCATCGGGGGTCAGGACTCCTTGACCGCGACTTGCTCGACGATGTTGGCGACGTTCTCGAAACCGTCGATCGCCCCCTCGAGCGCCCCCGCGATGTCCTTGAGCTTGAGCACCTCCATCGCCTTGAACTCCCCGGAGAACAGGTTGGCGAGGATCCGCCGGTGGTTCTTGTCGCCGGCGTTCTCCAGCCGGTTGATCTCGATCCAGTACTCGTCGAGGTCCTTCATCGACCGCAGCTCCGGCATCGCCGCGGCGGTCAGCTCGGCACACCGCTGGATCACCTCGACCTGCCCCCACAGCGAGGTCGGCAGCACCTTGACCTCGTACAGCAGGATCATGTCGACGGCCTCGTCCATCATGTCCATCACGTCGTCGAGGCCGGAGGCCAGCGCGTAGATGTCCTCGCGGTCGAACGGCGTCACGAACGTGCTGTTCACCCGGCGGACGATCTCGTGGGTGGTCTCGTCGGCGGCGTGCTCGGCGTCGCGCATCCGGCGGGCCACGTCATCGAGGTCGGCTCCCTCGCTCAACATCTCCGCCAGCAGGCCGGCACCGGTGACCAGGTGCGCCGCGGCCGCGGCGAACAGATCGTAGAACGAGCCCTCGACGGGTCGCAGTCGCCAACGCAGACCCACCGTGACCTCCTCCGTGCCGGTGTCGGACGGCGCCCGTACGACGACCACATGCTAGGGGTAGCCCGCCCGCATGTAACGCGGTGTTCGCCACGCCGACGCGGTGCAGCAACGGCGCTTCGGTGCGGCGGACACCGCGTTACATGCGGCGCCCAGCCCAGGCCGGCGGCCCCGGCCCGCCACCCCGCAGCGGTCAGCCCCCGGTACGCCGCCGCCGCTGCTGATCGATCAGCGTCTCCTGCAGGTGCACGGTGCCGTCGTTGCGGACCCAGCTGGCGTCGCTGGCCAGCAGCCACGCCTTGGTGTCCGCCGCGAAGGCCAGGTCGAGCAGGTCACCCATCGCGGCCAGGCTCTCCGCGCCGGGCAGCCGCACCAGCACCTCGACCCGCCGGTCCAGGTTGCGGTGCATCAGGTCCGCGGAGCCGATCCACGCCTCGGGCTCGCCGCCGTTCTCGAACCACACCACCCGGCTGTGCTCGAGGAACCGACCGAGGATCGAGCGCACCTCGATGGTCTCCGACAGTCCCGGTACGCCGGGGCGCAGCGCGCAGATCCCGCGGACCAGCAGCTGCACCGGCACCCCCTCCTGGGAGGCCAGGTACAGCGAGTCGATCAGCGCCTCGTCGACCACCGAGTTGGCCTTGAGCCGGATCCGGGCGGGGCGGCCGGCCCGGTGGTGCGCGATCTCGCGGTGGATGCCGTCGACCAGGCCGCTGCGCAGCGAGTCCGGTGCGACCAGCAGCTCGGCGTACGAGGCGTTCCGCGACCACCCGGAGAGGTTGTTGAACAGGTGCGCGACGTCCTCGCCGATCGCCTCGTTGGTGGTGATCAGGCCGAGGTCCTCGTACATCCGGGAGGTCTTCGGGTTGTAGTTGCCGGTGCCGATGTGGGTGTAGCGGCGGATCCCGTCCGGCTCGTCGCGGACCACCATCGAGAGCTTGCAGTGGGTCTTCAGCCCGACCAGCCCGTAGACGACGTGGCAGCCGGCCTGTTCCAGCTTGCGGGCCCACCGGATGTTGGCCTCCTCGTCGAAGCGGGCCTTGATCTCGACGATGACGAGCACCTGCTTGCCGGCCTCGGCGGCGTCGATGAGGGCGTCGATGATCGGGGAGTCCCCCGAGGTGCGGTACAGGGTCTGCTTGATCGCCAGCACGTGCGGGTCCGCGGCGGCCTGCTCGATGAACCGCTGCACCGAGGTGGAGAACGAGTCGTAGGGGTGGTGCAGGAGTACGTCGTGGCGCCGGGCGGCCTTGAACACGTCGACCGGCGCGGCGGACTCGACCTCGGCGAGCAGCGTGTGGGTGGTGGGCACGAACGCGGGGTACTTGAGGTCGTCGCGGGCCTGGTCGGCGATCCCGTGCAGGCCGCGCAGGTCCAGCGGGCCGGTGAGCTTGAAGACCTCGTCGGCGGTGACCCCGAGCTCGGAGGTGAGCAGGTCCAGCACCGCCGGGGTGATCGACTCCTCCACCTCGAGCCGGACCGGGGGTCCGAACCGGCGGCGCAGCAGCTCCTTCTCCAGCGCCGCGAGCAGGTTCTCCGCGTCGTCCTCCTCGACCTCCAGGTCCTCGTTGCGGGTGACCCGGAAGGTGTGCACCTCGAGGATCTCCATGCCCGGGAAGAGCCGCTTGAGCCGCTCCCCGATGACGTCCTCGAGCGGCACGAACCGCTGGTTGCCCAGCGGCACGAACCGGGCGAAGATCTGCGGCACCTTCACCCGGGCGAAGTGCTGCTTGTCGCTCTTGGGGTTGCGCAGGACCACCGCGAGGTTGAGGGAGAGCCCGGAGATGTAGGGGAACGGGTGCGCCGGGTCCACCGCCAGCGGGGTGAGCACCGGGAAGACCCGCTCCTTGAACAGCTTCTTGCAGTACTTCTGCTCGTCGCTGTTCAGCTCCTCCCACCGCAGCAGCTCGATGCCGTGCTCGCCGAGCTCGGGGATCAGCCCTTCGCGGAACAGCCGAGCGTGCCGCTCGCTGAGCTCGCGGGTGGTCGCCCAGATCGCCTCCAGCACCTCGCGCGGCATCAGCCCGGAGACGGCCCGCACCGCCAGCCCGGCGGCGATCCGACGCTTGAGACCGGCCACCCGGACCATGAAGAACTCGTCGAGGTTGCTGGTGAAGATCGCCAGGAACCGGGCGCGCTCCAGCAGCGGGAGCTCGGTGTCCTCGGCGAGCTCGAGGACCCGCTCGTTGAAGTGCAGCCAGGACAGCTCGCGGTCCAGGAACCGGTCGTCGTACTTCTCGACGGCGGCCAGGGAGTCGTGGTCGGGCACGTACGGCGGTTCGACGTCGAACGGCTCCTCGGTGCCCCCGTCGGGGTTGCCCTCCACGGTCGCGGAGATGCTGTCGGTCGTCATGGCGCCCAGTCTGGCACCGGTCGGTGAACTTCAGAGTGGTCCGGAGCACCTCCACCGAGACCGAACATTCCGTTAGTATGTTACCTATGGGTATCCCTCCGTCCCTCCTCACGTCCGCCCACGCCGCCAACGACCGGGTCAGCGCGCTGGCGCTGCGGGCCGCGCTCGGGCTCCCGGAGGGGGTGCAGCGCCGACTGGTAGGCCGACTGGTAGGCCGATTGATGGGCCGATGGGAGGGCCGACACCACGGCCGGCCGGTGGTGGTCGACGGGCAGACCCTGGCCGCCGACCTGCAGCTGATGCTGGCCCTGCAGCGGCTGATCCGCGAGCCGGTGGTGGAGACGCTGCCGATCCCCGAGGGCCGTCGGGCGCTGGTCCGCCAGGCTCGGCTCGCCGGCGGGGACCAGCCGATCGGCGCGGTGCTGCACCTGCGCGCCGCGGACCGCCCCGCGCGGCTGTACACGCCCACCACGCTGCTGGACCGCAAGCCCGGCGCGGCACCGATGCCGCTGCTGGTCTTCCTGCACGGCGGCGGGTTCATCTACGGCGACCTGGACTCCCACGACGCGGCCTGCCGGTTCTACGCCGAGCGGTCCGGGGTGCCGGTGCTGGCCGTGGACTACCGGCTCGGGCCCGAGCACCGCTTCCCGGCCGCGCACGACGACGCGTGGGCGGCGTACCGCTGGGTCGTCGAGAACGCCGAGACGCTGGGGGTCGACCCGCGGCGGATCGGGGTCGGCGGCGACTCCGCGGGCGGCAACCTCGCCATCCACGTCGCCGTGACGGCGGCCCGGGAGGGCGTGCCGTGCGCGTTCCAGCTGCTGATCTACCCGGCCACCGACGCCACCCGCAGCACCCGCAGCGCCGAGCTGTTCGGGACCGGGTTCTACCTGAGCACCGAGTTCATGGACCTCGCCAACGCCAGCTACCCGCGCGGCGAGGCGGACCTGCACGACCCGCGGTACTCCCCGAGCCGCGACGACCTCACCGGGCTCGGCGACCGGCTGGCGCCGGCGTACCTGGTCACCGCCGGCTTCGACCCGCTGCGCGACGAGGGGGAGGCGTACGCCGAGCAGCTGCGGGCCGCGGGCGTCCCCGTCGAGCTCGACCGGTTCGCCGACCAGATCCACGGCTTCGTCAACGTGGTCGGCGTGGGCCGCACCTCCCGAGCCGCGAACACCCGGATCGCCGACCGGATCCGGACCGGGCTGGGCCGCGCCCCGGGTGGCACGTCCCGCGGCGCGCACGCCGCCCGGGAAGCCGATCCGGGCCTGAGCCGGGCCTGAGCCGACCTCTCAGTTGGTCCGCCCCCGTGAGGTCAGAGCTGGGGCCGCCAGTGCCGCAGCGCGCGGGTGAAGTCGTCGGGGTTGTCGACCACCGTCCGGTCCACGGTCACCGGGGGCGCGTCGCCGTGCTGCAACCGGACCCGCCAGCGGCGCGACCGGGGCTGACCGCGCATCTCCACGTCGGTCTCCCGGTCGTAGAGGTCGAACATCTGCACCCCGGAGCCCTCGCCGATCCGGACCAGTCCGGCGCCGTCGATGCTCACCGGCCCCGGGCCGCGGCGCGGGCGCAGCGCCACCGCGAGCAGCAGCAGCACCACGGCCGCCGCGATCGCGGCCACCCCGAAGGGTTCGAAGAGCCGGTTCTGGTACGCCGCCCAGCCGGCCACCCCGCCGGCGGCCACCGCCAGCAGCAACACCAGGACCATCGCCGCTGACGCCGCGCCGCCGGGGCTCGAAGACCCGGACGTCCTCGGACTGCAACGGGGTCGGTGACGCGCCGGCGCCGCCGGACAGCCGGGAGCCGTTCGCGGCCGGGTCGAGCGCGGCGGTCGCACCGGTCACGGTGGCCGCTCCCGTGGTCGCCCCCGCCGGTCCCGGAGCCGGTTCCGTGGCCGGCCCCGTGGTCGGCCCGGTCGACGGCGAGGTGATCCCCCGGCCGGGGTCGCCCAGCACGCTTCTCTGGTCCGCATCGGCCTTTTCGCCCGGGTCAGCCACCCGGTCCGAGTCGTCCGGGAGCGACCCGGGGTCCGACCCGCGGCGCAGCCGTCCCCGGCCCCCGGCCCGCTTCAGCTCGGCGCGCGCGGCGGCCAGCTCCCGGCCCAGCTGCGCGGCCTGCTGCTCGGCCTCCAGCCGTTCGGCCAGGGCGTGCTCGACCAGCTCGGTGTGGTGCCGGACGGTCGCTTCGACCGCTGCCCGGTCCACGGTGCGGCGTTCCAGCTCGTCCTCGGCGGCGAGCCGAGCGCTGAGCGCCTCGGCGGCTGCTCGCTCGGCCTCCTCCCGGGCGGTACGCGCCTCCTCGACCGCCGTCTCGCCGGCGGCGGCACGCTCCGCCGCCGCGGTCAGCGCCTCCTCGGCCCGCTGCTCGGCCTCCTTGCGGGCCAGCTCGGCGGCCGCGGCCACCTCCGCCTGCCGTTCGGTCGCCGCCTCGGCCTGCTGCCGGGCGGTCACCGCCTCGGCGAGGGCCGCCTCGGCGGCCTGTCGCGCCTCCAGCGCCTCCCGGGTCAGCGTCGTGGCCTCGGCGGTGGCCCGCTCGGCCTCCTCGCGGGCCTCGTGCGCCATCCGGGCGGTGCCGGCCTGATGCTCGGCCTCCCGGTGCGCCGCGGCCTCGGCAGCCGCGGCCGCGCCCGCGAGGTCGGCCTGGTGCTTGGCGGCCAGGGCCGCCTCCCGGGCCCGACGGTGCGAGCCGTCGGCGGCCGCGGCGGCGCTGCGGGCGGCGTCCTCGGCGGCGACCCGGGTGGCGGCCGCCTGCTCGGCGAGCTGGGCGTAGGAGGTGGCCGACTCCTCGGCGGCGGTCCGCATCGCGTACGCGGAGGCCGCCTCGTGCTCGGCGGCGTTGCGGGCCTCGAGCGTCGACTCGAGCTGGAGGGTCTGCTCGGCCAGCCGGTGGTCCGCGGCGGTGAGCGCCTCGTGGGCGGCCCGCGCCTGCTCGGCGTGCTCGGTGGCCAGCTCGTGGGCGGCGGTCTCCGCGGCGGCCGCGCGTTCGGCCGCGGCCGCCTGCTCGGCACCGGCGGTCTCGGCCTCGACGCGGGCGGTGGTCGCCTCGGCGGCGGCCCGGGCTGCCTCCTCGGCGGCGGTCTCGGCCTCGGTACGGTCGGTGTGCGCGGCCTCGGCCTGCCGAGCGGCGTCGGCGGCGGACTCCTCGGCCTCGACCCGGGCGGCGTGGGCGAGCTGCGCGGCCTCGGCCTGCTCGGTGGCCAGCTCCAGTGCCGCGGCCTCGGCGGAAGCGGCCTGCCCGGCCAGACCGGCCTGCTCGGTGGCCAGCTCCAGCGCCGCGGCCTCGGCGGCAGCGGCCTGCCCGGCCAGACCGGCCTGCTCGGCGGCGGCCTGCTCAGCGGTACCGCGGCGGGTCTCGGCCTCGGCGGCCTGCTCCGCGGTGGCTCGCGCCGCGTCCTCGGCGTCCGCCCGGGCGCGTGCCGCGGCCAGCGCCTGCTTGGCGGCTTCCCGCGCGGCGGTCTCGGCGGCGGTCCGTGCTGCCAGGGCGTCGGTCGCCGTCTCGGCGTGCTCGCGAGCCCGCTCGTCGGCGGCCACCTGGGCCTCGTGGGCGCTGGTCGCGGCAGCGGACTGCTCCTCGGCCCGCCGGTGCGCCGCCTCGGCTGCCTCCGCCGCTCGGCCGGCCTGCGCGGCCTGCTCGGCGGCGGCGGTCTCGGCCTCGGTACGCCGGGTCTCGGCCGACTCGGCGGCCTCGGCGGCGGTGCGGGCGGCGGTCTCGGCGGCGGTGCGGGCGTCGTACGCCTCCCGGGCCGCGTGCTGGGCCTGCTCGGCGGTGCGCTCGGCCTCGGTGCGGGCGGCGGTCTGCTCGGCGGCGGCCTGCTCGGCGGCGGCGCGGTCCCGCGCCTGGGCGGCGGCGTCGTCCGCGGCCTCGGTCTGACGCCGACTCGCCTCGGCCGCCTGACCGGCCAGCTCCTCGGCGCGCTGGTGGGCGGACTGCTCGGCGGCGGCCGCAGCGGCGGCGAGCGTGGCCTGTTCGGCGCCGGCGGTCTCGGCCTCGGTACGCCGGGTCTCGGCCGACTCGGCTGCCTCGGCGGCAGTGCGGGCGGCGGTCTCGGCGGCGGTGCGGGCGTCGTACGCCTCCCGCGCGGCCTGCTGGGCGGCGGCGCCGGCCCGCTCGGCCTCAGCGTGGGCCTCGGCCTGCTCGCGGGCGCTCTGCTCGGCGGTGGCGCGGTCCCGTGCCTGGGCGGCGGCGTCGTCGGCGGCCTCCGTCTGACGCTGGTGAGCGAGCGGAGGCCTGCTCGGCAAGCTCCTCGGCGCGCTGGTGGGCGGACTGCTCGGCGGCGGCCGCAGCGGCGGCGAGCGTGGCCTGTTCGGCGGCGGCGGTCTCGGCCTCGGTACGCCGGGTCTCGGCCGACTCGGCGGCCTCGGCGGCGGTGCGGGCGGCGGTCTCGGCGGCGGTGCGGGCGTCGTACGCCTCCCGCGCCGCGTGCTGGGCGGCGGCGCCGGCCCGCTCGGCCTCGGTGCGCGCCTCGGCCTGCTCGACGGCGGCCTGCTCGGCGGTGGCCCGCGCGGCGGCCTGCTCGGTCGCCGCCACCTCCGCCTCGGTGCGGGCCCGGCCGGCCTCGGCCGCCTGGTCGGCCAGCTCCTCGGCGCGCTGGTGGGCGGACTGCTCGGCGGCGGCCGCAGCGGCGGCGAGCGTGGCCTGTTCGGCGCCGGCGGTCTCGGCCTCGGTACGCCGGGTCTCGGCCGACTCGGCTGCCTCGGCGGCGGTGCGGGCGGCGGTCTCGGCGGCGGTGCGGGCGTCGTACGCCTCCCGGGCCGCCTGCTGCGCGGCGGCGGCGGCCCGCTCGGCCTCAGCGTGGGCCTCGGCCTGCTCGCGGGCGCTCTGCTCGGCGGCGGCGCGGTCCCGCGCCTGGGCGGCGGCGTCGTCGGCGGCCTCCACCTGGCGCTGGTGCGCGAGGCGACGGCCTGGTCGGCCAGTTCCTCGGCGCGCTGGTGGGCGGCCTGCTCGGCGGCGGCTGCTGCGGCGGCGAGCGTGGCCTGTTCGGCGCCGGCGGTCTCGGCCTCGGTACGCCGGGTCTCGGCCTGATCGGCGGCCTCGGCGGCGGTGCGGGCGGCGGTCTCGGCGGCGGTGCGGGCGTCGTACGCCTCCCGCGCGGCCTGCTGGGCGGCGGCGCCGGCCCGCTCGGCCTCGGCGTGGGCCTCGGCCTGCTCGGCGGCGCTCTGCTCGGCGGTGGCCCGCGCGGTGGCCTGCTCGGCGGCCGCCACCTCCGCCTCGGTGCGGGCTCGGCTGGCCTCGGCCGCCTGGTCGGCGAGCTCCTCGGCGCGCTGGTGGGCGGACTGCTCGGCGGCGGCTGCTGCGGCGGCGAGACCGGCCTGCTCGGTGGCCGCGGCTTCGGACTCGGCGATCCGGGCGGTCGCGGTCTCCTCCAGCTCGGCCAGCCGGGCGGACAGGTCGTGGGCGACCTCCGCGTTGCGGCTGGCGGCGGCCTCCGCCTGCTCGGCCACCTGGCGGGCGGTCTGCTCGGCGACGGTGCGCGCCTCGTGGGCGGCACGCGCGGCCTCGGCAGCGGTGGCCGCGGCCTCGTCGGCCGCGGCCCGGGCCTCGGCCTGATCGACGGTCGCCGCCTCGGCGGTCTCCCGGGCACGCGCCTGCTCCGCGGCCGCTGTCTCGGCCACGACGCGGGCCTCGGTCGCCGCGGCAGCGGCCTCGGCGTGCCGGGCGGCGTCCTGCCGGGCCGCTGCCTCGAGGCCGGCCGCGGTCTCGGCCAGCTCGGCCTGGGCCGCGGCGGCCTCCTCGGCCTGGGTCCGGGCCTGGTACGCGGTCTCGGCGGCTGCGGCCGCGGTCGCGGCGGCCTCCTCGGCCGCCACCCGGGCGCCTCGGGCGCGGACCACGTCGTCCTCGGCGGCGGCTGCTGCGCGCTCGGCCTCGCCCCGGGCCCGCACCTGGTCGGCGACCTCGGTCTGGGCAGCGGCCAGCTCCTGGGCCAGCTCGGCGAGCCGCGCCTCGGCGGCGGTGCGGGCCTGCTCGGCGGAGCGGGCCTGCTCGGCTGCCTCCTCGGCGGCGCGGCGGGCTCCCTCCTGGTCGGCGTGGGCGGTGGCGGCGGCCTGGGCCTGTTCGGCGGCGGCCAGCTCGGCATCGGTCCGCATCCGTTGGGCGTCCTCGGCGAGCTGCGTGGCGGCCGCCGCGGACTCGTCGGCGGTGGCCCGGGCCTCGTACGCGGCCCGGGCCCGTTCCTCGGCGTCCCGGGCGGCGGTCTCGGCGGCGGTCCGCGCCTCTGCCTGCTCGGCGGCGGCCCGCTCGGCCGCCTCCCGCTGCTCCTGGGCGATCTCGGCGGCCTTGGCGTGCCGGGCGGCAGCGGTCGCCGCCTGCTGACGTTCCCGGGCGCTGGCCAGCGACGCCTGCTCGGCCACCCGGCGGGCCTCGCTCAGCTCGGCGGTGGAGTCCTCGACGGCCCGGCGCGCGTCGTACGCCTGCTGCGCGGCGCGCGCGTGCTCAGCGGCCGCGAGCTCGGCGGCCTCCCGGGCTGCGTGCGCCTCGCGAGCGGACTCCTCGGCGACGATCCGTTCCGCGGCCTGCTCCGCGGCCACCTGCTCGGCGGAACGGCGCAGCTGCTCGGCCCGGTCGGCGGCGCCGGCGGCGAGGCGGGCGCGTCGCTCGAGCTCGGGCAGGTCGGCGTCTCCGGCCTCGTCCTCGGACTCGGCGCGACGCCACCATCGGGCCCCGGGGCCGCGGGGACCGACGTCGTCCGGAGGCGAGGGCGTCGCATTCATCGATCCTGAGAGTACTGAAGGTGAAGGTTCGATGCCTCCCGCCGAGCCGGTCCCCACCGACGCGCGTCGGCGATGGTCGTGGCGCTCGTCCCCCTGCGGCGACAGTGAGGCAGGGGACGGGTGGTGTCCTTCCCGGGGTCCGGGGGTACCTGGGCGGCGTCGGCGACCAGGACCAGCCGGCACTCAGCGAGGAGGGGACGTCATGCAGGTGGGACGAGAGGCGGAGAAGGCCGGCGAGCGTGCTGCGGACGCTGCCCGGCACACGTCGACCCCGAAGCTCGTGGCGGTCTCGGGAGCCGGGGTGGCCGGAGTGGCCGGCATCCTCCGGCTGGCCCGTCGGCACCGGACGCAGTCCGACAACGGCGGCGAGGGGGAGACCTCGAGCGGAGCCGTGACGACCCGGACCCAGGACCGCGCTGACAGCCCCGACAGCCCCGACAGGCCGACAGCCCCGACAGTGCGTCTGCGACCGGTACGACGCCGACCGAGCGGGACGTCGACCACGAGGAGAAGCCGGACAACCCCCAGGACCTGGACAAGCGGTCCTGGAAGTACGTGTTGCGCAAGACGCTGCGCGAGTTCAGCAAGGACCAGTGCACCGACAACGCGGCCGCGCTGACGTACTACGCGGTGCTGGCGCTGTTCCCCGCGCTGATCGCGCTGACCTCACTGGTCGGCCTGGTCGGGCGCGGACCGGACACGGTGCAAGCCCTGCTGAACATCCTGCGCGACCTCGGAGCCGGGTCGATCGTCTCCGACGTGGAGCCGGTGCTCACCTCGATGGCCACCTCGTCGGCAGCCGGGACCGGGCTGGTGATCGGTCTGCTCTCGGCGCTGTGGTCGGCCTCGGGCTACATCGGGTCGTTCGGTCGGGCGCTGAACCGGATCTACGAGATCGACGAGGGCCGGCCGTTCTGGAAGCTCCGTCCGATCATGCTGCTGCTCACCCTGGTGATCGTGGTGCTCGCCGCGCTGGTCGCGCTGAGCCTGGTGCTCACCGGGCCGGCGGCCGAGGCGGTCGGCCGGCAGCTGGGACTGGAGTCGGGGACCGTGCTGGTCTGGCAGATCGCCAAGTGGCCGGTGCTGCTCGGCGTGGTGGTCCTCATCGTCGGGCTGCTCTACTACGTGACCCCGAACATCGAGCAGCCGAAGTTCCGCTGGATCTCGGTCGGCGCGGTGGTGGCGATCGTGGTGTGGATCGTGGCCTCGGCGGCGTTCGGTTTCTACGTGGGCAACTTCGGCAGCTACAACAAGACGTACGGGTCGCTGGCCGGTGTCATCGTGTTCCTGCTGTGGCTGTGGCTGACCAACCTGGCGCTGCTCTTCGGCGCCGAGCTGGACTCCGAGCTGGAGCGCGGTCGTGAGCTCCAGGCCGGTGAGCCGGCCGAGGAGGAGCTCCAGCTGCCGCCGCGGGACACCCGCAACATCGAGAAGGCCGAGGAGAAGCACCGCGAGGACGTCGAGCTGGGTCGGAAGATCCGCGAGCAGCACGCCGACGACTGACACTGACACTGACGACTGGCGAGCTCGAGATCGCACACGCAGCGACTCAGAGAAGGGCGACGCGCTGAGTCCTCGGGAGTCCCAGCGCGTCGCCGCGTCGGCATCCGGCCCCATACCGGACTCGTCGCCATCCATCCCCCACGGACGGTGACTGTCGACGGGTGGTCAACGCAGCGGCCGAGAACGCGTTACGGGGCAGTTGGGCAAAGTTTCAACCGCCGGTGGATCAGACGGGGCTCAGTAGACCACCGCCTGCGCGTGCGGGCGCAGGATCTCGTCGGTGAACGTGGCGGCGCCGGCGATCCGGGCGCCGGGGAGCAGGTCGTCCTCGGTGATGCCGCGGCGTACCGCGCACTGCGAGCAGACCGTCACCCGGCCACCGGCGAGCACCGCGGCGACCAGGTCGGCCGCCGGGGTGGCGTGTGCCAGCCCCAGATCGGGGATCCGGTCGGCGACCCCGAACCAGGTGCCGTCGCCGGTCAGCCACAGCGACACCTCGGCGCCGGCGGCGACCGCCGCCGCGGCCACGGTGAGTCCTTGGTTGCTGCGCTCGGGGGCGTCGATCCCGCAGGTGACCTTGACGGCGAGTGGGCGTGCCATGGTCTGAACCCTAGAGTGGACCGGTGCCTTTCGAGATCCCGGACAACCTCCACCCCGACTGCGGCCCGGTCGCCTGGATGCTCGGCACCTGGCGCGGCAACGGCCACGGCGACTACCCGACCATCGAGAAGTACCAGTTCGGCCAGGAGCTGATCTTCACCCACGACGGCCGGCCGTTCTTCCACTACTTCGCCCGCGCCTGGATCATCGACGAGGGCGGCGAGAAGGTCCGCGACGCCGCCCTGGAGACCGGCTTCCTGCGCTGCAAGCCCGAGGGCAAGATGGAGCTGGTGCTCACCCACAACACCGGTTTCGCGGAGATCTACTACGGCACCGCTGAGGGCGGCAAGCTCGACCTCACCACCGACGCCGTCGCCCGCACCGAGACCGCCAAGGAGTACGTCGGCGGCAAGCGGCTCTACGGCAACGTCGAGGGCGACCTGCTCTACGCCTACGACATGGCCGCCATGGGCGAGGCCCTCCAGCCCCACCTCTGGGCCCGCCTCCAGCGCGCCTGACCCTCCCTCCCCGGTGGTTGAAGAGGCCGCCCCGGAGGTTGAGGAGGTCGCGCAGTCGCTCGACGGTGGTTGAGGAAGGCGCGCAGTCGCTCAACGGTGGTTGAGGAAGGCGCGCAGTCGCTCAACGGTGGTTGAGGAAGGCGCGCAGCGCCTGTCTCGAAACCGCCCAGTGGTTTCGAGACGCTCGCTGGCGCTCGCTCCTCAACCACCGTGTGGGGGCGGAGGTTTCGAGACGCTCGCTGGCGCTCGCTCCTCAACCACCGTGGCGCTGGCGCTCGCTCCTCAACCACCGTGGCGCTGGCGCTCGCTCCTCAACCACCGACGGCTCCTCAACCACCGTGGCGTGGTCACCACCCGTAGTACTCCCGCACCGCCCGGGCCTGCGCCCGGGTGATCGCCTCGTTCTCCTCGGGCGGGAGCGCCAGGAGCGGAGGGACGTCGACCCGGCACGCGGCGCCCGAGCAGCCGGCGTACCGCCGCAGCGCCAGGTCCAGCGCGCGGGCGACCGGCGTGTCCGGGAGCTGCCGCAGGGACAGGCTGTCCAGCTCCAGCGGGTCGGTGCGCAGGTCGTAGAGCTCGGTCTCGCCGGTGGCGTAGCGGATCACCTTCCAGCGCCCGAGCCGGAGGCCCAGGGTGGTCAGGTCGCTGCGCCACGCGGGCCGTCCGAGCGCCCGCAGGTAGCGCCACTCGGGCATCAGGCCCTCCAGCACCACCGGGCGGCTCCAGCCGCGGTCGCCGTCGGCGATCACCGGGCGCAGGTCGACCCCGGCGGGCGAGGCCAGCTCGATCCCGGCCCACGCGGCCAGGGTCCGGCTGAGGTCGATGGTGGTGGCCGGGTCGTAGCGGGTGCCCCGAGGGACGCCGGGGCCGCGGATCAGCAGCGGCACCCGGATCGACGGCTCGTGCAGGTTGATCTTGCCCTGCCGCTTGAGATGCTCGCCGAGGTAGTAGCCGTTGTCGGAGGTGAACACGACGACCGTGCGCTTCAGCTCCCCGGACCGCCGCAGGGCAGCGACCGTGGCCGCGACCTCGTCGTCGAGGACCGCGAGCGACTCGGCCCGCTGCCGGGTCACCTCGGTCTGGGCGGCGCGCTCGGCGTCGGTGAGCTCCGGCAGGTTGCGCAGGTACGCCGGCTTGTCGGTCCGGTCCTGCTCCGGCGACCCGGCCGGCGGCTGGCCACTGGCCCGGGGGATGGCCTCGTCGAAGCGGCCCTTGACCGCCTCGGGACGGGCCGGAGTCACCCAGCGCACCGGGAACCCGTCGGCTCGCAGCGTGGTGCCCGGGTCGTCCGGCTCGATCGGTCCGCCGTGGTGCGGGGCGACCGGGTTCCACCAGACGAACCACGGCTTCCGGTCCGCGGAGAAGCGGTCGATCAGGTCCCGGGTCTGTCGGCCCATCACGGTCGTGGAGTACTCACCGGGCCAGGACCGGATCTCGCCGTTCACGTTGGAGGTGAGGGAGAAGTAGGCGTAGGTGCCGCCGGCGAACGGGTCGCCCGGCGACCAGGCGTGGTCCGAGCCCGCCCACCACTGGGTCCACCCGGGCGGGACGTAGGTGAGCGAGTCGGCGCCATCGAGGGTCGGCTGCACGCCGTACCCGTTGAGGTACTTGCCGACCAGCCCGGTGCGGTAGCCGGTCTCCTGCAACCGGGTGGCGAGGGTGTCGGAGTCGTCGAAGACGCCGAAGCCGTACGGCTCCTGGTGGCTGAGCACGCCGTGGGTGTGCGAGTACTGCCCGGTGAGGAAGCTGGCCCGGGACGGGCAGCACAGCGGGTTCGGCGCGAAGGAGTTGGCGAAGCTCAGCCCCGCGCCGCCGATCAGCCGTCGGGTCTGCGGCATCCAGCGCAGGTCGTCGGTGCGCATGTCGTCGGCCTCGATGACCAGCAGGTTGGGCCGCCGGGCGGGCGGTGTCGTCGGCTCCGGTGAGCGGCTCGGCGTCGTCGAGACCGTCGGACTCGATGCGGGCGGCGTGCTGGCCGGGGGGTCGGCGGCCGGCGGCGCTGCGGGGGTCGGGCTGCAGGCGGTGAGCACGAGGACCAGGGCCGGGACAGCCAGCCACCCCCGAGACGTCACTCCCGTACCGTAAAGGACATGCCCGAGACCGATTGGCGGCAGCGGCTCCGCGGGAGCGGCTACCGGCTCACCCCGCAGCGCGAGCTGATCCTGGGTGCGGTCGAGAAGCTCGGCCACGCCACCCCCGACGAGGTGCTCGCCGAGGTGCGGTCGCAGTCGTCGGCGGTGAACGTCTCGACGGTGTACCGGACCCTCGAGGTGCTCGAGGAGCTCGGCCTGGTGCGGCACGCCCACCTGTCCGACCGGGCGCCGACGTACCACTCGGTGACCGACCACGAGCACTTCCACCTCAAGTGCCGGAATTGCCACAAGGTCGTGTCCGTTGACCCTGCGGAGCTGCAACCCCTGCGCGACCGGCTGGCCGAGCGGTACCGGTTCGTGGTCGACGTGGGACACCTGACCGTCTTCGGTCATTGCGAGGAGTGTGAGACCAGTGACGAGCCCCCTGCTTGACCTGCCCGGAGCGGTGGCGGGCGACGGCATCGACGGCCCGGTCGCGGCCCACTACGGGTCGTTCAACACCGAGCAACGGACCCTGGAGTCCGGTGAGGGCTTCGTGGACCTCTCCCACCACGACGTGCTGCGGATCGCCGGGCCGGACCGGCTGACCTGGCTGCACAACCTCACCACCCAGTTCTTCCTCGACCTGCCGCCACGGGTCTGGACCACGGCGCTGATCCTCAGCCCCAACGGCCACGTCGAGCACGCCTTCAGCGGGTACGACGACGGCGAGGCGTTCACCGCGACGACCGAGCCGGGGCGCGCCGCCGCCCTCATCGAGTTCCTGGAGCGGATGAAGTTCATGACCCGCGTCGAGATCAGCGACGTGACGGCCGAGCTGGCGCTGGCCTGGCGCCCGTCGGCCGACGCGGGCTACGAGCTCGTCCCCCGCGACCAGCTCCGGACGTACGCCGAGGCAGCCGGCCCCGCCTGCGGGCTGTGGGCCTTCGAGGCGCTGCGGATCGCCCGCGGGGAGCCACGGTTCGGTATCGACACCGACCACCGGACCATCCCGAACGAGGTCGGCTGGATCGGCCCGGCGGTGCACCTGGACAAGGGCTGCTACCGCGGCCAGGAGACCGTCGCCCGGGTGCACACCCTCGGCCGGCCGCCCCGCCGGCTGGTGCTGCTGCACCTCGACGGCACCGAGAACCGGCTGCCGCCCCAGGGGGCCGAGCTGATGCACGGCGAGAAGGCGGTCGGCTTCGTCGGCTCCTCCGCCCGCCACCACGAGCTCGGCCCGATCGCGCTCGGCGTGGTGAAGCGGAACGTGCCGGTCGACGCGACGCTGACCGTCGACGACATGCCCGCTGCTCAGGAGGTCGTCGTCGACCCCGAGGTGGGGCTGCACGTGCGGCCGAAGCTGCGCTGAGCGGCTGCGTCGGGCTGTCGAGGGGACAACGCGGAAACAAATCCGCACCTGCTGCGGTTTTCTTTCCACGCTGGTGACGGTCACCCCCAGTCGAGCTCGCAGGACGGGCCGCAGGGCGTCGGTACGCCGGTCCAGCCGCGTCGGCGCAGCAGGGCGCCGATCCGGGCGGCGGTGCGACACGGCGTACCGAAGACCTGCCGCCATCGGAGCCTGACCGTGACGCGGCCCTCCGCACTGTCGTCGAGGTCGCGGTCGGCGTCCCGGCCGCTCGCGGCCCAGGAGTCGTGGCTGGCCCGACCGTCCAGCTCGACCACCACCCCGAACCGGGGGTACTCCGCATCGCGGTACTCCGCCCCTGCCGAGCTGGTACGACGGAGCTGGCGGACAGCCGCGGGCAGGCCGTGGGCGCGCTCGACCCGGACGAGGTAGGCCTGCTCGAGCACCGAGTGCGCCCCTGAGCTGATGTCGCCGAGCACGCTCGTCACCAGCCCGCGGTGCCGGAGCCGAGGCAGCGCCTCGGCGGCAGTCCCGATCCGTGCGACCGTCGTCTGCCGACCAGCCACCACGTCCGTGAGCAGCCGCACCACCTCGAGCTCGGTCCGGGCGCGGGAGACCATCAGCAGCACGTTGTGCTCGGGGCGTACCCGCGGAGGGGACAGGCTCCACCGGACCTTCGCGGCCAGGTCGACGATCCGATGGATGCGGAGACCTGGCTGAGGACGGACCCGACGGCCGAGATCGATCGCGACCTGGATCGGCAGCCGGGGGTCTGGACACTCGGTCGCCGAGTCGAGGACCAGCGCCGCGCGACCGGCGTACAGCACTGCTGCCCACGCGCGCTGACTCCAGGTCAGCGGGCCGGTGTGGGTGACGTAGACGCCGGGGTGGACGCAGGTCAGCGCGCGGTGCCTCATCTCCCGGTCCAGGTCGGCCCTGGTCAACCCCCGCTCGAGTGCCTGGCGTCGCGACACCACGCCCGACTGCACGGCGAGCAGCTCGCTCAGGGCGTCGAGGGTCGGCATGTCGGGAGCGTCCCCGAGCGCGCGAGACCTCGCCACCAGCGAAGGCCGAGCCTGTGGACAACGGACCCGGCCGGGTAGGTAGGTCAGGTCAGGTCAGGACGTGGCCGTACCGGCGGGGCGCCGGTACTGCACGTGCGTGTCCACGTCCGCGTGACCGAACCCCAGCCCCTCATAGACCGCGATCGCCGGCTGGTTGTCGGACTCGACGTACAGCAGCACCTCGTCGACCCCCCGGTCGGCGAGGTGGTGCAGTCCGGCAAGGGTCAGCAGCTTGCCCAGACCGCGGCCCTGGGCCTCTGGGTCGATGCCGACGACGTACACCTCGCCCAGCTCGGGGGAGTGCAGCTTGGTCCAATGGAAGCCCAGCAGCCGGTCACCGTCCCAGGCCTCAACGAGGCCGTCGGCGTCGAACCAGGGCTCGGCCATCCGCTCGGTCAGCCCGCCGCGGTCCAGCGATCCCTGTTCGGGGTGGGCAGCGAAGGCGGCACCGTTGACCCGCAACAGCTCCGACTCGTCACCGGTCCGGAACCCGCGCAGCGTCACACCCCGCAGCTCTGGGAGCGCGGGCAACGCCGCGTCCGGGCCCGTCATCACCCGGCGCATCACCCACAGCTCGCGCACCTGCTCGAAGCCGTGCCGACGGGCCAGGGCAACGGCCGCCGGGTGGTTGCCGTGCGACCACGCCGCCAGCTCAACACCGTGACGGCCTTCGAGCGCCTCCTGCACCAGGGCAGAACCGAGCCCGCGCCCCCGGGCGTCGGGGTGCACCACCACGCTCAGCTCGCTGCCGATCACCAGCGCGAGCCCGCCGTCGCGGACGACCGACCACACCGAGTCCGGCCGGTTTCGCAGCGCCAACCGGGCTGCCTCGTCCAGCGGCGCGGCCCCGTCCGCTTGCTCTGCGGCCCGGGCGATCTCCGACAGCAGGTCCATGGCCGCGATCCTAGGAGCCCCGACGGTCCGGGTCAGCGGCGAGACGCGCGAGCCCACCGGCTGCTTGTCGACCGCGAGCCTCGGACCGGTCTCCCATGGAGCGAGGTGGACAGTCGCGAACTCCACCCGGCGACGTTGGGCGCGTTCGTAGGAGGCGAGCCGGTCGCCGGGGAAGGTCGACGGGTCGGTGGGTGGGCTCGGCTTGCGGAGCCACCCGACTCGCAGCTCGCCCAGCGCGAGGACCCGACGGCGGACGGTGCCTCCGTGGGCCCAGCCGCTCTGGGCGGGGACTCGGCGGGTCTAGGGAGGACCCCCGAACTTCGAGCCCGGGGATCCACCGACCGGTGCATTGCGGCAAGGGAGGTGCCATTTTTCACCTTCCGCATGCGCGCCTCACCCGGATGATGCTGGTCCAGGCCTCGGCAGCGTCAGGGGTCGTTCGGAGAACGCGCAAAGAAGGGGCGCGATGGGTACGTCGGAACCCCCAGCCCCCAACGAGAAATCGCCGCACACGCCTGGCTGGAGCCTGATCAGCCCGCCGTCGTGGCCCGCTCGTCCCGGTCGGCACCCGCCTGCTTGGTCGGCAGCACGAACCGATACCCCACGTTCCGCACCGTCCCGATCAGCGTCTCGTGCTCGGGGCCGAGCTTGGCCCGCAGCCGGCGTACGTGCACGTCCACGGTGCGGGTGCCGCCGAAGTAGTCGTAGCCCCACACCTCCTGGAGCAGCTGCTGGCGGCTGAACACCCGACCCGGGTGCTGGGCCAGGAACTTGAGCAGCTCGAACTCCTTGAACGTCAGGTCGAGGTACCGGCCGCCGATCTTGGCGGTGTACGTCGCCTCGTCGACGGTGACCTCGCCGGAGCGGATCACGTGCGCGTCGGGGTCCGCCGCCTCGAGCCGCGCGTTGAGCCGGCCGATGGCGAGCTTGATCCTGGCCTCGAGCTCGGCGGGGCCGCAGGTGTGCAGCACCACGTCGTCCATGCCCCAGTCGTGCGCCACGACGGCGAGGCCGCCCTCGGTGGCGATGAGCAGGACCGGGACGTCGCTGCCGGTGGTGCGGATCAGCCGGCACAGGTCGCGGGCGTGGGCCAGCTCCTGGCGGCCGTCGACCAGCAGCAGGTCGGCGTCGGGGGCCTCGAGCAGCGCGCTGCCCTCAGCGGGCAGGATCTTCACCTGATGGCCGAGCAGAGACAGGCCGGGCAGCACCTCGACGGAGGGCTGCAGGGCGCTGGTGAGGAGCAGAAGAGTGCTCACGGGTGGTCGCCTCCCGGGATGGGATGGTGACCAAGACGCAACGTTGGGCCTCGGCCGGTGCGGGCTAGTTTATGGCAACGAGCCGGAAACATGGGAGTTGAGCGCACATGGCTGAGACGGGCACCATCCGGGTCCGCTACTGGGCAGCGGCCCGGGCAGCGGCCGGCGTCGCCGCCGACGAGCTCGCCGCGGACGCGCCGATCACCCTCGCCGAGGTGGTACGCCGGGCCCTGGCGCTGCACCCGGGCACCCGGCTCCCGGACGTCGCCAAGGCCTGCTCGGTGCTGGTCGGCGACCAGCCGGTGAACACCGAGGACCCGGACGACGTGTGGGTGTCGCCCGGGTCCACCGTGGAGCTCCTGCCCCCGTTCGCCGGCGGCTGAGCAGCCCCAGCCGCTGCCTCAGCCGCTGCCCCAGCCCCGGCGCCGGGGTCAGCTCTCGATCGCGGTGCGCTCCTGGTCGGAGCCGGTGCCGGAGATCTCGATCTTGCGCGGCTTGGCGCGCTCGGCGACCGGCACGAGCAGGCGCAGCACCCCGCCGTCGTACGACGCCTCGATCCTCTCGAGGTCGAGGTTGTCGCCGAGGACGAGCTGACGGCTGAAGGCGCCCCGCGGGCGCTCGCTGGCCAGCATCTCCCAGTCACCGTTGTTGCTGACCCGCTCGGCGCGCACGGTCAGCACGTTGCGCTCGACGTCGAGGTCGATGCTCTCCATGGACACACCCGGCAGGTCGAACTCGATGACGAAGCGGTCGCCCTCGCGCCAGGCGTCCATCGGCATCACGGCGGGCCGGTTGGTGGTGCCCAGCAGCTGCTGGGTGAGTCGGTCGAAGTCGCGGAACGGGTCGGCGGTACGCAGCAGCATGGCTGTCCTCCTGGTTCTCGGGGTCGGGGACGACCCGGTCGGGCCGTCCTGCCTGTAACAACGGTTACAGGTTTTATATATTCCAGATCTGCGACAGAATCAAGCCCGGACGTGACGAACTTTCGAGGAGGTGATGGCGGTGGCAGCACGGCGGGGCGGCGAGCGGGGCGTGTTCGCCATCTCCGTCGCGGCCGACATGGTCTCGATGCAGGTGCAGAACCTGCGCGTCTACGAGCGCCGCGGGCTCCTCGACCCCGACCGCACCGAGGGCGGCACCCGGCTCTACAGCCCCGACGACATCGAGGTGCTGCACCGGATCCGCGACCTGCTGGCCGAGGGGTTGAACCTGGCCGGCATCGCCCGGGTGCTGACGCTGGAGGCGGAGGTAGGTCGGCTCCGGACCCGGCTGGACCAGCTCGAGGCTCCTGACCGCTGACGCACCGGGAGAGGAATGTCGCGCGGTCGACCGTGGTTCTCTCTCATTGTGACGACCGGACTCTGGGTGATCGTGATCGCCGTGACGGCCGCCCTCGCGCTCGGCGGCTATCGCGCGCTGACCGACGGTCGGTTCCGCGGCACCCATCGGGTTCGCGGCGCCGACCCCACGGCCGGCGAGCCCATGGGGAGCGAGGCTGCGGCGGAGCAGGCAGAGGACACCGTCTTCGACCGGGTCCGCGCCTCGGTCACCGAGGCCGCGCTGGGGGAGCGCGCCACGCTCGTGCAGTTCTCCTCGGCGTTCTGCGCCCCCTGCCGGGTCACCCGGCGCACCCTGGCCGAGGTCACCGAGCTGGTCCCCGGCGTGGTGCACCTCGAGATCGACGCCGAGAACCACCTCCAGCTGGTCCGCGACCTCGACGTCCGGCGTACCCCCACCACCCTCGTCCTGGACGGGCGGGGCCGTGAGGTCACCCGCGCCGCAGGCGCACCGACGCGGGACCAGGTGCTGAGCACCCTGGCGGGTCTTGAAGTATGAGACGCGCGTCCACGATGAGAGACGGCCGCTCGGAGGCGGCGCCCTGCACCGCCTACTGTGGCGCTATGTCCACGACCTGGCTGACCAAGCGACGTGCAGTCGACCACTGCCGCGTGCGCTCGTCCCTGTGTCGACCTTCCTGACGGGCGCTGCCGCACTCACCTGACCGACCCGCGATCACGCCGATCGCCCGGAGTCGTTCCTCGCGAGGGGCAGTACGTCGCGCCGCCGCCGTGCCGCGCGACGGGCCCGAGCCGTGCTCATCGATCCCCCGGCCCTCGCTCAGGAGCGACATGTCCACCACCGTGCATCCCCAGTCCCTCACCCAGTCCAGCCACACGTCCCGTAGCGCCGGCGGCATCGACCCCCGCGGTCCCCAGTTCGCCGCCGGCGTCACCGCGCTGGTGCTGATGGCGGTGCTGGCGCTCCCCACCGGGGCGGCCACCGTGCTCATCGCCGTACAGACGGTGCTGTTCGCGGTGGGCGCCACCCTCGGGGTGCAGAAGCTTCCGCACGCCTGGCTCTTCCGGACCGTGATCCGGCCCCGGCTCAGCGCGCCGGACCACCTCGAGGACCCGGCCCCGCCGCGGTTCGCCCAGGCAGTGGGCCTCATCTTCGCCGCCGTCGCCCTGGTCGCCTTCCTGGCCGGCGCCACCCTGGTCGCCCAGGTGGCGGTCGGCTTCGCCCTCGTGGCGGCCGTGCTGAACGCGGTGTTCGCGTTCTGCCTCGGCTGTGAGGTCTACCTGCTGCTCCAGCGGCTCCGACCCGCCGCCGTCTGACCGCACCGACCCAGCAACGTCCCTGCACCACCCAGCCCACCCCGGCATTCCTACCCAGACCCCGCGCCGTCGCCCGGCGTACCAGAGAGGAACACCATGACCCGCGAGAACTCGCTTGTCTCCACCCAGTGGGTGGAGGACCACCTCGACGACGCGCAGATCGTCCTGATCGAGGTCGACGAGGACACCACCGCCTACGACAAGGGCCACATCGCCGGAGCGATCAAGCTCGACTGGACCACCGACCTCCAGGACCAGGTCCGCCGCGACTTCGTCAACAAGCAGCAGTTCGAGGCGCTGCTCTCCGACCGCGGCGTCTCCAACGACCACACGGTGGTGCTCTACGGCGGCAACAACAACTGGTTCGCTGCCTACGCCTACTGGTACTTCACCCTCTACGGCCACGCCGACGTGAAGCTGATGGACGGCGGGCGCAAGAAGTGGGAGCTGGACTCCCGCGAGCTCACCGACGAGGTGCCGACGCGGGAGAAGACCTCTTACACCGCGCAGGAGCAGGACCGCTCGATCCGTGCGTTCCGGGACGAGACCGTGGCCGCGATCGGGGTCAAGAACCTCATCGACGTGCGCAGCCCCGACGAGTACGCCGGCCGCCTGCTCGCTCCGGCCCACCTCCCGCAGGAGCAGGCGCAGCGCGCCGGCCACGTGCCCACCTCGCTGAACGTGCCGTGGAGCAAGAACTGCAACGACGACGGCACCTTCAAGGCCGACGAGGACCTCCAGGCGCTGTACGCCGCCGTCGGCATCGACGACTCCAAGGAGACGATCGCGCTGTGCCGGATCGGGGAACGCTCGTCGCTGACCTGGTTCGTGCTCAAGGAGCTGCTGGGTCACGCCAGCGTCAAGAACTACGACGGCTCCTGGACCGAGTACGGCTCCCTGGTCGGCGTGCCAGTGGCGCTCGGCGACGAGCCCGGCTCGGCCGAGGGTGACCGCTGATGTGCGGCGCGACCGAGGGCGGGCTGAGCCTCGACGGCGTCAACGTCGCCAAGGAGGCCGTGGTGCAGGGCCAGGTGCTGCGCGGCGGTGAGCCGGTCGGCAACGCCTACGTGCGGCTGCTGGACCGCACCGGCGAGTTCACCGCCGAGGTGCCCACCTCCGCCAGTGGACACTTCCGGTTCTTCGCTGGCGAGGGGGAGTGGACCCTGCGCACCCTGGCGCCGAAGACAGAGCCGGTCGACAAGAAGGTCGTCGCGACGGTGGGTGCGGTGGCCGAGGTGACCGTCGTCCTCTGACCCCGCCGGCAGTTCAAGAAGCAGTGCCCGGGCCGCTCGGCGACCCGGGCACTGTGGCGTCTCAGCCCCTCACGAGTTGTCGTCCGGTTCAGGTCAGCATGGCCCGATCAGACAGGCCGTTCCGCGGCAGATAGTCCGAACGGGCCATGGCAACCATGACGGGCAGGTTTCACCTGGAAGAATTTTCCGAGTCGACCAGTCCAGGTGGCAGATGGGACTGGGCGTGTGGGTCCGATGTGTGCTTTGCTGGTGCACATCATTCTTTGGTCGGGCGTGGGTCCGACGGCAAACTACGGGAGTCACACCATGAAAAAGTTGATCGCGAGCTTCTTCGCGGCCACGCTGCTGGGGTCTGGTCTCGCTGCCGTGAGCACGAGCCCAGCCGCTGCAGCCAAGTACCCGAACAGTGTCACGACCAGGTGTGGCGCCTACGCCATCGGCACGCCTAAGAACGACCGCCAGACCAAGATCCGTGCCGAGGTGAGTGCACCGAGCACGACTCAGAACCCCCGGGGTTGGATCGAGATCACGGTCCGGAAGTTCAACGGCCGCGACGGCGGCAACGGGCGCTTCTTCACCCGCGGCGGCCCGGTCCAGCTGCGGTTCGGTCCCCTGCGTCCCGGTCGCTACTCGGGTTCCATGTACTTCGACTCGCGCCCGGGCGCGTCCAAGTTCAAGGACTGCACGGACGGCTTCTTCTTCCGGGTCCGTCGGGTCAAGTAGCCCGTAGCCTCCGCTTCAGCAGCCCCAGCGCAGATGCGCTGGGGCTGCTGTGCGTCCGGGACACGTCAGCCTTCCACGGGTGAGTCCCTGACAGCCCGCGTCAGGCCTGTGACTAGGGTGATGTCATGTCGAAGTCGCGCCTTGCATGGGCAGCCGTCGGGCTCGTTCTGCTGGTGTCCGTCGTGCTCGTCGCCCTCGCGGGCTGGCGGACCTGGCAGATCAACCGCGAGCTCAGTGGGGCAGTCGCGGCGGCCACGCGACTGGAGACCGCGATCCGGAACGGCGACGAGCGCGGCGCTGAGAGCGAACTGGCATCCCTGCGCGTGCACAGTGCTGCAGCCCGGGAGAGCTCCGAGAGCTTCGCTTGGCGTCTCGTCCAGTTCCTGCCGGCGATCGGCGATGACGCGAGAGGCGTCAGCACCGTCTCTGCCGTGGTGGCGGACCTGAGCGTCGATGGCCTCGAACCCCTCTTGGTCACCTCAGGCCGGCTCAACGACGTGCTTCCTCGTGACGGACGCGTCGAGCCCGAGGCGGTCGATCGGCTCAAGGAGCCGGTGCGCGCTGCCAGCGCCGCCTTCGACCGGGCCGAGCAGGAGCTTGCCGGTCAGCGGCCTGAAGAGTTCGTGGCCCGCTTCGCCCTTCGCTATCGCGAGCTCGCCTCACGCATCACGGACGCCGCAGGTGCGCTGAGAGCCGCCGACACCGCTGTCACGCTGATGCCTTCGATGCTGGGTGCCGAGGCGCCGCGGAACTACCTGCTGGTGTTCCAGAACAATGCGGAGGTGCGGGCCACCGGGGGACTGCCCGGCGCGGTCTCGTTGCTCAAGACGGACGCCGGCAGCATCGAGCTGGGCCGGCAGGTCGCCGCCAGCTCTTTCCGAAGCACTCCGGAGCCGGTGCTTCCCCTGACCGACGCCGAGCTGGCCATCTATGACGAGCAGCTGGGCACGTTCTTTCTCGACGCCAACTTCACGCCCGACTTCCCCCGGACCGCGGACCTGATGCGAGCCCGCTGGCAACAGGTGTACGACGATCCCCTCGATGGCGTCATCTCGGTGGACGTCGTGGCCATGTCGTACATCCTCCGAGCCACCGGTCCCGTCAAGGTCGAGGGGCGCACGTTGACGGCACAGAACCTCGTCCAAGAGCTGCTGCACCTTGCCTATGTCCGACTTCCCGATCGAGCGGATCAGGACGTGTTCTTCCGCAAGGTCGCGCGAGCCGTGTTCGACCGCGCCTCGCGAGGGATCAGCGACCCCGAACGGCTGCTCGCCGCCGTCGTCGATGCAGCATCGGAGAGCCGCATCTACGTGCACGCGTTCGATCCCGAGGAGCAGGCGCAGCTGGCGGGGACGCGAGTTGCCGGTGAGCTGACGACGGACAGCGGCAATCAGCCCTACGCAGGGGTCTACTTCAACGACGGCACCGGTTCCAAGATGTCCTACTTCCTCAGGTACGACGTGCAAGTGGCCTCCACGTCGTGCTTCGAAGGGCGGCAGGGCATGATCGGTCACGCGGTCCTGCGCTCAGAGGCACCGCGCACGCCGCTGCCGCCGTCGGTGACTGGCGGTGGGGTGTACGGCACCAAGAGCGGCAACCAGACGCTCTTCATCAGGCTCTACGGACCCGTGGACGGCCGCCTGTCCGACGTGCGCGTCGGCTCTCAGATGCTCGAGCCCCCGGTGTACCGCCAGGACGGACGGCCGGTGGCGACCGTGGCCGTCGAGCTCGGCCCGCAGAGCACGACCGACCTGAGATGGCGGATGTCCTCAGGCGTGGGGCAGACCGGCGACGGCGTGCTGACCGTCACGCCCGGGCTGTCACGTGGCGGAGGCCAGAGCTCGATCAGCACCGCCTGCGGCGCGGCCCAGTGAGACCCGACTTCGTCATCATCGGGGCCCAGAAGGCAGGCTCGACCGGACTGATGGGGAGCCTGCAGCGCCACCCCGAGGTGGTCATGCCCCCGGGCGAGACTCGCTACTTCCGGGATCCTTGGTTTCAGTTCGAGGACGAGTCCGTGCTCGAGTTCGAGGAGACGCAGCAGAACCTGGGCGCTCGCCGTCGAGGCATCAAGTGTCCTGATCTGCTCGGTATGCCCGAGGCGCCGATCCGGCTTCGTGATGCCCTCGGCCCCGTCGAGCTGGTGGCCGTTCTCCGCCACCCCGTCGACCGAGCGATTTCAAGCTACTACTGGCTCATGCAGTGGGGGCTGTTGCCCCTGATGCACCCGGAAGAGGGTCTGAGCGCCATCCTGGAGGGCACACTTCAGCGCGAGCACCCACGGGGCGCGGAAGTGCTCAGCTATGGGCTCTACGGGGAGCACCTGGCGAACTACGCGCGGCACTTCCCCCGCGACAAGCTCTTCGTCCTGCTCGTGGAGGACATCCGCGCCGATGCCGATGAGGCCTTCCGCGGCCTGACCTCCTTCCTCGGTATCCCGCCGACGCTCGTCGAGGCTCCCCGACGGAAGAGCAATCCCGGTGTCTATTCGATGAGCCGGCTGCGGTTCTTGTCGCGGCGCCATCCTCTTCTTCTGCGCGAGTACCCGGGCTACCCGGGCAAGTTCCTGCAGTCGCCAGCCACCAGGCGGGACTGGGTGGTGGATCGTGGGGTGGCCGCGATCGATCGACTTGTCCTGGCACGAGTGATGGACAATTCGCCCCCGGCGATCAGCGTGGAGCTGCGGCGCAGGTTGGCGGCGTACTACGCCGAGGACATCCTGCGGACCGCGGAGTTCCTTGGCCGTCCGCTGGACCACTGGTTGGCCTGACCGCGGTTGGGCTGACGACGGTAAAGACTTGCTCGCCGGGGAAGGTGTCGCCGACGTGGGCCGTGCTTCCGGAGGGTTCGAGCATCGACTAGCATCGCCGCGACAACGTCAAGGTGTAGGAGTAGGGCATGAAGGTTCTCGTTCTGGGTGGAGACGGCTTCTGCGGGTGGCCTACTGCGTTGCACCTGTCAGATCGTGGCCACGAGGTGGCGATCGTGGACAATCTCTCGCGGCGCAACATCGACAACGAGCTCGAGGTCGAGTCCTTGACGCCGATCACGCCGATCGGCGTCCGGCTCCGCACGTGGCGCGAGATCTCGGGTTCCGAGATCGAGTTCCACCGCTTCGACGTGGCAGACCACTACCACCGTCTGCTCTCGCTCCTGCGCGAGTGGCAGCCCGACACGGTCGTCCACTTCGCCGAGCAGCGGGCGGCTCCCTACTCCATGAAGTCGTCGTGGCACAAGAGGTACACGGTCTCGAACAACCTCAACGCCACGAACAACCTCTTGGCGGCCATCGTGGAGTCGGGCCTCGACATCCACGTCGTGCACTTGGGGACGATGGGCGTCTACGGCTACGGGACCGCGGGCATGAGGATCCCCGAGGGCTACCTTCGGATCAAGGTGGAGTCCGACACCGGCGAGCTGGTCGACCAGGAGATCCTGTACCCGGCGAATCCCGGCAGCATCTATCACATGACCAAGACGCAGGACCAGCTGCTCTTCGCCTTCTACGCGAAGAACGACAAGTTGCGCGTGACCGACCTTCACCAGGGCATCGTCTGGGGGACCCAGACCGAGCAGACCGAGCGCGCGCCGGAGCTGATCAACCGGTTCGACTACGACGGGGACTACGGGACGGTTCTCAACCGGTTCCTCATGCAGGCCGCGATCGGGTACCCCCTCACGGTGCATGGCACGGGTGGTCAGACGCGGGCCTTCATCCACATCCGCGACACCGTGCGATGCGTCGAGCTGGCGGTCTCGAACCCGCCGACCAAGGGCGACCGGGTCGAGATCCTCAATCAGATGACGGAGACGCACCGCGTCTCCGACCTGGCGAAGCTGGTCAGCGTCCTGACCGGGGCCAGCATCGACTACGTCGACAACCCGCGCAATGAAGCCGCCGAGAACGAGCTGGCGGTCGAGAATCGACGCCTTCTCAGCCTGGGCCTCGAGCCCGTCACCCTGGCCGACGGTCTGCTGGCTGAGGTCACCGACGTGGCGAAGCGGTACTCCGACCGCTGCGACGTGACCAAGATCCCGTGCACCTCCCGGTGGCAGCAGGCACCGCGCTGATGCCCTTGAACGTTCTGTCGGTCATTCACTTCCCGATTTTCGGGGGCCCGGCCAACCGCAACGCCATGGTGGCGGACTCCCTGCGGAGCAAGGATGTGCGGACCCACATCGTCATCCCCGACGAGCCCGGGAATGCCGCGACCAGATTGAGGGAGCTGGGGGTCGAACCCGTCCAGATCCCGCTCAAGAGGCTCCGAGCGGTGCGCAACCCGTCCACCCATCTCGACTACCTCCGCGCGGGACGCGGCGACATTGGTCGGCTCCGTGCGCTGATCAGGGATCTGGACATCGACGTGGTCCTCGTCAACGGGACCGGGAACCCGCATGCGGCGCTCGCGGCGAGAGCGGAGGGTACGCCGGTTGTCTGGCAGTTGCTGGACACGTTTCCGCCGAGGGCGTTCCTGTCCGTGATGATGCCCGTGGCCCTCAGGCTCTCCGAGGTGCTGATGACGAACGGGATGACGGTCGCCGCCGCACACCCGGGCGCGATGGCCTTCGAGGGACCCCTCATCTCCTTCGGCCCGTGCATCCCGACTGAGCGGTTCACCAGCGATCCGGACGTCAGGAGAGCCGCGCGCCGAGAGCTCGGTGTGGATGACGACGACGTCGTCGTCGGCACCGTCAACAACGTGAACAAGATGAAGGGGCACCGGACGTTCATCAGGGCGGCGGCGGAGCTGCGGCGGACCCGCGACGCCCGGTTCGTCATCCTGGGGGCGATCGGCGACCACGATTACGTCGACTCCCTGCGCTCCCTTGCCGTGAGTCTGGGGCTCAAGCTCGACGTTGACCTGATCATCCGGGACGCCGGCGCGCGCGTGCACCAGCTCGCCCAAGCGTTCGATCTGTTCTGGCTGACGTCCGAGCCCCGCTCCGAGGGCATGTCGAATGCCCTGGCTGAGGCGCAATGCCTGGGAATCCCCGTGATCTCGACGCGCACCGGTGCCGTTCACGAGTGTCTCGTCGACGGTCGTACCGGGTTCCTGGTGCCGCCCTGGGACACCGACGCCCTGGTGGCGCGTTCCTCTGCTCTGCTGGACAACCCCGCCCTCCACAAGGAGTTCTCGTTGGCGGGGGCCCAACACATTCGAGACAACTTCTCCGTCGACCAGGTCGCCGAGCGTCACCACGAAGCGTATCGGGCAGCCATCGAGCGGCGGGCCAAGCGAGGGCGGGCAACCTAGCTAGAGGTGGTGCGGTGCCCGGGGGGCGTCCACCTGCAGTGCAGCGGCCCGAGAACTGCGGTGACGCGACTCTAGGCGCCGGAGGGCGGCGGCACCGGGGGCATGGGCCCGAGCCGCCCATCCGGACCGACGTGCAGCCCGCACTCGGTCTTCTCGCGGCCAGCCCAGCGACCGCTGCGCACGTCTTCCCCGTCTAGGACCTGCCGGGTGCACGGCTTGCAGCCCACGGAGGGGTAGCCCTGTGACAGGAGTGGATTCATCACCAGGGCACGCTCGTCGCAGTATGCCTCCACCTGCTTCGAGGTCCATCTCGCCAGTGGGTTGACCTTGACCAGACTTCGGGCCTCGTCCCACTCGACGATACCGATCGTCGCTCGCGTGGGTGATTCATCGCGACGAATTCCCGACATCCATGCGTGGAAAGGCTCCAGCGCACGTCTCAGCGGCTCAACCTTGCGCAGGGTGCAGCACGCGTCCGAGTCACGGCCGAAGAGGTCCGGACCGAACATGGTGTCCTGTTCCGCGACCGTTTGTCGGGGGGTCACGTTGTGCAGGCGAAGGTCGTACCTCTCCTCGACGGCCGCACGAGTTTCCAGGGTCTCGCTGAAGTGATAACCCGTGTCGAGGAATACCACATCCACCGGCTGGGTGACTTGGCACGCCAGGTCGATGAGAATGGTGTCGGTCATCGAAGAAGCGATGGCAGCCTTGGCGCCGAACGTCCGGTAGGCCCACTCGAGCACCTCCCGCGGCTCCGCTGTCTCCAGCTTCCGGTTGGCCGTCACAGCCACATTGCGGAACTCTTCGCGACGAGACTCGGGGACTGACATCGGCACCTACGGAGGCTGCGACCGGCTGCGCTCCGATCCCCTTTCGACTGTCGGTGTGGCTAGAGCGGGGAGGGCCCGGGAGAGGGCACCCGTGAATCGCCCAGCAGTGAGGCTAACAGTGTAGGACCGGCGGCGGAGACGGTAGCCGGCCAGACCTGATCCCCGATACGTGGGCGGTGGCGGACCAGGCAGCCCTCGCGGCATACAGTGTGGCCTCACGTGGGCGACGCGTGGGGCCAAAGGCGGAATGCTGAGAGGGGCAGGTCGGTGGACGTGCAGGACGTGGGGAAGAACACGCGCAGACGGGCGGCACTGAGAGCCCGTCACTATCCCGAGAGCGTCATCGACGACTTCAGCCGGGTTGACGGTGCGGTGGAGTTCTACACGCGGGTGAACGCCCTGCTCACCGACGAGATGACGGTGCTGGACCTCGGGGCCGGCCGCGGCCACTGGATTGCCGACACCACCTCCGTGACCCGCCGACGACTTCGCGACATGCGCGGGAAGGTGGCGCGCGTCGTGGGCGTGGACGTGGACGATGCCGTGCGATCCAACCCATCGCTCGACGAGGCCCATGTCGTGGGGCTCGAGGATGCGCTGCCGTTCGAGGACGGAGCGGTGGACCTGGTCGTCTCCGACTTCACGTTCGAGCACATCGCCGACCCGGAGCACGTGGCCGGTGAGCTCGCCAGGGTGGTCAAGCCGGGAGGCTGGGTGTGTGCCCGCACGCCCAACAAGCACGGCTACATCGGGCTTGGAGCGCGGCTGGTGCCCAACGACAGACATGTGAGCTGGCTGAAGCGGCTTCAACCAACTCGCAAGGACGTGGACGTGTTCCCCGTCGCCTACGGCATGAACACCCCGGCGCGGCTGAGGGAGCTCTTCCCGCCGGCAGACTTCGACCACCACGTCTACACGTACTACGGCGAGCCGAACTACGCCGGCGGCAGCCGGTTGCTGTGGACGGCGTTCTCCGTGCTTCGCCGCGTGCAGCCTCGCGCTCTCGACCCGATGCTGCACATCTTCATCCAGCGCAGGTGACGGGTTGAGCAGATTGGACCCGCCAGCGGTGCGAGCGCGGGGAGTGGCCCGACGGTTGCCGTCACTTAGACTGAGCTGGGGATCGGAATGAGGAGAACAAGGTGGACCTGAGAGACTTCTTGCGAGTCATCCGGCGAGGCTGGCTGCTGATCGTGCTGTGCTCGTCGGTCGTGCTGGCGTCAGCCGCGGCCTACACATTCTCCTCGACCCCCCAGTACGCATCCACGTCCCAGCTGTTCGTCTCGACCTCGTCCCAGTCCGACACCGGCGAGACGTACCAGGGCGCCCTCTTCTCGGCTCAGCGGGTGTCGTCCTACGTCCGGCAGGTGACCACCAACCAGATCGCGGAGCGCGTGGCCTCCCGTCTCGACGTCGACCTGACGCCCGGCGAGCTGCGGAACAAGGTCTCGGCGGCGGTCGTCCCCGACACGGTGATCTTGACGATCACCGCAACGGACCCGAATCCGCAGTTCGCGCAGGTGTTGTCGCAGGCGTACGCCGACGATCTCGCGGACTGGATCCGGGAGACCGAGACGCCGCCGGGCAAGAACGTCCCTCCCATCAAGGCGACGGTCTCCGATGCGGCATCGCTGCCGGTGTCGCCGGTCTCCCCCAACCCGCCTCGCAATCTTGCCCTGGGCCTCATCCTCGGCTTGACGCTGGGCGTCGGCGCTGTGCTCCTGCGAGAGATGCTCGACACCAGCATCAAGGCTCCAGAGGACATGACCGAGTCGACCTCGGCTCCGTCGCTCGGGGTCATCGCCTACGACCCCTCGATCCGGTCCAAGCCGCTGATCAGCGCGCTCGAGTCCCATGCCCCGCGCGCTGAGGCATTCCGGGTGCTGCGCACCAACCTCCAGTTCATCGACGTCGACCGAGCCAACAAGGTGTTCGTCATGACCTCCGCGGTCCCAGGGGAGGGCAAGACGACGACGTCGGTGAACCTGGCCATCGCCCTGGCGCAGGCGGGGCACAGGACGCTGTTGATCGAAGGGGACCTGCGTCGCCCGCGCGCGGCTGCCAGTCTCGGCATGGATCAGGCGGTCGGGGTGACGACCGTGCTGCTGGGACGCGTGACCGTGGACGACGCCATCCAGAAGCACGACGCCAGCGATCTGCATGTGTTGAGCAGCGGCGCTACCCCGCCCAATCCCGCGGAACTGCTGCAGTCCCATGCGATGTCCGAGCTGCTGGAGAACCTGCGAGGCCGCTACGACATCGTCATCGTGGATGCTCCGCCGCTCCTTCCGGTGACGGACGCCGCGCTGCTCGCCGCTCAGTCGGACGGTGCGATCCTGATCGTCCGCTATGGACACACGACCAAGGAACAGCTGGCCCAGGCGGTCAACCGGCTCGAGCAGGTGGACTCCTCCCCGGTGGGCATTGTCGTCAACATGGCGCCCACCAAGGGCGGGCGCGCGGGGTACGGATACGGGTACGGGTACGGGTACGGGTACGGATACGCACCCGACGAGTCGGCCGAAGTTCTCGCTACAAGCAAGAGGCAGCGCCGCGCCTAGTGGTTGGACTTGGAGTCTCGGCCTCGCCCCCGCGAACGGGGCTGCCGCGTGCCTTCGGCAAGTGTGGGTGACGGTTTGTTGGATCAATAGGGAGAGTCAAGACTTGAAGACTGTGCGCCTGCCGCTAGGCTGCCTGCGACCCACGGGCCAGACGGGCGTCGAGGCCCGGGCGCTCCACGGAAGATCGTTGTGACCGTTTCGCTCCAATCGACGGAAAGGCGTGCGTCGCAGCAGGCGGAGTCGCACGCCTTCTCGTGGAGTAGTCGCTTCCTATATCAGGACGCCGGCGGTACGGCGTTCAGGCTCGATGTTCAGGGCATGCGAGCCGTGGCTGTCCTCTTGGTGCTTTTGTTCCATGCACGGTTCCCAGTTCCCGGCGGACTGGTAGGCGTGGACATCTTCTTCGTGATATCCGGCTTCATCATCACCGGCGCTCTGGTTCGCATGCCGAGACCGGTGACCATGCGGACCGGGCCACCGCAACCCGTTCTAGGAGCCGATGGTCTCGACTCCCGGGCCACCCTGCTCCGACTCCCCGGGCTCAGGCCCGGGCCCCCGGCTTAGCCCGGTCCGGCGCGGGCGCAGGACATGGTCGGTCGGTCGGTCGTGCGGAAGCAACCGCGTTGGCGGCGCGGGGGGGCCGGGGGGTGGGATGGTGTCGGCGGTCCGTGCTGGAGCAGCCTCGCTCGGCGAGGGGGAGGCCGGCGGGCGGGCAACGCGAGTGGGTGCACCAGCAGGTGCTCTCTCAGGGGTGGGAGTGCGAGCATGTCCCGCGCGCCGGAAGGACTGACCAGTTGAACGACTTGCGATGGGCGGCACTGGTTCGGCTTGGCGACTCGCGCTCCCGCCGTTGGCTGAGGGAGGCGCGGCCGGGTCGGCAGCGGTAGGAGGTGGGCGCGGTCGCGCAGTGCTGGGGGTAGCGGACCAGCTGATCTACAGTCTCTCCAACTTCGCGTTGACCGTCGTGGTGGCGACGTCCGTGAGTCTCGAGGAGTTCGGCGCCTACTCGCTGGCGATCGCCGTCTACCTCTTCGGCACCGCGGTGGTGCGCGGGCTCACCTCCGAGACGCTCGTGGTGCGGCTGAGCGCCAGCGACGAGCGCGAGTGGCGTAGCGCCGCTGCGGCGGCGGGCGGGGCCACCGTCCTGCTCGGCGGCGTCCTGGGGCTGGGGATCCTGATCGCGGGCATGTTGATCGGCGGGATCCTCGGGACCACACTCGTCGCCCTGGGGCTGCTGTACCCCGGCCTGGTGGTCCAGGACTACCTGAGATTCGCAGCATTGACCCGCGGCCGCCCGGCGCTGGCATTGGTCAACGACCTGACCCAGGTCGTGCTGCAGTTCACGGTCGCGGCTGCGTTGATTCTGACCTCGCGCGACGCGGTGTGGCAGCTGGTGTGTGCCTGGGGGCTTGCGGCGTACGTGGCCGCTGCGGTGGGAGTTATCACGCTGCGCCTGGTCCCGCGACCCGGCAGGACCGTCGCATGGTTCCGCGCGCACGGGGACCTCGCCGGACGATACGCCCTGGATGACTTCGCCGCCCAGGGCAGCCAACAGGCCAGCACCTTCGTCGTGGCCGGTGTGGCGGGGCTCGGCGATGTGGGTGCGCTACGGGGTGCGCAGACCGTGTTCGCGCCGCCCTCGATCCTCAATCTGGGGGTCTTGGCCGCGGTGACTCCGGAGCTCGTCAGGTCCTCGGCACGATCTGCCGCGCGCTTCCACCGTGCGGTCCTGCTGATCAGCCTGGGCATGGGGGGCGTCGGGCTCGTCTGGGGCGTGATCGCCATGGCGACGCCGTCGTCCGTCGGCACCGCCTTCTTCGGTGAGACCTGGACCTACGCGAGACCCCTGCTGATCTACTTCGCTGTTGCGCAGGTGGCCAACGGGCTTCGGGTCGGCCCCCAAGCGGGGCTGCGTGCCCTGGGGGCCGCGAATCGTACGCTCAAGGCTCGACTGGTGGTGAGTGTCGTCGGAGTCGTGTGTCAGTTCGCCGGCGCGATCACGGCGGGTGCTGAGGGGGTGGCCGTCGCCACCGCTATCGTCACCCCGGGGCAGGCGCTGGTCTGGTACTGGCAGTACCGCCTGGCGAGGAGGGAGGCTTCGCGGGCCTGAGTGGCCCCGGTCGTCTCGCTAGCGCATCCCGACCGCCCGCGACACGGGTTCAGGACGGTCCGGTTGCCTTCTCTCGCGGAGGAACGACAACGGGTGACGCAGGCACACGAGGCAGAAGAACACCAGGGGGATCAGAGAGCCGAAAGCCGGTTGAAGACTGCCGCGCAGGATGAAGACGAGCACCCCGGCGATGATCGGGGCGAACGCGCTGACGAGGCTCGCCGACCCGGCCCGTGCATAGTTCCTGTCCAGGACGACGACGAAGTAGCCGACCAGCATGAGGTACGCCGCCGCGCCGAGGTAGCCGAAATCGATGGCTCCCTCGATCCACAGGGGCGCGGAGACGTTGAATCCCGCCGCGTCACCGATGACCTGCCCCGTATCACCCGGCTTTCCCAGCCAGATCGAGCGCGGGATGAAGACGAGAACAGATGCGGCCAGCTGCTCGCCGAACCGGTATCCGTGCTGCGCGACGAACTCGACGCCGTTGAGGATCTGCTGAGGCGATGCGTAGTCCGGGTCGCTCAACAGCTTCACCCGCAGCGGGTCCACGGTGATATCGACGCTGCCACTCCTTCGGAAGGCGTCGAGCCGGCCGAAGGAGAACAGTGAAACCGAGAGGAAGCCGAGCACGAAGACCCGCGCGGCCCCCTTGCTGGTCGTCAGGGGCAGGTATAGACAGGCGAAGGCGATGATGACCGTCATGAACCACCAGCGAGGGTTCGCGATGGGGTTGTTGATGACGACATTGCCGACGAGCAGCGGTGCGATGACCCACCACGAGGTGAGCCGGGGAGCGGTCAGCCGCCCCACCCGGCGGCGTACGAACAGCAGCAGGAAGCAGCCGATGAAGACGGGAACCTGACTGAGGATGCGGAGCAGCGTGCCCTGTGTCCTTCCCTCGTTGAGGTAGAACTTGGCTCCCGTGCTGGCGGCCCCCAGATACTGGGCGGCGAGAGTGTCGCGACTCGTGAAGAAGGCATCGAGCCCGAACCGTGCCACCGAGATCACCACGATCGCCAGACCGATGTAGCCGACCAGAGCGGCTCGTTCCGGGCTGATCGAGGTCGGGCGTTGCTCGACGGAATCCTCGTGTGCGGGGCTCAGCAGAACTGAGCGCTTGGCAAGCGCCCTTCCCACCTCGTAGCCGACGACACCCACGATGATCATGATCTCGGCCAGAATGAACGTGCTGTCGGCGTACGAGTAGGTCGTGAAAAGTGGGTACTCCCGGCTGGTCGCCTGTGCCAACAACGGCAACGACAAGAAGGCGTACAGAAAGGTTGCGTACGCCGTCTCGAGAAGATGCGGTCTTCCTCCGACGACCAGGATCACCACCTTGACGGCGGCGTACAGCAGCACGACGTAGGCCAGTATCGCGGGCCCGTTCGTCAGCGAGAGACCGGGAACGCTCCACACCGGGATGAAGACGGCGAGGACCGGAAGCATTGCGACCCCGAACCACACCCCTGGCCAGTCGGCCTGGGCGCGCGCCTCCCCAGGGGCACGCAACGAGTCTGTCTCCATGGAGTACACGGTAGTTGGCTCTCGGGTCTCGACGTGAACCCCTCCCGGCCCACGGGTCTGCGCGTGGCTCGTGCCCAGGGCGACCTCCATGCCCGGGTAGGGTGCGTTCGTTGCAGCTCACCCCGGCGAAAGGGTGGCCACAGGTGGTCGCAGGTGATCGGAAATGGACAGACGACATACGATTCCGGGTCAGGTACTCGATCCTCGAATCGCCCCGTCTCAGTCACTACTGGCTGGAGCGGAGACCGCACTACGCCGACCGGTTCGTCTCCGCGAGGTCTGACCTGGTCATCGACGGCTTTCCTCGGTCCGCCAACAGCTACGCGTGGCATGCGTTGAGGATGACGCTCGGTGAGGATGTCCGCGTCTCGGGCCATACGCACTCGGTCCAGTCGCTCGCTCGAGCGGTCGAGTGCGGTATCCCGGCCATCATGATCATTCGCCCGCCCCAGGATGCCGTGGCGTCGCTGTTGCAGATGCGGTACGCGCCTCGCCCACACAGTGCGCTCAGGCACTACATCCGTTTCTATGAACTGGCGCGTCCCCTGGTCGAAGGGCTCTGCGTCGCGACGTTCCAGGAGGTTGTCTCGGACTTCGGGGCCGTGCTCTCGCGGGTCAATCGCCAGTTCTCCACCTCCTTCCCGGTGTACGAGAAGACGCCGGACAACGAGGCACGACTGAACGGCCGCCTGGAGGAGGCGGTGCGGCGCCGACACGCCGGCAGGCTGGAGGAGCGTGCGGTGTCCCGGCCGTCGTCGTCGCGGTTGTCAGCCGAGCAGGTCGTCGCGAAATGGGACGACACGTGTCTGAGGCTGCTCGACACCGCCAACGCGACCCATCACGCGATCCTTGACCGACGCGGCGTGGCGTGAACGCCGGTTCCTCCGAGACTGAGCCTGCCGACTAGCGCGCCGTAGCCAGTTCTTCTCGACAGTAGGCGGCGAGAGCTTCGTCCGCGGGCGTGGGTGTGAAGCCGGTCTGGGTGACTTTCGTCAGGTCGAGAACGCTGTTGATCGGCCGAGGGGCCATCGCTCGTCCGGCGCTGTACTCGGCAGTCGTCGTCGACCTCACGTCCTCGGCAGTTCTTCCGGCCAGCTCGAAGACCTGCCTGGCGATCGCCGCCCATGTCATCGGCTCGCCGCCGTTCGAGATGTTGTAGGTGCCGTGCGGCGCGCCGTTGAGGACGAGATGGCGGGTCGCGCGGGCGAGTTCCGAGGTGAAGGTCAGCCGGCCGACCTGGTCGTCGACCACGCTGGGGGAGACTCCTCGACTGGCAAGGGACAGCATCGTCCGGACGAAGTTGTTGCCGTCGCCGACCACCCATGACGTCCGTAGCAGGAAGTGCCGAGGCGTGGTGTGAACGGCAATGTCCCCCGCAGCCTTGGACTGTGCGTACACACCGAGAGGGCTCAACGGCTCGTCTTCGGTGTGCACCCGGGTGCCGTCGAAGACGTACTCCGAGGAGTAGTGCACCAACGTGAAGCCGTGCTGTTGTGACAGTGACGCAAGCGCGGCGGGTACCCGAGCATTTGCTGCCCAGGCGACGCGCCGTCCATCGGGCGTCTCGGCCAGGTCCACAGCGGTGTAGGCAGCGGCGTTGAGCACCAGTTCGTAGGCGCGCCAATCCAGTTCGGCGAGAGCGGTCTCGTCGGTCAGGTCCAGAGCCGCCACGCCCTGGTCCGGATCCGCATCCAGGTCGACCAGGTCCGCCTCGGGGAACTCCGTCCTCAGGGCCCTCCCCAGCTGCCCGCGCGCTCCGGTGATCAAGGTCTTGCGGGGTGGGACCGGGCGAACTGCGTCCAGCCTCGGATTGTCGCGGTCCTTCTCGGAGATCTCGGCCTCCGTCAGGGGGATCGGCCACGGGATCGCGATGGCCTCGTCGGCCAGATGGAGCGCCGGGTACGAGGACCCGGGGCGCCAGTGGTCGTTGACCAGGTAGCTGTAGACCGTGTGATCCTCCAGGGCCTGGTAGCTGTTGCCGACGCCGCGAGGCACGAAGACGGCCACGCCCGGGTCCATCTCCAGCTGAAACGACCGACCGAAGGTACCTCCCGCTCTCATGTCCACCCACGCCCCGAAGACGCGCCCGCTCGCGACGGAGACGAGCTTGTCCCACGGTTCGGTATGGATGCCCCGCGTCACTCCCCTCCGCGCATTGAAGGACATGTTGTTCTGCACCGGGCCGAAGTCGGGCAGGCCGGCAGCCACCATGCTCTCGCGCTGCCAGTTCTCCTTGAACCAGCCACGCGCATCCCGATGGACCGGCAGTCGTACGACGAGCAGGCCGGGGACGACGGTCTCCTCCACGGCCACGACGCTGACGTCTTCGGACACGATCACTGTCCCTTCGTGGCGTAGGTCGACTCGACCTGCTGCTTGTGCGGTCGCCACCACTCCTCGTGCGCGGCGTACCACGCGATGGTGGCGGCCAGCCCGGACTCGAAGTCGTCGTAGGTCGGTTGCCAGCCCAGGTCTGCGCGCAGCTTGGAGGAGTCGATCGCGTACCGCAGATCGTGCCCAGCACGATCCGTGACGTGCTCGAAGTCGTCGTCCGCTCGTCCGAAGTGGCCCAGGAGCAACCGCACCACCTCGAGGTTGCTCCGCTCCCCGTCCGCCCCGATCAAGTACGTCTCGCCGATGACTCCGCGGTTGAGGATCGTCCACACAGCCGAGGAATGGTCGTCGGCGTGGATCCAGTCGCGGACGTTCTGACCGGAACCGTAGACCTTGGGGCGGGCGCCGGCCAGCATGTTCGTGATCTGTCGGGGGATGAACTTCTCGATGTGCTGCCAGGGGCCGTAGTTGTTCGAGCAGTTGGAGATGGTGGCGCGAATGCCGAAGCTTCGTACCCAGGCGCGCACCAGGAGGTCTGAGCTCGCCTTTGTTGCGCTGTAGGGGCTGCTCGGGTTGTAGGGAGTCAGCTCGGTGAACCGCTCGGGGTCGTCGAGTTCCAGGTCCCCGTACACCTCGTCCGTGGAGATGTGGTGCAGCCGGGTCCCGGAACGTCGCGCTGCCTCGAGAATGGTGTAGGTGCCCAGAATGTTGGTGTGCACGAACGGCGCGGGGTCGGTGAGCGAGTTGTCGTTGTGCGACTCGGCCGCGTAGTGCACGACGGCGTCGTGGCCCGCGACGAGCCGGTCCACCAGCGGGACGTCCGCGACGTCCCCCACCACCAGCTCGACTCTCTCGGAGGGGAGTCCGTCGAGTGACTCCCGCGACGCTGCGTAGGTGAGCTTGTCCAGCACCGTCACCGACGCGTCGGAGTTGTTGACGACGTGGTGGACGAAATTGGAGCCGATGAAGCCGGCGCCACCGGTGACGAGGATGCGATCCATGCCGCTCATCCTAGGGAGCATGGCTCCTGGTGCTCGCCGGGCCACCGGCAGATCGCCCGCCAGGCGCAGGCTTCCCCTAAGGTCTTCCTCCATGCGCGGCATCATTCTGGCCGGTGGGACCGGTTCTCGCCTTCACCCGATCACCCTGGGCATGAGCAAGCAGCTGTTGCCGGTCTACGACAAGCCGATGATCTACTACCCGTTGAGCACGTTGATGCTGGCAGGCGCACGCGAGATCTTGGTCATCACGACACCCCACGAGGCTGAGCTCTTCCGACGCCTGCTCGGCGATGGGTCGAACTTCGGCGTTGAGCTGGACTACGCCGTGCAGCCGAGTCCGGACGGCCTCGCTCAGGCCTTCACGATCGGGGCGGACCACATCGGGGACCAGACGGTCAGCCTGGTGCTCGGCGACAACATCTTCTATGGCCCGGGGCTGGGCAGCACCCTGGGTCGCTTCGCTGATCTGGACGGGGCGGCGGTCTTCGGCTATCGCGTCGCCGACCCCACCTCCTACGGGGTCGTCGAGTTCGACGATGCGGGCCGAGCGCTGTCGTTGGAGGAGAAGCCCGCTCGACCACGCAGCTCCTACGCTGTTCCCGGGCTCTACTTCTACGGGCCGGACGTCGTCGACTACGCGCGCGAGCTGCGACCCTCGGCACGTGGAGAGCTCGAGATCACCGACTTGAATCGGGTCTATCTCGAGCAGGGTCGCCTCCAGGTGGAGGTGCTTCCCCGCGGGACAGCGTGGCTGGACACGGGGACGTTCGACTCCTTGAACGACGCCAGCAACTTCGTGCGCACCATCGAGAGCCGTCAAGGGACCAAGATCGGCTCGCCCGAGGAGGTGGCCTGGCGCAAGGGATTCCTCTCCGGCGACGAACTGCGAGTGCGAGCGGAATCCTTGGTGAAGTCCGGTTACGGTGCCTACCTGTTGGGACTCCTCGACGCTCCATCCTCGGAGGGCTGAAAGGCATCCGTGCCGCAGAGCGAGGCAGAGTCCGCAGGGCCGGGCGACAGCACAGACGGGTCGCCCATGATGTGGCCCCGCCGTCCCCGTCGGGCACTCGATCCTGCCCTTCGTTTACGATGCAGTCGCGGTCCATCACGTTGTTGAGGAGTTCAGTGAGCGATCTGGTTCTGCTGACAGGCGGTGTCGGCTTCATCGGGCGCCACACAGCCGACGTCCTGCGCCGCAAGGGGTTCGAGGTGAGGGCACTCGATCTCCTGAGTCCTCAAGTGCATCGGGATGCCGATCACGCCGTGCGCCAGTTCGGCGGTGAGGTGCTGACTGGCGACGTCCGCGACGTCCGAGCGGTCGCCAGCGCGATGGCGGGGGCAGCGGCCGTTGTCCATCTGGCCGCGGAGACCGGTGTGGGGCAGTCCATGTACGAGGTGGACCGCTACGTCTCTGTCAACGTCGGCGGGACCCGGAACGTGCTCGACGAAGCTGGTCGGCGCGGGCTCCCAGTGGTGGTGGCGTCGTCCCGTGCGGTCTACGGAGCTGGTGCCCACTCCTGCGAGGAACACGGGCGCACCTGTGGCCCGCCGTGTTGCGCTGCTGCCGGCCCGAGTGCGTCGGTCGAGTCCGATCCCGCCGCGCCGGTCTCGGTCTACGGTGAGACCAAGAGCGACGCGGAACGACTCGTGCGGGACGCGATCAGTGATGGGACCTCGGTCGTCGCGATCAGACCGCAGAACGTCATCGGCGCGGGGCAGGCGCTGCACAATCCGTACACCGGCGTGCTGGCCGCGTTCGCTGCCCGGCTTCGTCAAGGTCTGCCGCCGCTGGTCTACGGCACCGGAGAACAGACGCGGGACTTCATCGCTGTCCAGGACGTGGCTCACACGATCAGCTGGCTGCTGGACAACCCGGCGGTATGGCCGGCGGCCCCGGTCCTCAATGTGGGCAGTGGTGAGCGTGCCACGCTCCTGGACCTGGCTCGGTCGGCCATCACGGCAACGGGCGTCGACGTTGACGTCGAGCACGTCGACGTCACGCGGCCCGGTGACATCGAGCACGCCTGTGCTGACCTGACGCTCGCGGACAGCGTCGGCCTGCCGCGTGCATCCTGGTCGCTGGCGGACAGCGTCGCTGAGTTCATCCGCTTCGCCGAGTCCGAGGAACCCGTCGACCCCGGCATCTGGAACAGGGCCCTGGGGGAGCTGAGCGAGGTCGAGACGCCATGACAGAGCCGTACGCCACGGGTGCCGAGGGTGGTGACGGCATCACCGGAAAGAAGGTCTGGATCGTCGGGATCAACTACGCCCCCGACCAGGTCGGCATCGCTCCGTACACCACCCAGTTGGCCGACCATCTTCGCTCACGAGGCGCCGAAGTCGCGGTGACCACCGGCTTCCCCTACTACCCCGAGTACAAGGTCAGGCCCGAGGACAGATGGGCGATCACTCGGCAGGAAGACCTCGAAGGGGTTTCCGTGCGCCGGTTGCGGCACACGGTGCCGCGACGCATGACGGCCCTGCGTCGCGCGTTGCACGAGCTCACCTTCCTCGCGCACGCCCGCCTTCGTCGACCGCCCTTCGCGCCCGACGTCATCATCGGGATCACGCCGGCACTGAGCGGAGCGGTAGCGGCGGCGCTGCACGCGTCCAGGGCGAGGACGCCACTGGTCGTGGTCGTCCAGGACCTGGTCGGACCGGGCGCTCTGCAAAGCGGCATCGCCGGCGGAAAATCGGTGAGCAGCGTCGCGGGCAGACTCGAGGCGTGGGTGCTCAAGCGCGCGTCGCAGGTGACCGTGTTGCACGCGGGTTTCGTCGACTACGCACGGCAGGCGGGCGTTGCGGGCAGCCACCTGCACGTGGTGCGGAACTGGTCGTACGCGGTTCCGCCGGCCCAGGACCGCGCGTCAGTACGCGCCGCGCTCGGCTGGCGCGACGACCAGACCGTGGTGCTGTACGGCGGCAACATGGGCCTGAAGATGGGCCTCGAGAACGTCATCGACGCGGGGCGGGCGGCGCAGAGCCGTGGGGAGAACATCCTGTTCGTTCTTCTGGGCGACGGCAGCCAGCGGCCCCAGCTCGAGGAGAAGGCGCACGGTGTGTCGACGATTCAGTTCCAGGACAGCCGCTTCGGCTCGGGCTTCGCCGACGTGCTGGCGGCTGCGGACATCCTGCTGATCAATGAACGGCCCACGGTCAGCAACATGAGTCTCCCCTCGAAACTTGCCTACTACTTCACCTCAGGCCGGCCGGTGCTGGCCGCTGTTGCTGGAGGGGGGACCACCGCGCTCGAGGTCGAGATGGCGAAGGCCGGTGTGGTGGTTGAGCCTGGCGATCCGGAGATCCTGCTGAACGCGGTGGTGGACCTCGCGGCTGATGAGGACCGGTGTCGCCAGATGGGTGAGGCCGGTCGGGAGTACGCCGAGAGGGAGTATGACAAGGCTGCCATCCTCGCCCGCTATGAGGGCATCATCGCCGGGGCAGCTGCACAGCGCTGAGGGGTCGGCCTGTCGCGCCTTCGACGACGCGTCACCGGATCCCGCCAGGCGGCGGGACCCGGTCGAGCGCGTGCGTCAGCCGTTGATCATCCCAGCGCCCACGGTCACACCGGTGGCTTCGTCGATGAGGATGAAAGATCCCGTGGTCCGGTTCTGCGAGTAGGCGTCGCAGAGCAGGGGCACGGTGGTGCGCAATTGCACCCGGCCGATCTCGTTGAGGGCCAGCTCCTGGCTCTCCTGATCCCGGTGCAGCGTGTTGACGTCCAACCGGTACTGGATGTCCTTGACCAGAGCTCGCGCGGTTCGCGTGGTGTGCTTGATCGCCAACTTCTGGCGCGGCCGTAGCGGGGCATTGGTCATCCAGCAGATCATTGCGTCGATGTCCTGGCTCGGCTGGGGCGCGTTGTTCACACGGGCGATCATGTCGCCCCGTGACACATCGACGTCGTCCTCGAGCCGCACGGTCACCGACATCGGCGGGAATGCCTCGCGGACCTCCCGGTCGAACAGGTCGATCCCCTGGATCTTCGATGTCATGCCGCTGGGGAGGACCACGACCTCGTCTCCCGGTTTGAGCACCCCACCGGCGACCATGCCGCCGTAGCCGCGGTAGTCGTGGTGGTCGTCGGACTTGGGCCGCACCACGAACTGCACCGGGAATCGAACGTCCACCAGATCCCGGTCGGAGGCGACGTGGACGTGCTCCAGGTGGTGCATCAGGGTGGGGCCGCTGTACCAGGACATCTTCTCGGAGCGGTTGACGACGTTGTCGCCCTGGAGCGCCGAAATCGGGATGACCTGGAGGTCGGGGATGTTGAGCTTCGTGGCGAACTGGGTGAACTCATTGTGAATCTTGGTATAGGTCTCCTCCGAGAAGTCCACCAGGTCCATCTTGTTCACCGCCAGCACCAGGTGCGGCACCCGGAGCAGGGACAAGATCACCGCGTGCCGGCGCGACTGCTCGGTGAGTCCCTGCCTGGCGTCCACCAGGACCAGGCCCAGGTCGGCGGTGGAGGCCCCGGTGACCATGTTCCGGGTGTACTGCACGTGGCCGGGGGTGTCGGCGATGATGAACTTGCGAGCCGGTGTCGCGAAGTAGCGGTAGGCCACATCGATCGTGATGCCCTGCTCCCGCTCGGAACGCAGTCCGTCAGTCAGCAGTGCCAGGTCGGTGTAGTCGTATCCCTTGTCCTTGGAGGTCGACTCGACAGCCTCCATCTGATCCTCGAAGATGGATTTCGAGTCCAGCAGCAGGCGACCGATCAAGGTCGACTTGCCGTCGTCGACCGAACCCGCTGTGGCGAAGCGGAGCAGATCCATGTTGGTCGCCATCAGAAGTAGCCTTCCTTCTTGCGGTCTTCCATGGCTGCCTCCGAGAAGCGGTCGTCACCACGGGTGGCACCTCGCTCGGTGACCCGAGCGATGGCGATCTCTTCGATGATCTTCTCGATCGTGTCGGCCCCGGACTCGACACAGCCGGTGAGCGTCAGGTCGCCGACGGTGCGGAACCGCACCGTGCGCTCCTCGACGGTCTCGCCGGACCGCAGCGGGTTGAAGTCGGACTCCGACAGCAGCATTCCGTCCCGCTCGAAGACCCGGCGCTGGTGTGAGAAGTAGATCGAGGGGATGTCGATCCTCTCGCGGCCGAGGTAGTCCCAGATGTCCAGCTCGGTCCAGTTGGAGATCGGGAAGATCCGCATGTGCTCGCCCTCGTGCAGCCGGCCGTTGTAGAGGCTCCACAGCTCTGGGCGTTGCATCTTCGGGTCCCATTGGCCGAACTCGTCACGATGCGAGTAGACGCGCTCCTTGGCGCGTGCCTTCTCCTCGTCCCGGCGACCACCGCCGAACGCAGCGGTGAAGCCGCCCTCTTCGAGCGCGTTCAGCAGCGTGCCGATCTGCATCCGGTTCCGACTGGTCTTGCCGTCGTCGACGACGACTCCGCTGGCGATCGCCTCCTCGACGCTTGCGACGATCAGCCGGACACCCAGTCGGTCCACCCAGCCGTCGCGGGTCGCGAGGACCTCAGGGAAGTCGTAGCCGGTGTCGACCTGCAGCACCGGGAACGGGATCTTGGCGGGATAGAAGGCCTTCTCCGCCAGCCGAAGCATGACGATGGAGTCCTTGCCGCCGGAGAACATCAGCACCGGCTTCTCGAACTCGGCGGCGACCTCGCGGAAGATGTGGATGGACTCCGCTTCCAGCTGGTCGAGCTGGCTCAGCCGGTAGTCGGCGTGGGTCTGGGTCATGGCAGCAGGGTGGACCTCTCGTCGGGACAGCAGCCCACATGGTAGCGACGTAGCTCGCGCGCTGCGAACGCACTCTCGTAAGTGGACCCATCCGTTCGGTAGGACCAGGTTCAGAGTTCCTCGACCTTCCGTACGCCCTGGCTCCTATGCTCGCAGCCATGATGCTGTCGGTGCTCGGTTGCGGCTACCTCGGTGCAGTCCACGCTGGCTGCATGGCGGAACTGGGTCACAGCGTGGTTGGCATCGACGTCTCTGCCGAGCAAGTGGAAGTGCTGTCTCGCGGACGGTCACCGTTCTTCGAGCCCGAGCTCGAGGGGCTTCTCCGGCGAGGACTCTCGTCTGGTCGGCTCTCTTTCTCGACCGATCCCAGCGAGGCGGCTGAGGCTACCGTTCACTTCTTGTGTGTCGGGACGCCCCAGAAGCGAGGTGAGAACGCAGCAGACCTCAGCTACGTCCGTGCTGCAGTCGAGACCCTGTTGCCCTCGCTGAAGGCGGGTGACGTCGTGGTCGGCAAGTCGACGGTCCCGGTTGGAACGGCTGAGGAACTGGCTGAGCTCGTCCATGCGGCGGAGCCTGAGGCCGAGCTGGTCTGGAATCCGGAGTTTCTGAGGGAGGGGTTGGCTGTCAAAGACACCCTCCGTCCCGACCGAATTGTCTACGGAGTCGGCGACACCGAGCGCGGCCGGCGAGCCAGTGCGGTGCTCGACGAGGTGTACGCCGTCGCTCTCGCGGAGGGAACACCCAAGATCGAGACGGACCTGGCCACAGCGCAACTCGTGAAGGTAGCCGCGAACTCTTTCCTCGCCACCAAGATCTCGTTCATCAATGCGATGGCTGAGCTGTGCGAGGCGACCGGGGCGGACGTCACACAGTTGGCGGAGGCCATCGGCCACGATGCGCGGATCGGAAGGCAGTTCCTGAACGCGGGCGTCGGCTTCGGTGGGGGCTGCCTGCCGAAGGACATTCGGGCTTTCATGGCCAGGGCCGGCGAGCTCGGGGTGGACCAGGCCCTCACTTTCTTGCGCGAGGTGGACTCGATCAACATGCGGCGCCGGGTGAGGATGGTCGACCTGGCTCGGGAGGTGTGCGGGGGGTCCATCGTGGGGCGCAGGCTGGCTGTCCTCGGGGCAGCCTTCAAGCCCGACAGCGACGACATCCGCGACTCGCCGGCTCTCAGCGTCGCGGCCCAGATGCAGCTGCAAGGTGCGCGTGTCACGGTGACCGACCCGAAGGCGATCGACAACGCAAGCAAGAAGTGGCCTGACCTGGTGTTTGCCCCCACGGTCGAGGACGCGGTGGCCGGCGCTGAGGCGACCCTGTTGCTCACCGAATGGCCCGAATACGTCGCGCTGGACCCCGTGTCCCTGCGCGGCCACGTGGCAGAGGCGCGGATCATCGATGGACGCAACTGTTTGGATCCGGCGGTCTGGCGGGCGGCAGGTTGGACCTATCGCGCGTTGGGGCGGCCCTGAGCTCTGCGCGATCAGCGTCGCTCGCGCTCGGGGTGACGCCAGGCTGCCGCGTTGCTGTCGAACGCGGGGAGCCCGCGGGTCTGCCGGACGAAACCCCAGGCGAGCGGGCCCAGAAGCAGCATGCCGGCCCCGATGATGCCGACCGCCTCGGGCGGGACGCCCAGCATCTTCAAGCCGGTCAAGCTGAGCACGATCACGATGCCGCGACGGATCACCGACTGGCTGACCCAGCTCGCCATCCGGGCGCCCAGGAACGTGCCGGGGGTCCCGCCCAGGATCAGTGGGATCAGCACCGCCCAGTCGACACCGCTGGTCAGCACGTGGCCGATCGCCGCCGCCAGCACCAGCGGAACGGCTTGCACCAGGTCAGTTCCGACCAGCTTGAGGGCGGACAGAGCCGGGTAGAGCAGGAGCAGCGCCACCATGATCAGGGAGCCGGACCCGACCGAGGTGATGCCGACCAGCAGTCCGCCGACCATCCCGACGATGATGGTGGGGATGGGACGGACCTCGACAGGTCCGCTGGGCGCGACGTTTCCGGAGGTGACCAGCCGCAGCTGGAGGTACATCCGCAGGGCGTAGCTGGCGGCGGCGAAGAGCAGGGCGATGCCGATCGCGGTGACCAGGAACTCTTCGGAGCTCTCGCCTCCGACGTACTGGACGATGAAACCGCCGGCGAAGGCGAAAGGCACCGAGCCGAGGATGAGGTACTTCGCGAGCTTGAGGTTGGGCGAGCCGGTGCGCCAATGCACGGAGGCGCCGACGGTCTTGTTCACCGAAGCGGCCACCAGGTCGTTGGCGACGGCTGCGGTGGGGGAGACGCCCAGGAAGATCAGCGCCGGGGTCATCAGCGCTCCACCCCCCATGCCCGTCAAACCCACGACGATGCCGACGCCGAAGCTGACGACGAGGACGGCCAGCGCTGACGTGCTCAGGAGCTCGGTCATGGGGTGGTCCTTCGGCTCGGGAGGAGGGTAGGAATGATCCGGCGCAAGAGCGACTCGATGCCGCTGGCAGCCTTCTCCGCAGCCTCGGAGCCTTGCCGATAGGGGTCGTGAACGTCCAGTTCACCCGACGCGGTGCCGCGGTGGTGTGCGACGTCCTGGATCAGCTCGCGACCCCTGAGGGTTGATCCGCTGGTTCGGACGGACTCGGCGAACTGGCCGAGCGTGAACACTTTCCGGAACATCGCGGGGTGGTCGTCGAGGATGAACGTGCGGTGCGCAGTCTCTGCGGTCAGCACGAGGTCGGCTTCGTCAAGAATAGCTTCGGTCAGAGGGCGGCTGCTGAAGCCCTCGGCCGAGGAGACGCCGCGGGGGCCAAGGGTCTTCGCCATCACACCGTCCATGGGAGCGCCCTGGAAGCCGTGGGTGCCGGCGCTGGTGAACCCGATTGGCGCCCCCGGGCCGGCGATCTGACGCGCGAGTAGCTCCATGAACGGGGAGCGGCAGATGTTGGCGGTGCAGACGAAGAGGATGTTGAGGGGGGTTTCCGGGGTGGGTGATGGTGGTTTCGAGACAGGCGCTAGCGCGCCTTCCTCAACCACCGGGTTGGCTAGCGCGCCTTCCTCCACCACCGGGGATGGTGGTTTCGAGACGCTCGCTGGCGCTCGCTCCTCAACCACCGGGGGTTGCGCTCGCTCCTCAACCACCGGGGATGGTGGTTTCGAGACAGGCGCTAGCGCGCCTTCCTCAACCACCGGGGGGACGGTGAGGTCGAGGTAGCCGGCGGAACGGAGGGCGTGGAGGACGTCGTCGAGGGCGGCGTCGATGGTGCGGCCGGTGGTGTCGACGCGGACATCGGCGTCGGTGGGTTCCTCGTAGGGGGAGGAGATGCCGGTGAACTCGGGGATCTCGCCACGACGGGCCTTGGCGTAGAGCCCCTTGCGGTCCCGGCGCTCGCACTCCTCCAGTGGCGTGGCCACGTGGATGAGGAAGAAGACCCCGCCGGCGTCCTCGACCATCTCCCGGACCTGGTCCCGGGTCTCGGCGAACGGGGCGATCGGGCTGCAGACCGCCACGCCGCCGTGCCGGGAGATCTCGGCGGCGACCCAGCCGATCCGGCGGATGTTGGTCTCCCGGTCCTCGCGAGAGAAGGTCAACCCGGCGGACAGGTGGCGTCGGACCACGTCGCCGTCCAGCGTCGTCACGCTGCGCGTTCCCTGCTCGAGCAGCCTGTCCATCAGCGCTCGGGCCAGCGTGGACTTGCCGCTGCCGGAGAGGCCGGTGAAGAAGAGGACCAGACCACGTCGGTCCGAGCTGGGCTGGTCGGCGTCCACGATCGCAGCGATGGCGTCGGGGAGCGTGCCGCCCTGGGGCAGAACGAACACCGGGTTGCCGGCCGCGTAGTTGTTGACGACCCGCTCGCGCAGTTCGGCGTCGGCGACCGGGCCGCCGTGGGCGGCGAGGGGGACCGCGATCACCTCGGCGTCCGGGAGAGCCTCGGCTGCGCTGAGCGTGGCCCGAACGAGGGCGGTGGAGGACAGGTCGGGGGTCCCGGCGCCGACCAACGACACCAGCACCGACGGCCCCAGCTGGCGGAGGCTCTCGATCTGGACGTCCGTCAGCGGGCCGGTGACCGGCACGAGCGTGCGGCCGGCGTACCTCTGTTGCGCTGCGGCCGGCGAGAGGTAGAGCCTGCGGAAGGGGCCGAACTCGGCGTGACTCAGCGGGGTGACCGTGCCACCCGGCACCGCCACTCGCGCAAGGGGGAGACCCTCGGGGTCCACCAGCTCGACCGCTCCGGCCTCGCGGGCCGGCTCCTCAATCTCCGGCGGGAGAGACAGGGTGATCGGGCTGTCAGGCTCGTTGAACGCCACCGTCGGGTGGAGCGCCCCGGTCACCAGCAACTCGAGATCGTCCAGCTCGCGCGGGGTGGGACAGTGCTGCGGGGGTGTGGACGGGTTCGGCACGGGCGTCATCCTGCCACCCGACGGGTGGCTAGCCTTGCCGCCGTGCCCCATCCAGTCGTCGTCGCCGAGATCGTCCGCTCCGGGTTCGTGGAGGGACACCACTACGGGTCGCTGGTCGCCCTCGATGCAGCAGGACGGGTCGACTGGTCGGTCGGCGACGTCACCAGCGCGATCCTCCCGCGGTCCTGCAACAAGCCGGTCCAGGCGCTGGCCATGGTCCGACTCGGGCTCGACCTGCCCGCGGACCTGCTGGCGCTGGCCTGTGCCTCCCACTCGGGGGAGTCGTTCCACATCGACGGTGTCCGGCGCATCCTCGCCGGCGCAGGACTCGACGAGTCGGCGCTCCAGACACCACCGGATTATCCGCTCGACGACGCCGCGCGCGAGCAGGTGATCCGCGACGGAGGGGCCAAGGCGCCCGTGTTGATGAACTGCTCAGGCAAGCACGCCGCGATGCTGGCCACCTGCGTGCTTCGCGGGTGGGACACTGCCTCGTACCTGGCACCGGGCCACCCGCTGCAGCTCGCGATCGCGGAGGCGTTCGCCGAGCTGACGGGTGAGCCCGTCGAGGTCACCGCGGTCGATGGTTGTGGCGCGCCCTTGCTGTCAGCCTCCTTGGGGGGCCTGGCCACCGCGTTTCGTCGGCTCGCGCTCGGGATCGACGGCCGCAATGCGCCGGACCCGGCCTGCCGCCGGGTCGCGGAGGCCATCCGTGCGCACCCCGAGTACGTGTCCGGATCAACCCGGGACGAGCGGGCACTGCTGACCGCCATCCCGGGTGCCGTCGGCAAGGCGGGGGCCGAGTCCTGCTACGCCGTGGCGCTCGCGGACGGGCGGTCCTTCGCGCTCAAGACCGATGACGGCGCCCCGCGGGTCCGTCCGGTGCTGATGGCAGCCGCGCTCGGGCGCGCGGGGGTCGACGCAGAGCCGGGTGTCGACGGAGACGCCGTCCGTGCCACTGGGCTCGTCGAGCTGCTCGGCGGCGGAAGGTCAGTAGGAGAGCTCCGCGCCTGTTTCTGACCAGGGGGCGACTCGTTTGCTAGCAGGGTTAGCGGGCGAAGCAGGACGGGAACACCTTTTTTCGTTGGTCCTGTGACTCGTCGCACAGGCTCAGGGTTTGCTTCTGCTAGCACCAGCAAGCACTATGGAGACATGGCAAAGGGGAAGGTCGGCAAGACCGTCGAGTCGCTGGGGGAGTACCTCCGGGAGCAGCGCACCAGCGCCCAGCTCTCGCTCCGGCAGCTCGCGGAACAGGCCGGCGTCTCCAATCCCTACCTCAGCCAGATCGAGCGAGGACTGCGCAAGCCGTCCGCAGAGGTGCTGCAGCAGATCGCGAAGGCGCTGCGGATCTCGGCGGAGCAGCTGTACATCCGGGCAGGCATCGTCAGCCCGGATGACGGCGTCGGTGGTTCGGTCGAGCTGGCCGTGCTCAACGACGGCGGGCTCACCGAACGACAGAAGCAGTCCCTCCTCGACGTCTACTCGTCGTTCCTGGCGCTCAATGCGGCGCACGAAGCGACGGGCCGAGAGCTGAAGACCACGACGCCGGACATCTCCGGCGCACCCGATCAGAAGGAGTAGCACCATGGCGAAGGCCAAGTTCGACATCAAGACCGAGGCGACCAAGACCGTCTACGCGTACGTCGGTGCCGCCGACCTCGCCGTCGAGACGGTGCGTGGCTACGTCTCGGACGCGCAGAAGCGCCTCGAGGGTGTTCAGAAGTCCGTCAGCGACTTCGACTTCGACCCGAAGGCGATCCGCGACCAGGTCCAGGCCCGTGTCGAGGCGCTCGGCGACGAGGCCAAGGCCCGCCGCGCCAAGGTCGAGGAGCGCGTCTCCGGTCTGCAGTCCGAGGCCAAGTCCTTCCAGGGCAAGCTGCAGGCGCAGGTCAACGAGAACGTCGCCACCGCGACCGAGACCTACGAGGACCTCGCCAAGCGCGGCGAGACCCTGGTGACCCGGATCCGCAAGCAGGAGTCGACCCAGGCCACCAAGTCGTCGGCCAAGACCACGTCGTCGAAGGCCAAGACCACCGGCACCCAGGCCAAGAAGTCGGCCTCGTCGACGGCGTCGAAGACCACGAGCGCGGCGAAGAACACCGCCTCGGCGGCCAAGAAGAGCGCTGGCCCGGCCAAGAGCAGCGCGAAGGCCACCGGCACCGCGGCGAAGAACACGGCCGTCAACGCGGCCACCGCCACCACCGAGGCCGCGGCCAAGGTCGGCGACTGAAGGACTGAGCAGACCGAGCAGCTGTCGCTGTTCTGACGCTCGTCGAGGCCCCCGGAGACCACGTCTTCGGGGGCCTCGCCCTGTTTGGCTAGGATCGAGGGATCATGACTGTGTTCGACATCGAAGGCACCTTCCTGCTGATCGTCGCCTTCGTGCTGCTGTCGGTGAAGATCTTCGCCTTCGTCAACAGCCTCATGTTCTCCGGTGAGTCGTACGCCGCCGCCGGCAAGCTCACCAAGCCGGCGTGGTGCACCATCCTGGGGATTGGCATGGCCTTCCAGCTCTTGACGGTGGGATCGCCGATGAACCTGTTGAACGTCGCCTTCACGATCGCGGCCTTCGTCTACCTGGCCGACGTCCGTCCTGCACTGACCGGCTTGCGACGCCGCTGAACTGCCCGCGCTGGTATCGGTGTTGCCGGTAACCTGTCGTCTGGTGTCGTTGATGAATTCGGGGAGACATGACGGGACAATCCGAGAGTCGCCCGTGGGGTGGCTGGCACGTGCTCGATGTCGGTGAGGGATTCAAGGTCAAACGGATCGACGTACTGCCCCATCACCGGCTCTCGTATCAGACGCACGCGCACCGAGCCGAGCACTGGTTCGTCGTGACCGGCAAGGCCACCTGCATCATCGAGGGGCACACGATCGTCGCGGGACCTGGTCAGACCGTGGATGTCGAGATCGGCCAGGCGCACAGGATCTGCAACCACGAGGACGAGTTGCTGCAGATCGTGGAGATCCAGGTGGGGCGCTACACGGGCGAGGACGACATCGTCCGGCTGGATGACGACTACGGTCGCCGGTCGGATCTGGAGGAATGACGCGGGGTCGCGCGCCGCAGCTGATCGCCCAGGCTCGCAGGCACGGTTTCAGTCGCTGCCGGTCAGCGCCCGTGCAAGGACTGGCGCCAGGCCGGCGCTGAACTTCTCCGTGATGTGCATTCCGTCGCGATAGACCCAGGTGTCACCTCGGCGGGTCCGGCAGAGACCGCCCGGACACACGGTCTCTCGAAGGTCGACGTACCGACTGCTCGACGATCGAACCGCCGCCGCCTCCGCCTCGAGGGCGGGGCCCTGGCGGACATCCTCGTCCGACAGCGGAACGGAGATCGCGCAGGCCTGCGATGTGGCCAGGATCTCCAGGAGCCCGCAGGTCCGGGGGTGCCACTCGTTGAAGCCTTGGTCGTCGATACCGCCGGGGTGCGCAAGCATGCGTAGCACCAAGACGTCGTGGGACTCCGTGAGCGATTGCAGCGAGCGCGCGAGACCGTCTTGCCAAGCCCGGGCCTTGACCGTCGGCGTCCTCGCGGTGAACCCCGTACGGAGATCTCGCATGGAGACGCCGGAGGCCTCGATGAACTCGCCGGCGTTGGCAAGGACGACCGTGGTACGCGGCACCCCACTGAGCCAGTCCGCTACCAGGCTGTTGTGCAGATCACAGGCCACCGCGTCGTAGTCGTCCCGGATGACGCTGACATCGGCGAAGGAGCACCCAGGTCGCCACAAGAGCACCACGGGTCGGTCGAGGAGGTCGCCGGCAGCCGCCAGGCCAGCGGCGTAGTGGCCGGCGTTCGAGTCGCCGACCAGGTAGATCGGGGATCCGGACCCGGAGCCGACCGTGCATGCGGCGACATCTCCGGTCAGGATCACCTCCGCCATCGGGCAACCCGTACGATCGGGCACGGGAGGAAGGGGGAGCAGTTGCGCCGCCATCGTGCGAACGGTGGGGCTCCCCCAGTGGCTGTGCGCAGCCCAGGCCAACGACCCCGTGGCCGCGACGCTGGCAATCACGCAGGCGGCGCCGAGTCGCAGTCCGGCCCAGTTCTGCTGCCGGTGGGACTGGTGCCGAGAGGGATAGCGGAAGCGCTGCTCGACCACACGGTAGGTCAGGGTGCTGACCACGAGACCCGCTGCCGCAGCGAGAAGGAGCGGCAGCAGGCTGTCGGGCCACCACTGCCGCGCGAGGACGATCAGGGGCCAGTGCCACAGGTACCAGCCGTAGCTACGGTCCCCGACCCAGCACATCGGCGACCACGACAGCACCCGCCCCACCGGGCCGGGGGTCCGGCATGCCGCCAGAAGCAGTGCTGTCGCCCCGACGGGAAGGATCAGCGCCGGACTGCTCGCGTGCTGGGTGGGCGAGAAGGCCACGACGGTGGTCAGCAGGGCCACCCCGCTCGAGGTGCCGACCCACATCGCCTGCTTCGGGGACAGGGGGGGTCTGGACACGTGCCAGATGGCCACCGCCGCTCCGGCGGCCATCTCCCAGACGCGGGTGATGGGGAGGTAGTAGGCGGCGCTCTGTGGGCGGTGCAGCAGCGGCAGGTCCGTGGCGTACGCCATGACGACGAGGGCGGAGAAGGACACCGCTGCGATCGCCACGATCCCGGCGAGCAGGGTCCGCATCCGGTGACGATGGGAGCCCCACAGCAGGAGTGCCACGACGAGGGGAAAGACCAGATAGAACTGCTCCTCCACCGAGAGCGACCACGTGTGCCGGAGGAGGATCGTCTCGGATCGCTCGGCGAAGTACCCGGAATCGGTGCGGTAGAGCGCCAGGTTGGCCAGCGAGACGGAGGCGTACGCGCCGACCCGTCCGGTCGTGCGTTGGCTCGTGAGCGGCGACTCGAACACTGCCGAGAGGATGGCCGTGACGACCAGCATCAGCGCCAGGGCGGGGAGCAGGCGCCGAACCCGTCGGAGGTAGAAGTTGCCGAAGTCGACTCGCCCGCGCTCGAGCTTCTCACGGATCAGCAGACCGCCGATGACGTAGCCGGAGATGACGAAGAACGCGTCCAGGGCGACGAAGCCACCGAGCGGTGGCAGATCGACGTGGAACAGGACGATGATCAGCATCGCGATGCCTCGGAGGCCCTGAATGTGATCCAGGCGACCGGACCCGTCGACGTGCACCGGCACAGGCTAGCCCCGGCGGGTGGCAGTCACCCGGGGCCGTGCCCGCGAAGGCCGAGGTCAGTAGGCGCCGCGCGACCCGAGAACGGCACCAGCAGTCTTGCTGAGGATCGACAGGTCCTGCATCATCGACCAGTTGTCGACGTAGTACAGGTCAAGCCGGATCGCTTCGGCGTACGAGAGGTCCGAGCGGCCGGAGACCTGCCAGAGACCGGTCATCCCTGGGCGCACATGCAGGCGGCGTGCCGCATCGGGCTCGTACCGCTCGACCTCCAGCGGCAGCGGAGGACGCGGTCCGACCAGGCTCATCTCGCCCCAGAGGACGTTGAAGAGCTGCGGCAGCTCGTCGACGGAGAAGCGACGCAACCACCGGCCCGGCTTGGTCACGCGGGGGTCGTCCTTCATCTTGAAGAGGCCCTCGCGGTAGCCGTGCTCCTGGTGCAGCCGCGCCAGCAGGGCCTCGGCGTCGGTGACCATGGTGCGGAACTTCAGGCAGGAGAACTCTTCGCCGTCCCGGCCGATCCGGGTTTGCCGGAACAGGACCGGGCCGCGGTCGGCGCGCTTGATCTGTGCGGCGGCCACCAGGAGCAGCGGTGTGAAGACGAGGATGAGGGCGATCGAACCAAACACGTCGAAGGTGCGCTTGCCCCACCGGGAGGCATCCGACCATCGCGGCGGATCGATGTGCATCAGCGGCAGTCCGCCCACCGGACGCACCCGCACCCGCTCACCCGAGATGTCGGTGACGCTCGGGGCGACGACCACCTGCACCTCGCGGTCCTCCAGGTCCCAGACCAGCTTGCGCATCTGGTTGGCCGACCCGAGAGCGCCGCCCGCGATGAAGATGACGTCCGCGCCGGAGCTGTCGACGATCGAGGTGATGTCCTCGGCGTTGCCCAGCACGGGCACCCCGTGGGCGGTCTCCTCAGCGAGGTCGTGCGGCGGCGTGACCGCGCCCACGACCTGGTAGCCGAGCCACTGCTCGCGGCCCAGCACCTGAGCGATGTCATCGATGTGATTGGGGCTACCGGCGATCACGACGCGATGGCGCAGCAGGCCGCGGCGCCGTGCCGAGTGGATCGCCCGACGCAGCGCCATTCGTCCCAGCAGGATCAGCGGCAGACCGATCAGGAAGACCAGCACGAAGAAGCCACGACTCAGGGAGAACTTCGCGAGGTAGCAGCCCACCCCGATCAGACCGACGGCCAGCATCGTGGCGTTGGCGACCCGCTTGAACTCCTCGGTTCCGGCACCGAACACGTTGTTGCTGTACGAGCCGCTGATCACCATGCAGCCCAACCACGTGGCGAGCATGATGGGGCCCGACCACTCGAGGGCCCGCGTGACATCGGCAGGATCGTCGAAGAGCCATCCGCTGCGGCGCCCCAAGGCGGCCAGCATGGCGGCCACGTTGACGAGCACCAGGTCGATGACCAGGGCGGAGCCCGGAAGGTAGCGGAGCGCGCGGCTGGGGGAGGCAGCGAGCACTCGCGTCCGCTGCTCGGAAATCAGTGTCATGTCATGCAGTCCCATTTTGTCCCGTAGCGGGCCACCGAGTTCGTCGGCCGCGTTCTTGCGTTCGCGTCCATCTTTACGACGTTGCGTGCTGTCGGGGGACATACGAAGCGTCGTTCTCGTGAACCAGAGCCCCCAGCAGGTTACGCCTGTGCACCGGGGAGGGCCACCCCGATGATGGATCCGAGGCCGACGAGGCCTGCACACCACCCTTTCGGGGGTAAGCAGGCTCCGGCGCGATCGACCTTCAGGCGGCCTCGCAGACGATCTGGAACAGGTCCCAGGCTCCGGGGTGTTCAGGGTGGATACGGTTGATCCAGCACCAGTCCTCGAACCCCGTGCAGGGGGAGGCGCTCACTGGCAGGGTGACCACATCGGTGAGGAGGACCACGCTCATGGAGGAGTTGTTCCCCTGGAGCAGGTGGTCCAAACCGCTGGGACGATCTGGCGCCGCCATGGTGGCTCTGTATCAGCCGAGACTGAGGGGGCGTTCGACCGGCTAGGGTGCGTCGTCGTGAAGGTTCTCGTCACCGGCGGTGCCGGCTATATCGGTTCGATCACGGCGAAGGCGTTGGAGGCTTCCGGTCACACCCCGGTGATCCTCGACTCGCTCCTCGTCGGGCCCAGGATCTTCGTCAAGGACCGGAGCTTCTACGAGGGCGACATCGCGGACCGACAGCTGCTGCGTCGCATCGTCGCGGAGCATCCGGACATCGAGGCGACCATCCACATGGCCGCCAGGATCATCGTGCCGGAGTCGGTCGAGCAGCCCTACGAGTACTACCGCGACAACGTCGCCAAGTCGTTGGAGCTCTTCGACGAACTCATCGCTCTGGGCAAGCCGCGGGTGCTCTTCTCGAGCTCGGCCAGCCTGTACGCGCTCAAGGATGCCTTCGAGGTCTCCGAGGACGACCCGCTTGCTCCCGGGTCGCCGTACGCCCGCACCAAGCGGGTGATGGAGATGGTGCTGGAGGACATGGCGGCAGCCACCGACCTCCGCGCGATCATCCTGCGCTACTTCAATCCGATCGGCTCCGATCCCGATCTGGAGTCCGGCATCTACGCCCGTGAGCCCTCGCACGTCCTGGGCCAACTCGTCATGGCAGCTCGCGGCCAGAAGGAGTCCTTCACCATCACCGGGGTGGAGCACCCCACCCGGGACGGCACCGGGATCCGCGACTACATCCACGTCTGGGACCTCGCCGAGGCCCACGTCCGAGCGATCGAGAGGTTCGACGAGGTGCTGGCGACCATGGACGCCACCAGCGTCATCATCAACCTCGGCGCCGGAGAGGGCGTCACCGTGCGCGAGCTGGTCGCCTCCTTCGAGCGGGTCTTCGGCCGGCCGGTCCCGGTCACCGAGGCGGCACCTCGCGCGGGAGACGCCGTCGGTGCGTTCGCCAACGCCGACCGCGCCGCCGAGCTGCTCGACTGGCGCACCCGGCTCACGATCGACGACGCGATCGCCTCCGCCCTGGCCTGGGGGGAGAAGCGCCGCGAGGTGCTCGGCTACGAGTGACCCGGATGTGTGACGATGTGGCCATGTTGCTGCGGAAAGGCGCTGTCGCCGCCTCGATCACCTGTCTCGCTCTGATCGTGTCCGGCTGCAGCAGTAGCGACGAGAACGACACCGCGACCGCGGGAGCGGACGCCCTCTGCTCGGACTTCTCCTGGGAGGGCAAGGAGGGACTCACCGGCAACGAGGAGCGGATGAGCGAGATCGTCGCCGACGCCACCGGGGAGGACGGCGGGCTCGGGACTGCGCTGACCGCCGCCGAGAAGCAGTGCCCCGAGGTGTTCACCGAGTACCTGGCCGCCGTCGAGGAGGACCAGAACACCGACAACGAGGTCGAGCCGCCGGTGGCTGCGGACCTGGAGGACCCGGCGCTGACCGAGCGGCTCGACGCTCGTGGCGTCGACAGGACCGAGGTGCTGCTGCTCGGCTCGGTGATGGAGGCGACGCGGGTCGAGAAGCCGGGCGAGGAGGGTCTGCCGTACGGCGTCGCCCAGCGTCGTACCGTCGAGGCCATCGAGCAGTGTGAGGCCGTGGCGGCGGGCGAGAAGTCCTACGCGGACCTCACCCAGTTCTACGTCGAGCAGGGCGCCAAGGAGGGACAGGCGAAGCAGGTCGCGACGTACCTCGAGAGCGTCTTCTGCGAGCTGATCCGGTAGCGCCGGGCTCGGAAGGGTCGCTGGCTAGGCTGCCCACCATGGCTGCGGCGGAGTGGTTCGAACGTCACAGCCACCACTGGGACGACTGGTCCCTCGACAGCCTGATCGCCGCCAAGGGCACGCAGCGGGTCAGCCTGGTCGTCCCGGCCCGCAACGAGGCCGCCAGCGTCGGCGACGTGGTCACCCGGGTCCGCAACACGTTGGTGGACACCGTCTCGCTGCTCGATGAGATCGTGGTCATCGACTCCGACTCGACCGACGGCACCTACGAGGTCGCCACCGATGCCGGTGCAGTCGTGCACCGCTCCGCGGAGATTCGGGCCGACCTCGGAACCGCGCCCGGGAAGGGCGAGGCGATGTGGAAGTCGCTCTTCGTCACTACCGGGGACCTGCTGGTCTTCATGGACGCCGACCTCGGCGAGTGGGACACCCACTTCGTGCCCGGCCTGCTCGGCCCGTTGCTGACCTCTCCCGAGGTGGCGCTGGTCAAGGGGTTCTACGAGCGTCCGTTCCTGGACGGTCCCGGCCCCGACACCCTGGACGGTGGCCGGGTCACCGAACTGGTTGCCCGCCCGGTGCTCGCGCTGGAGCATCCAGAGCTCGCCGGTCTGGTCCAGCCGCTGGCGGGGGAGTGGGCAATCCGCCGCTCGCTCTTCGAGACGCTGTCGGTGCCGACCGGGTACGCCGTCGAGCTGGCCGCCCTCATCGATACCGCCGCCTCGCTCGGAGTGGACGCGATCGCGCAGGTGGACCTCGGACGACGCTCCCACCGGCACCAGGAGCTCCTGGACCTGGGGGCGATGGCCACGCAGCTCCTGGCCGCGGTCGAGCGGCGGAGGTTTCGAGACGGCGCTCCGGAGGTTGAGGAAGGCGCGCTAGCGCCTGTCTCGAAACCCCAGGGACCGGCAGAGGGCGTGCCATCGGGGGTTGAGGAAGGCGCGCTAGCGCCTGTCTCGAAACCCCAGGGAGGGGAGAGCGGGAGGGGTTTCGAGACGGTCGCAGAGCGACCTCCTCAACCCACCGACGCAGCCGGGACAGAGCGACCTCCTCAACCCCTGCGACGGGGGTTGAGGAAGGCGCGCTAGCGCCTGTCTCGAAACCCAGCGTCGCGCTGCGGCAGTACCGATCGGTCGACGGGCGGGTGGTTCCCGTCGATCGTCAGGTCCCGATCGACGAGCGGCCGCCCGCGATCTCGGTGGGGGAGGCTCCCCGATGACCCTCAAGCTGGGTCGGCACGAGTTCGCCGACGACGCCACGCTGATGATGGCGATCGTCAACCGGACTCCCGACTCGTTCTACGACAAGGGCGCCACCTGGGCCGAGGACAAGGCGTTCGACCGGGTCGCGGAGGTGGTGGATCAGGGCGCCGAGATCGTCGACATCGGCGGCATCAAAGCCGCTCCCGGCGCCGAGATCGACGCGGAGGAGGAGAAGAGCCGGGTCGTCGACTTCGTGGCGCGGGTCCGCGCGGCGTACCCCGACCTCGTTATCTCCGTCGACACCTGGCGTGCCTCCGTCGGCCGCGCCGTGTGCGAGGCCGGTGCGGACGTGCTCAACGACGCCTGGGGCGGTGCCGACCCCGGGCTGGTCGACGTCGCCGCGGCGTACGACGCCGCCATCATCTGTACCCACACCGGCGGTGTCACGCCGAGGACCCGGCCCTACCGGATCGAGTACGACGACGTGGTCGCCGCCGCCATCGGCGACACCGTGGGCTACGCCGACCGGGCCGTGGCCGCCGGGGTGGACCCGCGCAGCGTCGTCATCGATCCCGCCCACGACTTCGGCAAGAACACCTTCCACTCCCTGGAGCTGACCCGACGACTGGGCGAGATGGTCGCCACCGGCTGGCCGGTGCTGGTGTCGCTCTCCAACAAGGACTTCGTCGGGGAGACCCTGGATCTGCCGGTGGGGGAGCGGCTCACCGGCACCCTGGCCGCGACCGCGGTGTGCGCGCTGGCCGGTGCGCGGATCTACCGGGTGCATGAGGTGGTGGAGACCCGGCAGGTGGTCGACATGGTGTGCTCCATCGCGGGACGGCGACCGCCGGCTCGGGCGATCCGGGGGCTTCAGTGAGCACGCGGCGGGTGGTCCTGGTGCCGGGCGTGCTGGCGCTGCTGCCGGCGTACGCGGGTCTGGTCGATCCGGTCGCGCCGCTCAGGGCCGCGTGCGTGGCGGCTGTCAGGTGGCTGGCCGAGGACGGTGGGTCGATCGAGGTCGTGGGCAGCCCGCAGGGGGTTCGGGTGGGTGAGGCGTTGCTCGAGGCGGCGGGGGTTTCGAGACAGGCGCTAGCGCGCCTTCCTCAACCACCGGGCGCGGGCGCCTCCTCAACCACCGCGGAGGGGGCGGCGGGGGTTTCGAGACAGGCGCTAGCGCGCCTTCCTCAACCACCGGTCGGGGCGCTAGCGCGCCTTCCTCAACCACCGGACGGGGCGCTAGCGCGCCTTCCTCAACCACCGCTGGAGGCGGCGGCGTACTTGGTGGTGGGGAATGGGTCCGCGAGGCGGGGGGAGAAGGCGCCGGGGCATCTGGATGAGCGGGCGGCGGGGTTCGATGATGCCCTGCGTGCCGACCTGACCGGGGCGCCAGACAGACTGGCAGGCCTGGACCGGGACTTGGCGCGCGAGCTGTGGGCGGACGTCGACAGCCTGGTGTGGCTCGGGACGCAGCCGCGACTGGACCTGGTGCAGGTGGACTACGACGACGACCCCTACGGGGTCCAGTACTGGGTGGTGAGGTGGACGTGCGACTCCTGATGGGTGACACCGACGGGCTCGAGGACCGCGACGATCTGAGCGACGGGGACCTCGAGCGGCTCTACGCCGCTCCCCGGACGCCGTGGCTGCGGGTCAACATGATCAGCACCGTGGACGGGGCCGCCACCGGCGACTCCGGCCGCAGCGGCTCGATCAACAACCGCAGCGACAAGCGGGTCTTCGACCTGCTCCGCGCCGGCGCGGACGCGATCGTGGTCGGCGCCGGGACCGCGGAGGCGGAGGGGTACGGACCCGCCGACGTCCCCATCGTGCTGGTCAGCCGGCGCGGCCGGGTCCCGCAGAAGCTCCGCGGCGCCGAACCGGGACGGGTGGTGCTGGCCACGGTCGGCAGCTCGGACGGCCTGGAGGAGGCACGGGAGCTGCTCGGGCCGGACAACGTCTGGGTGCTCGGCTCGTACCGGGTCGACCTGGCCGCGCTCAAGCAGCAGCTCGCCGACCGGGGGATGCCGCGCATCCTCGGCGAGGGTGGGCCGCACCTGCTGCACGACCTGCTGCACCAGGAGGTCGTCGACGAGCTCACCTGCACGGTGACGCCGCGCATCCTGGCCGGCGAGCACCCGCGGATCACCGACGGAGCGCCCGTCGACGTACCGCTGTCGCTGACCCAGCTGCTGGAGGAGGGCGGGACGCTGCTGGCCCGCTGGCTGGTCGGCCGCTGATCGGGCTGGCGTGGCCCGGTCGACGCACCAGGTGTCGCCGGGCCCGCTGCGATAATCTGCCTCGCAGCAGTGGCGACCGGTACTCCGGTCGAGGAAGGATGATCGCGGTGGACGTTCTCGACACGCTCATCCTGTTGTCTGCGGGCGCGGCCCTGCCCACCGTTCTCGCAGCGGTGGCCACCCTTCTCCGTGCACGCCGAGGGCCCCGGGCCGATAAGGGGACGGTGGACGACCGACTGCGCGCTCTCGGCGATCTCGATCCTGAAGCGGTGGAGGCGTTGGGCGTCGAAGTGGAGACGCTCGCGGCCGCCATCAGGAATCAGCAAGCCGCTCCCGTGTCCGGCCCTGCCGGGCAGCACCGTCGCCGGTTCGCTCACTGAGCCCCGCGCAGAAGGACTGTCGCAGTCTGGGGGTTGACCTGGCCCGACTCTCGGGCACTGAGCTGATTCGACGGACGAGGCCTGGTGACCCTGTCGGGACGGTGACATAGGGTGCAAGCGGCCCCGCGCCGTGTGGGTGGTTGCGGGTGAGGTCTGGAGTCCCATGAGCAACGCCCGTCGCCGGTTCGCCCCCCTGCTCCCTCTCTGGCTGACCGTCGTGCTGGCCGCCGGTGTGCTGCCGGCGTTCGCGATGAGCGGTGCCGCGGCGGCGCCGGGGGACCCCGGCTACGCGCGGGCCACGACGTACCGTCCGGCCGTCGGCACCGGCCTGCCGGAGGAGTTCCACGCCGTCACCATCGACCTCGGCAAGGTCCGCTCCGCGCTGCGGGACGCACCGCGCGCGGGGTCCCGCGGCGCCGGCCTGTCCTTCGAGGTGCCCAGCCCCGAGGGTGGCAGCGAGCGGTTCGAGGTGCGGCAGACCCAGGTGATGGCCGCCGAGCTGGCCGCCCGGCACCCGGAGATCACCACCTACTACGGCCGCAGCCTCGACGTCCCGGGCAGCACCATCGCCGTCGACGTCACCCCGATGGGATTCCACGCCGCCGTACGCCGGCCCCAGGGTGAGCGCGACTGGTACGTCGACCCCGCCACCAAGGGTCGCGGCACCGCCGTCCACCTCAGCTACTACGGCGGCGACCTGCCCCGTGCGGAGAACACCTTCGTCGAGCGGGAGACCCCGCGTGACCGTCAGCTCGACGCTGCCCCGGCACCGCGGGAAGGCGCCCCCGGGGCTCCGGTGGTCAGGCGCATCTACCGCCTGGCGATGCTCAACGACCCCGCCTACGCGCAGTACTTCGGCACCGAGAACGTGCTCGCCGAGAAGGTGACGCTGATCAACCGGGTCAACCAGATCTACCAGGACGACCTGGCGATCTGGATGCGCCTGGTCAACGAGACCGACGAGCTCAACCTCGACACCGAGGCCAAGGCCACCGGCGCCAACGGTCCCTGCGGCGCCAACCCCTGCTACGAGCCCGGGACCGCGGACGGGTTCGGCCAGCTGGACTTCTGCGACATCGGCACCCTCGGCCGCAACCGCACCGTGCTGGGGCAGCTGGTCGGCGCCTCGAACTACGACGTCGGCCACATCGCGCTCGGCGTGGACGGCGGCGGCGTCGCCTTCCTCGGCGTCGTCGGCTACGACTACAAGGCTGGTGGCTGCACCGGCCTGTCCACCCCGAAGGGCGACTTCTTCGCCATCGACTACGTCGCCCACGAGCTCGGCCACCAGTACTCCGGCAACCACACCTTCAACGGGGTCGTCGGCAACTGCCAGGGTGGCAACCGCAACGGCGGCACCTCGGTCGAGCCCGGCTCCGGCTCCTCGGTGATGGCCTATGCCGGCATCTGCGGGCAGGACGACCTGCAGCCGCACACCGACCCGTACTTCTCGCAGCGGACGCTGAGCGAGGTGACCTCCTACGTCCGGCGCGAGGCCACCGACGTGGCCGAGGTGCAGACGGTGTCGCTGGAGGGTTTCGACGCCGGCGACTCGTTCCGGCTCACCTACGACGGCGACACCTCCGAACCCGATCACCCGCGGCACCACGTACAACGCCGTGTCGCTGGAGACGATCGTCGAGGACCTGACCGGTCAGGACGTGACGATCGCGCAGTGGGGCTACGACCCGTGGGGTGACTACGTCGCCTACCCGGCGCCGGTGCTGCCGATCGACGAGGTCGGCTTCCAGGTGATCTTCTCCGACCAGCTGCTGCCCGAGGCGTCCCGCAACGGCGTCGACCTTCCGCTGCTGGGTCTGTCCGACACCGCGGGGGTCACCGGCTTCGCCGGTGAGACCGCCCAGGGTGGCCCGGAGAAGAACGGCGGGGACGAGGTCGTCGAGACCATCAACCACAACCCTGAGGTCGCGGCGCCCGCGAACAAGACCATCCCGACCCGCACCCCGTTCCGGCTTCGGGGTCAGGGCAGCGACGCCGACGGCGACGATCTGGTCTACCTGTGGGAGCAGAACGACGAGGGCACCGGCGGCGGGACCGCGCTGACCAACAACCAGAAGCGCAACGGCCCGCTGTTCCGGGTCTTCGGCACCGCCGCCGACGTCAGCGAGGAGGGGACCCTGAAGTCCCCGTCGCCGGGGCTCAACCAGGCCGGCACCCGTCCGCTCCGGGAGTTCCCGGACCTGGGCCAGGTCCTCGCCGGCACGACGAACGCGCGCACCGGCACCTGCCCGGACACGCCCGCGAGCGGCGCCATCTCCGACAAGGCCCGCGCCTGCTACTCGGAGTTTCTGCCCACCGAGGACTACAACAACAAGCTGCACTTCCGGCTCACCGCCCGCGACAACTCTCCCTACGGCGGCGGTACTGCCCATGACGACGTGGTGCTCAACGTCGACAAGTCGGCGGGACCCTTCCTGGTGAAGTCGCTCAACCGCTTCCAGAGCGTGCAGCGCGGCACCTGGCGTCAGATCCGCTGGGACGTCTCGGGGACCCGCAAGTACGCCGGCAACGTCCGGATCCGGCTGTCCACGGTCAACGGGTACCGGTGGAACTACACCCTGAAGAGCAAGACCCCCAACGACGGGGTCGCCTGGGTCAAGATCCCCCGGCACAAGACGAAGTACGCCCGGATCATCGTCGAGGCCAAGGGCAACTACTTCTTCGACACCAACGACGCGAAGTTCCAGATCAGGCGCTGAGGTCGTGGCCGGCGGCACGCCCGACTAGGGTTCCGGCATGCGCGAGACCCTGTCCCTCGGATTCTCGACGGGGCAGGGTCTCGTCCTGCTGGTGCTCGCCGCGTTCCTGGCCGGGCTCGCCCGGGGGTGGTGGGCGAAGGTCGCCTCGATCGGTCTCGCCGGTGTCTCGCTGCTCTGGTTGCTGGTCAACCAGCCGATGGAGGGCCAGACCCTCGTTGAGCTGACCCGCCTGCATGGCCTCACCGAGGCCGACCTCGCGGGTCTCGCCGGGCTGGGGCTCGCGGTGCTGCGCTTCATGCTCAGCGACTGGCACCCGCAGCGGGTCGAGCCGGCGACCATCAGCCCGGAGCGCTCCGAGAGCCCTGAGCGCGCTGAGCGCTCGGCCGGGGTGGACGATCCCGTCTGAGGTGATCCCGGGGCGAGCGGGGTCCGCTCAGGGCTGCACGGCGAAGGTGGCCGGAGGGTTCGGCTCCTCGCTGCGCTGCTCCCCGGTGTCGGGTCGGTCGACGAGCCCCTCGTCGCGCTCGTGGTCGGGCCCCCTGCCGAGCCCGCTGTCGAACCCGGTGTCGGATTCGCTCCCGGGCACCGCGTCGGGATCCATCGGGGCGGTCCCGGCGGGCCTGGCCGGCAACCCCGGCAGCGTCAGCACGAACGCGTTGTCGCCCCGCTCGTAGCGCACCGATCCGCCGTGGGCGGTCATCAGGTCCTGGACGACCGACAGGCCGAGCCCGGAGCCCTGGGCAACGGTGCCGGGGCCGCGGGTGTACCGCTCGAACAGGTGTGGCTCGAAGTCGGGGTGGACCCCGGGGCCGGCGTCGGTGACCCGGACCTCCACGACGAGGCCGGGCAGGGAAGCGGCCACGACCCGCACCGGCTTCGCGCCGTACAGCTCGGCGTTCCGGATCACGTTGGTCAGCGCCTGCTGGAACCGCAGCGAGTCCGCGACGACCTCCAGGTCGGGCGGACAGTCGACCTCGACCTCGAGGTCGGGGAAGCCGGCCACGCAGGCGTTGAGCTCCTCGCACAGCAGGATCCCGAACGGGCTCACCTGGAGCTCGCCCCGGTCCAAGGTGGCCACCGCGAGGAGATCCTCGGTGAGCAGGGTCAGCCGCCGCGCCAGCAGCCGGCACCGGTCCTGCATCCGCTCGATCATCTCCGGGGACATGTCGTCGGAGTCGTGCCGCAGCACCTCGAGGTACCCCAGCAGCCCGGTCAGCGGGGTCCTCATGTCGTGGCTGACCACCGCCGTCAGGTGGTCGCGCAGGGCCTGGGCGTCCCGCAGCGAGTCCTTCTGGGCCTCGAACTGCTCGGCGAACCGGCGCACCCGCAGGTGCAGCACGGTGACCTCGCGCAGGATCGCCACCAGCACCGCGGTCGCCGCCAGCACCGCCAGCACGCGGCCGGCGTACCACCCCACGGTGTAGCGGGAGTCGGAGACCACCACCAGGATGATGTCGCCGCAGGTGGCCACCAGGGCCACCAGCGCCCAGGCCTCGAGCCCGCCGAGGTGCCGGCGGCGGTACACCCCCAGCAGCGCCACCGCCAGGGCGACTCCGGTGACCCCGGCGAGCACCGGACCGAAGCCGCCGAGCAGCACGGTGTAGTCGCCGCGTTCGATGATGGTCGGGAGGTACGCCGCGCCGGCGGTGGCCAGGACGGTGACGGCGGCGACCACGACGACCACCACCAGGTGGGAGACCAGCACCCGCCGACCGCGTCCGTCCCGCTGGTCCGCCCAGAGGTCCAGCGGCGAGGCCCACGGTGACAGGGTCGCCGCGAGCAGCAGCGGGAACCCGAGGTGCCAGGCGATCCACAACCACGTCGAGCTGCTGGGCGCCGCGCCGAGGAGCCCGGCCTCGCTGAGCACGCCCGGGAAGAGCAGTGCGTGGGCGACGACCGCAGCGGCTGCCCAGGTGTAGGCCCAGGACAGCGGCAACAGCCGAGGACCGCCGCCGGCGCGGTACTGCTCGACCAGCAGCACCACCGTGATCAGGTAGCAGAGGACCAGGACGGTGAAGAGCGACGGCAGGAAGGCCGGGTGCGGCCCGATCGTCGAATTCGCGAACAGCAGGACACCGAGCACGACGACGGAGATGATGGCAGCAACCATCATCGGCGCGCGCCCTGTCCGGGCGACCAAGGCTCCCCCCGCCTCACTCATCCCTCCATCATGACGTGCCGCCTGCCACCTGCGTGGCGTTTTCCCCAACTCTGGGGTGGGTGGTGCCCGGCCTGGTCGTCCGGGCAGTGCGGATGACCCGGAATGCGGGGGGTGCTCGCGTGGTTGGGCACGCCATGGGCCCCGATGACGCACGCCGAGTCTCCGTCCTGCTCGGCCTGCTCTTCGGGCTGGCCGGGATGGGGTCCTCCTCCGCGGCGATCGCGTTGCCGCTGGTCGCCGCCGACCTCGGCGTGAGCGTCGCCGTGGCCACCTGGACGATCAGCCTCTACGCGCTGATGCTGGCCGTGGCGACCGCGGTGTACGGGCGGATCTCCGACCTCGTCGGCGTCCGGCTGCCGCTGACCATCGGGATCGGGCTGATGACCACCGGCGCGCTGGTCGCGGCGCTGGCCCCCAGCTTCGACGTGCTGCTCGCCGCCCGGCTGCTGCAGGGCACCGGGGCGGCGGCGGTGCCGACGCTGGGGGTGGCCATCATCAGCCGCCGGTACGGCGGCGCCCGCCGCGGGCTCGCGCTGGGACGGCTGGCCGGCACCGCCGCCGCGGTCTCCTGCCTCGGGCCGCTGACCGGCGGCGTGGTGGAGGGCCTGTTCGGCTGGCGCGCGGTGATGGCGCTGCCGATCCTCGGGGTGCTCGTCATCCCGTTCCTGTGGCACGCCCTGACCGGGGAGGGCAGCGGCGCCCGGCTGGACCTGGTCGGTGCGGTGCTGGTCGCGCTGACCGCCGGTGGCCTGGTGCTGTTGGTGCAGTCCCCGTCGACCGGAGTGGTCGTCGCCCTGGTCGGGATCACCCTGCTGGTGCTCGGGGCGCCGCTGGTCGCGCTGCGGGTCCGACGCCGTCCGCACGGGTTCCTGCCGCTGGCCGTGGTCCGCAACGCCACGGTGGTGCGGTCCGCGCTGGCGGCCGCCGCGGTGCCGGCCGCCTGGTTCGGGCTGCTCATCGCGGTGCCGGCGGTGCTGGTGGCCGAGGGATGGTCCCCGTTCTCGGTCGGGCTGCTGCTGGTGCCGAGCGCCGTCTTCGCGGTGTTCGTGCCCCGGCTGGTCGGACCGGTGATGGAGCGGATCGGCCCCGGTGCCTCGATCGCCGTCTCGTCGCTGCTGGCCGCCGTCGCCCTGGGGGTGGCCGCGCTGGGGTTGGCGATGCTGTGGCCGGTGGTGCTGGCCGGGTCGGTGATCATCGTGACCGTCGCGTTCGGGCTGGGGCAGCCGGCGCTGTCCGCGGCGGTCGGCGAGGCCACCACCGAGGACGTCCGGGGGATCGCCCTGGGGGTGGCCACCCTGGTGTTCCTCACCGGTGGCTCGATCGGCTCCGCGGTCGTCGGCGGTCTCGGTGGGGTGCTCGGCGTACCGGGGGCCGTGGTGTCGCTGGCGCTGTTACCGCTACTGGGGCTGGTCGCGTTGGTGCCGGAGCTGCGGCGGGTGGCCGCCGCGGCGGCCCTCTGACGTTCGGGGCGCTGGTCGCTCGCCGGTCGCCGCTCGCCGCCCTGCGGATGGGGTCGTGTGCCCCCTGACGCGCTGGGGCGCGTGCTCAGGCACACGACCCGGGGGGTCGGGGGATCAGGAGGGGCTGGTCGACCCGGACGGACTCGCGGACCCCGAGGGCTTGGCCGACTTGCTCGGGCTGGCCGACGTCGACGGGGTGGCAGCCTTCGAGGGGCTGGCGGCCTTCGAGGGGCTCGCCTTCGCGGACTTCGTGGACGTCGCACGCGGGGACGCGAGGTCCAGGTCGAGGGCGGACAGCTTCTGGGCCAGCTGGTCGGCCAGGTAGTCGTACCCGACCACGGTCGGCTGCCCGTTGACCTTGCTGAGGGCGTCGGTGTCGGTCACGCCGACCCCGCCCCAGCCCTCGGCGATCGGGTCGAGGACGAACCCGTCGTACGGCTCGAGGGCGGTCGTCACCAGGTCGGCCATCTTCGTCGCGTACTCCGGGTCCGCCTGCCGCATCCGGAACGGCACCACCTGGACCAGCTCGGCGTCCGGGTAGCGCTCCGTCGACCGCTTCCAGGAACGCCTGCATCGCGCTCTCCAGCTGGTCCACGGTGTTCGGCGGGACGTCGTTGCGCCCGGCGTCGATCACCACCACGTCCGGCTGGTACGAGCGCGGCAGGGCCTCCAGTCGGTTCAGCATCGTGTCGTACTCGGGGTCCACCCGCGAGCCGTCGCTGATGAACCCGGTGCCGTTCTGCGCGCTGACCCGGCACTTCCACGACAGCAGCCGCGCCGCGACGCACGGCATCGTGGTGTCCCGGTCGGTGCCGGACGCCGCGAACCAGCCGTCGCCGAGCCACAGGGAGCGGACCTTCGCCGTGCCGGTCGCGTTCGAGGACGACGAGGAGGTGGACCCGGGGCTGGTGTCCGCGGAGGGCGAGCGGCTCGAGGACGGGTCGAAGGCCCGGGACTGCTGCACCTGCTCGTCGACGGTGCCGCGCCAGTGCACGTAGCCGAAGGCGGTGCCGCCCACGACCAGCAGCGCGAAGACACCCACCAGAACTGTCTGGAGGGTTGTCCCGATGTCTATCCGACCCGGGCCGCTGCGCAATGCCATGGCGCGCAGCCTAGCCAAGACTGGTTTTACCCTCATCCGTCGGGCCGTCCCCCGAATGCTCCCGAACGATCTCCGAACGATCACCGCCCGCGAGCCGTCCGGCTCGCCGCTGGGGCCGGTTGTCTACCGTGGAGACCGTGAGCGTGCAGCGACCGGTCGACCGGCCCTCCACCTGGGGTCGTGCCGCGCTGTTCACCGGCGGCTTCGTGGCGCTGCTGTGGGCGCTGGAGGTGGTCGACGCCACCGCAGGCAACCGGCTCGACCAATACGGCATCCAGCCCCGTGAGCAGGAGGGGCTGGTCGGTGTGCTGCTGGCCCCGGTCCTGCACGCCGGCTTCGACCACCTCAGCGCCAACACCCTCCCGGTGCTGGTCCTCGGCTTCCTGGTGCTGGTCACCGGCGTCGGGCGCGGCCTGGCCGCGACAGCGGTGATCTGGCTCGTCGGGGGGATCGGGGTGTGGCTGATCGCGCCGTCGCAGACGATCCACCTCGGCGCCTCGATCCTCATCTTCGGCTGGCTGGTGTACCTGATCCTGCGCGGCATCTTCAGCCGCAGCGCCGGGGAGATCATCCTCGGGATGGTGCTGTTCTTCCTGTACGGCGGACTGCTGCTGGGGGTGCTGCCCGGCCAGCCGGGGGTGTCCTGGCAGGGACACCTGTTCGGCGCGGTCGGCGGCGGGCTGGCGGCCTCGATGGTCGCCGAGCCGCGGACCCGGCGGTCCGCGTCGTCCTACTGAGCCCGGCTGCCCGTCGGTGCCACCGCCGCGCAGTAGCGCTCCAGACCCGTCAGGGCGTCCTCGGGCTCGAAGCCGGTCGCCCGGATCTTCTCCAGGTCCAGCAGGCTGTTGGCCGGCCGGGGCGCCACTGTTGCTGAGGTGGTACCTGCCGTACGCCCCTCGCGTGTCGAGCAGGTGACGGGTCGCCCGGACAGGTCGCCGGCAAACGTGAGGCGGCCCACCCCGCGGGCGTCCTCGTGGTCCCGCAGCCGCACGACCAGCAGCCCCGGAATCGGAGTCGTCTCGACGGCCGATCCGGTCGTCACTGGCCCTTCGCGGCGTACGACGCCTCGGTGGCGTGCTTGGCGGGCCGCCACCAGCCCGCGTGGTCGACGTACCACCGGATCGTGTCGGCCAGCCCCAGCTCGAAGTCGACGAACGCGGGCTTCCACCCCAGCTCGGTGCGCAGCTTGGTGGAGTCGATCGCGTAGCGCAGGTCGTGCCCGGCCCGGTCGGTCACGTGGTCGAAGTCGTCGGGTGGGAGACCGAAGTGGCCGAGGATCAGCTGCACCACCTCGAGGTTGTTGCGCTCCCCGTCCGCACCGATCAGGTAGGTCTCCCCGATCCGGCCCTCGGTGAGGATCGTCCACACCGCCGAGGAGTGGTCCTCGGCGTGGATCCAGTCCCGCACGTTCAACCCGGCGCCGTACAGCTTCGGTCGGCCACCGTCGATGATGTTGGTGATCTGGCGCGGGATGAACTTCTCCACGTGCTGCCAGGGGCCGTAGTTGTTCGAGCAGTTCGAGATCGTCGCCCGCACCCCGAACGACCGCACCCAGGCCTGCACCAGGTGGTCCGAGCCGGCCTTGGAGGCCGAGTACGGGCTGCTCGGCTGGTACGGCGTCTCCTCGGTGAACCGCTCGGGGTCGTCGAGCTCGAGGTCGCCGTACACCTCGTCGGTCGAGACGTGGTGGAAGCGGGTCCCGTGCCGCCGGGCCGCCTCGAGCAGCGTGAACGTGCCGACCAGGTTGGTCTGCACGAACGGCGCGGGGTCGGACAGCGAGTTGTCGTTGTGGGACTCCGCGGCGAAGTGCACCACCGCGTCGTGTCCGGCCACCAGCGGCTCCACCACCGCCGCGTCGGTGATGTCCCCGACGACCAGGCGCACCCGGTCCGCGGGCAGACCGTCCAGCGCGGACGGGCTGGCGGCGTAGGTCAGCTTGTCCAGGACGGTCACCGAGACCTCGGTGTGGGCGAGCAGGTGGTGCACGAAGTTGGCGCCGATGAACCCGGCCCCGCCGGTGACCAGTACCCGCTGCACGGGGCCAACGGTAGCCGCGACCATGGGTATGGTCGGCCCCAGTTCTGGGGAATCGAGGGGACCGAAAGGGGCGGGACCATTCTGGCCGGGATCGACCTCCGCTACGCGCAGGCGGCCTGGGCACCCAGCTGGGTCGCTTCGGTCGGCTCGAGGGTGCGGCGGTCTTCGGCTACCGGGTGGCCGACCCGACGGCGTACGGCGTCGTGGAGTTCGACGAGCACGGCCGGGCGCTGTCGCTGGAGGAGAAGCCGACGCAGCCGCGCAGCAGCTACGCCGTGCCGGGCCTGTACTTCTACGACAACAGCGTGGTGCAGCGGGCCCGCACCCTGAAGCCGTCGGCCCGTGGCGAGCTGGAGATCACCGACCTCAACTGGCTCTACCGGGACGAAGGACTGCTCCAGGTAGAGGTGCTGCCGCGCGGTGCGGCCTGGCTGGACACCGGCACCTTCGACGACATGAACGACGCCAGCAACTTCGTGCGCACCATCGAGACCCGTCAGGGCACCAAGATCGGCGCGCCCGAGGAGGTCGCCTGGCGGATGGGCTTCATCGACGACGAGGGCCTCCGCGCCCGCGCCACCCCGCTGGTCAAGAGCGGGTACGGCGCGTACCTGCTCGACCTGCTGGAGGAGGGACCCGTCGCCTCGGCCGTTCGGGGTCGTCAGTAGGCGCCCCGGGAGCCGAGCACCGCGCCGGCGGTCTTGGTGAGGATCGACAGGTCCTGCATCATCGACCAGTTGTCGACGTAGTACAGGTCGAGCCGGATCGCCTCGGCGTACGACAGGTCGGAGCGGCCGGAGACCTGCCACAGCCCGGTCATCCCCGGGCGCACGTGCAGCCGGCGTGCGGTGTCGGGCTCGTACCGCTCCACCTCCAGCGGCAGCGGTGGCCGGGGACCGACCAGGCTCATCTCACCCCGCAGCACGTTGAAGAGCTGAGGGAGCTCGTCGACCGAGAACCTCCGCAGCCACCGCCCGGGGCGGGTGATGCGGGGGTCGGCCTTGAGCTTGAAGAGCCCGTCGGCGTAGCCGCTCTCCTCGTGCAGCCGGGCCAGCAGAGCCTCGGCATCGGTGACCATGGTGCGGAACTTCAGGCACGAGAACTCCTCACCCTCGCGGCCGATCCGGGTCTGCCGGAACAACGCCGGGCCGCGGTCGTGGCACCGGATCTGGAGCCACGCCACGATGAACACCGGAGTGAGGGCGACGATCAGCGCCAGCGACCCGACCACGTCGAAGGTGCGCTTGCCCCACCGACAGGCGTCCGACCACCGCGGCGGGTCGATGTGCATCAGCGGCAGGCCGCCGACCGGGCGGACCCGGACGCGTTCGCCGGAGATGTCGGTGACGCTCGGTGCCACCACCACCCGCACCTCCTGGCCCTCCAGTGCCCAGACCAGCCGCCGCATCTGGTCGGCGGAGTCGAGGGCGCCACCGGCGATGAAGACGACGTCCGCGCCGGTGTCGTCCACGATGGCGGTGATGGTCTCCGGGGTGCCCAGCACCGGCACGCCGTGGGCGGTCTCCTCGACGAGGTGCTGCGGGGGAGTGACCGCGCCGACCACCTGGTAGCCCAGCCACGTCTCCCTTCCCAGGACCCGGGCGATGTCGTCGACGTGGCGGGGGCTGCCGGCGATCACCACCCGGTGTCGCAGCGCACCTCGCCGGCGCGCCGAGTGCACCGCACGTCGCAGGCCCAGCCGCCCGAGCACGACCAGGGGCAGGCCGAGCCCGAAGACCAGCACGAAGAAGCCCCGACTGAGCGGGAACTTCGCCAGGTAGCACCCGACGCCGATCAGCCCGGCGGCGAACAGGGTGGCCTGGGCGACCCGCTTCAGCTCCTCGGTGCCGGCGCCGAAGACGTTGGTGCCGTACCCGCCGCCGGCCACCATGCAGGCCAGCCAGGTGACCAGCATGACCGGCCCCGACCAGGCCAGGGTGCCGGTGACGTCGGCGGGATCCTCGAAGAGCCAGCCGCTGTTGCGGCCGTGGGCGGCCACCATGGCCGCGGCGTTGGCCAGCAGCACGTCGATGACCAGCGCCGAGATCGGCAGGTAGTGCAGTGCTCGGCTGCTGGTGGGCAGGAGCGGCCGTGCCCGACCTGGGGTGGGCAGCCTGGTCCGTCGGACGGAAACTCGTTCGGAAATATGGGTCATCACGCAACCGATGCGTCCCGTGGCGCGCTGCCGCGGTCCGCGATCGCCTCCCCTGCGTCGGCGGCCATGCTGGTGCTGCCGGGGTGCTGCGGGTGCTGCTCGCCGGGGGAGTTCCTCGAAATCGGGGATCCGGGGCGGTCTGCGGGCAGACCGCCCCGAGGAGGTCGTTCTCAGTGGCCGGCTAGCGGCACGACAGGGCGGCCGACCGGGGGGTGGTGGCCCCGGTGGTTGCCGCGATCTCCGCGCTGGGACGTCGAGCACCGGTGACGGCGTCCAGCTGGACCCGCAGCCGGCGTTGCTCACCGTCCACACGCGTGATCCGCAGGCCCCGGGAGTAGAACCCGGGGGTGAAGGATCGGTACCGGACCCGGACCGTGTGGGTCTCCCCGGGCGCCAGCTCGATCAGCACCGGGCGCCGGTGGGCCCCCTGGATTCGGAACCGCTTCCCCATCGCCGGGAGCTGTGCCGTGGTCACATCCGTGCCCCGGTTGCTGATGACGAACTGACGGAACCTGACCTCGCCGCGAGAGGTCCGACCGAACCGCACGAGGGGCCGCGAGACGGCCAGGACGGCGTGCGCGTGCTCGTCGAAGTCCACGTGCCCGGCGTATGCCGTCGTGGCGGCCCCATCGGAGTCGACGGCGGTGACCGAGACCGAGGCCCCGCGGCCGCAGCCGAGCTCGTCGTGGGGAAAGAATCCTTGCCCGGTCCAGGTGTCGTCCGGCCCTGGCGCCAGGTCCACCAGCGTCTCGTGGGGGCAGCAGTTGGTCATCAGCGCGCTGACCGATGACACCTCCACGTCATCGGTCACCTCCGCGGTGATGGTGATCATCTGCTGACCGGGGGTCGCGGTGCGGGGTGTCACGTCGACCGAGACGATGGTCGGCGGCCGGTTGGTGCCGGCCACGACGATGTCGTCGCCGGCGATCTGCGCGTCCTGGCCGATGTCGTCGTACGCGGTGATCAGCGACGGTGTAGGTCGTTGGATCCGCGGTCTCGCTCGCCGGGGCCTCCCAGGTACCGACGAACCGGGTGGAGCTGATGCCGTTCATGGCAACCACGTGCTGGCCGCCGTCGGGATCGGTGACACGACGGCCAGCACCTCCGAGACCGCCCGGTCGTCGGTGGCGGTGACGGCGATGGTGACCGGGCCGCCGGAGCTGTCCAGCTGGGTCGGCTCCACGGACGGGTCGCTGAGGACCGGTCGCTCGTCGAAGACCTGGGCACCGTCCACGTCGATGTAGCCGAGGGGCTCGGTGACGGACTCGCCGTCGAGGTCGGTGGCAGCGATCTCCACGCCGTGGGAGACCTGGTCCTCGTTGAAGTTCCGCGGGATCGAGACGGTCGCGACGTACCGGCCGTTCCCGGCGTCGTCGACCTCGTCAGCGGTCATCGGTCCGCTCAGCCATTCGCCGGTGACCAGGTACACCGTGTACCCCACCGACTGGATCCCGCCGGCGTCGTCGTGGGCCTCGACGCTCAGCAGGACGTCGCCGCCCGTGTGCGGCAGGCTCGATGGATCCGCCTGGAAGTTCGACAGCACCGGAGGTCCCTCGGCCTGGGCAGCAGCCCGCGGGGGTACGGATCCGAGCGCCGTCGCCACCAGGAGGGCGGACATCAGCAGTCGCAGTCGAGGAGTACTCATGTCCACTCCGCACCCGGCCCACCCGCGTGGGTCGCCTGGTGACAGCGTGAGGCCGCGGGGGTGCGGCGACCATGCTCCGGACGGGTGGTCCGGTGATCATCTTGCGAACATCTGCCGCGGGGCCGTCAGGGGTCCTTCGTCGCCCCAGCCGCCCGGCGTACCGGTCGGCCCCCCGCCCGGGTCGTGTGTCTGAGGACGCGTCAGGGCGCGTCGCCAGGCACACGACCCCGGAGGGGCAGGGCGGCACGGTTCAGGCCAGAGCTCAACTCAGGCTAAGTTCAGTGTTAACCTGAACTCATGTACACGGTGATCGGGGACGTGGTCGGCTCCCGCGACCTGCCGGACCGCAGCGCCGCCCAGACGGCGATCGGGGACGCGCTGGCCGCGGTCACCGGGCAGCTCGCGCCCGTCCAGCCGCTCGAGCCCACGGTGGGCGACGAGTTCCAGGGTGGCTTCGCGACCCTGGCCGACGCGACCCTGGCCGTGCTGCTGGTACGGCTCCGTCTCCTGCCGGAGATCGACGTCCGGGCCGGCCTCGGCGTCGGCGAGGTGACCGTGCACGACCCGGACCGGCGACCGCTCCTCCAGGACGGTCCGGGCTGGTGGGCCGCCCGTGAGGGCCTCGAGGTGCTGGCCCGACCCCGCCGCTCGTCGGGTCGCACCTGGTACGTCGGCCCCGGGGCGGGGCGGGTCAACGCGTTCCTCACCACCCGCGACGCCCTGGTGGACCGGCTCAACGACCGGGGTCGCCGGATGCTGCTGCCGGCGCTCGCCGGAGAGACCCAGCAGCGGATCGCCGAGGCCGAGGGCGTGTCGAAGTCGGCGGTCTCCCAGCAGTTCTCCCGGGGTGTCGGCGCGGTGCGCGATGCTCAGCACTGGTTCGGGGCCGAGGATGGGCCCGGCCCGCCGGACGGGGGTGCGAAGGGAGCGGGGTAGCGGTGCTGGTGCTCGGGATGTGGCTGGTCGTGGTCGGCGTGTGCGACCTGCTGCGCGCGGTCCGGGACGTCACCTCCCGCACCCGCCGGGTGCTCATCGTCGGGGTCGGGCTCGCCCTGCTGGCGCTGCTGCTGGGGCTGACCGGCACCACGGCGGCGATCTGGGTCGTGCTGTTCGCGGCGCTGGGTCTCGCACTGACGATGTGGGTGCTCGGCTCGGCCGAGGCCCTCCAGGCCCGCGACCCGCGCCGAGTGTCCGCCGGCCGGGTGATCGCCTTCCTCGGGCTCGGCGGCGGTCTGGCCGGTGCCGCCCTCGTGGGGCGCCAGCTCGACGGGGGTCGGGCCTGGCCCGAGCCGCTGACCCAGACCCTGCTGGGGTCGTACCCGCCGGGCCTGGTCTTCCTGGTCCTCGGCGTCGCGCTGGTCCAGCTCGCCACCGCGAACGTGGCGGTACGGCTGGTCCTCGACGCGGTCGGGGTGCCCGCCGTACCGAACGAGAAGCAGCTCAAGGGCGGGCGCCTGCTGGGGCCGATGGAGCGGCTCTTCATCGTCGGGCTGGGGGCCGCGGGGGCGATCACCGCCGCCGCGATCGTGGTCGCGGCCAAGGGGCTGCTGCGGTTCCCCGAGCTCCAGCGGGGCATCGAGGAGCGGGGCCCGAGCGACGTGACGGAGTACTTCCTCATCGGCAGCTTCGCCAGCTGGTTGGTGGCGCTCGGCGGTCTGGGGCTGCTGTGGCTGGGGGTTCCCCCGAGCGACCTCGACCTCGGTTCAGTTCTGCGCTGAACTTTCGACTAGTTCAGCCTGATGCTTCACTGGGATGACGCGATCGCTGCCACTACCCTGTCGCGGTGACTGCCGAATTCGACGCCGCTGTCCACCCCCAGGTCGAGCTGGAGGCCGCCCTCGAGGCGGTGGCCGAGCACCGCCGCACCTCCGACCAGCTCGAGCGGGCCACACGAGAGGTCGAGGCCACCCGGGAGGCGCTCGCCAAGGCCCGAGCCACCCTCACCGACGAGAACGCCGACGTGGCGCGGCTGGAGTCGCTCAGCCCCACCCGGATCCTGGCGACGCTGCGCGGCAACCGCGATCTGGACCTGGAGCGGGAGCAGGCCGAGGCGCAGGCAGCCCAGTACGCCGTGGCGCTGGCCGAGCAGCGCGCCACCCAGGCCATGGCGCACCTGGCCCAGCTGGAGGCGACCCGGGCCGCGCTCGGCGACGTCGCGGCGCGCCGTACCGCTGCGCTCGACGCGATGGAGGAATGGGTCGGTCGCAGCGGGTCGGCCCAGGCGACCGAGCTGGCCGAGCTGGCCGGTGAGCACGGGGGCGTCCGGTCGCAGCTGGTGGAGGTGCGCGAGGCGCAGTACGCCGCCCAGGAGGCCCAGCAGGCCCTGGCGGCCGCCCGGCACGTGCTCGACAAGGCGCTCGGACTGTCGACGTTCGACACGTTCTTCGGCGGCGGGCTGCTCGTCGACCTCACCAAGTACGACCGGATGGACGAGGGCGCCCGGCAGATGCAGCTGGCCGACCAGGCGCTGCGCCGGCTCGCCGCCGAGCTGGCCGACACCGGGATGTCGGGCGTCGGCGGGCTGGAGGTGGGCGAGCTGACCCGGACCTTCGACGTGTGGCTCGACAACATCTTCAGCGACTGGGCGGTGCGCGACCGGATCAACCAGGCGATCGCCCGGACCGCCGAGGCCGCTGCGACGGTGCACCGGGTCGAGCTCGACCTGCACGCGCGGGGCGCCGAGCTCGAGGCCACCCTGGCCGGCCTGGCCCGACGGCGCGAGGAGCTGCTGCTGCCGGGCCGCGCCTGACCGGCGTACCGCCCTCCTCCCGCCCAGCCTCCGCCCTCGCCCCAGCGCCAGCCCCCCATGTAACGCGGTGTCCGCTGCACCGATCGGGCGTTGCAACGCGTGGATGGCGTAGCGAACACCGCGTTACATGGGGGGGTACGCCGGTCCAGGGGTCACGCGGCCCGGCTGACCGGAGCGCGGGGAGCTACTTGGCGGCCTTGCGGGCGCGGGAGGCGATCAGGGCTCCTTCGTCGCCCGGATCGCTCGCCTCGCAGAAGACGTCCAAGCAACCCGCCGTGGGTCGTCTTCTGCCTTCAGATCGCAGGCATGCGGCGGGTTACTTTGCCGCCTTACGCGCTCGGCTCGCGATCTTGGCGCGGTCGTTCTGGTCCAGGATCAGCTTGCGGATCCGGACCGAGTCGGGGGTGACCTCGACGCACTCGTCCTCGCGGCAGAACTCCAGGCACTGCTCCAGCGACAGCCTGCGCGGCGGGATCAGCTTCTCGAAGTTGTCGGAGGTGGCGGACCGGATGTTGGTCTGCTGCTTCTCCTTGGTGATGTTGACGTCCATGTCGTCGGCGCGGGAGTTCTCCCCGACGATCATGCCCTCGTAGACCTCGGTGGTGGGCTCTACGAAGAGGACGCCGCGCTCCTGGAGCGAGGTCATCGCGTACGCCGTCGCAGCGCCCTTGCGGTCGGCCACCAGCGAGCCGTTGTTGCGGGACCGGATCTCGCCGGCCCAGGGCTCGTAGCCCTCGGAGATGTGGTGGGCGATGCCGGTGCCGCGGGTGTCGGTGAGGAACTCGGTGCGGAAGCCGATCAGGCCGCGGGCCGGGACCAGGAACTCCATCCGTACCCAGCCGGTGCCGTGGTTGGTCATCTGCTCCATCCGGCCCTTGCGGCTGGCGAGCAGCTCGGTGATGGTGCCGAGGTACTCCTCCGGGGCGTCGATGGTGAGTCGCTCGACGGGCTCGTGCACCTTGCCGTTGACCTCGCGGGTGACGACCTGCGGCTTGCCGACGGTCAGCTCGTACCCCTCGCGGCGCATCTGCTCGACCAGGATCGCCAGCGCCAGCTCGCCACGACCCTGGACCTCCCAGGCGTCCGGGCGCTCGGTGGGCAGGATCCGCAACGAGACGTTGCCGACCAGCTCCTGGTCGAGCCGGTCCTTGACCAGCCGCGCGGTGACCTTCCCGCCCTTGGTGCGGCCCACCAGCGGGGAGGTGTTGGTGCCGATCGTCATCGAGATCGCCGGCTCGTCGACGTGGATGAGCGGCAGCGCCACCGGGCTCTCCGCATCGGCGAGGGTCTCGCCGATGGTGATCTCCGGGATGCCCGCGACCGCCACGATGTCCCCGGGGCCGGCCGACTCGCCGGGCTTGCGCTCCAGGCCCTCGGTGATCAGCAGCTCGGTGATCTTGACGTTCTTCACCGACCCGTCGCGGCGCATCCAGGCCACCGTCTGGCCCTTGCGCAGCTCGCCGTGGTGGATCCGGACCAGCGCGAGACGGCCGAGGAACGGGGAGGCGTCCAGGTTGGTGACGTGCGCCTGCAGCGGTGCGCCCGCGACGTACACCGGGGCGGGGATGGTGTCGAGGATCGTCTTGAAGAGGGGCTCGAGGTCGGTGCCGTCGGGCAGGGTGCCGTTCTCGGGCTGCTCCAGCGAGGCGATCCCGGCCTTGCCGGAGGCGTAGACGACCGGGAAGTCCAGCGCGTCCTGGCTGTGGCTCTCGTCGAGCAGGTCCATGAACAGCTCGTAGGTCTCGTCGACGACCTCGGCGATCCGGGCGTCACCACGGTCCACCTTGTTGACCACCAGGACCACCGGCATGTCGGCGTTCAGCGCCTTGCGCAGCACGAACCGGGTCTGCGGCAGCGGCCCCTCGGAGGCGTCGACCAGCAGCACGATCCCGTCCACCATCGACAGGCCGCGCTCGACCTCGCCACCGAAGTCGGCGTGGCCGGGGGTGTCGATGATGTTGATCGTCATGCCCTCGCGCGCCGACGGCCCGGTGTAGTGCACCGCGGTGTTCTTCGCGAGGATCGTGATGCCCTTCTCGCGCTCCAGGTCACCGGAGTCCATCACCCGGTCGGCGACGCTCTCCGCCTCGTGCTCGGTGAAGGCGCCGGCCTGCCGGAGCATGGCGTCGACCAGCGTGGTCTTGCCGTGGTCGACGTGCGCGACGATCGCGACGTTGCGCAGGTTGGCGGTGCGGAGCTCAGGCGTGGCAGCAGACATGGGGGTGCGAGGTTCCTCAAGTGTGGGGTGCGCCCGTGCGGGCCGACAGGCCTAGGGCCCGGGCGAGTCTAGTCGCCGGGGCGCGGGGGACCGATTTGTGGCGCCGGGGGTCCGACCGGCTCGCCCACTCCGGGTCGTGTGCCTGAGCACGCGCCCGGCCGCGTCAGCAGGCACACGACCCCAGGGCGGCCGGCCGCGTCAGCAGGCACACGACCCCGGGGCGGCCGGCCCACCTAGGCTCGACCCATGCCGAAGATCGCCACCGCCGACCGGGTCGACCGCGACCAGCTGCTCGACTTCGCCCGCACCCGGCACCGGTACGTCCTGGTCACCACCCGCGCCAGCGGCGCCCCGCAGCTGTCCCCGGTCGCCGGCGGCGTGGACGCCGACGGCCGGATCGTCATCTCCACCTACCCCGACCGGGCCAAGGCCACCAACCTGCGCCGCAACCCCGCGGCCAGCGTGCTCGTCCTCTCCGATGACTGGGACGACGCCTGGGTGCAGGTCGACGGCACCGCCGAGGTGCTGGACATGCCGTCGACCGAGGCCGAGAACGGGCTGGTCGAGTACTTCCGGTGCATCTCCGGCGAGCACCCGGACTGGGAGGAGTACCGGCAGGCGATGCGCCGCCAGGGCAAGTCGCTGATCCGGATCACCGTCACCGGTTGGGGACCGGTCGCCACCGGAGGGTTCCCGCCGGACCGGGTGCCGCAGTGACCCGCTGACCACACGGCCGACCGGCCGACCGGCCGACCGGCCGGATCAGACCGACGCGCGCAGCACCACGTCACCGTCGTCGTCGCGGACCACCACGGCCTCGGTCTCGTCCCGCAGCAGCGAGGACTGCAGGTTGCACGTCATCTCCGCAGCGCCGGTGCCGATGAACTCGCCGGCCGGGTTCCAGCGCCCGGTGTCGTCGCGGAACGCCGCGGTGAAGCGTTCCCCCTCGGTGAAGCCGCTGCCCACGAACCGCAGCTCCACGCCCCAGGTGTGCGGCACGACGCCGGCGCTGGTGATGCTCAGCGCCGGGTCCAGCGTGCGCAGCGCGATCGTCTCCAGCGGCACGGGGGGTGGCTGGGGAGCGGTCGCCCGGCCCAGCGCGAGCCCGCCCACGAGCGCGATCGCGACCACCGCCGCGGCGAGTCCTGCCAGGCCCGCCCGCCAGCGGGTACGCCGCCGCGCGGCGGCCCGGCGTACCGCCAGCTCGTCCTGCTCGCGGCCGCTCGCCTCAGCGGCGACCCGGGACCGGATCTGGGTCCCGAGACCGGCGGGTGGCGACGGTGGCGAGGACACCCGGTCCAGGCGTACGCCGGACAGCAGCCCCGCCAGCGGCGCGATCTCGGCCAGCTCGGCCCGGCAGGCCGCGCAACCGTCCAGGTGGGCGCGGACGGTGGCGTCGGTCGCGGGGTCCAGATGGCCCAGGGCGTGGACGCCGAGGAGCTCGCGCAGCCGTTGGTGGGTCTCCCTGTCGGTCACGGCGTCACCCCCATCTCGTCCATCGCGCCGCGCAGCGCCTTGAGCCCGTAGAACACCCGGCTGCGCAACGTGCCGACGGGGACGCCCAGCGTCGCCGCGACCTCGTCGTAGGGACGCTCGAGGAGCTGCACCTGCACGATCGCCTCCCGGTGCTGCTCGGAGATCCGCTGCAGCGCCTCCTCGACGACCCAGCTCTGCAGGACGGACTCGGTGTCGTCGTCGACGGTCCCACCCGCCTCGAGCATCGTGGGCGGGTCCACCAGGTGCCGCTCCCACGGCCGGACCTGCGCGGCGCGGCCGTGGTCGATCATCGCGTTCCGGGCGATCGCGAACAGCCACACCCGCAGCGAGGCCAGCTCGGGATCGAACCGGTCCGAGGCCCGCCACGCCCGCAGGAACGTCTCCTGGGTGACGTCCTGCGCGGCTCCCGGATCCCCGAGCCCGCGCAGGGCGAAGCGGTACAGCTCCGCGCCGTGCAGCAGGTACGCCGCGTAGACGGCGTCCTCGTCCCCCAGCCCGGCCACGGCACCCCCGGCTCCTCGACGTACCCCTGGCCCGGCCCCGCTGTGGCTCATGTCACTGGTTCGGAGCGGCGGCCCCGGCGGATGGCATGCGGCCACGCTGCCAGAGATTTCTTCCGCTCCCGGTGAACGGCGCGTCGCCCGGGGCCGTAGGCACGAGTACGGCGGTCACGGGGCTGCCGATCCGGACGAGCCGTGCGCACGCCGGATCCCGTCACCGAAAGGGCAGCAATGACACCTCATCCCACCCGCAGGAACCGCTGGCTGGCCGCCAGCGCGGTCGGAGCCCTGGCCTTCGCCGGTGTCCAGGCCGCCGGCATCGACGCCCGCCGCCGCGGCGGACCCGGCCGCCCCCGGCGCCTCCGCCGAGCGAGCCGAGGTCTCGGCCCGCTACGTGGCCAAGGTCTTCAGCATCGAGCAGCTGCGGCAGGCGGTGCGGCAGGCGAACCGGATCCCCGGCAAGGACCGGATCAAGCTCGGGAACAACCTGAAGTTCGAGAAGGGCTTCCCGACCAGCGACAGCGACGGGCCCCGGTTCGGCGACCTCGACATCACCGACGACCTGGTCGTCGAGGGACGCGGCTACCGCATCGACGCCCGCAACCAGGACAGGATCTTCGACGTCTCGCCCGGCGTACGCCTGGTGCTCGAGCGCGTCGGCCTGCGCAACGGCGCTCCGGCGACCGGCGCCAGCGGCGGCGCGGTCCGCAACACCGGCGGCACCGTGATCTTCCGGCGGTCCTCGGCACTCGACGGCACGGTCGAGGGTGACGGCGCCTCGGGTGGGGCGATCTTCAACGACGGTGGCCGCGTGGTGGTCGTGAACAGCCGGCTGGCCAACAACAGCGCGAGCCGTGCCGGCGGAGCGATCGAGGCCAACGGCGGCTCCACGAAGGTCACCGAGTCCCGCTTGACGCGCAACTCCACCGGCGCCCTGCCCGGCAACGGCGGCGGCATCCACCTCACCGGCGCGGGCGACGTCACCGTCACCTCCAGCCGGGTCGCGTTCAACACCGCGTCGGCCGAGGGCGGCGGGCTCTGGAACTCCTCCGACGGCGAGTTCACCGTGGCCCGGTCGGTCGTCACCGACAACACCGCGAGCGGCAACGACGCCGACCAGGGCGGTGGCGGCCTGTTCAACGACGGCGGGTCGATGACCGTGCTCGGCTCGCGAGTCAACCGCAACTCCGCGGACGGTACCGCCGGCTCCGGTGGCGGGATCCTCAACAACGCCGGCGATCTCGACGTACGCCGCACCCTGATGCTGCGCAACGACGCGCAGCGCGCGGGTGGCGCGGTCGAGGCCAACGCGGGGACGACCGCGATCAGCGCGTCCACTCTCGAGCAGAACACCACCGGTCCGGCCCCCGGCAACGGCGGTGGTCTCCACCTCACCGGTGCCGGCAGCGTCGACGTCGTGCGGACCGACGTGCTCGGCAACACCGCGACCGCCGAGGGCGGCGGACTGTGGAACTCCGCCGGCGGCACCTTCTCCGTGCACCGCTCCGAGGTCTACGACAACGTCGCCTCCGGCAACGATGCGGACCAGGGCGGTGGCGGCCTGTTCAACGACGGCGGGTCGCTGTCGGTGACAGGATCCGACATCAGCGGCAACGAGGCGGACGGTACGTCCGGCTCCGGCGGCGGCATCCTCAACAACCTGGGCACCCTGACCGTCGACGAGAGCACCATCTCGGACAACTCGGCGCAGCGGGCGGGCGGCGGCATCGAGGCCAACATCGGCACCAGCACGGTGGAGCGGTCGACGCTCAACGCCAACACCGCCGGCGCGAGTCCCGGCAACGGTGGTGGCGTCCACGTCACCGGCGCCGGCGTCTTCGACGTGTCGAAGAGCCGGGTCATCGGCAACGTGGCGAGCGCCGAGGGCGGCGGCCTGTGGAACTCCGCCACCGGCACCTTCACCGTCGACCAGACCAGGATCGCCGAGAACGTCGCCAACGGGACCGACGCGGACCAGGGCGGTGGCGGCATCTTCAACGATGGCGGAACGCTGACCGTGACAAGCTCCGGCCTGGATGCCAACACGGCTCCTGCCGGGTCCGGCTCGGGCGGGGGCATCTTCAACAACGCCGGCGCCCTGTCCGTGAGTGACTCGACGATGTCGAACAACGCCGCCCAGCGGGCCGGGGGCGGGATCGAGACCAACGGCGGCAGCGTCGACCTCGACGACGTCGACCTGTTCGACAATGACACCGGCGCCAGCCCCGGCAACGGTGGCGGCGTCCACGTCTCCGGAGCCGGCATCGTGGACTACGACGGCGGAGAGGTGCGCGACAACACCGCGTCCAACGAGGGCGGTGGGCTGTGGAACAGCGCGCTCGGCGTCTTCGCCGCCACGAATGTGGTGGTCTGCGACAACACCGCGCCGGTCGGTCCGAACGTCTTCACCCAGCCGGGCGGCGTGATGAGCGTCAACGGCAACCCGGTCCCGCCGGGCGACAACTCGCTCAGCTACTGCTGAGTGCGGCCGGTGGCCTCGGGGCCGCCGGTTGATCGATCAGGACCTACCCCCGGTGGCTGCGGGCTCCGGGGGTGGGTCCTGCTTCGTCTCCGTCAGGCGAGCGCCCGGTCCAGGGCGGCCTCGACGTGCAGCGTGGTGCACGGGAAGAGCGGCAGCTCGACGTCGGCCTGGTGGACCAGCAGCTCCAGCTCGGTGCAGCCGAGGATCAGCCCCTTGGCGCCGGCGTCCCAGAGCTCGTCGACCAGCGCAACGACGGTACGCCGGGAGGGGTCCATCACCTTGCCGTGCACGAGCTCGTCGTAGATGACGGTGTTCACGGCGTCGTGGTGCTCCGCGGCGGGAACGTGCACGGTCAGCCCGCGCTGGGCCAGCCGGTCGATGAAGAACGGCTCGGCCATCGCGAACGTGGTCCCGATGAAGCCCACCGAGTCCAGTCCCTCGGCCAGGCAGGCCTGCGCCACCACGTCGGCCAGGTGCACCAGCGGGATGTCCACGGCGGCGGCCACGTCGTCGGCGACCCGGTGGAACGCGGTGGTGCACATCAGCAGGAAGTCCGCCCCGGCCCGCTCCACCCCGCGGGCGGCCTCGGCCAGCAGCACGGCCACCTCGTCCCAGCGGTCGGCCTCCTGCAGGGCGGTCACCTCGGCGAAGTTCACCGACGTCATCACGGTCTTCGCCGAGCTGAAACCGCCGAGCCGCTGCTCCACGCCGGCGTTGAGCGCCTGGTAGTAGACGGCACTGCTCTCCCAGCTCATGCCGCCGATGAGTCCGATGGTCTGCATGACGCGGCAGTCTGCCATGCTCGGGTGGCCTGGGCTCTCGAGTCGAGCCCAGGCCACCCGCAGGCATTGCTCCTACAGTACGAACGGTGAGCTGTAGGGGCTCCAGGCTCCGGTGCCGATGGCGTTGGTGGCGCGAATGCGGCACCGGTACGTCTTTCCGGTGGTCATCCCCCCGACGTAGATCGGGCTGCTGGCACCGTGCTTCCCTCGGGTGGCTCCGCCGTCGGTGCTGACGCACTGACCGAAGTAGTCAGTGATCGGACTCCCGCCGTCGGAACCGGCGCTGAAGTTCAGCTTGGTCCTGACCCCTGCCTGGGGTGTCACCGCGGTGAGGGTGGGTGCCTCGGGCGCGGTGGGTGCGGCGACGAAGGTCGGGCTGTAGCTGGACCAAGCGCTGTTGCCGATGGCGTTGGTGGCGAGGACACGGCATCGGTAGGTCTTGTTCAGCGTCAGGTTCTTCACCGTCCGTGGGCTGGAGCCGCCGAAGGCGTTCCTGACGGCTCCGCCGTTGGTGCTGACGCACTGCGCCCGATACCCGGTGACCGCGCTGCCGCCGTCTGCGCCTGGGGTGAACTCGACCACGGCCTCGTCCCCGTACTGCGGGGTCACCGCGTCCAGGGTCGGTGCCTCGGGGGCGGTGGGTGCGGTGCTGAAGGTCGGGCTGTAGCTGGACCAGGCGCTGTTGCCGATGGCGTTCTTGGCGAGCACACGGCATCGGTAGGTCTTGTTCAGCGTCAGGTTCTTCACCGTGCGTGGGCTGGAGCCGCCGAAGCTGTTCCTGACGGCTCCGCCGTTGGTGCTGACGCACTGGGCGCGGTAGCTGGTGATGGGGCTGCCGCCGTCAGCGCCTGGGGTGAACTCGACCACGGCCTCTTCCCCGTACTGCGGGGTCACCGCATCCAGGGTCGGTGCCTCGGGGGCGGTGGGTGCGGTGCTGAAGGTCGGGCTGTAGCTGGACCAGGCGCTGTTGCCGATGGCGTTTGTCGCCAGGACGCGGCATCGGTAGGTCTTGTTCAGCGTCAGGTTCTTCACCGTCCGTGGGCTGGAGGCGCCGAAGCTGTTCCTGACGGCTCCGCCGTTGGTGCTGACGCACTGGGCGCGGTAGCTGGTGATGGGGCTGCCGCCGTCAGCGCCTGGGGTGAACTCGACCACGGCCTCTTCCCCGTACTGCGGGGTCACCGCGTCCAGGGTCGGTGCATCCGGCACAGTGGCAGGTGCGCTCACCCGAGTTCGCTGTGTCAAGTTCTGCGGAGGCACGCCGTCGGCGTAGTAGGTGACCTCGTTGACGACCTCGACGATGTCACTGCCGACGTGCACGTCGTCGACCCACCATCCCGTCCCGCCGATGATGCTGTCACTGCCCAGTCGGAAGCGGAGCAGGATGTTGTCGCCGGCGAACGGGCTGAGGTCGGCGATCGTGGTCAGGTACCCACCGCTGTCACCAGTGAATGCCTGGCGTCCGGGAAGCGGGTTCGAGCAGCAGGTGCTGAGGGTGCCGTTGTAGCCGTTCTGGGTGAAGTTCGGCGCTAGGTCGACCCAGGTGGAGCCACCGTCGGTCGACACCTCGACGACCCCCCCGTCAAAGCCGGACTCCGTCGAGTACTTGTTGGCGAAGCTGAGCTTGTCACCGGCGTCGATCGGCATCGGGGTGGTAGTCGTCAGGTACTGGTCGCTGACCGTGCTCGGGTCGCTGGCGAAGGCGGCCTTCGGAGGACTGCTCGGGCTCACGGTGGTGAGACCCCAGTCTTCGGTACCGGCGCCGTGAGAAGTCGTCCAGGACGAGAGGTCCGCGAACTCGTCCCACAACTTGGTCACGGTCCACGGCGACGCGTCGACCGTCACCGAGAACGAGCAGTGGTACTTCTGGCCAGCAAGGATGGTCCCGGTGAAGTCGACTGTCTCGTGGGCGTTGTTCCCCTGCTGCGGGCCCAAGGCACCCTTGGTCTTGGATGCCCGGCTGCGCGCCGTCAGCGCGCAGGTCCCGTCCCCGTTGGAGATGGAGTTCTCGCCGATGGCGTTCGAGTGAACGACGCCGGTGAGGTCGGTCCCCGAGGCGTTCTCAATGTCGAACTCGTACGTCAGCACCCCGCCGGCCGCAACCGGATCGGGAGCGTCGGTCGAATTGGAAACGACCAGTGCGCTGCACGCGGCAGGCATGTCGAAGGCTTCGATGCCGTCACCGCGGTTGCCTGAGGAGCCCTGGCTGGCGCTGGCGCCGAGTCCGCGCTTCGCGAAGGCCTCCCACAGCAGGCACTTGTTGTCGCCGCCGTAGGCGGCCTGGTCGGCGGCGATGATGGCGTCGCGAGCGTCGACGAAGCCGGGACTGCAGGGTTGCAGCTTGAGACCGTCGGTGACGAGCTGGAGGGTCTTGTTGTTGCCGCCGGTGCCGCCGATCAGGTTGGGGTCGTAGCCGTGCTTGGCGACCATGGCCCAGGTGACCTCCCAGAGCATTTCTGCCCAGACAGTGCCCACACCGTGCGGGACGCTAGCGGTCTTGATGGTGTCGTAGGTCATGTTGTTGATGGCCATGTTGGTGGAGTACTTCTGGGCACGGATGCCGAGACCGGTGGTGGGCTGTCCCAGCGCGTAGGTGCCGATACCTCGACCTCCTGCCGGCTCAGTGGCAGTGGGGTTGGTCAGCATGAGTGCGAAGTAGTCGCTCCAGCCCTCACCTGCTTGCTCCTGGTTGCTCAGGCAGCCCGCCGCGGCGGGGCCACCGGTGAGGCGGTTCGAGATGCCGTGGCCGTACTCATGGACGATGATGCCGTTGTCGAAGTCACCGTCCCGGTTCGGCGTCGTCGTGTTCCACAGGTACATCTGCATCCGGGGCGGGGAGCCGTCGGGAGGGGTGGCCATGTTGGCGTTGTTGACGCCGCCACCGTCCTGCGCCTGTGCCTCCACGGCGTCGTTACCGGCTCCGCCGGCGCCGTAGTTGTTGACCTGGAAGGCGCCCGCGGGCCCGTTGAAGCCGTAGCTGGCAAAGACGTCGTGGATCAGGTTGTTCCAATAGAACAGGTTGGTCACCGCGGCCGGCCGGTATGTCGACGGGTCCTGGGCGAGGTCGACCGGGAAGTCGAAGTTCAGGCCAGCACCTCCGCTGGGCTGGCTGCCGGCGTCAGGCGCGTCGTCATCGTTGATGTCGGTGTAGGCGTTCACGTTGTTGCCCCGGGTGATCGTGAACTCGGCCCCGGCCACGCCGTTGGTGTCGTGCCATCCGAACGGTGACCAGGTCGCGTCGGCGGGGTTCGTCTGCACCGACCGGCCACCGAAGCTCGGCGCCTCGACCGGCTCCGGGTAGACGTTGTAGGAGTCGTAGGCCACCCAGTCGTTCTTGTCGAGCTCCTTGCCCGTGTTGGCGTCCATCCGGATCTGCCACCAGTGCTCGCTGTCGAGCTGGTTGATCACGAGCTCCCAGGCGAGCCGGAGCGAGCCGTCCTTGCGCTCCTGGTAGACGAGCTTGACCGGGATCCGGTCGTGGCTGATACCCGCCTTGCGGAGAGTGCGCTCGCGAGCGAGACCCTCGGCCTCCTCGTTGCTGTCGAACGACCCGGTGGGTTCAAGGTCGAGGGCGACGGCCGCGGACTCGGCGGCTTCCACGTCGGTGATGCTCGGGGTGGCGTTGTTGGCCTTCTTGCCGGCGCTGGAGACCGCCCGGCTGGCCACGTAGGTGACCTTGCCGTCGTCGGCGACCGCCACGTTGATCAGGGCGTTGTGGATGTCGATGCCGTTGACCTGCTGCTGCAGGTAGACGTGGGTGACTCCCGACTTCTTCGACGGCACCACCGAAGAGACGGTCAGGTTGTTCACGTCGGCGGCGGTCAGGCCGTACTTGGACTGCTTCTTCGCCAGGTGATCACGCGCGACCCGCGCCGGGTCGCCTGCGGCCTCGCGTGGCGGCCCGCTGTCGGGGGCGCCACTCGATGGACCGGACACCGCGAGCAGCGTGGAGGCAATCAACGCCGCGGCGGCGAGAACCGCTGTAGGTCTACGCATGACGACACCATTCCCATAGAAAATGTCACAAGGGCAACGCGCCCAGAGCGTCCACCCTGTCCGCGTCGTCGCGTCGGCACAATGACGTGTCTGAGTCACTGCTTGGTCATGTGGACCATGGCTTGCTGGTCCGTTGGGGACGCGAGGCTGAGCCGGTTGGGCCATTGCACCGTCGCCGCCGACCGGCGTAGGGTCGCGCGGGCGCAGAGCGGCCCGCCGGGTGACGGGGTGTGTAGACCCTGAGTCACCTGGTTCGGTGCACCTTGTGCTGGGCGGCCTGCGCCCGCGGCCTCATCACCAGCTCGTCGATGTTGACGTGCGGCGGCCGGGTCACCATCCAGCAGATCGCGTCCGCCACGTCCTCGGCCACCAGCGGCTCGGCCACCCCGGCGTAGATCGCATCCGCCTTGGCCTGGTCACCTCCGAACCGGTTCAGCGAGAACTCCTCGGTGCGGACCATCCCCGGGGCGATCTCGCAGACCCGGACCGGCTGGTCGTACAGCTCGAGCCGCAGCGTCTCGGTCACCACCTGGGTGCCGTGCTTGGCCGCGGTGTACCCGGCGCCGCCCTCGTAGGCGATCCGCCCGGCGGTCGAGCCGACGTTGAGCACCACGCTGGCCCCGGACTCCCGCCCCGCGGCCAGCAGCGCAGGCAGCAGCGCCTGGGTGACCTGCAGCAGGCCGATCACGTTCACCTCGTACGCCGCCCGCCAGTCCGCGGCGTCCGCCTGCGCGACCGGCGCCGCCCCGAACGCGCCGCCCGCGTTGTTGACCAGCACGTCGAGCGACCCGCCGACGGCCTCGGCCAGCGCGGCGACCTGGTCCGCGGCGGTCACGTCGCAGGCGATCGGCGTACCCCCGATCTCCGCGGCCAGCGCGGTGACCCGGTCGAGGCGGCGCGCGGCGCAGACGACGTGGAAGCCGGCCTCGGCGAGCCGGCGGGCGGTGGCGGCGCCGATGCCGCTGCTGGCTCCGGTGACGACGGCGGTACGACGGGGTGCGGGCGCGTCCATGCCGACGATTGTGCCGCCCCGAGGGGTGGGACTGCGGCAGCCGTCTCCGGGTACCGGGAATCAGCGACGGGCTCGCCGGGGTTTGACCCAGTTGGGCCCCGACGGGGCGCTGTCGGTGCCCCGACCGGATCACGGTCGCGGGCGGCGGGACCGGAAGGAGCAACGTGACCACCTCGAGACGTGTGGCGATGATCAGCCTGCACACCTCCCCGCTGGACCAGCCGGGAACCGGGGACGCGGGCGGGATGAACGTCTACGTCATCGAGCTCGCTCGCCGCCTGGCCGCCGAGAACGTCGAGGTCGACATCTTCACCCGCGCCACCAGCTCGGCGCTCGAGCCGCTGGTCGAGGCCGCTCCCGGGGTCCGGGTCCGGCACGTGCACGCGGGACCGTTCGAGGGGCTCGACAAGGCCGAGCTGCCCGCCCAGCTGTGCGCGTTCGCCCGGGAGGTGCTCCGCGTCGAGGCGGCGCACCCGCTCGGGCACTACGACGCGGTGCACTCCCACTACTGGCTCTCCGGCCAGGTCGGGGCGCTGGCCCGGGACCGCTGGGGCGTGCCGCTGGTGCACTCGATGCACACGATGGCCAAGGTGAAGAACCAGGCGCTCGCCGACGGGGACACCCCCGAGCCGGCCGCCCGGATCATCGGGGAGGAGCAGGTCGTCGACGCCGCCGACATGCTCATCGCCAACACCGGGATCGAGGCCGACCAGCTGGTCGACCTCTACGACGCCGACCCGGACCGGGTCGAGGTGGTCCACCCCGGCGTCGACCTGTCGGTGTTCCGGCCGATGGGCCGCGCCGCGGCCCGCGCCGCGCTCGGCCTGGCCGCCGACGCCTACGTGCCGCTGTTCGCCGGCCGGATCCAGCCGCTGAAGGCGCCCGACGTGCTGCTCCGCGCCGTCGCGGTGCTGCTGGCCCGCGACCCCGCGCTGCGGGACCGGCTGGTGGTGCCGATCGTGGGCGGACCCTCCGGCAGCGGCCTGGACCGTCCGGAGGCGCTGGCCTCGCTGGCCACCGAGCTGGGGATCGCCGACGTGGTCCGGTTCGTGCCGCCGGTCGACCAGGCCGAGCTGGCCCGGTGGTACGCCGCGGCCACTCTGGTGGCCGTGCCGTCGTACAACGAGTCGTTCGGGCTGGTCGCCGCCGAGGCCCAGGCCTGCGGCACGCCCGTGGTGGCCGCCGCGGTCGGCGGGCTGCCGACCGTGGTCCGCGACCGGCGCAGCGGACTGCTCGTTCCCGGGCACGCGCCCCAGGACTGGGCCGACGCGTTGGCCCGGGTGCTCGGCGACACCGACCTGCGGCTGCGGCTCGAGGGTGGGGCCCTCGAGCAGGCCCGGCGGTTCTCCTGGGAGGCGACCGCCCAGCGCACCCTGGAGGTCTACGACCGGGCCCGCTTCCACCTGCGCCAGGCGGTCGCGTGAGCGAGACGACCGACCCGGCTGCGGACCCCGCTCCCGACCCGGCGAGCCCGGCGATCGCCGTCGACCCGGCCTTGGCCGCGGTGGTGCGTGACTATCTCACCGAGAACGAGATCGAGTTCGAGCAGTCCGCGGCCGGGTTGTTCTCGTTCTCGCTGCCCGGGGAGAAGAAGCTCCAGACCGCGGTCCGGCTCGACCTGGGCGCCCACGCGCTCGGGGTGCACGCGTTCGTCTGCCGCAAGCCCGACGAGAACCACGAGCGCGTCTGGCGATGGCTGCTGGAGCACAACCTGCGGATGTACGCCGTCTCGTTCGCCGTCGACCGGCTCGGGGACATCTACCTCGACGGCCGGCTGCCGCTCTCCTCGGTCAACCCCGAGGAGCTGGACCGGCTGCTCGGCTCGGTGCTCTCCTACGCCGACGAGTCGTTCAACACGATCCTCGAGCTCGGCTTCGCCTCCTCGATCCGCAAGGAGTGGGAGTGGCGCAAGCTGCGCGGCGAGCCGACCCACAACCTGGAGGCGTTCCGGGGCTGGCTGGAGTCCGGGGACGACCCCGGCCCGCCGGACACCTCGGACCCGGGCGACTGAGCCTTCTCGGTCAGGCCCGACCGGTCAGGCCTTTCGGTCAGGCCGGCGCCGGCGGCAGCACCACCCGCGGCCGCGGCTTGCGTCGCGCCAGGGCCACCCCGACCAGCGCGAGCGCGCCCCCGGCGTACGCCATCGTCGGCGGCGTCTCGCCCAGGAACAGCAGCCCGAGCCCCACGGTGATCGGCGGCACCAGGTAGGTGGTGACGCTGAGCCGGCTGGCGTCCATGTGGCTCAGCGCGTAGGCGTAGGTGCTGAACGCGATCGCGGTCGGGAACACCCCGAGGTAGACCACCCACCCGATCGAGGACGCGGGCGCGGCCGCCAGCTCGTCGACCAGCGAGCCGGTGAACGGCAGGCACACGATCGCGCCGACCGTGCAGGCCAGCCAGGTGACGTGCACCGCGGAGAGCCGCGCCACCAGCGGCTTCTGCAGGATCAGGCTGATCGCGTACGCGACCGCGCTGACCAGGCACAGCACCACCCCGAGCACGTCCCGGTCGCCGGCCTCGGAGGTGGAGAACGCGATCAGCGCGACCCCGCCGAAGGCGAGCCCCAGGCCGAGCAGCAGGTACGTCGAGAACCGCTCGCCGAGGAACACCACGGCCAGCACGGCGACCAGCACCGGCGAGAGCTGGATCAGCAGCGCCGCCGTCCCGGCGTCCACCCGCTGCTCCCCGGCGTTCAGCGCCACGTTGTACAACCCGAACCACAGCACCCCGATGGCCACCAGCGAGACCCACTCGCGCCGGGTCGGCCGGGGTACGCCGCGGCTCAGCGCCACCACGGCCAGACAGGCCGCGCCGACCAGCAGCCGGCCCAGGGACAGCGGCCCGGGGGAGAAGTCCTCGCCGAGGTGCCGGATCGCCACGAAGGCGGAGGCCCAGAACACCAGGGTGGTCGCCACCGCGGCCAGCGGCAGCCAGGCGCGGGCGGCCGGGGCGGGGCCGGCAGCCCGCCGGGCGGCCGGGGTCGTCGTACTCACCCACGCAGACTAGGCGGGCCGGGGGTGTCCCAGCACGCGGGTTTCGGACACCGCGGCGGGCCGCTCGAATTTCCGGGATCCGCCCAGGAATCCCCGGTCGTCAGGGGTTCCCGACGGTTGTCAGGGGTTGCAACAGCCGACAACCGTGGGCAATCCCTGACAACCCACCCGAGATCTCGCCGATCCGGCCAGATCCGCCCCGGTCCGCGCCGATCCGCCCAGGTCCGCCCAGATCCGCCCAGGTCCGGCCAGGTCCGCGCCGATCCGCCCAAGTCCGCGCCGATCAGCACCATCCCGAGGTCACAGGTCGAGCTTGTACCCCAACCCGCGGACGGTGACCAGGTACTTCGGCTCGCCCGGGTCCGGCTCCAGCTTGGCCCGCAGCCGCTTCACGTGGACGTCGAGGGTCTTGGTGTCACCGACGTAGTCCGAGCCCCAGACCCGGTCGATGAGCTGGCCCCGGGTCAGCACCCGGCCCGGGTTGCGCAGGAACATCTCCAGCAGCTCGAACTCCTTGAGCGGCAGCTTCTGCTGGTCCCCGTTGACGGTGACCACGTGCCGCTCGACGTCCATCCGCACCGGGCCGGCCTCCAGCGTGGCCGGCGCCAGGTCGGGCTCGGCGCCGCGGCGCAGCACCGCCCGGATCCGGGCGACCAGCTCGCGGGGCGAGTACGGCTTGGTGACGTAGTCGTCGGCGCCCAGCTCGAGCCCGACGATCTTGTCGATCTCGTCGTCCTTGGCGCTCACCATGATCACCGGCACGTTCGAGGTCTGACGGATGGTCCGGCACACCTCGGTACCCGGGATCCCCGGCAGCATCAGGTCCAGCAGCACGATGTCGGCGCCGTTGCGGTCGAACTCGCTGAGCGCCTCGTGACCGGTGGCTGCGATCGCGACCTCGAACCCCTCCTTGCGCAGCATGTAGGCGAGGGCGTCGCTGTAGCTCTCTTCGTCCTCGACGACGAGTACCCGGGTCACGGGCTTTCCTCCTGATTTCTTCGGGGCAGCGTCAGGGTGAACGTAGACCCCTGGCCCTCCACCGACCAGACGCGGACGTCCCCGCCGTGGGTGGCGGCGACGTGCTTGACGATGGACAGCCCGAGGCCGGTGCCGCCGGTGGAGCGGTGCCGCGCCGGGTCGACCCGGTAGAAGCGTTCGAAGATCCGGTCGATCTCGTCGGGCGGGATGCCGATGCCCTGGTCCAGCACGGAGATCTCCACGGTGCGGTCGTCGCCCCGGGTGGTGACCAGCACGGTGGAGTCCGGCTCGGAGTAGGAGACCGCGTTCGCGACCAGGTTCGCCACTGCGGCGGTCACCTGCTCGGCGTTGCCGGCCACCTCCAGCCCGCTCGCCCCGCCGGTGACGATGGAGATCCGCTTGGAGTCGGCGTCGATGGCGCTGGTGTCCACCGCGGCCCCGATCGCGTCGTCCACCGCGACCAGGCCCGGTTTGTCCAGCGGATCGTCGGCCTGCAGCCGGGACAGCTCGATGATCTGCTGGACCAGCCGGGAGAGCCGGTCGCTCTCGACGAGCATCCGCCCGGCGAAGCGCTTCACCCCGTCGGGGTCGTCGGCAGCGTCCGAGACCGCCTCGGCCAGCACCCGGATCGCCCCCACCGGGGTCTTCAGCTCGTGCGAGACGTTGGCCACGAAGTCCCGACGTACCGCCTCGATCCGTCGCTCCCGGGTCCGGTCCTCGACCAGGGCCAGCACCAGCCGGGCACCCAGCGGGGCCACCCGGGCGGTCACGAAGCGCGACTGGGCGCCGGCCCGGTTGACCTCCAGCTCGGTCTCGCGGATCTGCCCGTCGCGGCGGACCTGCCGCACCATCTCGGCCAGCTCGGCGGAGACCAGGCGCGTGCCCCGGACCAGGCCCAGGGCGTACGCCGGGGCCGAGGCCTTGAGGACCACGTCGGCGTCGTCGACGACGACCGCGCTGCTGCGCAGCACCGAGAGCACCGTGTCCACCTCGGGGGCGAGCACCTGCCGCGGGCTCGCCGGCACCCGGTGCTGCTGACGATCGCTGACGTGCCAGGCCAGCACTGCCGACCCCGCCACGACCGCCCCGATCAGGGCAGCGAGCAGCGTCTGGGTCGTCGGGTCCACGATCCCGATCGTAGGCCGGGTGCTGACGAGTGTTCACCGTGGAGGCAAGGGCTTCGCAACGTTCACCGGCCGTTCAACTGCTTTCACCATGCCGTCAGGCAAAGAGCATAGGGTCACCTCATGCGCAACGCCTTCCACGACCAGCTCGACGCCATGTTCGGCGAGCTCGCCTCCATCTGCCGCAACGTCGAGATCTCCGTCGGACAGGCCACCGAGGCGCTGCTCTCCGGCGACGCCGAGATCGCCGAGCGGGTGATCAGCGCCGACGCGGAGATCGACCGGGCGCGCGAGCAGGTCGAGGAGACGGCGTTCGAGCTGCTCTCGCTCCAGCAGCCGGTGGCCCGGGACCTGCGGGTGGTCGTCGCGGCGCTGCGGATGGTCAGCGAGCTGGAGCGGATGGGGGACCTGTCGGTGCACGTCGCCAAGATCGCCCGGCTGCGGGTGCCGAACGTGGCCGTGCCCGAGGACATCCGCCCGACGATGAGCCGGATGGCCGCGGTCGCCGAGGACATGGTGCGCCGGGTCGCCTCGATCATCACCAGCCGCGACGTGCGAGTCCGCGATCTCGCTGGGCCGCGACGACGAGGAGATGGACCAGCTCCGCCGCCGCAGCTTCACCGAGCTGCTCGGTGACGACTGGGCGCACGGGGTCGAGGCCGCGGTCGACGTGGCGCTGCTGGGCCGGTACTACGAGCGGATCGCCGACCACGCCGTCTCGGTCGCCAACCGGGTCGTCTTCGTCGTCACCGGCGAGGTCCCGGTCCGGGTCTGACCCCGAACTCGAAAACTACCCGATCGGGGCATTGCCCATCCCCCGATCGGAAACAGCGCACGCCAGGTAAAGAGACCAAAAGGGGTCATTGGCGGAAGTGCGGGCGGAGAGCACGCTGACCTAGGTGTTAGTCCACGTGCTCCCCTCCTGAAAGGCTAGTTCATGAGTCAGAACAAGTTCAAACGGCTCGCCCTGTCCGTACTCGGAACGAGCGTCTTGCTGACAGCGGCCTTCGTGGCCCCCTCTTCCTCCTCTGCCCGTCCCGTACCGCAGGCGGATTCCGCCGCGAACGCGGGTTCCACGGTCGTGCATCGAGTGCCGAGCAGCGATCAACGCAACGCGGCCACGTACTGGACGCCGGCTCGGATGGCCAAGGCCAAGCCGATGGTCAAGCGTCTGGACGGCGCTCCGGACTCGGCGACGTCGGCGCCCGCGGCTGCCGACGGTGCAGCCAGCGCGGTGGCTCCGCGGACCGCCAGGGGCAAGGCGGTGCCGAACGCCTTGGTCGAGACGGGCGCCGAGCGGCCGATGGCGATGGGCTACACCTACCCGTTCCCGTTCACCCGTACCGCGGTCTATCCGACCAGCCAGTACCGGGCCTCCAGTCGGCGCGTGAACGGGAAGATCTTCTTCACCCAGAACGGTGGCAACTACGTCTGCTCGGGGACCGTCGTGACGGCGCAGAACCGGAATCAGGTCTGGACGGCAGGCCACTGCCTGAGCAACGGCGCCGGTGTCTTCAACTCCAGCACGGTCTTCGTCCCGGCGTACGACGGGAACGCGTCGAGCTGCTGCCCGTACGGGACCTGGACGGCCAACTCTCTGGTGGTCGCCTCCGACTGGCACAACACCGGCAGCTTCCGACGCGACCTCGGCGCTTTCAACGTGAACCCGGTCAGCGGCGTCAACATCCAGAACCGAGTGGGTGGGGCAGGGTTCGCCTGGAACCAGAGCCGCAACCAGGATTTCGTGGACTTCGGCTACCCCGCCGCCTCACCGTTCAACGGCACCAGCATGCAGAACTGCTTCGCAGGCTACGCGATCGCTGACACCGGGGTCGGGGGTGCAGGCCCCGCTCCGTCCGGCATTGGATGCGACATGACCGGCGGCTCCAGCGGTGGCTCGTGGCAGATCGCTTGGGGCGGATCCAGCGGCGCGGTCCCCGGCTACATCAACGGTCACAACGACTACAAGTGGAGCAACCAGCCGCTGGCGATGTACTCGCCCTACTTCGACACGCTGGCCAACACCGTCCGGTGCGCCATCCAGCCGAGGGGGGTCAACGGCTGCCCCTGACCGTGAGCGAACCGGTGGTGTCCGGCGGGGCCTCGGGGCCCCGCCGTTCCGGTTTCTAGCGGACAGTGACCTCGGAGCCGTCGTAACCGGAGACCAGGGAGCGGTCCGCCAGCGGGGAGTCGAGCTCGACACGGCGGTCGATCAGTTCCGCCGATTGGACGCAGGGGCCGTCTGCTCCCGGACCGGGCCGGACCAGCACGTCGATCTGTACGGAGGTCGCGGTCTCCCGCACGTCCACGTGGCTCAGCTCGGTGCAGCCGTCCACCGCGACCCGCAGACCGAGCAGGCGTCCGTCCGCGGAGACACCGAGCAGCTGCCAGGTGCTCGAGGTCACCGGAGCGTCCCCACGGGCCTGAAGCGGAGCGGGTGGGAGCTCCTCGGGGGCGACGCGGCCCGGGATCAGCGACGCGGCCGAGTCATCGCCTGCTGCCGAGCGGGTCACGTCGTCGCCCGGTGAGGATGCGGCTGCCGGGGTCGAGGGCTCGGCTGCCGCGCCGTCACCTGCCGTGGAGGGCCCTTCGTCCCCGCAACCGGTGATCACTGTGAGCACCAGGCCGCCCACCAGGGCCAGCTGTACGCATCGTCGCAGCATCGAGGTCATCACCTCACTAGGACGCGGACCCACCGACAGCGGTTCCGCCTCCGATCACCGTAGTCGCGAGAACCCGACCCGGGTCAGCGACCCTGGTTGGCCACGGCCGCGGCAGCCTCGGCGGCGGCCTCCGGGTCGAGGTACTCGCCACCGTGGACGGTCGGCTTCAGGTCCTCGTCGAGCTGGTAGACCAGCGGCATCCCGGTGGGGATGTTGAGGCCGGCGATGTCCTCGTCGCTGATCTGGTCGAGGTGCTTGACCACCGCGCGCAGGCTGTTGCCGTGCGCCGCGAGCAGGACCGTCTTGCCGGAGCGGAGGTCCGGGACCACATCGGACTCCCAGTAGGGGAGCATCCGGGCGATGACGTCCTTGAGGCACTCCGTGCGCGGCATCTCCTCGCCGAGGTCGGCGTACTGCGGCTGACCGACCTGGGAGTACTCGTTGTCGTCGTCGAGCGGCGGGGGCGGGGTGTCGAAGGACCGGCGCCAGAGCATGAACTGCTCCTCGCCGTACTCCTCCAGTGTCTGCTTCTTGTCCTTGCCCTGGAGCGCGCCGTAGTGCCGCTCGTTGAGGCGCCAGGACCGACGGACCGGGATCCAGTGCCGGTCGGCGGCGTCGAGCGCGAGGCAGGCGGTGCTGATCGCGCGGCGCTGCACCGAGGTGTGCACCACGTCCGGGAGGATCCCGGCCTGCACCATCAGCTCACCGCCGCGGACCGCCTCGGCCGTGCCCTTCTCGGTCAACGGCACGTCGACCCAGCCGGTGAAGAGGTTCTTGGCGTTCCAGTCGCTCTCGCCGTGGCGGAGCAGGATCAGCGTGTAGGTCATCGGGCACTCTCCCTCGCTGGCGGCTCCACCCCCGTGGCGCTCGCCGTGGATGTGGCGGTTGTCAGTGGACGTCGAGCCCCTCGGGGTACTCGCACGAGTAGAGGCCCTCGCCCTCGGCGCCCTCGGCGCCCTCGGTCTCCGCGGAGTTCGGCGGCGGGGTGTTCTCGGCGTCCGGCGGGATCGTGGACTCCGAGGAGGTGTCGAGGCCTTCGTACTCGCGGCAGGCCCGCACGATCGGCAGCTCGAAGTCGGCCTGCTCCCCGTTGTCGAAGCTGACCTCGACGCTGATGAAGTCCCCGGCCTCGAACTCCCCGATCACCGGGATGCCGCCCTCGTCGGCCAGGTTCACGAAGCCCCGCGGCGCGATCTCGATCGGCTCGAACTCCGTGGTGCGCAGGTCGCCCTCCTCGAACCCGGACACCCCGGTCACCGTGATGGTCTCGGTGGTGGAGCTGTTGGACAAAGAGGCGATGAAGGACCCGGAGTTGGACTCGTTGGCGACGATCACCGCAGCCACCACGTCCACCACGCCGGACCGGTCGTTGACCCCCGCGGCCGGGGTGTTGATCTGATCCGTCCCGTAGTCGAAACCGCACGAGACGAGCGCCGGGGTGCTCAGCAGCACGGCTGCGGCGGCGAGGGCGAACGGGCGACGAAGGTGCATGTGTCGGTGCCTTCACAGTCCAGGGTCGGAGGTCGCCGACAGCCTAGCGCGCACGCGCCCCGCCCACCTCGGACCGTCCGGTGCTACTGCTCGAGACCCACGTTGGTGCCGACCACGCACATCGCGACCACCACCGCCAGGCAGTAGATCCCGGTCAGCAGCAGCAGCCGCGAGGCACCCAGTCGCAGTCCCGCCTTCAACGGCAGGTACGTCCAGCCGTCCGCGTTGTCCGGGACCAGACCCCACAGCGCGCGCAGGAAGTGGACGCCCACCCCGAGCAGTCCGGCCAGCACCGTCATCGCGATCACCGGCGGGTTGCCCATCGCGTCCCCGCCCCAGCCGCCGTAGGAGACGAACGCCGGGTACAGCGCGAAGGACGCCGCCCACGGCAGCCACGAGAACAGGCCCTTGCGCAGCACCAGGTTGCCGAGCAGGCCGACCGCCAGCGCCAGCAGGTAGGCGCTGCCCGCGGTCACCCCGTTGGCGATGGAGAGGGGTACGACGAGCAGCACGCCGCAGGCGACGGCGAACCAGACCGTCCCCGGGTCGAGCCGGCCGTCGGCCACGGGCTTGCCGGCCAGGCCGTGCCGGGCGTCCCGGGCGCTGTCGACGAGGTCGTTGTGCCAGCCGAGGATGCTCTGCCCGACCAGCACGGTCAGCATCACCAGACCGACCTCGCGGGTCGGCCGGCCGGCGAGCGCGGCCACCGCCCCGACCCCGACGGCCGTGGCGAGCGCCTGGCGCGGGTGGGCGGCGCGCAGCAGCAGCAGCGGACCCGCCTGGCGGAGCCGGCCGAGCGCTCCGGCGGGCGGCGCGGCGGCCGCAGCCGCCCCGGGGGCCGGGTCGCCGGGGGCGGGTCGCCGGGGGTCGGGTCGCCGGGAGCCGGGTCGCCGGGAGCCGGGGCGACGCGGGTCGCCGAACCGGTCCCCCCACTTGTCCCCGCACCGATCGTCGTGCTCGTCGTCGTACCGCTCGTGGCGCCCTCAGCAGGCGTCGCCGTCGTTCCCGGCGCCGCTTGCTTCGTCGATCCCTCCGAGCGCTTCGACCTGCCCTCCCGCATGCCCCACCGCATCCCAGCAGTATCGGGCCTGCGCGGTCGGTTGGCACGGCTTTGATCCAGCCTGGATGCCCCCGGGGGCATTCGGCTCGGGTTCCAGTGACCTGCGCCACCACATGACCCCAGAATTTGTCAACCCCCCAAAGGTGCTCTGACCTGCGCAAACGTGGTCAGGACCGGGTAAAAGCCGTGATATTATGGTGGTCTAGGAAGGGGAACCTGACATATGACTTTCACTGTCGGCGAGACGGTCGTGTACCCGAACCATGGGGCCGCGGTCATCGAAGACATCGAGATGCGCAAGATCAAGGGCGAGGACCGGCAGTACCTGGTCCTCCGAATCGTCGCTCAGCAGGATCTGGTCGTGCGAGTGCCGGCCTGCAACCTGGATCTGGTCGGAGTCCGCGACGTCGTCGACAAGGAGGGTCTCGAGCGCGTGTTCGACGTCCTCCGTGCCGCGCACGTCGAGGAGCCCACCAACTGGTCGCGGCGCTACAAGGCGAACCTGGAGAAGCTGCACAGCGGCGACGTCATGAAGGTGGCCGAGGTCGTCCGTGACCTGTGGCGCCGGGAGCGGGACCGTGGCCTGTCGGCCGGGGAGAAGCGGATGCTCGCCAAGGCGCGGCAGATCCTGGTCTCCGAGCTGGCGCTGGCCGAGCACACGAACGAGGACAAGGCCGAGACCCTGCTCGACGAGGTTCTCGCTTCCTGACGCATCGTCGTCATCAGCCTTGACGAGGCCCCCGGGACGGTCCCGGGGGCCTCGTGCTGTCTGTGCTGCGCCGCGACCGCCTAGGTTGGGCACACGATGACCCCGGACCACACGATCGACCCCTTCGCCCTCCTCGGCGGCACCGTCAGCGAGGAGGACCCGGGCGACCCGCCGCCGGCGCTCGGCACGGTGGCCGAGCAGGACCGGGGCTCGCTGCCGTTCGCCCTGATCCACGGGGAGGCCCTGGTGGCCTGCGCCGCGTGGGCGCTCGGGGCGGCCGGGGTCACCCTGGTCGACATCACCACCGGCTGGGAGTCGGTCTCGGCGGCCGACGAGCCGTTCGTGCTCCACGACGCGCTGTGTCCGATGACGCCGGCGTCCTTCCTGGCCCGCTGCGTGCGGCACTCGGTCGAGACCGGGTCGGTGGTGGTCGGGGTCCGTCCGGTCACCGACACCGTGAAGCAGACCGACGGCGAGGTCGTCGGCGACACCGTGGACCGGGCCGGGCTGACCTCGATCGCCTCCCCGGTGGTGCTGCCTGCCGCCGCCGTGGCCGAGCTGGACGCGCTGCCGAGCCACGACTTCGCCGAGCTGGTGGCGGTCCTCGCCGAGCGGTACGACGTCGTCACCCTGGAGGCGCCGCCGTCCGGGCGCCGGGTCGCCGGCGAGGACGACGTCCGGGTGCTGGAGGCTCTCACCGGCAGCGGTCAGGGCTGAGGCGTACGCCGGCTCAGCCGCGCCGCAGCGCGTCGGCGAGCGCCACGTCCTCGGGGAAGGTGATCTTCACGTTCCCGGGCCCGCTGGGGATCGTCACGACCCGCAACCCGGGATCGGCGTACCGCCGGAAGCAGGCCGCGGTGTCGGTCCCGACGAACCCGTCCCGCTCCGCCCGGGTGTACGCCGCCAGCACCGCGCCGGCTCGGAACGACTGCGGCGTCTGCACCCCCACCAGTCCCGCCGGGGCCCGGGTCAGCGAGGTGCTCAGCACCCCGGTCAGCCGGACCGCGGGAATGCCGCCGCCGTGCTCCCGGGCAGCCCGGGCGGTCTCCTCGAACAGGGCCGCGGGGGCCAGCGGCCGGGCCCCGTCGTGCAGGGTCACCACGTCGAGCTCGCCGGCCTCGATCGCCGGGGCGAGGACCCGCAGCGCGTTCCACTCCGAGCCGTGCCGGGTCGCGCCACCCTCGACGAGGCCGACCTCCACCTGGCCCGAGGGGTCGGGGGAGCGGGACGCCAGCAGCGGCCCGAGCACGTCGGCGACCTGATCGCGCTCCCCGGGGGCCACGACGACCAGCACCCGGGTCACCTCGGCCAGGCCCAGCGCGGTGCGGACCGACCAGGCCAGCACCGGGGTCCCGCCCAACGACAGCAGCACCTTGTTGCGCCCCGCCGCGACCCGGCTGCCTGAGCCGGCGGCGAGCACGACGACGGCCTGGGACACGCGAGGAGGCTAGCCGACGGCACCGGCAGCGTTTTCCTGGCTGTTACACACCGAAACGCTGTCCGAACACTCCAGACCTACCGTCGGGTCAGCGAAGGGAGGCCTCGATGGTGCTGTTCGTCTCGGGTGGTGTCACGCGCCGGAGGGTCAGGTGGTGAGCCCGCGGTCGGTGCGGGCCGAGGAGTGGTACCCGGTCTGCCGGGTCGTCGAGCTGGAGGTCGACCGCGGGGTGACCGCGCTGGTGCACGGGCAGGCGGTGGCGATCTTCCGCACCGCGGACGACGAGGTGTATGCGCTGGGCAACCATGACCCGTTCGTGCACGCCGCCGGGGTCGCCCGCGGCATCGTCGGGCGCCGCGGAGAGGTGCCGTTCGTGGGTTCGACGGTGCACCGGCACGCCTTCGACCTGCGCACCGGCCGGTGCCTGGACGACGACCACGTCGCGGTGCCGGCGTACGACGTGCGCGTGGTCGAGGGCGTGGTGCTGGTCGGGCACCGCAAGACCGATCCCTGAACCTCGGCCCGGAGCCGCCGGCCGCTCAGACCGGGTCGGTGGGGACCACCAGCGCCGTCGCGATCGCGGCCACGCCCTCACCCCGGCCGGTCAGCCCCAGCCCGTCGGTGGTGGTCGCCGAGACGGTCACCGGAGCGCCCGCGGCCGTCGAGAGGGCGGCCTCGGCCTCGGCCCGGCGTGGCCCGAGCCGGGGCCGGTTCCCGATCACCTGGACCGCCACGTTGCCGATCGCGAAGCCGGCCGCCCGGACCCGGTCCGCGGTCTCGGCGAGCAGTGCGGTCCCCGAGGCGCCGGACCATGCCGGGTCCGAGGTACCGAACTGGGCGCCGAGGTCGCCCAGCCCGGCCGCTGAGAACAGCGCGTCGCAGGCAGCGTGAGCCGCGACGTCGGCGTCGGAGTGCCCCTCGAGGCCCTGCGGCTCGTCCGGCCAGGCCAGTCCGGCCAGGTGCAGGGGTACGCCGTCGACGAGCCGGTGGACGTCGACGCCGATGCCGGTCCGGGGAAGTGGTGTCTGCACGGGCCCGATCATGCCGCGCCTGGCTGGCCTGCTGATGGAGGGGCCGGTCACCGCAGGTCGGACACAATGACAGGGTGAGGACGTTCCGTGGGGTCTGGTCGCTGGCCGGCATCGTGGCCGGGCTGGCCGGGCTGGCCACCAGCTACTTCGTGGCGATGGCACTGACCATCCGCGAGTCGCCGGTGGTGGCGGTCGCCGAGCTGGTGATCCGGCTGACGCCCGGTCGGGCCGCCGAGGCCGCGATCCAGCGCGTCGGAGCGGCCGACAAGCCGCTGCTGGTCGGCGGGATCCTGCTGTTCCTGCTGGTCTGCTTCGCCTGGGCCGGCCGCCTCGCCCGACGTACCTGGTGGGCGCCGGCGCTGGTCTTCGCCGCTCTCGCCGGCGTCGGGGTCTTCGCGGTGCTCAGCCGGACCGGCAACGTCGCGGCGGACGTGCTGCCGGTCGGCCGCCGGATTCGTCACCTGGGTGGTGGTGCTCTCGCTGCTGACCGACCCGATCCGGGACGCCGAGCAGGTCCGGGACGCTCCCCAGCCGGGGGTGTCCGACGGGTCGACGGGTCCCAGCCGACGCGGGTTCCTGGTCCGAGTCGGGGTGATCGGTGCCGCCTCGGTGGTGCTCGCCGGGCTGGGACGGTTCGTCGGCGCGGGCCGGCGCAAGGTCGAGGAGACCCGTCGACTGCTGCAGCTCGACGGGGTCACCCCGCCGGTGGTGCCCGCCCAGGCGCGGATCGGGGTCGACGGGGTGTCGCCGTGGATGACGCCGAGCGAGGACTTCTACCTGATCCACACCGCCATCCAGGTGCCCACCATCGAGCCGGCGCAGTGGGCGCTGCGGATCCACGGCCTGGTGGAGCGGGAGCTGGTGCTCAGCTACGAGGACCTGCTGGCCCGCGAGGTCACCGAGGCGTGGGTGACCCTGAACTGTGTGTCGAACCAGGTCGGCGGGTCGCTCATCGGCAACGCCTGGTGGTCCGGGGTCCGGGTGGCGCCGCTGCTGGAGGAGGCCGGGGTCCGCGGCGACGCGGACGCGGTGCTGCAGACCTCCGACGACGGCTGGAACTGCGCCACACCGCTGTCGGTGCTGACCGATGACCGGAACGCGATGCTGGCCGTCGCGATGAACGGGCGCCCGCTGCCGATCGAGCACGGCTTCCCGGTGCGGATGATCGTGCCCGGGCTGTACGGGTACGTCTCGGCCACCAAGTGGCTGGTCGACCTCGAGGTGACCCGGTTCGACCAGGTGGAGGCGTTCTGGACCAGCCGCGGCTGGTCCGAGCTCGGCCCGGTCAAGATCGCCTCCCGGATCGACGTACCCCGGTCCGGTGCCGAGGTCGCCGCCGGGGAGGTCCGGCTGGGCGGGGTGGCCTGGGCCCAGCACACCGGTATCGCCGCGGTGGACTTCTCCGTCGACGGGGGTGACTGGCAGGCGGCCGAGCTCGCTCCGCCCGGCACCGACGACACCTGGGTGCAGTGGGCCGGAACCGCCTCGCTGTCCGCCGGGGACCACCTGCTGCGGGTCCGGGCCATCGACAAGGCCGGCACGGTGCAGACCGGGGTCCGCGCGGAGCCGGTCCCCGACGGGGCGACCGGCTGGCACGAGGTCGACATCACGGTTCGCGGCTGAGGGTGGCGGGGCCGGTCCGGCCGGCCGGGGTGGGCCTGGCTTGGGCCGGAGGTGGCCTGGGGCGGAGGTGGCCGGGGGAGTGAGTCTGCCGGGGACCCCGCGGGAGCTCCGGGGTTGTCAGGCTGCTCCGACGCTTGTCGGCTGTTGCAACCCCTGACAACCGTCGGGAACCCCTGACATCCGGGGATCGCCCCGTCGGGAACCCCTGACATCCGGGGATTCCGCGTCAGGAACCCCTGACATCCGGGGATTCCACGGCGGGATCCAGAAACCCCGACTACCAGTTACCCCCGGGCGAGGCCGGCAGCGGGTGGGCGTCGTCGGTGATCACGTACGCCAGCCCCCCGGACGTCGGCAGCCAGACGTTCTCGAGCTCGCCCCGGTCGTAGGTCCGGCGCACCCCGGCGTTCGAGCCGGCGGCCGGGTCGTTGACCACCACGTCGCCCCGGCCGGTGAACCCGGCGATGACCAGCAGGTGCCCGTTCGAGGCGGAGATGGGTGCCCCGGACAGCTGGCCGGGACCGAAGGAGATCGAGACGACCACCGGGATCCCGGCCGCGACGAGGTGCTCGGCCTCGGTCAGCGAGCGCAGCCGGGTGACGAAGCCGTGGCCGGTCTGCCCCGCGGCGTACGCGGTGTTGAACGGCCAGTTGCCGGTGCCGCGGTAGGCGGAGTCGTAGGTCATCCGCGCGGTGTGGTCGACCCACGGGTCCGGATGCCCGGACGGTACCCATCCGGAGGAGCCCGGGGAGGGCAGCGCGTCGTAGTACCCCAGCACCATCGCGGTCGAGGTGGGTGAGCACCAGGCCTCGCCGCCGTTGCCGTACTGGGGGTAGTGGCCGTCGTGGATCATCTGCGAGTACCGCGGCACGTTGAGCCGCACCCCGCGGGCCGGCCCCGGCCGGGACGGGGCGACCGCGTCGTACGCCGGCAGCCGGGAGGTGACCGCGCCGATCGTGTCGACCGCGGGCGAGGCGGTGCCGCCGCCCTTGCGGAGCAGGTCGACCCGGAGCTGGTAGGCGATCAGGCCGTCACCGGAGGTGGTCTGCCAGGTGTCGACGTTGACCTTCGCCAGGTCGTCGGTCTGCCCGGAGACGGTGTGGCTGCGGACGAACTTGTCCCGCGAGGCCCAGCGGCCGAGCAGGTCCCAGCTGGAGCGGCGGCCGTCGGCGGCGCGCCCCCGGACCCGGATCTCGACCAGGCTGTGGCCCGGGGTGCGGGCCTCCCACGAGGCGATCAGCTCGGTCAGCGCGAAGCCGGGCTTGCGCCACGGCGACTTCCACCTGCCCGCGTCGTACGCCGTCCCGCCGACGGTGCGGCTGCCCGTCTCGCGGGCCAGTCGGAGCTTCCCGCGGACCACCCGGGCGCCGTTGAGGGCGCCGTGGCGGAACTCGGCACCACCGTCCCAGGCGGTGTAGTCGATCTGCCGGCCCGCCTCCGCGGGCGGGGCCGCCGAGGCGGCGGGCGGGCTGAGCGGGGTCAGGGCGCCGGCCGCGACGAGGGCCGCGGCCGCCAGGGGAAGTCGACGCATGGGAGCACGATAGGCGGCATTGTCACTTCTGTCCCAGCAGTCACAGGAACCCGGGGTACGCCGGGGTCGCCGCCGCGAAGCGGCCGGGACGGCGTACCGCCCCTAGAATCGGCCGGGTGACGATCAGGCTCTACGACACCGCGACGCGCGAGGTGCGCGACTTCGTCCCGCTCCAGGAGGGCCGGGCGGGTGTCTACGTGTGCGGCCTGACCGTGCAGGGCGAGCCGCACGTCGGCCACGTCCGGTCCGCGGTCAACTTCGACGTGCTGCGCCGGTGGCTGACGCTGCGCGGGTACCAGGTCACGTTCATCCGCAACGTCACCGACATCGACGACAAGATCCTCACCAAGGCCGCCGACCAGGGCCGCGACTGGTTCAGTCTCGCCTACGCGATGCACCGCGAGCTGGACAAGGCGTACGACGCCCTCAACGTCGAGCCGCCCAGCTACGAGCCCGCCGCGACCGGACACGTGCCGGAGATGCTCGAGCTGATCGGGACGCTGATCGAGCGCGGCCACGCCTACGCCGCCGAGGACGGCTCGGGCGACGTGTACTTCGACGTCCGGTCCTGGGCCTCCTACGGCGAGCTGACCCACCAGGGCATCGACGACATGGAGGCCGCCGCCGACGCCGACCCCCGCGGCAAGCGCGACCCCCGCGACTTCGCGCTGTGGAAGGGCTGGAAGCAGGCCTCCGAGCCGGCCACCGCGTCCTGGCCCTCGCCGTGGGGCCGCGGCCGGCCCGGCTGGCACATCGAGTGCTCGGCGATGGCCGGCAAGTACCTCGGCGAGTCCTTCGACATCCACGGCGGTGGCGTCGACCTGCGGTTCCCGCACCACGAGAACGAGCAGGCCCAGTCCCGCGCGGCCGGGGCCGGGTTCGCGTCGTACTGGCTGCACAACGCCTGGATCACCACCGCCGGCGAGAAGATGAGCAAGTCGCTGGGCAACACGCTGACCATCCCCGCGGTGCTGCAGCGGTTCCGGGGGATCGAGCTGCGGTTCTACCTCGTCGCGGCGCACTACCGCTCGCACGTCGAGTTCAGCTTCGAGGCGCTGGAGGAGGCCGCGGCCGGCTTCCGGCGGATCGAGCACTTCCTGGACCGGGCCGCCCAGGTGCTGGGCGGGCTGCCCACCGACGGCGTGATGTGCGCGGAGTTCCTCGAGGCGATGGACGACGACCTCGGTACGCCGGCGGCCGTCGCGGCGATCTACGACGTGGTCCGCGAGGGCAACAAGCTGCTGTCCGGCGCCCCTGAGGCTCCGCGGTGGCGCTGCGCGGCACCGCCGGCTCGGTGCGGGCGATGCTGGCCGCGCTCGGCCTCGACCCGGCCGACCCGGCCTGGGGCACCGCCGGCGGCGCGCACGCGGACCGGCTCACCGAGGCGGTCGACGCCCTGGTCGCCGGGCTGCTGGAGCGACGTACCCAGGCCCGCGCCGAGAAGGACTTCGCGACCGCGGACGCCATCCGCGACCAGATCAAGTCCGCCGGCATCGAGGTCGAGGACACCCCGTCGGGCCCGAAGTGGAGCCTGTCGTGACCGGCAGCCCCGCGACTCGGCCCGCGACACGAGAAGGACACTGACGTGGCAGGCAACTCCCAGCGCAAGGGCGCGATCCGCAAGTCCGGCAAGGGACCGACCGCCGGCTCCGGCGGCCGGGTCAAGCGCGGGCTCGAGGGCAAGGGGCCCACCCCGAAGGCCAAGGACCGGCCCTACCACCAGGCGCACAAGGCCGCGAAGCGCTCCGAGCGGGCCGCGGCGTCGCGGCCGAAGCGGCGTACCCCCAGCGACGCCGAGTGGATCGCGGGTCGCAACTCCGTGGTCGAGGCGCTGCGCGAGGGCCTGCCGGTGACCGGGGTGTACGTCGCGGAGGGGGCCGAGCGGGACGGCCGGCTGCGCGAGGCGTTCAAGATGGCTGCCGAGCGCGGGATCAGCCTGCTCGAGGTGAGCCGCGGCCAGCTGGACCGGATGACCGACGGGGCCGTGCACCAGGGGCTGGCCGCGAAGATGCCGACCTACGAGTACGCGCACCCCGACGACCTGCTCCAGCTCGCCGCCGATGCGGGGGAGCCGCCGCTGATCGTGGCGCTCGACTCGGTGACCGACCCGCGCAACCTGGGGGCGGTGGTCCGCAGCGCCGCCGCGTTCGGCGCGCACGGGGTCCTGATCCCCGAGCGTCGGGCCGCCGGGATGACCGCCTCGGCGTGGAAGACCAGTGCCGGGGCGGCCGCGCGGATCCCGGTCTCCCAGGCGGTCAACCTGGTCCGCCAGCTCAAGGCGTACCAGGAGGCCGGCTGCATGGTGGTCGGCCTGGCCGCCGACGGCGAGGCCCGGCTGCCCAGCTTCGAGCTGGCCGATGGACCGTTGGTGCTGGTGGTCGGGTCCGAGGGCAAGGGCCTGTCGCGGCTGGTCGCCGAGACCTGCGACCAGCTGTTGTCGATCCCGATGGTCAACGCGGTGGAGTCGCTCAACGCCGGGGTGGCCGCGTCCGTCGCGCTGTACGCGATCGGACAGGCCCGCAGCTGACCTGTCGCAGCCGGTGTGGACATCGGCAGCGAGTTCGGCCGGGGGAGTACTGCCGCCGGGTCGACGCGCCTAGGCTGGACCCGCTCCATCCGAGGTGATGCGAAAGGGACGGTGGCATGGCCGCCAGCAAACGGTCCTGGCTGCGCCGACACACGATCCGCGGCGCGGTCGGGACGGCGTACCTCCTGGCCTGGCTGGGCTTCGCGATCGTCGCCGCGCTGCTCATCTTCCTCAACAGCAGCCGGGCGACCACGCTGGCCAGCCACGACGCCGTGGTCCGTCCGACGCTGCGCGGTGACGCCGTGGTGCGCACCGGGCCGGTGCTGCCGGACCTGCGGGTGGACTCCGGCACGTTCGTCGGGGTCGACATCACCCTGGGCAAGACCGACGCGGACTCCATCGAGGAGCTGTTGCAGCGCTATGCCGTGATCGGTAGCCAGCCGGAGGGTGTCGAGTCGCAGATCGCCGGGACGCTGGTCGACATGGCCAAGGACGCCGCGCTGCTCGGGGCGTTCCTCGGCGTGGTGCCGGTGCTGTTGTGGATCCTCGTCGGCGCGGAACGCCGCACCGAGCTGCTCCGCGGCCTGCCCACCCGTCAGGGGGCCTTCGGCGCGCTCATCGTGGCACTGGTGGTCGGCGGCTCGGTCTGGGTCTACGACCCCGATCCCGGGCTGGTGGAGGAGGAGCGCGAGTGGCAGACGATCGCCGACTTCCTCGGTCCGGCGGTGGCGCTGCCGGACGGGCTGGAGGACGTGGAGGTGCGCGGCGACGTGACCACCCGGCAGACCCGGCGGCTGATCGAGAGCTCGCTGGACACCTACGACAAGAGCAAGAAGTTCTACGCCGAGGCCGCTGAGGGGGCCGCTGAGCTGGACCTGCGGGTCCCCGCCGAGGACGAGACGGTGGTGGCGCTGGTCTCCGACCGGCACGACAACATCGGCATGGACGCCGTGGCGCGGGCGATCGCGGACCGGGCCGGCGCGACCGCGGTCTTCGACGCCGGTGACGACACCTCCACCGGCAAGGCCTGGGAGGCGTTCTCGCTGGACTCGGTGACCGCCGCCTTCGACGACTACGACCGCTGGGGGGTCGCCGGCAACCACGACAACGGCCCGTTCGTGCGCGACTACCTGGCCGACGACGGTTGGTCGATGCTCGACGGCGAGGTGGTCGACGGGCCCGGCGGCAGCACCCTGCTGGGGCTCGACGACCCGCGCTCCAGCGGGCTGGGCAACTGGCGGGACGAGACCGGGCTCAGCTTCTCCGAGGTGGCCGACCGGCTGGCCGACGTGGCGTGCGAGTACGCCGAGGGCGGCGAGCGGGTCACCACGATCCTGGTGCACGACGCCAACCTCGGCGAGCCGGCCGTCGAACGTGGCTGCGCCCAGCTCGTCGTCGGGGGACATGTGCACGTCCAGGTGGGCCCCGACCCGATCGAGGGACCCGAGGGCTCGATCGGGTACTCGTACACGAACGGCACCACCGGCGGTGCGGCGTACGCGATCGCCATCGGCAGCAAGATCCGGCGTGCCGCCCAGGTCAGCCTGATCACCTACGCGGGTGGCCGCCCGGTCGGCATCCAGTCGGTGTTGTTGCAGACCAACGGCACCTTCGACATCGAGGAGTACGTCGAGCTCGACTACGGCTCGTCCGAGGACGATCAGGCCGTCCCCGCCGAGGACCCGGGCACCGACAGCGACGCCACCCCCGAGCCGGGGCCGATCCCGCCCGGACCCACGACCGCCCCCTGAGTCGGCGCCTGCTCCGACGCGCCGCAACGGCCTCGACGCGGTGGGCGGTCAGTCGGTGGAGACGGCCTCGTCGGGCTTGCGGGTGAGCACGCGGGCGAAGTAGTCGCGGGCGACCTCGAACGTGTCGACCTCGTGCCCGGCCTGCTCGGAGAGGTACCAGCGGTGCTGGAGGATCTCGTGGAAGACCTCGGCCGGCTCCAGCTTGCCGCGGGCCTCGACGGGCACCATCTCCATCAGCGGCTCGTAGACGTCGTTGAGCCACCGGGCCGCGACCAGGTGCCGGTCCTCGCCGCCCAGGTCCTTGCTGGCGGTGTACGCCGCCAGGTCGTTGAGCATCCGCCGGGCCTGGCGCTCCTCGACGTTGAGCCCGGTGAGGCTCTGCAGGTCCCGCTGGGCGTGACCGAGCTCGACCACCTTGGGCTGGATCTGCACCCGGTCGCCGTCGAAGTCGGTGACGATGTCCAGCTCGTCGACGTCGAACCCGAGCTCGTTGAGGCGCTCGATCCGGCGCTCGATCCGCCACATCTCGCCGGTGGAGAACTGTTCCTCGGCGGTGAGCTCCGCCCACAGCGCGTGGTACCGGTCGGCCAGCAGGTCGATGATGTCGTGCGCCTCCACCTCGTAGGTCAACGACTCGCTCGCCTGCAGGTCGAGCAGCTCGGCGAAGACGTTCTCGGTGGCGACCGTGAGGTCGTACTCGCGCATCTGCGCCGACAGGCTCTCCTTGAGCTCCCCGGTCTCCGCGTCGACGAGGTACGCCGAGAACCCGCCCGCGGCGCGACGGAACAGCACGTTGGACAGCGACACGTCTCCCCAGTAGAAGTCGGCCAGGTGCAGCCGGACCAGCAGCACCACCAGCGCGTCGACGAGCGAGGGCAGGTGCTCGCCCTGGAGCCCGTGGGAGAACAGGCTGCGGTACGGCAGCGAGAACTGCAGGTGCTGGGTGAGCAGGGCGCAGGGCAGCTCCTCGCCGTCGGCGTCGACCCGGCCGGTCACCACACCCTGAGGGACCACCGCCGGCAGCCCCATCCGCTGCAGGTCGCGCAGCAGCCGGTACTCCCGGAAGGCGATCGGCTCGACGGTCTCCTTGACCGCGTAGACCCGGTCCCGCAGCCGGACGATCCGCACCACGTGCCGGGACAGCCCGCGAGGCAGGGGGACGACGAACTCGTCGGTCCACTCCTCCAGGGGCGTCGACCAGGGCAGCGTGACGATCGCGGGGTCCGGCCGGCTGGCGACGATGCGGAGGGCCATGCGATCCACCGTAGTGCGTCCGGAGTCACCCGGGAGTCGAGGAAGTCGCGGGTGACACGGAGGTTGAGGAACGCGCGGGGCTGATCCACGGGGGTTGAGGAAAGCGCGGGTCGCCCGGGGGTTGAGGAAGGCGCGGGGCGCGATACGGGGGTTGAGGAAGGCGCGGGCGCGATACGGGGGTTGAGGAAGGCGCGCTAGCGCCTGTCTCGAAACCCCACCCCTGGTGAGGTTTCGAGACGCTCGCTGGCGCTCGCTCCTCAACCTCCGTGGTGGGACCCGGGGGTTGAGGAAGGCGCGGGTCGCGCACGGGGGGTTGAGGAAGGCGCGGGGCGCGATACGGGGGTTGAGGAAGGCGCGCTAGCGCCTGTCTCGAAACCCCACCGCTGGTGAGGTTTCGAGACGCTCGCTGGCGCTCGCTCCTCAACCTCCGTGCATGTGGGCTCGCTCCTCAACCTCCGTGCATTCGGGCTCGCTCCTCAACCTCCGTGGCGAAGTCGGTCAACCTCCGCGGGTCGGCCTGCCGGAGGTCTCGGGCTCGAGCAGGACGGCGCCGGTGCCGAGGGTGGCGGCTTCGTCGTCGGGGTTGTGCAGGGCGCAGCTGCGCAGGCTCAGGCAGCCGCAGCCGATGCACCCGTCGAGGCGGTCCCGGAGCAGCTCGATCCGACGGATCTGGTCGTCGAGCCGGGGGCGCCAGGCGCGGCTCAGTCGGTGCCAATCGGCCTTGGTCGGGGTGCGGTTGTCCGGCAGCGAGGCCAAGGCCCCGGCGATCTCGTCCAGGGAGAGCCCGATGCGTTGGGCGGTCCGGACGAAGCCGAGCCGGCGGAGCACGGACTGCTCGTAGCGTCTCTGGTTCCCCGAGGTGCGGGTCGAGCTGATCAGTCCCCGCTCCTCGTAGAAGCGGATGGCCGAGGTCGCGAGGCCGGACCGTTCGGAGAGCTGGCCGATCGTCAGCTGGTTCACCCATCCAGGGTGACAACACCTCAAGCTGAGTTCAACCTGCACTGCCAGCGGTGCGGCCACGAACGCCGGCGCGGACCGGCGGCACCGCAGAATATTCCCGCTGCGGGGCGTGATCCAGACCGCTGGAAAACTCCTTGAACTCAACCTCACTTGAGGTTTCACCATGGGTGCATGAACGAGACCGAGCGACTGATGACCTTGATGACCGGTGACGAGAAGCACGACACCGCGGCCACGTCCACGCTGGACGTGGTGAAGGTGCTCTATGAGCGCGTGCTCGACGTCTCGCCTTCGCGGGTGAGCGATCCCGACCGGGACCGGTTCTACCTGTCGAAGGGGCACGGGCCGATGGCCTACTACGCGGTGCTGGCCGAGCAGGGGTTCTTCCCCGAGGCCTGGCTTCCCGGCTGGGGCCGCTACGACTCCCCGCTGGGGTACCACCCGGACCGCAACCTGGTACCGGGCGTGGAGATCGCCTCGGGCTCTCTCGGCCACGGCCTCCCGCTGGCGGTCGGTACCGCGCTGGGACTGCGCGCCCAGGGCCTGGAGTCCCGGGTGGTGGTGCTGGTCGGCGATGCCGAGCTCGACGAGGGCAGCAACCACGAGGCACTCGAGCTGGCCGCTGCTCAGGGTCTCGGCGCCCTGACCGTGGTGGTCATCGACAACCGCTCCTCGTCGTACGCCGTGCCGGGTCGCATCGAGGCCCGGTTCGCCACCGAGGGCTGGCACGCCGTCACCGTCGACGGTCGGGACCACGACCAGCTCGAGAAGGCACTCGGCCACCGCGAGCGGGACCGCCCTACCGCGGTGATCGCCACCGTCACCGGACCCCGCCCCGCCCAGAACGAGGAGAACTGAGATGGCATCACCCGTCACCGACCCGCGCCGACAGTTCGCGGCCACCACGACCGACCTGCTCGACCTCGACCCGTCCGTGGCCCTGGTGTACGCGGAGATCAGCGGGCAGTACTTCGGTGACGCCGAGCGGCGCCACCCGGACCGGGTGGTCAACGTCGGGATCCGGGAACAGCTGATGGTCAACGTCGGCGCCGGGATGGCGCTGACCGGGATGCGCCCGATCGTGCACACCTTCTCCTCGTTCCTGGTCGAGCGAGCCTTCGAGCAGATCAAGCTCGGCTTCGGGCACCAGGACGTCGGGGGAGTGCTGGTCGGTGCCGGCGGCTCGTTCGACGTCGCCTCGGGTGGTCGGACCCATCAGGCGCCCGGTGACGTGGCGCTGCTGGACACGGTGCCGGGGATCTCGATCCACGCGCCGGGCAACGCGGACGAGGTGGACGCCGCCCTTCGGGTCGCGGTGGGCGGGTCGGGCCTGCACTACCTGCGGGTGGTCGGCCAGACCAACTCCACGACGTACCCGCACACGCCGGGCCGCTTCCACGTCGTACGGCGCGGTGCCGGCCCGACGGTGCTGGCGCTGGGCCCGGTGCTCGACGACGTGCTGGCGGCGACCGAGGACCGGGATGTGACGGTGCTGTACGCGAACACGGTGCGGCCGTTCGACGCCGCCACCCTCCGGGCGGTGCTGTCGGCACCCGAGGTGGTGCTGGTGGAGCCCTGGTTGGCGGGCACCTCGGCGCACGAGGTGGCCGCGGCGCTGCGCGACGTACCGCACCGGTTGCTGTCGCTGGGCGTGGGCCGCACCGAGCACCGGCGTTACGGCACCCCGGCCGAGCACATCGCCGCACACGGGTTGGACGCGGCGGGGATCCGGGCGGCCCTGGACGGGTTCCGGTCGGCCGCTGCCTGATCCGCTGCCTGAACCCACTCGCGGATTGGGGTCGTGTGCCTGAGGACGCGCTCCAGCGCGTCGGGAGGCACACGACCCGGGCGGGGCTGGGCACACGACCCCCGCGGGACTGGGCACACGACCCCGGGCGGCCGATCCGCCGGCGCCGTCCCTCTACGATGTGGGCCGCACCGTCCCGTGTCCGCGGGGCGGTCGCGCCGGTGTAGCTCAGTTGGTAGAGCGCCTCTCTTGTAAAGAGGATGTCGCGGGTTCGACTCCTGTCACCGGCTCGGGTCCGGACCTCCCGGGCGGGCGTCCGGTCGCGTCTCCGCGTCCTCCGCGCCCGGGTCCTTGAATGCGAACCATGTTTCGTGAATAATCGTGCCAGCGAGGGGAGTACCCCACCCGCGGCGACATCGTCAGTTCGACCGGCCCTGCCCGGTCCGGTGCGTCGGTCGTCATCGGCGACGGGGGAGACCTCCAACGGCCCGCCGACGCGCGGGCGCTGGAGGTCGTGATGAACGTTCCGCTGTGGGCCTGGGCTGCGGTCCTGGGTCTCATTCTCGTGATGCTGGCGGTGGACCTGTTGGCCCATCGCTCCGCCCACGTCGTCTCGGTCCGCGAGGCAGCGAGCTGGTCGGTGGTCTGGGTGACCCTGGGGGTCGCCTTCGGTGCGGTCGTCTGGTGGGCCTACGGAGCCGAGGCCGGCGGCGAGTACTTCGCCGGCTACCTGATCGAGAAGTCCCTGGCCGTCGACAACGTCTTCGTGTTCGCGCTGATCTTCACCTGGTTCGCGGTGCCGCGGGAGTACCAGCACCGGGTGCTCTTCTACGGCGTCCTCGGGGCGCTGGTCTTCCGCGCGATCTTCATCGCCGGCGGCGCGGTGCTCATCGAGCAGTTCGCCTGGGTGCTGTACCTGTTCGGCGCCTTCCTCGTCATCACCGGGTGGAAGATGTTCCGGCACCGGAACCAGGAGATCGACCCCTCGCGCAACCCGGTGCTGCGGCTGGTCCGCCGACGGGTTCCGACCACGGAGGAGTACCACGGTCAGAAGTTCTGGGTGAAGAAGGCAGGCCGCTGGGTCGCCACCCCGCTGTTCACGGTGCTGGTGGTCGTCGAGACCACCGACATCATCTTCGCCGTCGACTCGATCCCGGCCATCTTCGCGGTCACCCAGGAGCCGTTCCTGGTCTTCACCAGCAACGCGTTCGCGATCCTCGGCCTTCGCGCCATGTACTTCCTGCTGGCCGACCTGATCCACCGCTTCGTCTACCTCAAGACCGGGCTCGCGGCGATCCTCGTCCTGGTCGGCGTGAAGATGCTGCTGCTGGACGTCTGGAAGGTCCCGATCTGGCTCTCCCTGGCCGGCATCGGCACCTGTCTCGGCGTCGCCCTGATCGCGAGCCTGCGGGCCACGAGGGGCGTGACCGCGACCGCTCAGCCGGAGCCGGAGCCGGACGCCGGAGGGCGGAGCCGGAGCCGGAGCCGCTCGGGCGGCGGTGAGCCGCCTCCCCGGCCGTCAGCAGGTCGACGAAGGCGCCGAGCGTGGTCCCCGCCTCCAGCCCGTGCCGGAGGTGGGCGGTGCGGACCACCCGGTAGCGGTTCCGCCGGCCCACCTTCTCCTTCTCGACGTAGCCGGAGGCGACCAGGTCGTGGACGATGTGCTGCACCGCCCGTTCGGTGATCCCCACCTCGGTGGCGACGTGACGCATCAGCACCTCGGGGTCCCGGGAGAGAGCCACCAGGACGTGCCCGTAGTTGGACAGGAAGGTCCACTCGCCCGCTGCCACGCGAGCAGATTACCCGGCCTGGAGTTCGTAGGACGGTCTCGCGGGCACGTCTCGCCGGGATCCGCGAGCCGTGAGCCGCGGCGATGAGGTGGGTCACTGCCGCGCCCGCGGAGGCGTGACCGGCGTACAGGCTGGGTAGGGGTCTCGGATCGGGTCGCCGACCTCGGCGCTCGGGAGGGAGCTTGATGCAGCCGCACGTCATCGCCGGCCGGTACCGCGTCGTCCGAGAGATCGGCCGGGGCGGGATGGGCACGGTCTGGTTGTGCCGCGACGAACGGCTCGACCGGGACGTGGCGATCAAGCAGGTCGGCGGCTTCCCGGGTGAGACCCAGCCGCAGGTACGCCGTGCGCTGCGCGAGGCGCGGTCCGCCGCGGCGCTGCAGCACCCGGGTGTCGTCTCGGTCTTCGACGCTGTCGAGGAGGGCGGGCACATCTGGCTGGTGATGGAGTTCGTCCCGTCCCAGACCCTGTCGCGGCTCACCCGGGACGAGGGGCCGCTGCCGCCCCGCCGGGTGGCCCGGATCGGGGCCCAGGTCGCCGCCGGCCTCGCCGCGGCGCATGCGCGCAACATCGTGCACCGCGACGTGAAGCCCGGCAACGTGCTGGTCGCCGACGGCGACACCGCGAAGATCTCCGACTTCGGGATCGCGCGGACCCTGGGTGACGAGCACCTGACCCAGACCGGTCTGGTCACCGGTACGCCGGCGTACTTCTCGCCCGAGCTGGCGCGGGGCCAGGACCCCGATGCTGCCTCGGACGTCTGGGCGCTCGGGGCCACGTTGTACGCCGCGGTCGAGGGTCGCTCGCCGTACCCGGAGAAGACGAACGCGATCGCCATGCTCAGCCAGATCGCCCACGACTCACCGCGCCGCCCCGAACGAGCCGGGCCGCTCAACGAGGCCATCGGCCGGATGATGAACCCGGACCCCGAGCAGCGCTGGTCGATGGCCGAGGTCGCCGACGCGCTGCGACGGATCGGTGCCGCGGGGGAGGCCGAGCAGCCGACGACCACGGCGGAGGACTCCGACCGAACCCGCGCGTTCACCGCTCCCGCCGTCGTTGCCGGTGGGGCAGCCGGTGCCGCGGAAGCAGCGGCCGACGAGGAGCCGGACGCCGCCGAGTCCGCGCCCGAGCCCGAGCCGGAACCCGAGGCCGACCCGGTGCCGGCAGGCGCGGCCGCCGCCGCTCCGGCGCCGGCCCCCCGTGCCGCCGAGGTCGACGACGGGCGGGGTCGAGGGGTGCTGGTGGCGCTGCTCGGACTCGTCCTGGTGGCCGCGATGCTGATCGGCGGCATCTGGCTCTCCCAGCGAGGCGGTGGCGAGGACCCGGTCGCCACCGACCCCGGCAGCTCGGAGCCCGCCGACGCCGGCTCGGAAGAGCCCGGCGACGTGGAGCCCACCGACTCGTCCTCGACCGAGGACGACCCCGCCGACGACCCCGCCGACGATCCGTCCGAGGAGTCGTCCGAGGAGCCCGACGAGACGGCGCCCGCCGGCAGCCCGGGCGCCGCGGTCGAGGACTACTACGCGCTCCTGCCCGGCGACCCCGAGGCCGCGTGGGACCGACTCTCCCCGGAACTGCAGGACCAGGTCGGCAGCTACGGCACCTACGCCGGGTTCTGGGGGACCATCGACGCGGTCCGGGTCGACGGCACCACCCCGGTCGGCGAGGACCAGGTCGACGTCACCGTGACGTACAGCACCGATCGTGGCACCGAGAGCGAGGTACGCCGGATCCGGGTCGGCGGGTCCGAGGACGAGCCGCTGCTCACCGGGGACGAGGTCGTCGGCTGACCGTGCTGTTCCCCGAGGCGCGCGCGCGACGGGCGTCGACGTGGCGTCGACGTGGCGTCGACGAGGAGGTTCAGCGCAGGCGCCGGGCCTCGAACGTCATCGGCGGGCCGGCGATGGCGTCCTGGGCGGCCACCAACCGGATCTCACGGGTCCCGGCGGCCAGGGTGGCCTCCAGGATCGCGAAGACCGACGAGGTGGTCCGGGCCAGCGCCTCGGCGGGGGAGCGGGTGGTGAGCAGGTGGGCGAGGTACAGGGCCGCGGTGACGTCACCGCAGCCGTTGGGGCTGATCGGCAGCAGCGGTGTGGTCACCGCCCAGGCGCCCTCGTCGGAGACCGCGACCACGTCGAGGGAGCCCGCGGGGACGCCGTCGTGCAGCACGCTGGTGACCAGCACGTCCCGCGGCCCGGTGGCCCGGACCCTCTCGACGGCCGCCAGCACCTCGTCAAGGGTCCGGGTGGTGGTGCCGGCCAGGAAGTCCAGCTCGAAGTGGTTCGGGGTGACGATGTCCGCGGCCGGGACCACCGTGTCCCGCATGAACTCCGGGATGCCCGGCTTCACGAACATCCCGCGGCCGACGTCGCCCATCACCGGGTCGCAGCAGTAGACCGCGCGGGGATTGGCCGCCCGGACCTGCGCGACCGCGTCCAGGATCACCGCGCCCACCGCCGGGTCGCCCTGGTAGCCCGACAGCACCGCGTCCGCCTCACCGAGCACCCCGCGCTCCCCGATCCCGGTGATCACGTCGGCCACGTCGCTCGGCGCCAGCAGCGGCCCGCGCCACTCGCCGTACCCGGTGTGGTTGGAGAAGTGCACGGTGAGCACCGGCCACACCTCGTGGCCCAGTCGCTGGAGCGGGAAGACGGCCGCGGAGTTGCCGACGTGGCCGTAGGCCACCGAGGACTGGATGGACATCACCTTCACCGCCGCAGTGTCCCAGAGCGGAACCGGCCCAGGACGCAGCAGGCCCGATCGGCGCTCAGGCGACCTGCAGCGATCTCTTCGACAACCCGATCCAGAAGCCGTCGATCACCTGCGTCCCGGGCTCGTCCGGGCTCGTGGCCGCACCGAGGGTGACGAAGAGCGGGCTGAGGTGCTCCACCGTCGGGTGCGCATAGGGCATTCCCGGCGCGCGGGAGCGGTACGCCGCCAGCTCGTCGACGTCGCCGCGGGCCAGCGCCTCGCCGGCCCACGCGTCGAAGTCGCGGGACCAGCCCGGCGGCTCGGCGTCGAGCCGGAAGTCGCGCAGGAACGGCAGCCCGTGGGTGAGGAACCCGGACCCGATGACCAGCACCCCCTCCTCACGCAGCGGTCGCAGCCGCTGGCCCAGTCGCAACAGCCGCGCCGGGTCGTGGGTGGGCAGCGAGAGCTGGAGGACCGGGACGTCGGCCTCGGGGTACATCAGCTTCAGCGGCACCCAGGCGCCGTGGTCGAGGCCCCGACCGGTGTGCTGGTGCACCGGCTCGCCCGCCGGCATCATCGCGGCCACCCGGGCGGCCAGGTCGGAGGCGTCCGGGGTGGGGTAGGTCTCGCGGTAGTACTTGGGGTCGAAGCCGCCGAAGTCGTAGACCAGCGGCGCGTGGGAGGCGCTCAGGCTGATCGGCGCGGACTCCCAGTGCGCGCTGACGATGAGGATGGCGGTGGGGCGAGGAAGGCGGGCCGACCAGGCGGCCAGCTCGGCGGACCAGACCGGGTCGTCGAGCAGGGGCGGCGCGCCGTGGCCGATGTACAGGGCAGGCATGGGGGACGCCGGCGCGGGGGGACGCGGGCTCGGATCGAGCGGCATAGTTCAAGATTAAACTAAAGTGCGGGGAGCTGCCAGCCCATCGGCTCCCCGCCCTGGTCGACCAGGAGTCGGTTGACCCGGCTGAACGGTCGGGACCCGAAGAAGCCTCGGCTGGCCGAGAGGGGCGAGGGGTGCGCCGACTCCACCCAAGGGATCGGGGTGAGCAGCGGCTTCAGCTGCTGGGCGTCCCGGCCCCACAGGATCGCTGCCAGCGGCCCACCGCGCCGGGCCAGTGCCCGGATCGCGCACTCGGTGACCTCCTCCCAGCCGCGCCCGCGGTGCGAGGCCGACTCGCCCGGCCGGACGGTGAGGACGCGGTTGAGCAGCATCACCCCAGCCTCGGACCAGGCGGTGAGGTCTCCGTGCTCGGCGGGCTCGATCCCCAGGTCGGTGCGAAGCTCGGCGTAGATGTTGGCCAGGCTGCGCGGCAGCGGCCGGACATGAGCGTCGACGGCGAAGCTGAGGCCGATCGGGTGCCCGGGGGTCGGGTACGGGTCCTGCCCGACGACCAGCACCCGCACGTCCGCCAAGGGGCGCCGGAACGCCCGGAACACGTTCTCCCCGCTCGGCAGGTACGGCCGTCCCGCGGCCAGCTCCTCGCGCAGGAACTGCCCCATCCGGGCGACCCGCTCGTCGACCGGCGCCAGCGCCTCCGCCCAGTCCGGTGCCATCAGCCCCTTCTCCACCAACCCCGTCAGCGCGCTCATGGCCGCGACGGTAGCGGCCGGATCCCTGCGGGGAATCCCCGGATGTCAGGGGTTCCCGACGCTGGTCAGGGGTTGCACGGGCTGACAACCGTGGGAAGTGCCTGACAACCTCGGCGGGGATCCCCGGATGTCAGGGGTTCCCGACGCTGGTCAGGGGTTGCACGGGCTGACAACCGTGGGAAGTGCCTGACAACCTCGGCGGGGATCCCCGGATGTCAGGGGTTCCCGACGCTGGTCAGGGGTTGCACGGGCCGACAACCGTGGGAAGTGCCTGACAACCTCGGCGGGGATCCCCGGATGTCAGGGGTTCCCGACGCGGACCCCGACGCTGGACCCCGACGCTGGTTCCCGACGCGGACCCCGACGCGAGCCCGCGACCCGAGCCCCCCGGACCCGGGCTCTCGCCACCAGACCAGCCCGACGGACCCGGTCAGCCGACGCGCGCCCCCCGAGGCAGGTACGACGCACGCCCGCGCTCGCCCACCTCGACGGCCAGGATCGCCTGGTGGTCCGGGTTCCCGGCCAGCACCGACTGGTTGGCCACCAGCACCCGGGTGCCGAGGAACGTGGCCGAGCACGGCTGGTCGAAGGGCACCTCGGAGCCGTTCTCCCCGGTCATCGGCGCCTCGGGGAACCGATCCACCTCGCGTCCCCCGGCGGTGAGCTCGACCAGCTGGTTCGACCCGGTGAGGGCGACGTACACGTGGCCGGACCGGCCGATGCCGAACCCGTCCGGCAGGTCGCCCGGAGCCGAGGTCCACAGCGTCTCGAGCTCACCCGGCGCACCCCGGGGCCGCACCGGCAGCCGGTACAGGAACCCGTCGGAGGGCGCCGACTCGCCGGACGAGGAGGTCTGCTGGGTGATCAGCAGGTCCCTGCGTCCGGGCCGGTAGGCGATCCCGGTGGTGCCGAACCCGGCACCCTCCAGCCGCGGCGAGGAGAACCACGGGCGCGGCTTCCCGCTCCGCGGGATCTTCCAGATCGTGCCGGCGGTGTAGTCGGTCACGAACAGCACCCCTCGGGGCCCCCAGCTGGCGTAGTTGGGGGTGGTCCCGGGCAGCCGGGCGACCCGCCGGAACCGGCCGGTGCGCAGGTCGAGGGTCAGCACCGAGGACGTCGAGGTCTCCAGCAGCACCAGCTTGCCGCCGCGGGTCTGGTTCGCGACCTGCACGCCGTGCGGCTCGTCCAGCCGCTGGCCGGGCACCCGCCAGGACCTCAGCAGGGTGCCGTCCCGGCTCCACTCGCGGACCCGCGAGGGCACTGTGGAGCCGCGCGGGTCCTCGTAGGTGCCGGCGTACACGCGTCCGTTGCGGTGCACGAACGTGTACGCCGGGTAGCCGGGCGGGCCGACGGTGGCGAGCACGTCGGTCTCCCAGACGGCCCGACCGGCGCCGGCCGTCGAGGTCGTCGAGGCCGAGGAGCTGACCGGGCCCGGGGCGGCCAGCGCCGCGACGACGACGGCCACCAGCGCGGTGGCCAGCACCGTGGTCAGGCTCCGGGTCAGGCTCCGGGTCAGCCGGCGCAGCAACGTCCGCGTCACGACAGCCGGTCCAGGACCTCGACCGCTGCCCGCTTGCCGGAGCGGACCGCACCGTCCATGTACCCCGACCAGTACGTCGAGGTCTCGGTCCCGGCCCAGTGCACCCGCCCGAACGGCTGGCGGATCGCCGGGCCGAACTCGACCAGCGACCCGGGGGCGTGGATGGCGGTCGGACCGCCCTTGGTCCACCGTTCCCGGGTCCAGTCCTGCTCGGTGTACTCGATCGGGTGCAGCGCCTGCTCGCCGAAGAGGGTGGCGAGCCCCTCGAGCACGGCCCGCCGCCGGCGGCGCCGGGACAGGGTGCCGTACTCGCGCCAGGTGGAGCCGCCGACGAAGGCGAGCAGCACGCCGGGCGCCCCGTTCGCCGGGGTGTTGTCGAAGGCGACCCGGACCGGGCCGGAGTCGTTGATGCCGAACCCGTTGAGCCCCTGGGCGCGCCAGAACGGCGTCTCGTAGACGGCGTCGCACTTCATCAGCTGCCCCATGTCCAGGTGCCGCAGCAGCTGCAGCCGCCGGGTCGGCATCTGGGGGAACCAGTCGATGTCCAGCACCAGCGGCGGCGGCGCCGCGACGATCACCCGCTTGGCGCTCACCTGGCCGCGAGCGGTGTGCACCACCGCCCGGTGGTCGCCCTGCTCGATCCGGTGCACCGGCGCCCGCAGCGCGACGATGTCGCCGAGCCGCTTGGCCAGCCGCAGCGGGATCAGCTGCGACCCGCCCACGAACCGGCGCTCCTGGGCGCCGTCGGCGGTCTCGGAGTTGCGGGCGAAGGTGCCGGTGTGGCGCTCGTCGCCGGAGCACGCGACGTACCAGAGCGTGTAGAGGAACGACAGCTCGTTCGGGTCAGCGCCGAAGCCCGGCTGGGTCCAGGAGCGGATCAGGTTCTCCACGCCCTCGGAGTTCACCGCGTTGCGGCGGATGAACTCCCCGAGCGTCATCGCGTCCCACTCCCGGGCCCGCGGGTGCGCCCAGGGGGCGTCCACGGCGATCTCGGCGGCGTACTGGTCGATCTGGGTGAGCAGGTTCGCCGCGTCCGGCAGGATCGTCGGGTCCGGCGGGACCGTGCCGGAGTACTCCATCCGGCCGGTGGTGGAGGAGACGTAGACGCTGTCGCCGGTGTTGTACTCCGCGAACGTCGGCACCTCCATCTCCCGGGCCAGCCGGGCGATGTGCTTCTGGGTGGGGCCGATGAACGCACCGCCGGCCTCGATCACCCCGCCGGCGTCGAGGCGGTGGTTGAGCACCCGGCCACCGACCCGGTTGCGGGCCTCGACCACCAGCACGTCCAGACCACGGTTCGCGCACTTCCGCGCGGCGACCAGGCCGGACAGGCCGCCGCCGACCACGACGACGTCGACCTTCCGCGGCAGCCGTCCCTGGAGGCCGTACGCCGGCGCCGCGGCCGCCTCGGTCAGGGCTCCGGTGCCCAGGGCGAGCCCGCCCAGGGAGGCGGTGCCGAGCAGGGCGCGCCGGGTCAGCGGGCTGGTCGACAGGTCGGGGGTGGGCGAGGCACTGGGCATCCGGGGGCTCCCATGTCAGACATGAACGTGTGTCAGGTTCGCGTTTCGTAGAATACACTGCCGCCATGTCGATCGCCCAGCATTCCGCCGACCAGCCGGAGGAGCCCGGGGCTCGCCGCGTCCCGACCCAGGAGCGCAGCCGGCGTCGGGTCGTCGCGATCCTCGACGCCGCCGCCCGGCTGGTGGTCCAGCAAGGTGTCGAGGCGCTGACCACCCGCGACATCGCCGAGGCGGCCGGGGTGCCGGTCGCCTCGCTCTACCAGTACTTCTCCGACAAGGAGGACGTCCTGCTCGCGCTGGCCGCCCGCGACATGGACGAGATGGACGAGCAGGTGATGGCCGACGTGATCGCTCTCGAGGAGGTCAGCGTCGCCTCGGTGGTGCGGGCCACGATGGAGGCCTTCGTCGCCGTCTACCACCGACGCCGGGCCTTCGTGGAGATCTACCTGCGTGGCCGCACCAACGCCGCGGTGCACCGGTTCGGGCGCGAGCACAACCGGCGGATCGCGCAGACCCTGCGGGAGTACGCGCTCGGGCAGGGGATCGCCGGCCCCGGACTCACCGAGAAGGCGGCGCTGCTGGCCGTCGAGGTCGGCGACCGGGTCTTCGAGCTCGCCTTCGAGCGTGAGGACGACGGCGACGCGGAGCTGATCGAGGAGGGGATCACGATGATGATCGCGCACCTCGAGCGGTACGCCGCTGCTCCGGACGGCGCAGCGGGAAGCCGGTGAGCCCACCCGACCTGCGGGCCCGGGTGGCCGAGGCGGCCCGCCGGCTGGCCGAGCAGGGACACCTGGTCGGCACCGCCGGGAACGTCTCGGCCCGCGACGGGGACCGGGTCGCGGTCACCGCGACCGGGGCGGTGCTGGCCACCTGCACCCCGGCGCAGGTCAGCGTGGTGGACCTGGACGGTGAGGTTCTCGAGGGCGACCTGGCGCCGACCAGCGAGCTGGGCCTGCACCTGGGCGTGTACGCCGACACCGGGACCGCTGCGGTGGCGCACACGCACGCGCCGTACTCGACCGCCGTGGCCTGCGTGCTGTCCGCGCTGCCGGTGCTGCACTACCAGCAGCTCACGCTGGGCGGCGAGGTCCGGGTCGCGCCGTACGCCACCTTCGGCTCCGAGGAGCTGGCCGGACACGTCCGTGCCGCCCTCGACGGACGGCAGGCGGCGCTGATGGCCAACCACGGGGCGGTCGCGATCGGCGCGAGCCTGGACCAGGCCGTCGACCACGCCGTGCTGTTGGAGTGGCTGGCGACCCTGCACCACCGGGCCAGCGCGCTGGGCACCCCCCGCGCCCTGACCCCCGACGACCAGGAGGCCGTGGTGCTGGCCGCCCTCAGTCGTGGCTACGGCAGCACCCGCCCCGCGGACCGGTCCCGCACCTGACCCCCTGCTCACCCCAGCGACCCCGCACCGCGCCCCCCTCCCGCCACCTCCCACCCCCTCCCACCCCCCTCCCACCCCCAGGAGCCCCCATGAAGGTCGCCGCCGTCGGCGTGCACGTCCTCGACACCCACGTGATCGGGATCGAGTCGATCCCCGACGGCTCGTCCGGGGCGCTGGTCGAGACGATCCGGATGTCTCCGGCCGGCACCGCCGGCGGCACCGCGGTGGTGCTCTCCCGGCTGGGGGCCCAGGTCCGCAGCCACGGGGCCGTCGGCGACGACGCAGCCGCCGGCACGCTGCTGGCGCTGCTGACCGCCGAGGGAGTCGACGTCGGCGGCCTGGTCCGCAAGGCCGGTACCCCGACGTCGGCGTCGGTGATCCCGGTGCGCCCGAACGGCGACCGGCCGGCCTGGCACTGCATCGGCGCCAACGGCGCCTTCACCCTCGACGACCTCCCCGACGCCGCCTTCGCCGGTCTCGACCACGTGCACCTGGGCGGTCCGGAGTTCCTGGGCGGGGAGGCCGCGGGCCGGCTGCTGGCCCGTGCCCGGGAGGCGGGGGCCACCACGTCGATGGACGTGCTCGCGCCGGGCGACCCGGACCTGCTGGCCTGGATCGCGGACGCGCTGCCGCACGTCGACCACCTGCTGCCCAACGACGAGCAGGTGCTGGGCTTCACCGGGACCACCGACCTCGCCGAGGGTGCGCGGGCGCTGGTCGCCGCGGGCGCCGGGTGCGTCGCGGTCACCCGCGGGGCTCGGGGCGCGCTGGTGGTGACCGCCGACGACGTCGTCGAGGTGCCGGCGTACGACCTCGGGGCCGGCCCCGTGGACACCACCGGCTGCGGGGACGCGTTCTCGGCCGGCTACCTGCGCGGGCTCGCCCTGGGGTGCACCCCGGCCGAGGCCGCCCGGCTCGGCTGCGCCACCGCCGCGCAGGTCGCGACGGGGCTGGGCACCGACGCCGGGAGCTACACGCTCGCCTCGGTGCAGGAGTACGCCGCGTCCGCCCCGACGCGCTGAGCGGCGGCCGACCTCAGCGGGCCAGGCCGCGGGAGCCGGCGGAGCCGTAGCGGCGGCTCGGGTTCGCGCCGATCGCCTCCGGGTCCCCGCCGCGGGCCCGTCGGACCGGAGCCTTGGCGGGAGCCTTCGCCGGGGTCTGTGCCGCCTTCGCGGTGGCCGCCTTCTTCCCTGCGGTCTTCTTCGCTGTCTTCTTGGCCGCTGTCTTCTTGCCGGCTGTCCTCGTGGCTGGCTTCTTCCCGGCAGCCTTCGTGGCCGCGGCGGACCCGGTGGCCGGGATGGCCCGAGAGCCCTCCACCGACCACATGCCGATCCACTCGTCCATCACCCGCCAGGTGGAGTGCCGGGCCGCGCGACCGGTGAGCATGCCCAGGTGCCCGCCGGGCACGATCTCGAAGCGCACCTCGGACGATCCGGACAGCAGCGGCACCACCGCCTTGACCGCGTTCACCGGCGCGATCCCGTCGGTGGCGCCCCCGAAGACCAGCACCGGGTGGGTGATCGCGGCCAGGTCGATGGACCGGTCACCGAGCTCGAACTGCCCGGTGACCAGCGCGTTGCCCTTCACGAACCGGTGGTACAGCTGCCCGAACGACCGACCCGGGTAGGCGATCATGCCGGCGGTGAACCGGTCCACGGCCTCGATCTGGGCGAGGAACTCGGCGTCGTCGAGGTGGGTGGCCAGGGCCAGCGGCTTGGTGACCAGCTTCTGGAACGAGGAGAGCTGGAAGGCCCAGCGCACCAGCGGCCGCGGCGCGCCGCCCATCAGCTGGTAGGCGCGGGTGATCGCGCCACGACCGTCGGTGAGGTTGAGCAGCGGACGCAGCGGCGCCACCAGCGGCACCTGCTTGACGTCGACCGGGGAGCCGACCACGGTCAGCGAGGCGATCGGGAGCGTCGGCTGGTCGGCGGCGGAGAGCATCGAGAAGATGCCGCCCAGGCTCCAGCCGATCACGTGCACCGGTCGGCCGCCGGCGTGCTCCGAGGCGGCCCGGATCGCCGAGGGCACCACCTCGTCGATCCAGTGCTCCATCCCCAGAGCCCGGTTGCGGAAGGAGACCTGGCCGTACTCGACCAGGTAGGTGGGCCGGCCGCCGGCGACGAAGTGCTCCACCAGGGAGCAGCCCCGCCGCAGGTCGTAGCAGGTCGCCGGCGCGGCCAACGGCGTCACCAGCAGGATCGGGTCGCCGGTCTCCCGGACGGTCGCCGACGGCCGGTAGTGGTAGACCTCGCGCAGCTCGCCGTCGTCGATCAGGGTCCGCGGCATCGGCCGCAGGTCGGCCAGTCCGCCGTAGAGCGCCATGTGCGCGACGTTGCTGGCGGCCGAGACGACCTGACCGGGCTTGGGGATCAGATCCATGGGGGGCAAGGTACCCGAGTGCCGCGACCCGGGCGCGGCCAACCGGGAGATCCTCGAGCATCACCCAGACGCCGTCCCCGCGGCCCGGTGGAGTGCAGGTCGCGAAAGCGGTTACCGTCCCCAGCATGACCTGGATCCGCGCCGCAGCCCTGGGCGCCGCTGCGGTCGGTGCCGTGGTGCTGCGCGACGTCACCCAGCGCCAGCACGCGATCCTGCACAACTACCCCGTGGTGGGGCACCTGCGCTACCTGGTGGAGCGTTTCGGTCCCGAGCTGCGGCAGTACATCGTCACCTCCAACGACGAGGAGCGACCGTTCAGCCGGGACCAGCGGCGCTGGGTCTACGCCTCGGCCAAGCTGGAGAACAACTACGTCGGCTTCGGCACCGACAACGACGTCGAGAACGTCCGCGGCTACCCGGTGGTCAAGCACCGGACCTTCGCGGACACGGTCGCCACCACGCTGCCGCACGCCGGGGAGGGCGTGCCGCTGCCCGGGGCCAAGGTGCTCGGGGGTCCACGCGGCCGTCGGCACGCCTTCCGCCCCGCCTCGGTGGTCAACATCTCGGCGATGAGCTTCGGTTCGCTGTCCGGCAACGCCGTCGAGGCCATCAACCGCGGCGCCCGCCTGGCCGGCTGCCTGCAGAACACCGGCGAGGGCGCGATCTCGCCGTACCACCGCCACGGCGGCGAGCTGGTCCTTCAGATCGGTACGGCGTACTTCGGGTGCCGCGACGAGCACGGCAACTTCGACCTCGACAAGCTGGTCGACCAGGTCGCCTCCGCGCCGGTCCGGGCGATCGAGATCAAGCTGTCCCAGGGCGCCAAGCCGGGGCTGGGGGGACTCCTCCCCGCGGCCAAGGTGTCGGAGGAGATCGCCGCGATCCGCGGCATCCTGCCCGGTGTCGACTGCGCCTCACCGAGCCGGCACACCGCCTTCTCCGACGTCGACTCGATGCTCGACTTCGTCGAGCTCGTGGCGGACGCGACCGGGCTGCCGGTGGGCATCAAGTCCGCCGTCGGGCATGTGGGCTTCTGGGACGACCTGGTCCGCGCGATGGACGCCGATCGCGGCCGCGCCGTCGACTTCGTCAACGTCGACGGTGGCGAGGGTGGCACCGGTGCCGCGCCGATGATCTTCGCCGACGCGGTGGCCTACCCGTTCCGGGTCGGCTTCACCGAGGTGTACCGCCGGTTCGCCGAGGCCGGCCTGACCGACGCGGTGACCTTCGTCGGCGCCGGCAAGCTGGGGCTCACCGAGAACGCCGTGGTCGCGTTCGCGCTGGGAGCCGACCTGGTCAACGTGGGCCGGGAGGCGATGTTCGCGGCCGGGTGCATCCAGGCGCAGCGCTGCCACACCGACCGTTGCCCCACCGGGGTCGCCACCCAGGACCCATGGTTGACGCGCGGTCTGGACCCGGAGCTGAAGTCCACCCGGGTCGCGAACTACCTCGTCTCGCTGCGCCGTGACCTGCTCAAGGTCTCCGGCGCCGTCGGTGTGGTCCACCCGGGGCTGTTGGGCCCCGACGACGTCGACCTGATGGACGGCACCCGCTCCGGGGAGTCGCTCCGCTCGCTCTACGACTACCGGCCCGGCTGGGGGGAGCTGGGGCCGCGGCTGCGTGAGGACGTGATCGCGGTGATGGGACTGCATCCTCGCGAGGCCCTGGTGACTCCCTCCTGACGCTTCCTGAGGCGCGCGTGCGGCACCCGGTCGGGTCAGGAACGCTGGGCAGGCTTGACCGCCTTGCCGTGCGCGTTCTGCACGTCGGCGAGCTCGGACATGAACGAGTCCGCCCAGGCCGCGACGTCGTGCTGGGTGATGGTCTTGCGCATCGCCCTCATCCGTCGGCTGACCTCGCGGTGGTCGGCGCGGTGCGCCTCCAGCAGCGCGGACTTCATCCCGTTGATGTCGTAGGGGTTCACCAGCCACGCCTGCCGCAGCTCGTCGGCGGCCCCGGCGAACTCGGAGAGGACCAGTGCGCCGTCGTCGTCGAACCGGCAGGCGACGTACTCCTTGGCGACCAGGTTCATCCCGTCGCGGTACGGCGTGACCACCATGACGTCGGCGGCCCGGTACAGCGCCGCCATCTCCTCGCGGGGGTAGGAGGAGTGCAGGTAGGAGATCGCCGGACGGCCGATCCGACCGAGGTCGCCGTTGAGCCGGCCGACCAGCCGGTCGATCTCGTCGCGCAGCATCCGGTACTGCTCCACCTGCTCCCGCGACGGCACGGCCACCTGGACGAAGACCGCGTCCTCGACGTCGAACTCGCCGTCGGCGATCAGCTCCCCGAACGCGCGGAGCCGGGCGACGATGCCCTTGGTGTAGTCGAGCCGGTCCACGCCGAGGAAGATCCGGCGCGGGCTGCCCAGCGCCTCGCGGATCTCCTTGGCGCGCTGTCCGACCGACTCGGAGCGGGCCAGCTCCTCGAAGCCCGCGGCGTCGATGGAGATCGGGAAGGCGTGCGCCCGCACCGTGCGGTCGTCGGGCAGGTAGACGAGGTCGCGGTGCGTCTTGTGCCCGACCCGCTGGCGGACCAGCCGGACGAAGTTCTGGGCCGCGCCGGGCAGCTGGAAGCCGACCAGGTCCGCCCCGAGCAGCCCCTCGAGGATCTGACGGCGCCACGGCAGCTGCTGGAACAGCTCGCCGGGCGGGAACGGGATGTGCAGGTAGAAGCCGATCCGCAGGTCGGGACGCATCTCGCGGAGCATCTGCGGCACCAGCTGCAGCTGGTAGTCGTGCACCCACACGGTGGCGCCCTCGGCGGCGTGCTCGACCGCCTTCTCGGCGAACCGGCGGTTGACCCGGACGTAGGAGTCCCACCACTCCCGGTGGAACTCCGGCTTGGCGACCAGGTCGTGGTAGAGCGGCCACAGCGTGGCGTTGGAGAAGCCCTCGTAGAACTCCTCGATGTCCTGCTGGGTCATCGACACCGGCACCAGGTCGAGACCGTCGTGGGTGAACGGCTCCAGGCCGTCCTCGGTGCCGCCCGGCCAGCCGAGCCACACCCCACCGTTGGCGCGCATCACCGGCTCGATCGCGGTCACCAGCCCGCCCGGCGAGGTGTTCCACCCGGCGCTGCCGTCGTCGAGGCGGACCCGGTCGACCGGGAGACGGTTGGCGACGATGACGAGGTCCGAGAGCACGTGGTCACCCTAGCCAGGGCGCCGAAGGCCGTAACCCGCGCGATCGGGTGATCCCGGGTCAGTCGTCGACGGCGTACCGCACCCCGAGCTGGCGACGCAACGTGTCCAGCTGTCGCTGGAGGGTGAGGGTCTGCTGGTGCGGCACCCACGGGCTCTCCCGCAGGCCGGCGCGCAGGCAGCGGCCGACCTCGGCGATCTCGTTGCCGTAGCCGGCGCCGATCACCGGTTCGGAGCCCTCGATCCGGACCGACTCCCCACGACCGGAGTCGTCGTTGCTGCCGCCCCGGTCGTACGGCGTGAACGTGGCGTGCCGCGGGTGGTGGAAGTCGTCGAGCTCGATCCGGCCGCGGTCGGTGGCGATCGCGGCCGACCGCGAGGACCACGAGGTCATCGAGGCTGTCATCGTGGCCAGCGCCCCGCCCGGGTATCGCCCGGTGAGCGCGACGTCGAGGTCGATGCCGCGCTCGGAGAGGTCCGCCACCGCGGTCAGCGACTCCGCTTCGCCGAGCATCAGGTGGGCGAAGACGAGCGGGTAGATGCCCATGTCGAGCAGCGCGGAGGCGCCCAGCTCGGGGGCGAACATCCGGTCCTCGGGGGGCGCGTCGACGACGAAGCCGAGCTCGGCGTGCAGGTGCCGCGGCCGGCCCAGCTCCCCGGAGGCCAGCCGCTCGCGCAGCGTCCGGATCACCGGGTGGCAGGCCGTCCACATCGCCTCCATGAGGAAGCGGTCGTGGCGTCCGGCCAGCGCGACCATCTCCTCGGCCTCGGCCAGGCTGAGGGTGAGCGGCTTCTCGCAGAGCACGTGCTTGCCGGCCTCGAACGCCAGCCGGGCGTGCTCGAGGTGCAGCGCGTGCGGGGAGGCGATGTAGACGACCTCGACGTCCGGGTCGGCCACCAGCGCGGCGTACGAGCCGTGCGCCGCGGGGACGTTCCAGCGCTCGGCGTACGCCTCGGCTCCGGCCGGCGTCCGGGAGCCGACCGCGACGATCTCGGCCCCCTCGACCAGGGCCAGGTCGCGGGCGAAGCCCTGGGCGATCTTGCCGGTGGCCAGCACGCCCCAGCGGATCGTCCGGCTCTCGTCGTTCTCGCTGCGCGTGGTCGGGTCCGTCATGGCGGGAGCCTAGGGGAGGCCAGGACCAGGGCGTCGCCGCGCGAACCTGTGCGGGACGCACCCGCGTGCCGAATGACAAGCGTGTCGTTCGCTGTCCTACAGTGGCGTTCGGACGACTGTCGACGAGCACCCCCAGGAGACCAGCGCATGGACGCCGCGAACGCTGTAGAGGGCCACGAGCCCGCGGCCACGCCGACCCTCAGCGACCGGGACCGCGACATCCTCGACTTCGAGCGCCAGTGGTGGAAGTACGCCGGCGCCAAGGAGACCGCCGTCCGCGAGAAGTTCGACATGAGCTCGACGCGGTACTACCAGGTCCTCAACGCCCTCATCGACCGTCCCGAGGCGCTGGAGGTCGACCCGCTCCTGGTCCGCCGGCTGCGCCGGCTGCGGGCCGCCCGCCAGCGACAGCGCTCCGCGCGCCGGCTCGGGTTCGAGGTCTGAGCCGCCGTGTCGACGCGACGGCGTGTCCGCGACGAGCGCGGGGTGGTCTTCCCCTCGCCGCTGGTGATCCTCTCCCTGGTCGCGGTGGCGATGGCCGGCGTCGCCTACGTGGCCACCAACGACACTGCTCCCACCGAGCGGCAGATCAGCACCATCTCGCGGGACCAGGTGCCCAGCTCGACGCCACTGCCGAGCGTCGCACCGCCGCCGTCGAAGACGAAGAAGCCGAAGCCGGCACTGGAGCGCGGCAAGGTGTACGTCGAGGTGTTCAACAACTCCGGCATCACCGGTCTCGCCGGTGAGGTCGCCGCCCGGGCCAGCGACATCGGCTGGCAGGTCGTCGGCTCGGACAACTGGTACGGCACCATCCCGGCCACCACCGTCTACTTCCCGCCCCGGCTGACCGACGAGGCCAAGGCGCTGGCCCTCGACCTCGGCATCGAGCGCACCGCGCCCGCGGTGGACCCGATGCGCGGGGACCGGCTGACGGTGATCCTCACCGGCACACTGGGCTGATCGCGCGCTGATCCTGCCGGGGTCCTGTTCTGGTCCCGCCCCTGGTTGCGCCCCTGGTCCCCTCGGGCGGGCCGCATGGTTGGGTGGACGCATGGAGTTCACCTCCGGCGACGCCGAGCGGAAGTACGCCGCCCTGGTCCGCGCCGCGGCCGAGACCGTGGTCGCGCTGGACTTCGACGGCACCCTGTCCCCGATCGTCGACGACCCGGCCCAGGCACACATCCACCCCGACGCCCCCGCGGTGCTGGTCGACCTCGCCGAGCAGGTGCGGGCCGTGGCGGTGGTCACCGGTCGGCCGGCCCGGCAGGCCCTCGACCTCGGTGGGCTCGAGGAGGTCGGCAACAGGATCGGGGACTCGGGCAAGGACCTGTACCTGTTCGGGCAGTACGGCAATGAGCGATGGAGCTCCACCGACCGCCGGATCGTCGCCCCCCGTCCGCCGCACGGGCTGGCCTCGTTCCTGCGTGAGCTGCCGCGGGTGCTGCGCAGTGCCGGGGCCGAGGACGCGCACCTGGAGGAGAAGGGCCTGGCCGTCGCGGTGCACACCCGGCGACTGCCGAACGCCGGCGAGGCGTTCGACCGGCTGCTGCCCGCCTTCCGCGACCTGGCCGCGCGGCACGACCTGGTCGTGGAGCCGGGCCGGAACGTGATCGAGGTGCGCGCCCCGGGCATGCACAAGGGGCTGGCCGTGCAGCGGCTGGTCGAGGAGCTGGACGTCGGCGGGTTCCTGTTCGGCGGCGACGACCTCGGCGACGTCGAGGCGTTCGAGGCGGTCCAGACCCTCGGAAAGGCCGGGATGGCGACCCTGCTGGTCTGCTCGGCCTCGGACGAGCAGAGCGCGCTGGTGCCGATGTCCGACGTGGTCGTCGACGGTCCGGACGGGGTGCTCGACCTGCTGCGTCAGCTGACCGAGGACGCCCGGGAGCTGCGCGCCTGAACGCTGGGCGCCGGGGTTTGGTGGGGTGGGCGGCCTCGGGGGCGTGGGTTTGGCCTGGTGTTGGCGTGGGTGTGACCCCGGATGGCGCGGGTTCGGGCCCGGTTGGCGTGGCGGACCGAGCCGGTCCGGAAGCGCCCGGGCGGCCGAGGGTTGTCAGGCACTTCCGACGGTTGTCGGCTGTTGCAACACCTGACAACCGTCGGGAACCCCTGACGGCCGGGGATTCCCACCTCCGGTCCGACCAACATACGGACGGCATGTGCACATGCTGAGACGCGCCCCGTACAGTTTCCCTCAGCTCATCGAGAGGGACTGAGGGAACGGCCCGCTGAAGTCCCGGCAACCGCCACGCTCCTCCGCCGACCGGCATCCGCCGCAGGTTCGGACGTGGAAACGGTGCTAATTCCGGCCCGGCGCGAGAGACGCGTTCCGGGGAAGATGAGAAGGAGGACTCATGAGCAGTGTCGTCGCCGAATCGGCACCACCGACGTCCCCAGCGGGCGCCCCCGCGGACGCCCCAGACTCGTCGGCGGTGCCCGACGCTGCGGTCGCGGCGAAGAAGCCGCTGCGCGAGGGGGCCTTCGGGTACGCCCGCGCCCTGGCCTGCCGCGAGTGTGGCCACGAGCTGGAGCTGGGCCCCTTCTATGCGTGTCCGGAGTGCTTCGGACCCCTCGAGATCGCCTACGACTTCCCGGCGGTGACCCGCGAGCAGATCGCGGCCGGCCCCGCCAACATCTGGCGCTACAAGGCGCTGCTGCCGGTGCCCGACGACATCGAGCAGAGCCCGAACATGGAGCCGGGGTACACCCGCCTGCTCAAGGCGCACAACCTCGGCCGCGAGCTGGGCATCGACAACCTCTGGGTCAAGGACGACTCGACCAACCCGACGAACTCGTTCAAGGACCGGGTCGTCGCCTGCGCGCTGAGCGCGGCCCGCGAGCTCGGCGCCAAGGTCTTCGCCTGTCCGAGCACCGGGAACCTGGCGAACGCCGTCGCCGCCGCCGGCGCCCGCGCCGGGATCAAGACGGTGGTCTTCATCCCCAGCAACCTGGAGAAGCCCAAGCAGGTCAACTCCGCCGTCTACACCGACTCCCTGGTCGCGGTCGAGGGCAACTATGACGACGTCAACAAGCTCGCCTCCGAGATCGCCGGCGAGGAGGACGGCTGGGCGTTCGTCAACGTCAACGTCCGCCCCTACTACGCCGAGGGCTCCAAGACCCTCGGGTACGAGATCGCCGAGCAGCTCGGCTGGCGGCTGCCCGACCAGATCGTCATCCCGGTCGCGTCCGGCTCCCAGCTGACCAAGGTGCACAAGGCGTTCCAGGAGTTCGTGAAGCTCGGCCTGGTCGAGGACAAGCCGTACCGCGTCTTCGGTGCCCAGGCCTCCGGCTGCTCGCCGGTCTCGATCGCCTACAAGGCCGGCGTCGACGCGATCCGCCCGGTGAAGCCGGACACCATCGCCAAGAGCCTGGCGATCGGCAACCCGGCCGACGGCATCTACGTGCTCGACATCTGCCGGGAGACCGGCGGCGCCGTCGAGGACATCGACGACGACGCGGTCCGCGAGGGCATCCTGCTGCTCGCCCGGACCGAGGGGATCTTCACCGAGACCGCCGGCGGCACCACGATCGGGGTGCTGAAGAAGCTCGTGGAGACCGGTCAGCTCGACCCGAGGTTGGAGACCGTGGTGATCAACACCGGGATGGGCCTGAAGACCCTCGACGCCGTCGCCGACTCGGTCGGCCCCGCCGCGACCATCGCCCCGTCGTACGACGCCTTCGTCGCGACCGGGCTGGCCTGACCGCCCGCATCGCGACCCCGACCCCCGACCCGCACCGCACCGACTCCCGGGAGCCATCCATGAGCGTCTCCGTCCGGATCCCCACGATCCTGCGCACCTACACCGGTGGTGCCTCCGAGGTCTCGGCCTCGGGCACCACGCTGAACGAGGTCCTCGACGACCTGGACCAGAACTACACGGGGATCCGGGGCCGGATCCTCGACGACGCCGGCAGCCTGCGCCGGTTCGTCAACGTGTACGTCGGCAACGACGACGTCCGGTTCCTCGACAACCTGGACACGCCCACCCCGGACGGGGTCCAGGTCTCGGTGATCCCGGCCGTCGCCGGGGGCTGACCGGCGCCACCGCCGCATGTAACGCGGTGTCTGCTGCACCGAACCGCTGCCGCAACGCGGCTCTGGCGTAGCGAACACCGCGTTACATGGAGGTTCGGGGGGCCGGGAGGGCCCGGGTCGATCAGTCGACCGAGACCACCACGGCATGGCCGCGGCCGTCCACCCGGACCGTGGCCACCCCGCCGTCGACCAGCTCGCGCTCGAGCCGCTGCGCCTGGATCTGGTCGGCGAAGTAGCTCTCGATGCCGCAGGTCAGTCGCCACCCCTCGGAGGTGCAGGCCAGGTACGGCCCCTCCTCGGGACGGTTCACGCTGAAGGAGCCCGCGCTCGACAGTCCGGAGTCCGGGCCGTCGGCCACCAGCGAGACGTAGACCGGGGTGCCCACGGCGAACCGGTCCTCGGGGGGAGCCAGGTCGGGGTAGTCGAGCTCGACGTACGCACCGCGCAGGAAGTCGATCGGGTCGATCGGCTGGACCCGCAGCCGGTACTCCTCGCCGACCGCGTACGCCGCCAGCTGCGGCCCCACCGCGACCCCGACCAGCAGCAGCTGGATCAAGGCGACCACGGCCACGACGGCCACCGGACGTCGGATCATCACCGGACCTGCCCGTCGCTCGAGGCGCCGAGGGTGGCGGTCAGCTCACGCCGGGCCCGGTCGAAGACCACCCCGGTGCCCGCGAAGACCAGCCCCAGCAGCAGGAACAGCCAGGCACCCTCGACGATCCGCGCGAAGACCGCGAACGACTGCGCGGTGGTGAAGACGACCAGCGCCACCGTGGCCAGCGCGGTGAGCCGCCAGCTGTCGTGCAGCGCACCGAGCACGGCCACGCCGACCGCCAGGCTCACGTAGAGCACCACTGCGATCACGGCGTGAGCGATGTCGCCGGCGGCCAGCTGGTCCGTCCGAGCCGGGGTGTCCCACAGCAGCAGGCCGGCGACCGCCCCGAGCACGACCACTGCCGCCAGCGGCTCCCACCGCGCCGCGCCGCGCCCCGACCAGGCGGCCGCACCGGCCGCCAGCACCGCCAGCAGCAGCACCGCGGCCACCAGGGGACCGACCAGGTCCGAGCCCGGCTCGACCCACGGCAGCGCCGCCACGAACAGCGCGCCCAGGGCCAGCAGGGCGCCGACCTCGCGCCACGGGGCCGCGAAGACCGGCAGCCAGCGGCCGTGCCACGACGCGGCCGCGACCGCGAGGACCGCCACCGCGGCCACCGTCACCACCCCGGCGAAGGTGCTCGAGGACTGCTCGGAGACCTGCCAGACCAGCCACCCGGCTCCGGTCGCGACGCCGACCAGCAGCGGGGTGACCGCGCCCGCGACGTAGGCGTGCACCAAGGCGCCCAACGCCCAGCAGCCGATGAGAGCCGGCTCGTACGCCGGCACCTGGAGGCTCTGCGCGCCCTGCGCGACCACCGCTCCGAAGCCCAGCGCGGCCAGCAACCGGACCGCCCCCACCGCCGGCGGCGAGACCCGCCGGGCGGCCAGCAGCTCGCCCGAGGCCAGCAGTACCAGCCAGATCGCCGAGACCGCGGCGAACCGGCCGGCCGGCGGCAGCGCGTCGAGGTTCGCCGCCACCAGCCAGACCAGGCCGACGCCGACGAAGCCGGCACCCAGGGTGAGCAGCAGTCTCCCCAGCGCCAGCCGCCGGGTGGCGTGGTACGAGTCACGGATCGCGGTGGCCTGCTCGTCGGTCACCAGCCCCGCGCGCTGCCACTGCGTCAGCTGCCCGGTGAGCCACTGGACCTGGCCGGGGGAGGCCTCGAGGAGGAGCCGGGGTGGACCACCGGCCTGCAGGATCGTCATGGATCCAGTCTCGGCGGCTGCCAGCCGCCCCGCATGAGCACGAGCACTCAGATCCGGTGGGTACCCAGCCCTCGCTCGGAGCGCTAGCGTGCGAGACCCAGCCGCGCACCCGGGGAGCCTGCCGTGACCACACCGACCACCGTCGAGGCCGTCGTCGAGCGGATGAGGGCGATCGACGAGGCGTTGCCGGCCACCGACGGGGTGAGCGTCTTCAACCATGTCTACCTGACCGTCACCGAGCAGATCCTCGGGCTGCTCTCCGCGGGCGGTAGCACCTTTCACGACGACGCCTTCCTCGCCGACCTCGACATCCGGTTCGCGAACCTGTGGTTGGAGGCGTACGACGCCGCCGCGGCCGGCGCGGCGATCCCCAAGGCCTGGGCCCCGCTGTTCGACTGCCGGGCCGAGCGTCGGCTGCCGATCCAGTTCGCGCTGGCGGGGATGAACACCCACATCGAGCACGACCTGCCGGTGGCCCTGTGGCGCACCTGCGAGGCGCGGGGGATGGACCTCGAACGCCGCGAGGTCCGGGAGGACTACGAGCAGGTCAACGATGTGCTGGCCGAGGTCGAGGCCGGGATCCGGCGCTCCTTCCTCACCAGCGTGGGCCGGGCGGTGGACGACGAGGTGGGGCCGGTGGCGCACCTGGTCAGCGCCTGGAACATCGACAAGGCCCGCGACATCGCCTGGGTCTCGGCGCAGACGATCTGGACGCTTCGGCATACCTCGCTGCTGCTGCCCGGCTTCCTGCGCTCGCTGGCCAGCAGCGTGGGGATGACCTCGCGGGTGCTGCTCACCCCGCTGCCGCGACCCTGAGCAACGGGGGGCTCGTTCTTGCACTCGACCAGGCCGAGTGCTAAACATGAGGCTGGCACTCTCCCTAGGAGAGTGACAACCGTCCCCGGTCCGGGGAGTTGAGGTCAGCAGCGACGGCGGGAAGGGTCTGCCGGGCGGCCTGGCCGTCCGTCGCGGGCAGCGAACCGGATCGTCCACGACTCTGAAATGCGAAGGATCGCAGGAGTTATGCCGAAGCTGATTGCTTTCAACGAGGAGGCCCGGCGCGGTCTCGAGCGTGGCATGAACACGCTCGCAGACGCCGTCAAGGTCACGCTCGGGCCCAAGGGCCGCAACGTCGTCCTCGAGAAGAAGTGGGGCGCGCCCACCATCACCAACGATGGTGTGAGCATCGCCAAGGAGATCGAGCTCGAGGACCCCTACGAGAAGATCGGTGCCGAGCTCGTCAAGGAGGTCGCCAAGAAGACCGACGACGTCGCCGGCGACGGCACCACCACCGCCACCGTGCTCGCCCAGGCGATGGTCCGCGAGGGCCTGCGCAACGTGGCTGCCGGTGCGAACCCGATGGGTCTCAAGCGGGGCATCGAGGCCGCCGTCGAGGCCGTCTCCGCCCAGCTGCTCTCGATGGCCACCGACATCGAGACCAAGGAGCAGATCGCCGCTACCGCGTCGATCTCCGCCGCTGACCCGACCGTCGGCGAGATCATCGCCGAGGCGATGGACAAGGTCGGCAAGGAAGGCGTCATCACCGTCGAGGAGTCGAACACCTTCGGGCTCGACCTCGAGCTCACCGAGGGGATGCGCTTCGACAAGGGCTACATCTCGGCGTACTTCGTCACCGACCCGGAGCGGATGGAGACGGTCCTCGAGGACCCCTACATCCTCATCGCCAACTCCAAGGTGTCGAACGTCAAGGACCTGCTGCCGATCCTCGAGAAGGTGATGCAGTCGGGCAAGCCGCTGCTGATCCTCGCCGAGGACGTCGACGGCGAGGCGCTGTCCACCCTGGTGGTCAACAAGATCCGTGGCACCTTCAAGTCCGTGGCCGTCAAGGCTCCGGGCTTCGGTGACCGCCGCAAGGCCATGCTGCAGGACATCGCGATCCTCACCGGTGGCCAGGTCATCTCCGAGGAGGTCGGTCTCAAGCTCGACTCGACCGACGTCGCCATGCTGGGCCAGGCCCGCAAGGTCGTCATCACCAAGGACGAGACCACCATCGTCGAGGGCGCCGGTGACGCCGACCAGATCGCCGGTCGGGTCAACCAGATCCGTGCCGAGATCGAGAAGTCGGACTCCGACTACGACCGCGAGAAGCTGCAGGAGCGCCTGGCCAAGCTGGCCGGCGGTGTCGCGGTGATCAAGGTCGGCGCGGCCACCGAGGTCGAGCTCAAGGAGCGCAAGCACCGCATCGAGGACGCCGTTCGCAACGCGAAGGCGGCCGTCGAGGAGGGCATCGTCGCCGGCGGCGGCGTGGCCCTGGTGCAGGCAGCGGCCACCGCCTTCGAGAAGCTGGACCTGTCCGGCGACGAGGCGACCGGTGCCAACATCGTGCGCTACGCGACCGAGGCCCCGCTCAAGCAGATCGCGATCAACGCCGGCCTCGAGGGCGGCGTCGTGGCGGAGAAGGTGCGCAACCTGACCCCGGGTCACGGCCTGGACGCGGCGACCGGCGAGTACGTCGACATGCTCGCTGCGGGCATCATCGACCCCGCCAAGGTCACCCGGTCCGCGCTGCAGAACGCCGCGTCGATCGCTGCGCTGTTCCTCACCACCGAGGCCGTCGTGGCCGACAAGCCCGAGAAGGCCGCGCCCATGGGCGGCGACCCGTCGGGCGGCATGGGTGGTATGGACTTCTGAGTCCGCAGCGACGAAGGAGCGTAGGGCGAAGAAGTCCCTGAGAGGGAGACTTCTGAGTCCGCAGCGACGAAGGAGCGTAGGGCGAAGAAGTCCCTGAAAGGGGAGACTGCGAGTCCGACGTCCCACCCAGCAGCACCAGCTCCACCAGCAGGGCCCCCGCTCCGGCGGGGGCCCTGCTGCCGTTCGATGCCGTTGTCGGCTGCCGTCCGTCCCCGGGTGTCGTTTCATCACGGTCTGTTGCCCCAACCGCACTCCCCGTGCCGGACCGGCACTTCCCGTGCCGCGCACGCCCCGGGAAGTGCGGGTCCATCGCGGGAAGTCCGGCTTCGCCTGCATACCCTGATGAAACGACGGGCACAGGGCGGGCGCAGGAGACCGGGCGGCGGGGTGACCCGCACGATCCGCCGGTGGCGTGTGAGAGTGGGAGACGTGGTGGCCTCGGAGACCGACGCGGAGCGGCGCGCCCGTTTCGAGGTGCTGGTGCCGCCGGTGGTCGAGCCACTGCGGCGGTTCCTGGCGCGGCGTACCGATGCCGCCACCGCCGAGGACGTCCTGGCCGACACCTTGCTGGTCTGCTGGCGTCGGCTGGACCAGGTGCCGCCGGTCGAACCGCTGCCGTGGGCGTACGCCGTGGCACGGCACTGCCTGCACAACGCCGAGCGAAGCGCGCGGCGTCAGCACCGGCTGGCAGCGCGGATCGCCACCGTCGACCCGCCCGGAACCACGTCCCCGGGGCCGGAGCCGGCCGGGGACCCGGAGCTGGCAGAGGCGCTGGCCGCGATCGGGGACGACGACGCCGAGCTGCTCCGGTTGTGGGCCTGGGAGCAGCTGACCGCGGCCGAGATCGCCGTGGTCCTCGACATCACCGCGAACGCCGCCGGCATCCGGCTGCACCGGGCCCGGCGCAAGCTCCGCGACGAGCTGGTGGCGCGAAAGAGTCCGCACGCTGCCGGACATGAGGAGTCATGAGAGGAGGACGACGATGACCGATCCCCGGATCGACCCGCACGGCGACGACCCGGAGCAGGCCGACGACGCCGGCGAGCTGCTCGCCCGGCTCGGCGCCGCGGACCCCGCCGCGTCCCTCCCCCCGGCCACCCCCGACACGGTGGCCCGACTCCTGGAGGACACGATGAGCCACCACCCCGGCGCCCTCGGCACCGCCGACCCCGAGCAGAACCCCGAGCACGACCACGAGCGCGACCCCGAGCACCGGCACCCCGAGGCCGCTCGGGCGCGCGGCCTGCGGAGCCGCAACCGACTCACCTGGCTGGTCGGCGCCGCGGCCCTGGTCCTCATCGCCGCGGTCAGCGTGACGGCGTTGCTCAACCGTGGCCAGGAGGTCACCACCGCCGACCCGGGCCCGACCGCCGGAGCCGGCGGGTCCGGGGGAGCCGGCACGGAGGGGGGCGGCAGCCAGGTCAGCGTGACCCTGTTGACGGCGGCGCCGCCCACCGACGCCCGGTGCGCCATGCCGACCGCCGAACGGCTGGCCGCCCAGGAGCTGGCCTTCGTCGGCACCGTCGAGTCGATCGACGACAGCACCGTCACCCTGGCGCCGAGCCGGTTCTACCGGGGCACCAGCACCGAGCGGGTCGAGGTGACCGCGTCGGCCGGCGAGCTGGACGCGCTGATCGGTGCGGTCGAGTTCGTCGAGGGGGAGACGTACCTGGTCTCGGCCACCGACGGCCGGGTCACCGTCTGCGGGTTCTCCGGCCCGGTCACTCCCGAGCGGGAACAGCTCTACGATGCCGCTTTCGGTGGCTGACATCGGTGTCTGAGCCGCTGGTCGGGGCCGGGCTGCTGCTCGCGGCCGGCGCCGGCAGCCGGATGGGGCAACCGAAGGCCCTGGTCGAGGACCCGGTCGCCGGGTCCTGGCTGCATCACTCCGTGCGGACCCTGCTCGCCGGAGGCTGTGGCCGGGTCACCGTCGTCGTCGGCGCGCGAGCCGACGAGGCGTTGCGGCTGCTCGACGCGGCGTACCCCCGCGACGGCGTGCAGGTGCGGGGGATCGTCGCCCGGGAGTGGGAGCAGGGGATGAGCGCCTCGCTGCGCGCCGGGCTGACCGCGCTGAGCGAGGAGTGGTACGACGCCCCGGCCTCCGCGCCGATCGCGGCCCTGGTCTCGCTGGTCGACCTGCCAGACCTGACCCTCGGCGTGGTGGACCGGGTGCTCGCGGCCGGATCGGCCGGCGGGGACGGGGCCGACGGGGCCGACGTGCTGGCCCGGGCGACGTACGACGGTCGCCCCGGCCACCCGGTCCTCATCGGCCGGGCGCACTGGCCCGCCGTCATCGCCGACGTGGCCGGGGACGAGGGGGCTCGTGGGTACCTGGCGACCCGTCCCGTCACCACCGTCGAGTGCGGCGACCTGGCCTCGGGTCAGGACCAGGACACCCGCGAGCCCCCGCAGGTCCACGGTGGTTGAGGAGGTCGCGCAGGTCCACGGTGGTTGAGGAGGTCGCGCAGCGCCCCGGTGGTTGAGGAGGTCGCGCAGCGCCCCGGTGGTTGAGGAGGTCGCGCAGCGACCGTCTCGAAACCACCGGTTCACCTGCGAGGTTTCGAGACGCTCGCTGGCGCTCGCTCCTCAACCTCCCGGGGCCGCTCGCTCCTCAACCTTCGGGAGGGGGGTTTCGAGACGCTCGCTGGCGCTCGCTCCTCAACCTTCGGGAGGGGGGTTTCGAGACGCTCGCTGGCGCTCGCTCCTCAACCCCCGGGCCGCTCGCTCCTCAACCTCCGGGGCGTTCGCTCCTCAACCCCCGGGCCGAGGGACAGCCCGCCCAACCGGCGGCCAACGGCCGGCTCAGTAGCCTTGCTGGAATGGAGCCCACCCCGACGCCCGCGGCGCTGCCGGCGGACCCGGCTTCGGTGGCCGCCGAGCTCGAACGCACCGGCTACCTGTGCGACGACGCCCTGGCGACGGTGACCTACCTGGCGCTGGCGATGCAGCGGCCGCTGCTGCTCGAGGGCGAGCCGGGCACCGGCAAGACCGCCCTGGCCGAGGCGCTCGCCCAGGCGCTGGACCTGCCGCTGGTGCGGCTGCAGTGCTACGAGGGCATCGACGCCACCCAGGCGCTCTACGACTGGGACTTCCCGCGGCAGATCCTGCACCTGCGGGCGCTCGAGGCGGCCGGTGGCGCCGACGTCGAGGAGGCCGAGAAGAGCCTGTACGACGAGCGGTTCCTGCTCGCGCGACCGGTGCTCACCGCGCTGCAGCAGAGCCCCGCGGTGCTGCTGGTCGACGAGGTGGACCGCGCCGACGACGAGTTCGAGGCGTTCCTGCTCGAGGTGCTGTCGACGTACCAGGTCTCGATCCCCGAGCTGGGCACGGTCCGGGCCGCCGTGCCACCCCTGGTGGTGCTCACCTCGAACCGGACCCGCGAGCTGCACGACGCGCTCAAGCGCCGCTGCCTCTACCACTGGATCGACCACCCGGGTCTGGACCGGGAGGTCGAGATCGTCCGGTCCCGCGCCCCCGAGGTCTCCGCCGCCCTGGCCCGCCAGGTGGTGACCGTGGTGCAGCGGCTCCGCGACCGCGAGGACCTGCAGAAGCCGCCCGGGGTCGCCGAGACGCTGGACTGGGCCCGCGCGCTGACCCACCTGGGCACCACCGAGCTCGACCTGGAGTCGTCGTCGCGCACGCTCGGCGCGCTGGTGAAGTACCGCGAGGACGCCGAGCGGGTCCGGCACGCCCTGGACCAGGTGCTGCGCGCGTGAGCACCCCGGCTGCCGCGGACACCGCCGCGGTGCACCAGGCCGACGAGATCCTGCTGGCGTTCACCCGGGCGTTGCGCGCCGCGGGCGTCGCGGTGACCCACGACCGGGCGCACGGCTTCCTGGCCGCGGTCGCGCTGGTCGGGCTCGGCGACCAGCGGGCCACTTACCTGGCCGGACGGGCCACGCTGTGCGCCGGCCCCGACGACCTGGTCCGCTACGACCAGGTCTTCGAGGCGTTCTTCGACGCCCGGGCCGGGCTGCCCCGCGCCCGCCCGGCGGCCTCCCCGGCCTCGACCTCCACCGCGCCGCTGCCCGACCACGAGGGCGCCGGCGGCGCCGGACCGGAGGAGGAGACCGACGTGGTCCGCGCGATGGCCAGCGAGGCCGAGGTGCTCCGGCACCGGGACGTCGCCTCGCTGACTGCGGCCGAGAAGCACCGGCTGGCCGGCATGTTCGCGACCCTGCACCCGCGGCCGCCGTACCGCCGCACCGCCCGGCACCACGCCTGGCGCCGCGGCGACGTGGACGCCACCCGCACCCTGCGCGCCAGCCTGCGGCGGATGGGCGAGCCTGCCGAGATCGCCTGGCGGCGTCGCGGCCTCACCCCGCGGCGGGTGGTGCTGCTGGTCGACGTGTCGGGCTCGATGAGCGGGTACGCCGACGCGCTGCTGCGCCTCGCGCACCGGTTCACCCAGGCCGGGTTGACCGGGAGCGGGCCGTCCCGGTCCCGCCGGCGTGGCGTGGTGGAGACGTTCACCGTCGGCACCCGGCTGACCCACGTGACCCGGGCGATGCGGCTCCGCGACCCCGGCCAGGCCCTGGCCGCGGCCGGCGAGACCGTCCCCGACTGGTCCGGCGGCACCCGCCTCGGGGAGACGTTGCGGGTCTTCGCCGACCGCTGGGGTCAGCGCGGGATGGCCCGCGGGGCGGTCGTGGTGGTCTTCAGCGACGGCTGGGAGCGGGGCGACCCGACCCTGCTCGCCGAGCAGGTACGCCGGCTGCACCGGGTCGCCCACCGGGTGGTGTGGGTCAACCCGCACCGGGGCAAGGCCGGCTACGAACCGGTGCAGCAGGGGGTGCTCGCGGTCCTGCCGCACGTGGACGACTTCATCGCCGGCCACTCGCTGGCGACGTACGCGGAGCTGGTGGAGGTGGTCGCGGGTGCGTGAGGTGCTCCCCGAGCTGCTGGCCTGGTGGGAGGCCGGCGAGACGGTCGGCGTCGGCACGGTGGTGGCGACCTTCCAGTCCGCGCCACGCCCGGCGGGGGCCTCGATGCTGGTCGGCCCGGACGGGACCGCGGTCGGGTCGGTCTCCGGAGGCTGCGTCGAGGGCGCGGTCTACGAGCTCGCCCAGTCGGTGGTCGCCTCGGGCACCCCGGTGCTGCAGCGGTACGGCGTCTCGGACGACGACGCGTTCGCGGTCGGGCTGACCTGCGGCGGCATCCTCGACGTGTACGTCGAGGAGGTCTCGCGACGGACCTTTCCCGAGCTGGCGGAGCTGGCCGTCGACATCGAGGCCGGGAGCCCGGTCGCGGTGGCCACCGTCATCGAGCACCCCGACCCGGCCCGGCGGGGCCGGCGGATGATCGTGCGACCGCACCACACCCCGGCCGTCGGCAGCCTCGGGTCGCCGCGGATGGACGACGCCGTCCACGACGACGTGCTGGGGCTGCTGGCCAGCGGCACCAACGCCACGCTCACCTACGGCCCGGACGGCGAGCGGCGCGGCGAGGGGATGCGGATCTTCGTCTGGGCGTTCGCGCCCAAGCCGCGGATGCTGGTGTTCGGGGCGATCGACTTCGCCGCCGCGGTGGCCCGGGTGGGCAGCTTCCTCGGCTACCACGTGACCGTCTGCGACGCCCGGCCCGTCTTCGCCACCACGTCCCGGTTCCCCGACGCCGACGAGGTGGTCGTCCAGTGGCCGCACCGGTACCTCCATGAGCAGGTCGATGAGGGACTGGTCGACGGCCGCACCGTGATCACCGTGCTCACCCACGACCCGAAGTTCGACGTCCCGCTGCTCGAGGTGGCGCTGCGGCTGCCCGAGGTCGCCTACGTCGGCGCGATGGGCTCGCGGCGTACCCACGAGGACCGGCTGGCCCGACTGCGCGAGGTCGGCCTGGACGAGGCCGAGATCGGCCGGCTGTCCTCGCCGATCGGCCTGGACCTGGGCGCCCGGACCCCGGAGGAGACCGCGATCAGCATCGCCGCGGAGATCATCGCCGGCCACTGGGGCGGCTCCGGGGAGCGGCTGGCCCGCACCGACGGCCGGATCCACCGCGAGGACGCCGAGGACGCATGAGGCCGGGCAGGGGGCTGGTCGGGGGGCTGGTCGGGGGCGTGGCCCTGGTTCTGTTGCTGCCGCTGGTCGGCTGCACCGGCTCGTCGCAGGAGGAGGCCGCACCGCCCGCGGTCGCCTCGGCGACCACCCCGACCGACAGCCCCGCGCCCACGGCGTCGCCCACCCCGACCGACAGCGACAGCGGCACTCCGTCGGACACCCCCTCGAACCCGCCCTCGGCAACAACGGAGCCCTCGCCCACGACGAGCCTGCCACCGGTGCGGAACCGGATCTCGCTGCCGGCGCTGATGCGGGAGCGGATCCGGTCGGGCACGATCACCCGCACTCGCCCGCTGGCCGAGACCGAACGGTGGCGCTCCTGGGCGGTCAGCTACCCCGTGGGCGACCGCAAGGTCTCCGGGGAGCTGCTGGTGCCCCGCGGGGACGGGCCGTTCCCGGCGGTGGTGCTCACCCACGGGTACATCGACCCGGCGGTCTACGCGCTGGGGCAGGGGATGTCCCGGGAGCAGGAGTACCTGGCCGACGCCGGGTTCGTGGTGCTGCACACCGACTACGCCGGTCACGCCGAGTCCGACCCGGTCGGCGACCTCGACCGCGAGTCCCGGCTGGCCTACACCCGCGACGCCATCGCCGCGGTCAAGGCCCTGCGCCGCGAGCCCGTCGTCGACCCCGGCCGGTTGGCCATGTTCGGCCGGTCGATGGGTGGCGGGGTCACCTACAACGCGCTGGTGACGGCGCCCGGGCTGGTCGACGCGGCCGTCGTGTGGGCACCGGTGAGCTCGCGGTTCCTCGACAACCTGCGCCAGTTCACGGTGCCGAACCGGCCCGAGGCGGTCGCCGAGCTGTACCGCCGCTTCGGCACGCCCGCGGAGTCACCCGGCGTCTACGCCGACCTGTCGCCGCGGTGGTTCCTGGACCGGGTCACCGAGCCGGTGCTGATCCTGCACGGCGACTCCGACGACACCTGCCCGCTGCAGTGGTCCCGGGAGACCGTCACTGCGATGACCCGGGCCGGGGTGGACGCCGAGCTGACCGTGTACGCCGGTGAGGAGCACGCGTTCGGACCCCGGTTCACCGAGGGGATGCAGCAGACGGTGGACTTCCTGCGGCGCCGGCTGGGGCCCTGAGCCGACGGGTGACCCGGGTCACCGGCCCGGTGCTAGGTTGACCGACGGGTCGGTCGCTGGCCCGTCGATCGATCGCGGAGGTGCCGATGACGCGGAGCCGGCTGCACGCGCGTCGGGTCGATGCGGTGCGGGCATGGACCTCGTTCGTCGAGCGCGGCGACGTCCCCGGCCCCGGGGTGCGGCCCGAGATCCTGTCCAGCTGGAGCCGGTCCGAGGCGGCCGTGACCGTCGACCTCAGCGAGGCGCCGCTGGACGACGAGGCCGAGACCGCGGCGTACTGGCAGGACTCACCGCTGCAGACCGCGGTCGAGCGGGTCGAGGCCGATCTGCGCCGGACCGCCGCGGACGGCGACCTGGTGATCGCGGTGACCGACCCGCAGACCCGGATCCTGTGGACGTACGGCGGCCGGGTGATGCGGCGCAAGGCGGAGTCGGTCAACTTCGTGGCCGGCGGCCGGTGGGACGACCTCTCGGTCGGCACCAACGCCCTCGACCTGGCCAACCGCACCGCGGAACCCACCATGGTCTTCTCCGCCGAGCACTACGCCTCGATCGTGCACAACTGGGTCTGCTGGGCGGCCCCCCTGCACGACCCGGTCACCGGGGTCCAGGTCGGCGTGATCGACCTGTCCACCACCTGGGACCGCACCCACCCGATCGGCCTGGCCACCGCCCGGGTGATGGCCCGGCTGATCGAGGGAGCCCTGCCGACCTCGGCCCGACACCTCGGCGCCGAGGAGGTGACCTCCGAGCCGGGGCTGGTGATGACCCTGCTCGGCACCGCCGAGACCCGGTTGGACGGGCAGCGGCTGCTGCTCAACCGGCGGCAGACCGAGGTGCTCGCGCTGCTCGCGATGCACCCCGAGGGCCTGTCCCTCGAGCAGCTGCACGCGATGGTCTACGGCGACCAGGCGGTCACCTTCTCCACCCTCAAGGCCGAGGTCTCGCACCTGCGCCAGGCGCTGGGGGGGCAGCTGTCCTCGCGGCCGTACCGGCTGCTGATGCCGGTCGCCACCGACGTCGAGCACGTGCTGGCCCTGCTGCGCCGAGGCCGGGTCGCCGAGGCCGTCGAGGCCTACGGCGGCGACCTGCTTCCCGGGACCAACAGCCCGGCGCTGGGCGAGCTCGCCGAGTACGTCGCGGTCGCGGTCCGGGAGGCGCTGCTGGTCGATCCGCTGCCGGACGCGGTGCTCCGGTACAGCGAGCTGGCGCCGTACGACACCGCGGTCGTCGAGGCCTGTCTCGCCTCGCTCTCCTCTCTCCAGGGGCGTCCGCACCCGTCGTTGCCGCTGCTCAAGGGCCGATTGGCGGCTGCTCGGGTCTGATCGGCGGTGATATGGAGTCGTTACCGTCCTGACGGGATTGGGGCCTCCGCAGCACCTATGCTCGAAGCGCCTGCGGGCTGCACCGCGCCACGTCGCGTGGTGCGCCGGTCCGGAGGGCCGACCGTTGTCGTCCCTGCGGTGGATGTCCCGCGGCGGGTCCTGTCACCGACCGAAGGAAAATTCATGGGCACACGAATCAAGCTGACCGCCGCTTCCGCGGGGCTCGCTCTAGCGCTGGTGACCGCCGGCTGCGGCAGCGACAGTGGAGGCGGAGCCACTGAGGCCACCGAGGAGAAGGCCCTCGACGGGGTCTCCCTGACGGTGGGCTCGAAGGACTTCACGGAGAACATCCTGCTCGGGGAGATGTTCGCGCAGGCCGCGGAGGCCGCGGGGGCGAGCGTCGACAACAAGACCAACCTCGGCGGTACGTCGGTCAACCGGGACGCGCTGGTCAGCGGCGACATCGACGTCTACCCCGAGTACAACGGCACCGGCTGGACGGTGCACCTCGGCAACGAGGACCCGAGCCAGGACCCGGAGGAGCTGTTCACGGTCACCTCGGAGGCCGACCTGGAGCAGAATCGACATCCAGTGGATCGGACGCTCGCCGTTCAACGACACCTACGGCTTCGCCGCCAACGGTGACATCGCGGAGGCGGAGGGTGGCTTCGACTTCCAGGGGATGGCCGACTACCTCGAGGCCAACCCGGACGCCAAGGTCTGCATGGAGACCGAGTTCCCGGACCGCCCCGACGGGCTGATCCTGTTCGAGGAGGCCACGGGTTACGAGCTGCCCCGCAGCCAGACCCAGATCCTCGACACCGGTCTGATCTACACCGAGACCTCCGACGGCGCCTGCGACTTCGGCGAGGTCTTCACCACCGACGGCCGGATCACCGCGCTCAACCTGGAGCTGGTCGAGGACCCGGGCGTGATGATCCTCTACAACGTCTCGTTCACCATGAAGAACGAGGTCTACGAGGCGCACGCCGAGGCCTACGACGAGCTGGCCGACACCATCCTCGAGGGTCTCGACGAGGAGAAGATGGCCGAGCTGAACGCCCTGGTCGACGTCGAGGGCCAGCAGGCTCAGAAGGTCGCCGAGGACTACCTCAAGGAGATCGGGGTCCTCTGACCCGGACTCCTCAGCAGCACCGCTCCTCAGCAGCACCGCACGACGCCGTCGGGTCCCCGACCCGGCGGCGTCGTCGCGTCTCGGGAGGTCGCCGGGTCATGCGACGACACGGGGTTGCCACCGCCCGGCTTGGGTACCGTGGTGGATCGGACCCCGGACCCCGGTCCGTCACGACTCCGACCAGCGTCGCGAAGGAGGAGGGCTCCGGTGAGGAAGCACCAGCATTCGCCGACCGTGGGCTCCTGGTACGACGCCCACGCCCGCGCCCTCTACCTCGTGGCGCTCGCGGTCGCCGGCGACGCCGGTGTGGCCCAGGAAGCCGTGGTCGCGGGGGTGGGTGCCGCGGGGAGGGCCGAGGGCGATGTGGACGGCTCCACCGGACGCGAGCGGCGCCGGGTGCTCGCGCGGGGGGTGTTCGACGCGTGCACCGACCTGTCAGCGACGTCGCGGGACAGTGGGGCGGGAGAACGCCAGGAGTCGTCGGCGCCGCTGGTCGCGTGGGTGGTCAGCATGGACCGGAACCAGCGCGAGGTGCTGGCCCTGTGCGCGTACGGCGGCCACAGCGCGACCCAGGCAGCAGACGTGCTGGGGACGTCGCCGGCGGAGGTGCACCTGCTGCTGCTCGCAGCGCTGAGGAACGTCGCGGTGTTCACGTCCGACCGGGGCTGACCCCCTTGGGCGCGGCTCTCCCGCGCGGTTCGACCCGCGCGGGAGACCCCACACCGGCGCAAGTCAGAGACCGCGCGGGTGCAGGTAGCGCTCGGCGAGGGCGCCGACCCAGTCGAAGCTGAGCGCCACCAGAGCGACGAGCACAGCTCCGATGATGTACACCGGGTCCTGGTTGAGCTTCAGACCCGAGTTGATCGTGATGCCCAGCCCGCCACCGCCGATGAGGAACGCCAGCGTGGCCATGCCGATGTTGATGATCATCGCGGTCCGGACGCCCGCCACGATGACGGGCACGGCCAGCGGCATCTCGATCCGGCTGAGCACGCCCATCCGGGTCATGCCCATGCCGCGGCCGGCCTCGATGACGCTCCGGTCGACGCTCTCCAGCCCGACCATGGTGTTGCGCAGCACCGGAAGCAGCGCGTAGAGCGCGAGGGCGAAGACGACCGTCATCTGCCCCTGGCCGGCGATGAGGAGCCCCAGCACCAGCAGGCCGTAGGCAGGCAGGGCCTGACCGGCGTTCGCGACGGTCAGCACCGGCGACCCCACCCGCCTCATCGAGGGGCGGGTGAGCAGGATCCCGAGGGGGACGGCGACCACGATCACCAGCAGCGTCGAGTACGCCGCGATCTGCACGTGCTCGACCAGCTGCGGCCAGAGCTTGTTGCCCCAGTCCAGCGCCGACCGCTGCTGCCGGGAGGCGTTGGCGAGGTCCAGGCTGCGGTAGTACAGGGCGAGCAGTCCGGCCAGGGACGCGATCAGCACCGGTGCGACGACGAGACCGACGGACTGGAATCGCTTCGCCTTCTCCTCGGCCGGGAGCGGTGCGGGCGCCGGAGCGCCCTCGTCGGTCCCGTCCGCGTCGGAGTCGTCGCGAGGCTTCTCGGCGTCCATCATGACGCGCGCCATCTCGCTCATGCGTTCGCCTCCAGCTCCTCGTAGTGCAGACGCGCCTCGTACTGGGCTCGGCGGATCGCCTTGTTGAGGTGCGACATGTCCACCACACCCTGGAAGCCGCCGTCGTCGTCGACCACGACGCTCTGTCCCGCGGCGCTCTGCACCATCAGCTCGAGAGCCTGGAAGAGGGAGTCGTCGGTGTGCATGGTGTCGCCGATGTCCTCGCCGAGCCCGTCGTAGGAGGCCGGTGAGGCGTTCAGGTCGTTGCGGTGCAGCCATCGCACCGGTCGTCGCTGGTCGTCGACCAGCACCAGCCAGTCCTGCCCCATCTGGTCGAGACGCTGCACCCCCGTGGCGCACGGGTCGGTGAGCGTGATCGACGGGTATCGGTCCCGCTTCAGCGAGCTCACCTTGAGGAAGTTCAGGCCCTTGATCGTCGAGCCGCTGCCGATGAAGTCGTCGACGAACTCGTCCACCGGATAGGCCAGGATCCTCTCGGGCGTGTCGATCTGACGGATGGTGCTGCGCTCGCCGAGGATCGCGATCCGGTCGCCCATCTTGATCGCCTCGTCGATGTCGTGGGTGACGAAGACGATCGTCTTGCGCAGCTCGTCCTGCAGGCGCAGGAACTCGTTCTGCAGCCGCTCGCGGGTGATCGGGTCGATCGCCCCGAACGGCTCGTCCATCAGCATGATGTCGGGGTCGGCCCCGAGGGCGCGGGCCACCCCGACGCGCTGGGCCTGACCGCCGGAGAGCTCCTTGGGGTACCGGTTGCGGTACTGCTCGGGGTCCAGCCCGACGGTCGTGAGCAGCGACTCGACCCGCTCGTCGATCCGGTCCTTGTCCCAGCCGAGCATCTTCGGGACCGTGGCGATGTTCTGGGCGATCGTCTGGTGCGGGAACAGACCGATCTGCTGGATCACGTAGCCGATCCGGCGCCGCAGCTTGTCGGGATTGGCGTCGGTGACGTCCTCGCCGTCCAGCAGGATCCGGCCGTTGCTCGGCTCGATCATCCGGTTGATCAGGCGCAGCGTGGTGCTCTTGCCGCAGCCGGACGGGCCGACCAGCACGAGGATCTCGCCCTCGTGCACGTCCAGGGTGAGGTCCTCGACGGCCGGGATCTTCGTGCCGGGGTAGGTCTTGCCGACCTTGTCGAGGTGGATCTTGGGCTGGTCGCTCATGGGTTCCTCTCGATGGTTCACGTCGTCAGATACGCAGGCCGCGCGGGGTCGTCAACCGCTGGAAGAGCGCGAAGATGATGTCCAGCACCAGACCGAGCAGCACGGTGAACACCACACCTACCCAGACCGAGTTCGCGGCGTTCGGCAGCCCGAGCCGGGTCAGCCCGGCCTGGATGAAGGTCCCCAGGCCGTCGCCGCCCACCAGGACGGCGATCGCGGCGATGCTGACGGTCAGCAGGCTGGAGATGCGGACGCCGGCCATCACGATCGGCCACGCCAGGGGTAGTCGCACCCGGAAGAGCTGCTGCATGGAGTTCATCCCCATCCCCTTGGCGGACTCCACGACGGCCGGGCTCACCGAGTCGAGCCCGGTCACGGTGTTGCGCAGCACGGGGAGGATCGCGTAGAGGAACAGCGCGACCATCGCGGGGAGGTTGCCGATCCCGAAGATCGGGATGAGGAGGGCGAACATCGCCAGCGACGGGATGGTCAGGAAGATCCCGGTGACGGCCAGGGCGATGGCCCGGGCGATGGGACGGCGCTGGATCAGGACGCCGAGGATGACCGAGAAGACGGTCGCGAGAGCGACGACGATGAGCGTGATCCTGGCGTGCGCCAGAACCGACTCGAGGATGAACTCGAAGTTGTCTTGGACGTAGGAAAACCAATCGAGGAGTGCTTCCACAGGGTGCCTTTCGGGTCGACCGCTCGTTCACCTTACGCGGCAGAGCGTCTCCGGGGCCGCTACCACGCCCCTCGGGGCCGGTGCGTCGGCGTACCAACGGGCGACCAACCTGGCCGGTCCTAACGTGAGCGGCGTCACAGGAAACTGTGCGCACACGACCCCCAGGGAGAGCCCATGACCCGGATCAACCTCACCGTGGACGGCGCGAAGGTCGCCGACGACGTCGAACCCCGGATGCTGCTGGTGCAGTACCTGCGCGAGAAGCTGGGGAAGACCGGCACCGTGATCGGCTGCGACACCAGCAACTGTGGCGCCTGCACGGTGCACCTCGACGGCACCAGCGTGAAGTCCTGCAACGTGCTCGCCGTCCAGGCGGACGGCAGTGAGGTGACCACCGTCGAGGGGCTGGCCAGCAACGGTGAACTGCACCCGATGCAGGAGGCGTTCCGGGAGTGCCACGGCCTGCAGTGCGGGTTCTGCACCCCGGGGATGATCATGCAGTCCATCTCGCTGCTGGAGGAGAACCCCTCGCCGTCGGAGGAGGAGATCCGGCTCGGTCTCGAGGGCAACCTGTGCCGGTGCACCGGCTACCACAACATCGTCAAGGCCGTGCAGCACGCCGCGGGGGTGACCTCGTGACCACCACCACCGAGCGCCCCGCCGAGGCCGCGGCCGAGATCGGCCAGGAACGCCGCCGCAAGGAGGACCAGCGGCTGATCACCGGCCGCACCCGGTGGACCGACAACATCACCCTGCCCGGGATGCTGCACCTGGCGATGGTGCGCAGCCCGTTCGCGCACGCCACCATCACCAGCATCGAGACCAGCGAGGCCGAGCAGGCCCCCAACGTGGTCGCCGTGATCACCGGTCGCGACGTGGCCGAGGAGCAGGGCTCGCTGCCGAACGCCTGGCCGATCACCCCCGACCAGGTCGCGCCCGCCCACCCGCCGGTCGCGGTGGACCGGGTCGCCTTCGCCGGAGAGATCGTCGCGGTGGTGGTGGCCCGCAGCGCCGCCGAGGCCCGGGACGCCGCCGAGCTGATCGACGTCGAGTACGACGAGCTGCCGGCCGTGGTCGACCTCAAGAAGGCCGCCGCCGACGAGGTGCTCGCCCACCCCGACCTCGGCACCAACAAGTCCGCGCTGTGGATCTTCGACTCCGCCGAGGCCGGCACCGGCGGCAACGTCGACGAGGCCATCGACAAGGCCCGCGGCGACGGCATCGTCCTGGAGCGGGAGTACCGCCAGCAGCGGCTGATCCCGGCCTTCATGGAGCCCCGGTCCGTGGTCGTCGACCCGACCGGCGAGCAGATCACCATGTGGTCGGCCACCCAGATCCCGCACATCCTCAAGTTCCTGCTGGCCGCGGTGCTCGGGGTCTCGGAGTCGAAGATCCGGGTGATCGCCCCCGACGTGGGCGGCGGCTTCGGCGGCAAGCTGCAGACCACGCCGGAGGAGTTCATCACCATGGTGCTGGCCCGCCGGTTGGGCAAGCCGATCAAGTACACCGAGACGCGCAGCGAGAGCCTGATGAGCGCCCACCACGGGCGCGACCAGTGGCAGAAGCTGACCCTGTCGGCGGAGAAGGACGGGACCGTCACCGGGCTCAAGGTCGAGCTGCTGGCCGACCTCGGTGCCTACGTCTCGCTGATCGGCGGCGGCGTCCCGGTGCTCGGGGCGTTCATGTTCAACGCGATCTACAAGTTCCCGGCGTACCAGTTCAACTGCCAGACGGTGCTCACCAACAAGACCTGGACCGACGCCTACCGCGGCGCCGGGAGGCCGGAGGCGACGTACGCCATCGAACGGATCATGGACGAGCTCGCCGCTGAGGTCGGGGTGGACCCGATGGCGATCCGCGAGCAGAACTGGATCACCCACGAGGAGTTCCCGTTCACCTCGGTGGCCGGGCTGGAGTACGACTCCGGCAACTACGAGGCCGCCACCGCGCGGGCCAAGGAGATGTTCGGGTACGACGAGCTCCGAGCCGAGCAGCAGCAGCGGCGTGACTCCGGGGATCCGGTCCAGCTCGGCATCGGCATCTCCACGTTCACCGAGATGTGCGGGCTCGCGCCCTCACGGGTGCTGGGCTCGCTCGACTACGGCGCCGGCGGCTGGGAGCACGCGAGCGTCCGGATGCTGCCCACCGGCAAGGTCGAGCTGCTGACCGGGGCCTCGGCGCACGGCCAGGGCCACGAGACGGCGTTCAGCCAGATCGTCGCCGACCGGCTCGGCGTGGCGTTCGAGGACGTCGAGGTGCTGCACGGTGACACGGCGATCTCGCACAAGGGCCTGGACACCTACGGGTCCCGGTCGCTGGTGGTGGGCGGCGAGGCGATCGTCAAGGCCGCCGACAAGGTGATCGAGAAGGCGAAGGTGATCGCGGCGCACCTGCTGGAGGCCTCCGCCGACGACCTGGAGTTCTCCGGCGGCCGCTTCGCGGTGCGCGGCACCGACCAGGGCAAGACGATGGCCGAGGTCGCGCTGGCCACCTTCGCCGCGCACAACCTGCCGGACGGGGTCGAGCCCTCGCTGGACTCCGATGCGACGTACGACCCGGTGAACTTCAACTACCCGCACGGCACCCACCTGTGCGCGATGGAGGTGGACACCGAGACCGGGCAGGTGACGATGCGCAAGTACGTCGCCTGCGACGACATCGGCACCATCATCAACCCGATGATCGTGGCCGGCCAGGTGCACGGCGGCCTGGTGCAGGGGATCGCGCAGGCGCTGTGGGAGGAGGCGGTGTACGACGACGCCGGGACCCTGGTCACCGGGTCGTTCGTCGACTACCTGCTGCCCACCGCGGCGGACACGATCAGCTTCGAGCTCGACCACACCACCTCGGAGTGCACCACCAACACGCTCGGCACCAAGGGCGTCGGCGAGGCCGGCACCATCGCCTCCACCCCGGCGGTGGTCAACGCGGTCGTCGACGCGGTCCGGCACCTGGGGGTCAACGACATCCAGATGCCGTGCACCCCGGAACGGGTGTGGAAGGCGATCAACGCGCGGGGCGGCGGTGGCGCCGATCCGACCGAGGGGGCGGCGGCACCGCACTTCACCCCCGCCACCGGCATGGAGGGCACCGTGGACCGCACGAGCGGAGGGACCGACGCATGATTCCCACCCAGTTCGACTACCTGGCTCCGACCAGCGTCGAGGACGCGCTCAGCGCGCTGGCCGAGCACGGTGACGAGGCGAAGATCCTGGCCGGCGGGCAGAGCCTGCTGCCGGTGCTGCGGATGCGGCTCAACGCCCCGGAGATGGTCATCGACCTCTCCCGGATCGCGTCGCTGCGCGGCATCCGGGAGGACGGCGACGCGATCGTGATCGGGGCGATGACCCCGCACGCCGTCGTCGGCTCCGACCCGCTGGTCGCCGAGCACGCCGGGTTGATCACCAAGGCCGTGGAGCACCTGGCCGACGCCCAGATCCGGCACCGCGGCACCTTCGGCGGGGCGCTCGCGCACGCCGACCCGGCCGGGGACCTGGGGGCGCCGGCGCTGGCGCTGGGGGCGGAGTTCGTCATCGCCGGACCCGGGGGCACCCGCACCGTGCCGGCGGACGAGTTCTTCGTCGACCTGTTCGAGACCGCGATCGGGGAGGACGAGATCCTCACCGAGGTACGGATCCCGAAGCACACCGGCTGGGGTGCCTGCTACGAGAAGTTCGTCCGGGTGGCCCACCAGTGGCCGATCGTCGCGGTCGCTGCCGCGATCCGGATGGACGGGGACACCATCGCCGAGGCGCGGGTCGGGTTGACCAACATGGGGTCGACGCCGCTGCGTGCGCACGCGGTGGAGGCCGCCCTGGTAGGCGGCCCGGCGACCGAGGACGCCGTCCGGGCTGCTGCCGCGCAGGCCGCCGACGGGGCGAACCCCCCGTCGGACCTCAACGGCGAGGCCGACTACCGCAGCCACCTGGCCACGGTGCTGACCCGCCGGGCGGTGCTGGCCGCCGCGGGAGGCTGACCCGTGGACCTGACCCATCGGTTCACGGTCCCCACCGACGTGGAGTCGACCTGGTCGCACTTCCAGGACATCGGCGCCCTCGCGGAGTGCTTCCCCGGGGCGACGGTCACCTCGTTCGACGAGCACGCGTTCAAGGGCTCCTGCAAGGTCAAGCTCGGACCGATCGCACTGCTCTACACCGGCTCCGGCACGTTCGTGGAGAAGGACGACACCGCGCACCGGTTCGTGGTCGACGCCAAGGGCAAGGACAAGCGGGGCAACGGCACCGCCGGGGCCACGGTCACCCTGTCGATGAGTGACGCCGGGGGGTCCACCGACGTCGAGGTGGTCACCGACCTGGCGATCACCGGCAAGCCCGCGCAGTTCGGCCGCGGGGTGATGCAGGACGTCTCGGACAAGCTGCTCGGGCAGTTCGTGACCTGTCTCCAGCAACGGCTGGAGGCCGGGGAAGAACCTCCGTCGGCGAGCCCCCCATCGGGGGAAGGGGGGCCCGCCGACGGAGCCCCCGACGTGCCGGACCAGGACACGGGGACGGACCAGGACACGGGGCCGGACCAGGACGCCGGGCCGGCGTCGGAGCCGACCGGGGCTGCCGCCGTACCCGCCCCGGACGGCGACCCGGACGCAGGGCCCGCCTCGGTCCCGGATGCGGCCGCCGCCTCGGGTGGCACCGCTCCCGGTGCGGGTTCCGCCGCGGGGGCTGCTGCGGCGCCGCGGGCGACCGGGTCCTGGGGGCCGGTGGGCTCTGCGGGCTCCGACGACGCCCTCGACCTCGGGTCGGCGGTCTGGCCGGTGCTGCTGCGCAGCTACGGCAAGCCCGCGGCCGCCGTCCTCGGCGTCCTGCTGCTCCTGTGGTGGTGGAGTCGACGCGACTGACCGTCCCGCCCGACCCGGGTCTCTCCGTGCCCCTCCTGGGTCGTGTGCCTGGTGACGCGCTGGGCCGCGTCGCGGGGCACACGACCCCAGGGTTCTCCGGGCCCCTCCCGGGTCGTGTGCCTGGTGACGCGCTGGGCCGCGTCGCGGGGCACACGACCCCAGGGGTCCTCGAATCGGGCGGCCCCCGGTCCGGACCAGGCCCAGGAGGGCTACAGACGCCGTCGTACCCGCGGCATATCCTCCGGCCATGAGGCGGCTGCTGGGGTACGTCGTCGGCCTCGCGGCGCTGATCGGGTTGCTCTGCACGCCGGTGCTGTTCTGGGACGTGACGGCTACCACCGACGTGGCGGCCGAGAACACCACGATCACCTCCTACGTGGCGGACTTCGACCTGGCCGCCGACGGGGAGCTCGAGGTCACCGAGCGGCTGACCGTGGACTTCCCGGTGAACGGCAAGCACGGCATCTTCCGGTTCTGGGACCGGGTGGACCCCTCCGATCCGTACGTGCGTCGGGACCCCGACGCGATCGAGGTGACCCGGGACGGCCAGCCCGAGCCGTACTCACTGTCCACCGAGGACGGCGGTCGCTACACCGTGGCCCGGATCGGCTCCGAGGACGTCACGCTCTCCACCGGTGAGCACGTCTACACGATCAGCTACCGCGTCCAGGACGCCGTGGCGCCCGGCAGCACCACCGGACGCAGCCAGTTCTACTGGGACCTGATCCCGGGCGGTTGGCGGCAACCGATCGAGACGGCCCGGCTCACGGTGCGGCTCCCGGTCGCCGCGCCGGACCAGGTCGACTGCGCGGTCGGGGCCGGCAGCACCTCCGGGTGCCGGGTGCGGGGGACCGGCACCACCACCCTGGTGGTGCGAGCGGGCCCGCTGCTCCCGAACACCCCGGTCACCCTGCGCACCGGCCTCGACCTCGCCACGCCGGACCGGGACGAACGACCCTGGACCGCCGCGTGGGACCAGGTGCTCGGCCCGAACCTGCCGGTGCTGCTGGGCGTGCTCGTGCTCGCCCTGGTCGCCGCGATCGGCGGATCGGTCCTCGGTGCCCGGTCCCGGGAGCGGAACCCCACCTTCCCGCTGATGTACGCGCCTCCCGAGGGCATCGGTCCGGCCCAGGCGGCGTACGTGCTCACCGAGACCCAGGACCGGGAGGCGTACGTCGCCACCTTGATGTACGCCGCCGAGCACGGTGCCGTCCGGCTGGACCGGAGCCAGCGGGACTGGTCGATCACCGATGCCGACGGCGCGGCCGGGTGGGCCGGGCTGGACCCGGTCACCCGCGGTGTCGCGCACCTGCTCGGCGGACCCGGCAGCACCTTCACGGCGAGCCGCGACAGCGTGACGGCCGGCAAGCGGCTCCAGGGCGAGATCGCGCTGTTCGAGGACAACGTGCGGGACTGGGCACGTCAGGCCGGGGTACTGGTGCCGAGCGGGCTGGGTGGGCTCGGCAGGTACGCGGTGATCGGCGGCCTGGTGCTCGCCGGTGTCGCGCTGGTCCTGAACCCGTTGTCGATGTCGATGGCGGGCCTGGTGCCCGGCGCCTTCGCGGTGACGTCCTCCTCGCTGCTGCGTCCCGGGGCGGGCACCCGGCGTACCCGGCCCGGACGCCAGCTGTGGTCACGGGTCGGCGGCTTCCGCCGGGTGCTGTCCACGCCGTCCAGCCAGCAGCGGTTCGAGTTCTCCGGGCGTCAGGAGCTGTACACCGCCTACGTGCCGTGGGCGGTGGCGTTCGGGTGCGCGGACGCGTGGGCGGACAAGTTCCGCACCGAGATGAACCAGGAGCCGCCGCTGCCGTACTACTTCGCCGGCGCGTACGTCGGCGGCCGCAGCGGTGACCAGGTCACCTCGATGGTCGGCCGACTTCGACGACACCGTCGGCGCGGCCATCTCCTCCTACGCCGCCACCCAGCAGTCGTCCTCCTCGGGAGGCGGCGGGTTCTCGGGAGGCGGCGGCGGAGGCGGCGGTGGCGGCGGTTCGTGGTGACCGAGAACCTCCCCGGCATCGTGGTGACCCCGGACCGACGGGCCACCGAGCAGACTGTCCAGCGGGACCGAGACCAGGACCGAGAGATGGGCCGAGAGATGGGCCGAGAGATGGGGAAGCACAGATGATCGCAACGATCGTGGTCGTGGCGGTGATCGCGGCCCTGGTGGGCTTCGTGGTCGCCGGGTTCAACAAGCTCCGCACCACCGACATCGCCGCCCAGGAGGCTCTGGCCGGCATCGACGTACAGCTGACCCGTCGCGCCGACCTCATCCCGAACCTGGTCGAGACCGTCAAGGGGTACGCCGCGCACGAGAAGGGGGTCTTCGAGGAGATCACCCGGGCCCGGGCCGGGGTACAGGCCGCCGCCGCCGGGGACGATGTGCAGACCAAGGCGGCCGCGGACGCCGAGCTGCAGGGCGCGCTGGTCCGGCTGAACGCGGTGGCCGAGGCGTACCCGGACCTCAAGGCCAACAGCAACTTCGTCGAGCTCCAGCGTCAGCTCGCCGAGACCGAGGACCAGATCTCCTTCGCCCGCCAGTACTACAACGACGCGGTGGCCACCCTGAACAAGCTGACCCAGACGATCCCGTGGATGTTCCTCACCGGCGTCGCGAACGTGCGCAAGCGCGACTTCTACGACGCCCCCGGCGGGCACGAGCAGACCCCGCAGGTGAGCTTCTAGCCCCGGCCCCGGCCCCCGGCCCCCGGCCGCGTGGGCGGACCGGCGCGCTCGGTCAGACCGCGTCGCCGAGCGCGGCGTACTCCTCGTCGGTCAGCTCGATCCCGGCGGCGGCGGTGTTCGACTCCAGGTGCTCCACGCTGGAGGTGCCGGGGATCGGCAGCATCACCGGCGAGCGCCGGAGCAGCCAGGCCAGCGCCAGCTGCGACGGGCTGGCGCCGTGCTGCTCGGCGGCGGCGGCGAGCGGCCCGTCCTGCTGGGACAGCTCGCCGGTGGCCAGCGGGAACCACGGGATGAAGCCGATGCCCTCGCCCTCGCAGTGGTCCAGCAGCTCCTCGGCGTCCCGGTTGACCAGGTTGTAGAGGTTCTGCACGGTGGCGATCGGCGCCACTGCCTGGGCCGCCTTCAGCTGGGCGACGTCCACCTCGGAGAGACCGATGTGCCGGATCTTGCCCTCGTCGCGCAGGTCGAGCAGCTCGCCGACCTGGTCCTCCAGCGGAACCGCAGGGTCGATCCGGTGCAGCTGGAACAGGTCGATCCGCTCCAGGCCCAGCCGTCGCAGGCTGAGCTCGCACTGTTGACGCAGGTACGCCGGCACGCCCGACCGGCGTCCACTTCCCGGGCCCCTGCCGGGTCAGCCCCGCCTTGGTGGCGATCACCACCCCGTCGGCGTAGGGGTGCAGGGCCTCGCGGAGCAGGTCCTCGGCGACCTCGGGACCGTAGGAGTCCGCGGTGTCGAAGAGCGTCACCCCGATCTCGACCGCCCGGCGAAGCACCGCGTGGGCGGCCTCCCGGTCCCGGGGCGGGCCCCAGACGCCCTCGCCGGGCAGCTGCATGGTCCCGTACCCGAGCCGGTTGACCGGCAGGTCGCCGCCGATCTGGAAGGTCCCGGAGGCGGCGGCGAGGTTCTCGGTCGTCTGCGTCATGGGTGATCGGTACCCAGATGCGTCGGTTCAAGCAACCGGAGGCGGCCGGGCTCAGCCGGTGGTTGATGAGGGCGCTCCGCGCCCACGGTGGTTGAGGAAGGCGCCCCGCGCGCACGGTGGTTGAGGAGGTCGCGCAGCGACCGTCTCGAAACCTCCGTACGAGGCCCGGTTTCGAGACGCTCGCTGGCGCTCGCTCCTCAACCCCCGTGGTGCCGGTCGGCGGGGTTGAGGAGGGCGCTGCGCGCCCACGGTGGTTGAGAAGGGCGCCGCGCCCACGGTGGTTGAGGAGGTCGCGCAGCGACCGTCTCGAAACCACCGATCGAGGGGTTTCGAGCGTCGCTCGCTGACGCTCGCTCCTCAACCACCGGGGTGAGCTGGCGCTCGCTCCTCAACCTCCAGAGAACTTTTTCGCTCGGGTGTTCACATCGTGGGATCAGGGGCCCGTTTCAGGGGGTCGTTGTCGGTGGTCGCGGCTTGACTTGACCTATGGCCGAAGCGATCACCACCACCGTCGCAGCGGACACCGCTGCGGGGTGCTGGCGGTGGCGCGGGAGGACCGACGGGTCGCCGACGCTGCCGAAGCCGCGCTGTTGCAGGCGGCGGTGGAGTGGGCGGCGATGCACTCGACCGACTCGATCGATGACGCGGCCGCGATCTGGCACCCCTCGTGCGGGGAGCACGGGGTGCCGATCGCCGGGAGGGGCGCCGCTGATCGCGGAGTTCTCGGTGGCCGAGTTCGCCGCCGCGGTCGGGCAGTCGACCGACGCGGGGCGCTGCTACCTCGGCGAGGCCGTCGAGCTGCGGTACCGGCTGCCGCGGACCTGGGCGCGGGTCGTGGCCGGGGACCTGGTGGCGTGGAAGGCCCGCCGGATCGCCAAGACCACCATGACCCTCACCGATGGAGGCGGCCGGGTTCGTGGACCGCGCACGTCGCCGGAGTCGCGCACCGGATCGGTCCCGCCCAGCTGGACCGGCTGGTCCTGGACGCGGTCGGCTGGTTCATGCCCGCCGAGGCCGAACGCCGCCGGGCAGCCGCGGCGGAGGCCCGCTGTTTCGAGGTCGCCCGCAACCAGGCCGACCTGTCCGGCCTGTCGGGGACCACGCAGGTGTGGGGCACCCTCGACGTCGCGGATGCCCTCGACCTCGACGCCGCGGTCACCGCCGGCGCCGCCGCACTCAAGGACCTCGGCTCGACCGAGTCCCTCGACGTGCGCCGCGCCGCCGCCCTCGGCGTCATCGCCCGCCGACAGGGGACCCTCGACCTCACCGGCACCGACGCCGACGCCGAGGGCAGCGCCTCGACGCTGCGTCGGAAGACCGGGCGTGAGGTGGTGCTCTACGTGCACCTCTCCGAGGCGGCGCTGACCGGTGAGGCCGGGGTCGGTCGGTGTGAGAACGCGAGGATGCCGGTGACCACCGGCCAGATCCGCGACTGGTGCTCCGTGCCGGACACCACGAAGATCACCGTGAAGCCGGTCATCGACCTCCACGACCACGTCCACGTCGACGCCTACGAGGTCCCCGACCGGATCGCCGAAGCAGCCGCCCTGGTCGACCACACCTGTGTCTTCCCCTGGTGCACCCGACCAGCGAGGAAGTGCGACTGCGACCACTGCGTCCCCCACGGCGCCGGCGGAGCCACCTGCACCGCCAACATCGCGCCGCTGTGCGGCGGCATCACCGGCTCAAGACCCACGGCGGCTGGCGGTACACGGTGATCGAACGCGGCAGCTACCACTGGACCAGCCCCCAGCGCTACACCTACCTCCGCGACCACGACGGCACCCGCGATGTCACCCCCGACCAGCCGACCGGAACCCGGCCCAGCCGAGCACCGACGACCCTGACCGCCCCACACGCCCGCCCCGGCGGGGCCAGTGGCATGTCCATGGTCGGGGTGGTTTCAGACGGTCGCTGCGCGACCTCCTCAACCACCGTGGCGCTGCGCGACCTCAACCACCGTCGAGACGGACACACCCGCCCTCGGCGGGGTCAGCCGACCAGGCGGCTCTCCCGGTCGTAGTTGAGGCCGAGGAACTGCGGCTGGCGGGCCCAGCGGAACGCGAACATCATCACGACGAGCGTGCCGACGTAGGGCAGCATGGCGATGAACTGGTGCGGGATCCCGATGCCCGCGACCTGCGTGCGCAGCGCGAGCACCTCCATGCCGGCGAAGAACGCCGCCCCGGCCACGACGTACTGCGGGCGCCAGCCACCGAGGAAGGCCAGGGCGATGACCAGCCAGCCACGACCGGCGACCATGCCCTCGGTGAACGTCCCGGTGTAGACCATCGGCAGGTACGCGCCGGCCATCGCCATCAGCGAGGCCCCGATGATACCGGCCCAGATCCGCGTGCTGACCACCTTGATGCCGACGCTGTCGGCCGACTTGGGGTTCTCGCCCACCGAGCGGAAGCGCAGCCCGGCGTTGGTCTTGTACATGAACCAGTAGATGGCGCAGCGACAGCACGAAGGCGAAGTAGACGACCAGGTCGTGGTCGAAGAGCACCTCTCCGAGGAACGGGATCTCCGAGAGCAGCGGCATCGGGTAGGACGTCGAGCGTCGGGATCAGCGGCGGCTCGAAGGTGACGCCGACGACCGCCCGGTAGAGCAGGCTGCCGAGGCCCAGCGCGGCGAAGTACAAGCGCGAGCCCGATCACGAACTGGTCGAGCCGGAGCATCGTCGTGGTGTAGGCGAAGACGAGGCCGAACACGCCGCCGATCGCCAAGGCCGCCAGCAGCCCGAGCGTGTTGCTCTCGAGCCTGGTAGCTGACCAGGAACCCGACGGAGGCACCGAGGACCATCAGGCCCTCCTGCGGAGACGTTGAAGAGGCCGGCTCGGCCACTGATGCACCGTCCCCTGCGCTGCCAGCAGGAACGGCACCATCGCCGGGATCATCAGCGCGAAGAAGTCGGTCAGGTCGTTCATGCCGACACCCCTCAGGCGGTCTGCGCACCACGTCGGACAGCAGCAGGAACACCAGGATCAGCGCCTCGATGATCAGCACCGTCTCGACGGGCACCTGTGCGGTGCGCTGCATCGAGCTGGCCCCGACCTCGAGGACCGCGATGCCGAACGCGACGAACGGCACGGCGATGACGTTGCCCCGCGACATCAGGCCGACGATGATGCCGAGGATCAGGAAGTTGGAGCTCATCCCCTCGAGCATCTTGCCGTGCACGCCCGCCACCTCGATCGCTCCCGCGAGGCCGGCGATCGCACCGCCGACGAGCGAGCCCGGCGCCGGCCATCCGGTTGGTGCGGATGCCGTGCACGAGCGAGGCGCGGAGGTTCGCGCCCACGGCGGTCATCTCGAAGCCGGACGACGTACGGCGGGACCAGATCGCCACCGCGACGCACACGAGGACGGCCAGCAGCACCCCGGAGTGCAGGCTCGGGCGCCGACCCGAGATCGGGGAGCAGCGCACCGTCACCGACCGAGATCGTCGCCGGGAACCCTGCGCCGGTGTCCGGCCACACGTGCGAGGCCACGTAGTCGATCACCTGGAACGAGACGAAGTTCAGCAGCACGGTGCTGAGGATCTCGTTGACGCCGGAACCGCACCAGCAGGAACGCGGCGATGCCGACCCAGACCATGCCGGCCAGGACGCCGGCCAGGAGCACGCAGGGCAGCAGCAGGACCATCGGCAGGTCCGAGACCACACGATGCCCACCGCGACCGCGCCGGTCGCACCGACGAGGAGCTGCCCCTCGGCGCCGATGTTGAACTTGCCGGTGGCCAGCGGGATCGTGAACGCGAAGGCGCAGAGCACCACCGGGACCCACTTGTGCAGGGTCTGGATGATGCCGAACCTCGAGGAGAACGACGTGCTCAGCACCGACTCGAACGCACGGAACGGGTCGTGTCCGAGCAGGACGACCACCAGGCCGCCGACCACGAACGCCAGCAGCACCGAGGCCACGTAGGGAAGCACCAGCCAGGCGAGCGAGCCGAGGCTCAGCGCCGAGGCCGGGGTCGCCGGCGTGGGAGCCAGCTCCGGGCTGTCGGTCGTGGACGTCTCAGGCATCGCTCTTCACCAGTCCCGTCATGCAGCGCCCGATCGCGTAGCGGTCTGCCTCGCCACGAGACCCACTCCCCGGTGCTCCGCCCGCTGTAGAGGGCGATGATCCGGTCGGACAGGGCGATCACCTCGTCGAGGTCCTCCGACAGGAGCAGCACCGCACAGCCGGCGGCGGTCGCGGCGCGCACCTGCTCGTAGACGAACTGCGTCGAGCCGATGTCCAGCCCGCGCGTGGGGTTGTGCAGCACGAGCAGCCGTGGCTCGCGGGCGAACGCGCGGGCCAGGATCACGCGCTGGATGTTGCCGCCGGACAGGTCTCCGGCCAGCGCGTTCGGGCCCGCTGGTGCGCACCGAGAACTTCGCGATCGCGTCGACGGCGTGCTGCCGGGCGCGCTTCCAGTCGATGAGTCCACGCCGCTTGACCGCGGGCGAGCGGTGCATGCCCAGCATCAGGTTCTCGGTGATGCTGCGGGTCGGCAGGATCCCGTCGCGGTGCCGGTCCTCCGGCACGTAGGCGACTCCGGCGGACAGCCAGGCCGACGTGGACGACCCGCCAGGTCCTCGCCGGCGAGCCGCACGCGAGCCGCCGCTGAGCGCCCGTACGCCGGACATCGCCTCGGCGAGCTCGACCTGACCGTTGCCGGCGACCCCGCGATGCCGACGACCTCGCCGGCCGCGACCGAGAGGTCGAAGCCGGGGAAGAGCTCGACGCCGTGGTCGTTGGCGATGACCAGGCCGGACGCCTCGACCGCCGACCCCGTCGCTGGACGACCGGCCGCTGGACGGGGCGCCGGCGACGCTGCGGCGCGTCAACCAGACCGGCGGTCGCCATGGCGCCTCGGCGGCTCGTGCTCGCCGAGCTCGGCGGCCAGCTCCTCGCCGACCATGATCGAGGCCAGCTCCTCGGGCCCGGTGGCCGACTTCTCCACGGTCGCCACCTGCTGGCCGTCGCGCATCACCGTCATCCGGTCGCACACGCTCATCGTCTCGCGGATCTTGTGGGTGATCAGGATGACGCTCATGCCCGCGTCGACCATGACGCGGATCGAGCCGAACAGGTCGTCGACCTCCTGCGGCGTCAGGTTGGTCGTCGGCTCGTCGAGGATCAGGATCTTCGATCCCCGGTAGAGCGCCTTGAGGATCTCCACGCGCTGCCGGATCCCGACCGGCAGGTCCTCGACCACGGCCTCGGGGTCGACGGCCAGACCGAAGCGCTCGCTGAGCTCGACGATCTCGCTCCGCGCGTCGCCCAGGTCCAGCCGCAGCCCGCCCAGGTCCTCGGTGCCCGAGCACGATGTTCTCGGTCACCGTGTAGCTGTCGATCTGCAGGAAGGTCTGGTGGACCATGCCGACGCCGGCGGCGATCGCGTCCTTCGGCGAGCCGATCTCGACGGCGGGCGCCGTCGATCTCGATCTCCCCCGGTCCGCCGGTAGAGCCCGTAGAGCACGTTCATCAGCGTCGTCTTGCCGGCGCCGTTGCCGCCGAGCAGGCCGTGCACCTCGTTCTGCGCCACCTCGAGGTCGACCGACGTCAGGGCCTGGACGGTGCCGAAGCGCTTCTCGACACCGGTCATCCTGAGGCGCGGGGCCTCGCCCGGTCACTTGACTTCGGAGACGTCGAGCTCGACCTCGATGGACCCGTCGGAGATGCCGGCGACGGCGTCCTCGGCGGCCGCGCGGGCCTCCTCGGGCACGTTGTCGCCGATGGCGACCGAGGCGCCCTGGTCGAAGCCGATCATGTAGCGGCCGGTGGTCTCGCCCGGACTCGATGCTGTCGACGACCTCGGTCAACGGCTGCACGAAGTCGTAGAGGACGGTCGCGGCGTAGTGCTCCGGCCCGTTCTGCGACTTGTCGGTGTACTTCACCGTCAGCCAGGTCTCGCCCGCGGGCGTGTCGTTGACCGCCTTGAAGGAGCCGACGACGCCGAGGTTCAGCGAGGTGAGCGACGACGTCGTTGCCGCTGGAGAGCAGCTGCGAGGTGAGCTGCTGGGCCTTGACGGTGTCGTTGAAGTCGCCGCTCCACACGGGCTTGAGGGTGACGCTCTTGCCGCTGTCGGCGATCGCCTGCTCGACGGCGTGCACCTCGGAGAACGAGAACGGCAGCGACAGGCCGCCGAGGTAGGCGACCTTGCCGGTCTGGGCTGAGGTTCGCCGCAAGGGTGCCGAGCGGGTAGAAGACGGTGTGGAAGTTGCGGTCGATGATCCACACGTTCTCGGGCTGGCCCTCGGGCTGCCCGTCGAACTCGCCGATGAAGTTCACCTCGGGGTTCTGCTCGGCGATCTTGGCGGTGGCCTCGTAGAACTGCGAGCCGTGCGTCCAGACCACGTCGTAGCCGTCGGCGACGTACTCCTGGAGCACCCGCTCGATGTCGGGCACCGGCACGCTCTCGGAGTAGGCGATCTCGGCGCCGTCGCTCTCGGCCTGCCTGCAGCGCCTGGAGTCCGAGCGCGTTGTAGTCGGCGTCGGTGGTGGGGCCGGAGAAGATCGCCGCGACCTTGAGCGCGTCACCGTCGCCGGCGCCGCCGCCGTGTCGGAGTCGCCGCCGCAGGCGGAGAGGAAGAGGGTGGCCGCCAGGACGGCGATGAGTGCCATGAGCTTGGTTCGCATGATCGAGCTCCTTGCGTGGAGGGCCGCGGTGCCACACCTTCGTCCCCGGGAACCGTGCGCACGACGACAACGTCCTCGAAGCCTAGGGCGCGCGACAGGGATGTCGACCCGTGAGACATTGCCGAATGAGACGCCGAAAGTTCGTGGGGCTGCGCCGAGACAAGCCGTGCCTCGCGATGCCCCGCGTGTCCGCGCCGCGGCTCAGAAGACCTCAGAAAACGTTGAGCGGCCGAAACTGGACCGAGATCCGGGGCCCGGCCGAGGCCACCTTCGGCACCGAGTGCTCCCAGGTCCGCTGACACGACCCCCCATCACCAGCAGGTCGCCGTGCCCCATCTCGACCGCCACCGACTCCCCGCCGCCGCGGGGCCTCAGGCAGAGCCGCCGGGGATCACCCAGGGAGACGATCGCGACCATCGTGTCCTGGGTGCTGCCGCGGCCGAGGGTGTCGCCGTGCCACGCGACCGAGTCCCGGCCGTCGCGGTAGTAGCAGCAACCAGCGGTCCGGAACGGCTCGCCCAGCTCGGGCCGGTAGTGGTCGCTCAACGCCTCGCGCGCCTCGGTCAGCACGGGATGGGGCAGGGTCTCGCCGATCATGTAGGTGTGCACCAGCCGCGGCACGTCGACCACCCGGTCGTACATCTGCCGCCGCTCGGCCCGCCACGGCACCTCGGCCACCATGCGCGCGAAGACCTCGTCGGCGGCCGGCAGCCAGGTGCGCAGCACGTCGATCCACGCCCCGGTGCCGAGCTCGCGGCGCTCGATGCCGACGAGACTCCGGACCCGCGAGGCGGGCGCCTCGAACAAGGTGCTCTGGAAGTCCATGCGTCGAGAATACCCCCAGATCGAACGCATGTTCGACCCTCAGGGCCACGAAACCGGCTCGGGTCACGAATTGGTGGAGTTCGCCCGCCCACGGACCGGGGTCGCCCACCAGCGGCCGCAGGTCTGGCATTCTCGTGACGAGCACCCACGGGGGCGGCGCTCCGGCGCGGCCCCAGCGGGTGTGACGCGCCGGATCTGGGGGAGACATGGAGCGGCTGCTCGACCTGCACACGACACCACCGAAGGCGGTGGTGCGCTGATGACCGCGCGATCACCGCTCGCGGTGCTGGTGCTGGCCTTGCTCGCCGCCCTGCTGGTCGTCAGCCTGACGCTGCCGTCCAGCGACCCGCGGTCCGCCGCCCCCACCGGGCAGCCCGGGCAGAACGGACCGTCGGGGTCCACCGGGCCGGCGTCCGCGCCGGACAGCAGCTCGGCGACGCCGAAGCCGTCCGGACCGGCCGGGTCCCCGACCGGCTCCGCGCCGGAGTCCGCCGGCGGATCCAGCGGCACCCCCGACCCGGACAGCACCACCGGCGGCGGCAGCACCGGCAGCGCGACCCCCGACCCGTCCGGCGGTGGGTCCACCGGGTCCGGGCAGACGCCGGACCAGGTGAGCGACCCGATCACGGTCCGGACCGCCGCGGCCACCGACCGTGCCGTGACCGGCTCCTTCGGCAAGCGCGGCGGCACCCTGACCGCCAGCGCCGCCGACGGCACGACGTACCGCCTCGACCTTCCCGGGGACGCGCTGGCCACCCGGGTGCCGATCACGATGACACCGCTGGCGAGCCTGGACGGTGCCGACCTGGAGCAGCTCCTCGGCGCCGTCGCGCTGGAGCCGGCCGGACTGGTCCTGCAGCGACCCGCCACCCTCGTGGTGCTGCCGTCCGGCGCCGCCGCCGCGCCGGACCGGACGGTCGGCTTCGCGGCCGCGCCCGACGGCAGCGACTTCCACCTGCGCGGCCTGGGCGCCGCGCCGACCCCGACACTGCCGGTCTTCGAGCTCGGCACGGTCGGTGCGGCCGCGATGACCGCCCCGCAGCAGGACGTGGTCCGCTCCTCCCCGCCCGCCAGTCTCGCGGCCCGGTTCGAGGGCCAGCTGGCGCCGCTGCTGCTGGAGAACCGGGTCGCCGAGCTGGCCGGCGACACATCGACCGATCCCGAGCCGGCGCTGCAACGAGTCCTCGCCGGGTACCTCGACGCAGGCGTGCAGCCGGCCCTCACCGGCGGCCTGCCGACGCTCGCCGACGGGATGACCGCCGTCGCTCAGGGGCGCGCGCTGCTGGAGCGGTACGCCGCGTACGGCGTCCGCGACGAGACCCGCCGGGATGAGCTGCGCGACGCGCTGACCACCCGGCTGGTCGAGCTCGTCGACCGCGCCGCCCAGAACTGCGACGACGCCAACGCCCGGCGGCTCCAGTACCTGCTCGCCTTCGACCGGCAGTACCGACGCCTGACCGGTGACCAGGCGGACCCGGCCGTGCTGGAACGGACCGCGAGCTGCGCCCGGTTCCGGGTGGACCTGACCACGCTGGTCCGCGACAGCTGGGCGTACTCCTCGCCCGGGGAGGTGCACCGGCTGGCGGGCCGGTGGAAGCTGCGGGCCGCGACCACGATCACCGGCGACGGAGCCTGGTCGGCGCCGCTGCGCGCAGTGGGGTACGACTACGACAAGAGCGTGCGCCGGGTCTGCCCCGGATCGACCGACCGGGTGTCCCGCTGGCAGGACGCCGCGCTCGGCCAGCAGCCCGCCGGTCGGGTCCAGGGCCGGCTCGTCGTCGACCGCAACCTCTACCTGGGCGGCATCACCGACGGCCAGGCAGGTCCCCGCCCGCGGGTCGAGGCCCGGATCGTCTCCGCACCTGAGCAGCGGGTCCGAGCCGCCACCTACGGCAGCTGCGCCCAGGCGAGCCCGGACCGCTACAGCGACACCGAGGACCAGTTCGTCGAGCGGTACGACGAGCTCTTCGACGCCGCCCCCTCGGCCACCACGTTCCGCACCCTGCTGCGACGTACCGGGACCGGGGCCGGACCGCTCGCCTCGACGACCGCCGAGACCCGCACCGTCGACGACGGCATCGATCGCACCACCACCGGCGAGGTCACGCTGCGCCTGCGGCACCTGCCCCGGAGCGGCGCCGGCTCGTGACCCGGGGTCGGCTCAGGGTCACGCCCGATGGCCCCGGCTTGGCGTTGCCGGGGAGGCTGGGGGCATGAGCATCGCCCCGCCCACCGACCGCTCGCCCGCCGACCGGCCGCCCACCGGCAGGCCCGCGGCCGCCCGGGTGCACCAGCTGACCAAGACCTACGGCACCGGTCCGGCGATGGTGACCGCGCTGGCCGGGGTCTCCCTCGACCTGCTGGCCGGCGAGTTCACCGCGGTGATGGGCCCCAGCGGATCCGGCAAGTCGACCCTGATGCACTGCTGCGCGGCGCTGGACCGCGGCGACTCCGGGGAGGTCTGGATCGGCGACCAGGAGCTCGGCGTGCTCAAGGACAAGGCGCTGACCCGGCTGCGCCGCGACGAGGTCGGGTTCGTCTTCCAGTCCTACAACCTGGTGCCGACGCTGACGGCCGAGGAGAACATCCTGCTGCCGCTCTCGATCGCGGGCCGCAAGCCGGACCCGGCCTGGTACGACACCGTCATCGACACGGTCGGGCTGCGCGACCGGCTGCGGCACCAGCCGAACCAGCTCTCCGGGGGTCAGCAGCAGCGGGTGGCCGTCGCCCGGGCCCTGGTCAGCCGGCCCCGGATCGTCTTCGCCGACGAGCCGACCGGCAACCTGGACTCCCGGTCCGGGGCCGAGGTGCTCGACCTGTTGCGCCGCAGCGTCGACGAGCACGGCCAGACCGTGGTGATGGTCACCCACGACCCGGTCGCCGCGGCCTGGACCGACCGGGTGGTCTTCCTCGCCGACGGCCGGGTGGTCGACGAGTCCCGCGAGCCCACCCGGGAACGGATCATCGAGACGATGACCCGGATGTCCGGCCCCACCGGGTGAGCCGGGTGAGCGAGCGATGATCCGCGCCGCCCTCAAGAGCCTGCTGGGCCGCAAGCTGCGGCTGCTGATGAGCACGTTCGCGATCGTGCTGGGCGTCGCGTTCGTGGCCGGGTCGCTGATCTTCTCCGACACCCTCAGCCGCAGCTTCACCGCCCTGTTCGCCTCGACCGTGGGCGACGTGGTGGTCCGACCGGTGGGCGGCCAGACCGCCGGCGGGCAGCCGTCGACCCAGACGCTGCCCGGCAGCCTGGTCGACGAGCTCGCCGACCTCCCGGGTGCGGCCCGGGCCGACGGCAACGTCGGCACGTTCGGGGTCTTCGTCATCGACACCGACAACAAGGTGGTCGGGGGCCTGGGGCCGCCGGCCATCGGCGGGAACTGGTCCGACGCGCCGGCCGCGCGCGGCCTCGAGGGCCTCAGCATCGTCGACGGGGCGGCGCCGACCGGACCGGGCGAGGTGGTGCTCGACGCCAGCACCGCCCGCCGGGCGGGGTACGCCGTGGGCGACACCGTCCGGATCGTCACCTCCGGTCGTCAGCTGGGGATCACCCCGGAGCTGGTCGGGATCGCCGACTTCGTCCAGGGCGGCTCCCTGAACGGGGCGACCCTGGCGCTGTTCGAGACCGCCACGGCGCAGGACCTGTTCCTCGACGGTGCCGACGCGTTCAACGACATCTGGGTCAGCGCCGCCGACGGGGTCAGCCAGCAGGAGCTGGCCGACCGGGCCTCGACGGTGCTGCCGGAGGGGGTCGAGGCGGTGACCGGCGACGTGGCCGCCGACGAGTCGGCCTCGGACCTGTTGGAGGCGATCGGCTTCCTCACCACCTTCCTGCTCATCTTCGCCGGGATCGCGCTGGTCGTCGGGGGCTTCCTCATCGTCAACACCTTCTCCATCCTGGTCGCCCAGCGCAGCCGGGAGCTGGCGCTGCTCCGCGCGCTGGGTGCCTCGGCGCGCCAGGTGACGGCGTCGGTGCTGCTGGAGGCCTTCGTCCTCGGGATGCTGGGTGCGACCGCGGGGCTGGGTCTCGGCGTGCTGCTCGCCTACGGGATCCGGGCGATCACCGCCAACTTCGGCCTCGAGCTGTCCGGCCAGCCGATGGTCTTCGAGCTGCGCACGGTGCTCGCGGCGTACGGCGTGGGCGTGCTGGTGACGATGGCCGCGGCCTGGCTGCCGGCTCGGCGTACCGCTCGGATCGCACCGGTCCAGGCGTTGCGCGACGACGTGGCGCTGCCCGAGTCGTCGATGCACCGGCGGCTGCTGGCCGGCACCGGGCTGATCGCGGTCGGTCTGCTGGCACTCGGGCTGGGTCTGTTCACCTCGGTGCCCCGCGGCGGCTGGCTGATCGGAGCCGGCGTGCTCGCGGTGCTGCTGGGGGTCTCCGCGGCCAGCCCGGTGCTCAGCCGGCCGCTGCTGGCCGGGGCGCGACGCGGCTACGCCCGGGTCTTCGGCACCGTGGGCAACCTGGCCGGGCTCAACTCGCTGCGCAACCCCCGGCGTACCACCGCGACCGCCTCGGCGCTGATGATCGGGCTCACCCTGGCCTGCACGATGGCGATCGTCGGCGACTCGGCGAAGGCCTCGGTCGACAAGACGATCGAGGAGAGCTTCATCGGCGACTACGTGATCAGCAGCGCCTTCGGGGGTGAGTTCTCCCCGGCGATCGCGGAGAAGGTCGCCGAGGTCGACGGGGTCGCCTCGGTGCTGCGGGAGCGGTTCGTCTTCGCCACCGTCGACGACGACGACGAGCCGATCGGGGCGACCGCGCCCGGTGACGCCCCCGCGCTCGGCCTGGACGTGGTGGCTGGCGACGTCGGCGACCTGGCGGACGAGACCGTGCTGCTGCAGCGGTCCTGGGCCTCCGACCGCGGGCTCGCGGTCGGCGACACGGTCACCGTGGAGCTGCCGGTGGGGCCGCGGGAGTGGCGGGTGGTCGGGTTGTTCGAGCCCACCCCGCTGGTCTTCTTCCCGCTGCTCACCACCCTCGACACGGTGCTCGAGGCCGGCTTCCCCGAGCGGGACAACCTGCTGGTGATCACCACCGACCCGGGGGCGGACGGGGTGCAGGAGCGGCTGGAGGCACTGGTGGCCGAGAGCCCGGTGGTCACCGTCAAGGACCAGGCCGCGTTCGCCGAGGAGCAGCGCGCGCCGATCGACCAGCTGGTGCTGCTGATCTTCGCGCTGCTCGGGCTGGCGCTGCTGATCGCGGTGCTCGGCATCGTCAACACCCTGGCGCTCTCGGTGATCGAACGGACCCGTGAGGTCGGCCTGCTCCGGGCGATCGGCGTCACCCGGCCGCAGCTGCGACTGATGATCACCCTGGAGTCGGTGGTGATCTCGGTGCTGGGTGCGGTGCTCGGGGTGCTGCTCGGGATCGGGTTCGGCGTGGCGATGATGTTCGCGCTGCGCGACGAGGGGCTCGAGGTGATCAGCGTGCCCGTCGGCCAGCTGGCGATCTTCCTGGTGCTGTCCCTGGCCATCGGGGTGCTGGCCGCGGTGTTCCCCTCCCGGCGCGCGGCCCGGCTCGACGTGCTGCAGGCGATCGCCACCGAGTAGGCGCTCACCGAGCCGGCTGCCGCTGTCCCCACCCGGAAGGACAGACCTCCCGCATTCTCAGGACGAGGGCGAAGAGCTCTGCGTACCCTGCACCGTGTGGAAGAGGTTCTGATGACTGACGGAAGGACGCTCAAGCACGTTCAGGTGCGCGAGTACGTCCGTAGCCTGGTCAACGGCAGCGCCCCCGGGTCGCCGGCGCCCAGCGAGCGTGAGCTCGTGCACCGGTTCGGGGTCGCCCGGATGACGGTGCGGCAGGCGATGGATGCGCTGGTGGTCGAGGGACTGCTGGAGCGGATCCCCGGACGCGGCACCTTCGTCGCGCGACCTCGTCGCCCCTCCAGCCAGATCTCCAGCTTCACCGAGGAGATGACGCGCCGCGGTCTGCTCGCGGAGTCGCAGACCCTGCTCGCCCGCCGGGAGCAGGCCGGTCCCGGCGTCGCCCGGGCGCTCAGCATCAGCGAGGGCGACGCGGTGATCCACTGGCGCCGACTCCGCCGCGCCGACGGCTCGCCGATGTGCCTGGAGGACGCCTACCTCAACGAGATCCTCATCCCCGGCTTCCTGCAGAGCGGGATGCCGACCAGCCTGTACGACGCCCTCGACTCCCGGGGGCTGCGTCCGACCTGGGCGGAGGACTCGGTCAACGCCGACGTCGCCAGCGGCGACGAGGCCCACCTGCTGGAGGTCCCGGTCGGGCACCCGGTGCTGCGGCACTCCCGCCGCGCGACCGCCGGCGAGAAGGTCGTCGAGGTCTCTCGCAGCGTCTACCGCGCCGACCGTTTCACCCTGTGGGTGCAGCTCGGCCAGGACGGCTGACCCCGCCCGCACTCGGCACTCACAGGCCGCCCAGCGGCGCCTTCGCCTCCCCGGTCTCCTCGCAGACCCACACCGGGTCCGGACCGCCGAGGTCGGGCTGGATGTAGAGCGCGTGCGGCGGTCCCTCCTCGCAGGTCAGGCACAGCGGCCAGCGCCCGACCGCCCCCAGCAGCGCGTCCTGGACGTCCTGGGCGACCAGGCCGGCCACGAAGACCGCGCCCTCGGGCCACTGGTCGGCCCACCACTCCCGGTTCGAGACGGCTTCCTCGAGGACGGAGACGGCGAACGGAGTCGCCTGTCCCCGGGCGTTGAGGTCGGCCAGCACCCGGGCCCGGGCATCGAAGAGCAACGCGTTGTCCACCCGACCCATTGTGCGCGCACCGCCCTGAGTCCGGGCGAGCCGACACGGGTGCGGCGCCCGACGGGCCTATGGTCGGACCATGGGAGAGGTGCTCCTGGAGGTGGCGGTCCGGCACCCGCGGGACGTGGCGGGCGCGGCCGCGGGCGGGGCCGACCGTCTGCACCTCTCCGCGGCGATCGACCCGCCGTCGGGCACCGGTCCCGGCAGCGGTTCTGGCAGCGGTTCCCGCAGCGGTCCCGGCAGCGGTGAGGGACTCGAGCCGGACGCCGTGGGGCTCTCGCCCGAGCCGGCCCTGGTCAGCTCGGTGTGCCGGGAGAGTGATCTGCCGGTCTTCGTGGTGCTGCGCTCCACCCCGTCGTGGACCACCGACGCCGACGGGGTCGCCCGGCTGGCCGACCTCGCCGAGGACTACCTCGCCTGCGGGGCCGCCGGGGTCGACGTCGGGTTCCTCGACCAGGACCTCGAGGTCGACGCCGCCAGCTGCACCCTGCTGGCCGAGGCGCTGCCCGGGGTGCCGTGGACGTTCCACCGAGCCGTCGACGCCACCCTGGACCCGCGTCGCTCCTGGCGCCGCCTCGTCGACCTGCCGGGCCTGGTCGCGGTGCGGTCGGCGGGGTCACCCCGCGGGTTGGCCGAGGGGTACGACGACCTGCTGGCGATGGCGACCGAGGACCCGGAGGTCGCCCGGTTGCTGATGCCCGGCGGCGGCCTGCGCGCCGAGCAGGTGCCGTGGCTGGTGCGCGCCGGGGTGCGCCAGCTGCACCTGGCCGAGCAGGTGCGCCCGGGGGCGACGTACCGCTCGGACGTGGACGCCGGGCACGTGCGCTCCTGGCGGCTGCTGGTCGACAGCCTGCGGCAACGGGCCTGACCCGGCGGCGCTCGCGCCCCGGCTACTGGTTGGCTAGGGGGTGATGACGATCCTGATCGACCCGCCGAACGCCGAGGGGCACGGGCGGCTGTGGTCGCACCTGGCCAGCGACAGCTCGTACGAGGAGCTGCACGCCTTCGCGCGCACGCTCGGCATCCCCGAGCGAGGCTTCGACCGGGACCACTACGACGTCCCCGAGCACTGGTACGACCAGGTGGTGGCCGCCGGTGCGCTCCCGGTCACCTCACGGGAGCTGGTGACGGCGCTGGTCGCGGCCGGCCTGCGTCGGCGCAAGCCCGGCTCCCGCGGCTGACCGGGCGCTGAGCCGCCGGGCTCGACCCTCCTGGCCGGAGGGATCACCGCAGCGTCAGCGCCGACTCGAGCTCGGCGACCTCGCGCTCCAGGTTGGCGCGGGCTCCGGACTCCCAGTGCTCGCGGGCGTGCCGGGTGTGGAACAGGTGCTCCTTGTCGGCCAGCGACCGGAGCACCGCCAGCCGGCCCTCGCGGAACAGGTCCTCCTCGACGTGGGCGTACTCGCGGCGGACCGCGGCGACGTACTCGGCGTACCGCGGCGCGGGCGCTGCGAGGATCGCCAGGTCGGCGTCGGAGAGGGCGCAGCCGTTGGCGTCGTCGTCCTCGGGGTGGTGGGTCTCGGTGAGCCGGACCAGGCGCGCCACCTCGTCGCGCTGGGCTGTCGGCACCAGCGCGTCGAGGGCGTCCTCGGCCCAGGCGGCCGAGCGCTCCTCGGCGTCCCGCTCCCCGTCGTACACCCCGTCGTGGAACCAGGCGGCCAGCTCGACGCACGGCCCGTCGAAGGCGGTGCCGCGCGCGGCGAGCTCCTCGAGGCGGGCCAGCACCTCCTGGAGGTGCCGGAGGTCGTGGTAGCCCCGGGAGGGGTGCCCGTAGGCGGCGATCAGGTCGTCGCGCAGGGAGGTCGCGTGCGGCAGGGGCCATCTGTCGGACAGGTCCACCGGGCCATCGTAGGGGCCACCGGGAACGCTGCCGCGGGGTGGGGAGTCGTGGCCCGGACCAGCTGGGACGCACCCGGGGGCTGGCCGGCCTGCCCGCACAGGACGTCCACCCCCGAGAAGTGGGTCCTCCGGCGACCGGTGCTGCCCCGGTTGTCCCCGGGCAGCTGATCCGCTCGCCGGAGGCGGGCCCCCACGAAGGGTGACGGGCCCGTTTCCCACCTGATCGACGCCCGTACATCGACCGGTCTCGCAGCTTGCGTCCCCCAATGTGCCGTGCCTGCTCACGAGCCTCAATGACTCGCTGTGCCCAACCGGCATGACCCGAATTGGCTAGGGGGATGGCCCGGACGGGTCAGGCGGAGGAGCGTGCCGGGCTGTCCGCGGGGCTCGGTGGCGGGGTCATCGCCCAGCGGATCGTGCCGGTCGCCAGCGTGCCGAGGACCCGGATCACGGTCCGCTCCGAGAACGGCAGCCACGGCAGACGCAGCGGGCGCCGGGTCCACCGGGGCATCAGCGCGACGGCGGCTGCGACCAGGACGCCGTAGGCCGGTCGGGCCGGCAACGGCAGCGGGGGGCGGAAGAGCAGGTAGCCGACCGCCTCGCGGGCCGCGTCGCTGCCGCCCAGCTCGGGGCGGAACGCGGCGAGCCGCGCGGCCAGCTCCGCCTCGGTGGTCGGCGGGTCGAGGACGCCGAGCCGCCGAGCCACCTCGGCGGTCTGGGCGACGTACTCGTCGCGGCCGGCCCGGTCCAGCGGCGCTCGACCGTAGACGGTGTGGGCCTGCAGGAAGCTGTCCACCTCCGCCACGTGCACCCACTCGAGCAGGTGCGGGTCGGAGGCGGCGTACGACGACCCGTCCGGCATCGTGCCGGTGACCCGCTCGTGGATGGCGCGGACCACGTCGACCGCCTGCTGGGCGTCCGCGGCGGTGCCGAAGGTGGTGACGGCCAGGAAGCGGCTGGTGCGGTGCAGTCGGCCCCACATGTCGCCGCGGAAGCCGGAGTGCTCGGAGACCGCCCGCATCGCGGCCGGGTGCAGCGTCTGCAGCAGCAGCGCACGGATCCCGCCGATGAACATCGAGGCGTCGCCGTGCACCCGGACGATCGCGCTGTCGGGGTCGAACCACCGCGGACCCTCGGTGAGGTGGATCCGGTCGCGGTGCCGGTCGCCGTCCGGGCCGGCCACCCGGCGGAACAGCGCCGCGCCGAGTCGGGTGCGCACGGTGGCGGCGGGTCTCATGGCCTCGAACCTACGACGGGAGTGGTGAGCGCCACTCACAGTCCGAGGGCGTCGGCCTCCCGCAGGAGCAGCGCCTCGAAGAGGTCGTCGGCGGGCTCGAAGCCGCCGACGAAGTGCCCGCCGAGCTCCAGGGTGAGCAGTCCGATCACCCGGGAGAACGCCGCCACGAGCGCCAGCATGGTGGCCCGGTCGGTCTCCAGCCCCAGGCCCGCGGCGCTGACGTCCAGCTGTCCGGCCAACCCCCGGGGGATCGGTCCCGACGGTGTCGGCGAGCCGGCCAGGGCGGGCGCCGTGAAGGCACGGAGCACCCGCCCGGCCGGCGCGATGGTGTCGGTCGGGGCGGCGTACCCGGGGATCGCCGTGCCGTAGAGCAGGGCGAAGCGGTGCGGCTGCGTGGTCGCCCACTCGCGCATCGCGCGGCAGGTGTCGGCCCAGCGCCGGCGGGGTGAGCGGCGGGTGCCGCCGGCCTGCTCGACGGTGTCGGCCAGGTCGTCGTAGGCGTCGACGACCAGTGCGGTGATCAGGTCGTCGCGACTCGGGAAGTAGCGGTAGATCGCACTCGAGACGATGTTGAGCTCCCGGGCGATGGCGCGCAACGACAGGGTGGCCGCGCCCTCGGCGGCCAGCTGGGTGAGTGCCAGCTGCTTGATCCGAGCGAGGTTCGCGGCACGGGCCTGCTGGCGGGGAGTGGGTCCGGAGGGCACGGGTCCACTCTGGCACGCCCACGGCAGTATGGCGAGCAACCGTCACAAAAGTGAGCACCGCTCTTGCAATCGCGGCTGGAGGGATGCATCCTGGGGCCATGACGAATCTGAGAGCAGTGCTCACTCAACCAACAGAGAGGCCCGGTCCCGCCACCGCACGGCGCCCGAGCCGTGGCGTGCAGGCGGGTCTGGTCATCGCCGCAGCCGGCCTGTCGGCGTACCCGGTCCTGCGCCCCTACGGCCCCGAGTCGGGCGCGGCCGGGGTCGCCGACCTCGGGTCGACCGCCTGGCTGGTCGCCCATGCGCTCGGGATGCTCGGGTTCGCCGCGCTCGCGTTCGCCCTGCGAGCCGCAGCCCGGGACGAGGCGGCCTGCTGGCGATGGACCGGTCGGCCCGTGCACGAGGCGGAGTCACGGGCCTGGGTGGCGGTGGTGCTGCTGCTGCCCTACTACGGGGCCGAGGCCTACGGGATGAACGAGGTGGCGCGGTACGCCGGCAGCACCGGTGACCCGCAGGTGCTCGGCATCGTCGAGTCGTTCCGGTACGCCCCCCTGGAGATCGGCACGTTCGCCCTGGGGCTGCTGGCGCTCGCGATGGTCGGGCCTCGACTGGCGCTGGGGCTGTGGCGGGCCGGGACGACCGGTCGGGTCGGAGGTCTGCTGGCCGGCCTCGGGCTGGTGACCTACCTGCCGCAGTTCTTCGGCGGCCCCGAGGTCCGGGTCGCCCACGGGCTGGTGCTGGGTCTCGGGCTGCTGCTGATGGCCGTCGCGGCGGGCCGGCGTACCGCTCCGGAGGCGTGACGCGGCGGCCGGCCGGTCAGGAGTGCCAGGTGCGCAGCCAGATCGTGTGCTCGTGGTCGCTGAGCTTCTCCAGGGCGGTCTCGCTGAGCCGCTCGGCGACGTCGGTGACGACGTACCCCTGCTCGCCGTGGGTGGCGAGGTACTGCCCGGTGACGTTGGCGCCCTGGTCGGCCAGGAGCAGGTTGACCTCCGCGAGGACGCCGGGGACGTTGACGTGCAGGAAGCCGATCCGGGAGCCGCTGACCAGCTGGGGTGCCTGCACGACCGGCAGGTTGACCGAGAGCGCGGTGCTTCCCTGGCGGGCGAAGCCGGCGAGCTTGCCGGAGACGAACCAGCCGATCTCCTCCTGCGCCTCCTGGGTGGAGCCGCCGACGTGCGGGGTGAGGATGACGTTGTCGAGGCCGCGGAGCACCGACTCGAACTCGTCGCCCTGCGCCTTCGGCTCGACCGGGAAGACGTCGAGCGCGGCGCCGGCGATGTGGCCGGACAGGATGTGCTCGCGCAGCGAGACGTCGTCGACGATCATGCCGCGGGCGGCGTTGATGAACAGCGAGCGGGGCTTCATCCGTGCGAACTGCTCGGCGCCGAACAGGCCGGCGTTGCCGGTGCGCCCGTCGACGTGCAGGCTCACCACGTCGGCCTCCTCGAGCAGCGCGTCCAGGCTCGGCATCCGCCGGGCGTTGCCGTGCGCGAGCCGGTCGGCGGTGTCGAAGTAGATGACCCGCATCCCCATCGACTCGGCGAGGTTCGAGAGCTGGGTGCCGATGTTGCCGTAGCCGACGATGCCGAGGGTGCGGCCCCGGATCTCGTGGCTCCCGCGGGCGGACTTGTCCCAGATGCCGTCGTGCATCCGCAGCGTCTTCTCGAACAGCCGACGGGCCAGCGCGATGATCTCGCCGATGACCAGCTCGACCACGCTGCGCGAGTTCGAGTACGGCGCGTTGAAGACCCCGATGCCCCGCGACGCGGCCGCGGTGAGGTCGACCTGGTTGGTGCCGATGCAGAAGCACCCGATGGCCAGCAGGTCGGGGGCGGCGTCGAGCACCTTCGCGGTGACCGTGGTGTTGGACCGGATGCCGAGCAGGTGCACGCCGGGCAGCGCGGCGACCAGCTCGTCCTCGTGCATCGAGGCGGTGCGCAGCTCGACCTCGAAGCCCTGACGTTGCAGGTTCTCGACGGCGACGGGGTGGATGTTCTCGAGCAGCAGTGCCTTCACAGCGCAAGGGTAGGAGGCGGGGCGGCTGCTCCGGAAAACCTCGACCCTGCGTGGTCTGGCGGCGCCGGCCCTGCGGTTTCATCACGGTCTGTCGGTGGAGCCGCACTTCCCGCGGTGCAGCGTCACTTCCCGGGGTGGGCACACCGGAGGAAGTGCGGGTCCGTCACGGGGAGTGCGGACTCATCCGCAGACCGTGATGAAACCGCGGGGCGGGGGGCCGGGGGGCGGCCGGGGGGCTCAGCCGTCGTTGGGCATCAGCACCCACAGCACCAGGTAGACCACGAACTGGGGACCGGGCAGCAGGCAGCTGATCACGAAGAGCAGACGGACGGTGTTGGCCGACATCCCGAAGCGCTGACCGAGCCCGGCGCAGACGCCGGCGATCACGCGGTCGCGGGGACGGACGAGTTGCTGGTTCATGTCTCGAGCCTCGCGGGTCCGGAGCGCCCTGTCATCCCCGAGCGGCGCATCTCAGGGGAAGGCCAGGGTCGCCGCGGACCGCGCGCCGAGGGGGCTAGCGTCGCCATGTGACGGAACCCCTCCCGGTGCCCCCGTCACGGGCGGCGCCGCTGCTGACCCGGGACTTCGTGCTGCTCGGGGTGGCCGACCTGGCCTACTTCACGGCCATCGGCATCGCGATCCTGGCGTTGCCCCTCTTCGCCACCGGTCCGATCGGCTCCGACGAGGCCGGTGCGGGCCTGGCGTTCGGCGCCTTCGGGATCACCGCCCTGATCTGCCGTCCGTTCGCGGGGCGGCTCTCCGACCGGTTCGGTCGGCGTCCGCTGCTCGTGTCCGGGGCACTGCTCTGCGGCGCGGGCATGGCCCTGCTGCCCCACGTCGACTCGTTGGCGCTCGTGGTGGCGCTCCGGCTGCTGCAGGGAGTCGCGGAGGCGGCGTTCTTCGTGGCCGGTTTCGCCCTGCTCGCCGATCTCGCGCCGCCGGCCCGGATGGGGGAGGCGCTGAGCTACAACTCGCTGGGGCTCTATCTCGGCATCGCCTTCGGGCCGCCGCTGGGCCAGGTGCTCCTCAGCCGCGGCGGGTTCGAGCTGGCCTGGTACGGCGCGGCCGCGTTGACCGTCCTCGCCGCGATCCTGGTGCTGGCGCTGCGGGAGCCTCCGAGGTCCGACGACGGTGACGGCCACGGCCGGCTGATCCACGTGGCCGGGATCCCGGCCTCGCTCGGGTTCTTCGCCTCCCTGGCGGCGGTCGGCGGCTTCCTCGCCTTCGCGGCCCTGCACTCGGAGCGGGTCGGGCTGGGTGACCCGAGTCTTGCGCTGCTGCTCTACGGGAGCGTGGTCGTCGCCTGTCGGATCGCGTTCGCGCGACTCCCGGACCGGGTCCCGTCGCTCCCGCTGGGCGCGGCGTCGTTGCTGGCGATCGCCGTCGGGCTGCTGGTGATGGCGCTGTGGGACCAACCGGCGGGGCTGCTGGTCGGGGTGGTGGTGCTGGCGCTCGGGGCGACCTTCTCCGCCCCCGCCTTCTTCGCCGCCATCTTCGCCACGGCCCGGCCCAGCGAGCGCGGTGCGGCCTCCGGGACCGCGAGCGCCTTCATCGACCTCGGCATCGGCTTCGGACCGATCGTGCTGGGGCTGGTGGCCCGCTCCGGGGGGATCCCGTCGGCGTTCGTGGTCGGCGCGGGGATCGCCCTGGCCGGTGCGGCGTGGACGGTCTGGGTGGCCGGCCACCAGCGGTCCCGCTGAGCGCGCGAGGGAGTCCCCACTCCGGGAAACCTCAGGCGGGGAGGTCGAGGTCCTCGGCGTCGACGATCCGGTAGGAGTACCCCTGTTCGGCCAGGAAGCGCTGCCGGTTCTGGGCGAACTCGGCGTCGATGGTGTCCCGGGAGACGACGGTGTAGAAGTGCGCCGACTTGCCCTCGTCCTTGGGCCGCAGCAGCCGGCCCAGCCGCTGCGCCTCCTCCTGGCGGGAGCCGAAGGACCCGGAGACCTGGATCGCCACCTCCGCGGACGGCAGGTCGATGGAGAAGTTGGCGACCTTGGAGACCACCAGCAGCCCGATCTCCCCGGTGCGGAACGCCTCGAAGAGCCGCTGCCGCTCCTTGACGGGCGTCTCACCCTTGATCAACGGGGCGTCCAGCATCGCGGCGAGCTCGTCGAGCTGCTCGATGTACTGCCCGATCACCAGCGTCGGCTGGCCCGAGTGCCGCGCCACCAGGTCCCGCACCACGTCCACCTTGTGGTGGGTGCAGGCCGCCAGCCGGTACCGCTCCTCGGGCTCGGCGGTCGCGTAGACCAGCCGTTCGTCGGTCGGCAGCGTCACCCGCACCTCGATGCACTCCGCCGGCGCGATCCAGCCCTGCGACTCGATGTCCTTCCAGGGGGCGTCGTACCGCTTCGGGCCGATCAGCGAGAACACGTCCCCCTCCCGGCCGTCCTCGCGGACCAGCGTCGCGGTCAGCCCGATCCGGCGTCGCGCCTGCAGGTTCGCGGTCATCCGGAAGATCGGCGCCGGCAGCAGGTGCACCTCGTCGTAGATGATCAGCCCCCAGTCGCGGGCGTCGAGCAGGTCCAGGTGCGAGTAGACGCCCTTCCGGCGGGTCGTCATCACCTGGTACGTCGCGATCGTGACCGGCCGGACCTCCTTGACGGCACCGGAGTACTCCCCGATCTCCTCCTCGGTCAACGAGGTACGCCGCACCAGCTCGTCCTTCCACTGCCGGGCGCTCACGGTGTTCGTCGACCAGGATCAGCGTGGTCGCCTGGGCGTGGGCCATCGCGGCCGCGCCGACCAGGGTCTTGCCGGCGCCGCAGGGCAGCACCACCACCCCGGAGCCGCCGTGCCAGAACGAGTCGGCGGCGTCGCGCTGGTAGTCGCGCAGGGTCCAGCTGGTCTCGTCCAGGGCGATCGGGTGGGCCTCACCGTCGACGTACCCGGCGAAGTCCTCGGCCGGCCAGCCGATCTTCAGCAGCGCCTGCTTGAGGTTGCCGCGCTCGGAGGCGTGCACCACGACGGTGTCGTCGTCGATCCGGGCGCCGAGCATCCCCTGCACCTTCTTGGCGCGCAGCACCTCCTCCAGGACCGGCCGGTCGGTCGAGGCGAGCACCAACCCGTGCACGGGGTTCTTCTCCAGCCGCAGTCGTCCGTACCGCGCCATCGTCTCCGCGACGTCGACGAGCAGGGCGTGCGGCACCGCGTACCGGCTGAACTCCAGCAGCGTGTCCACCACCTGCTCGGCATCGTGACCGGCGGCGCGGGCGTTCCACAACCCCAGCGGGCTGAGCCGGTAGGTGTGGATGTGCTCCGGGGACCTCTCCAGCTCCGCGAACGGGGCGATCGCCTTGCGACAGTCGGCCGCCTGCTCGTGGTCGATCTCCAGCAGCAGGGTCTTGTCCGACTGGACGATGAGGGGGCCGTCGTTCACCCGGTCCATCGTACGGAGACCTCCCCGCACCCGACCCGGGCGCCTGGGGGCTCACCGGTCCGCGGTGGCCCTCCGCCGGGCCCGGTGCGCCGCGACGTGGGCGCGCGAGGCGCACCGGTCCGAGCAGAACCGGCGCGAGGTGTTGGGGGAGGTGTCCACGAAGACCCGGGTGCACGGCGGCGACCCGCAGGTCCCCAGCCGGGTCGGCCCGAGGTCGCAGACCAGGCAGGCCAGGCCCAGCAGGGACTCGCCGACGACGAGGTCGGCGACCGAGGCGGCGTCGGTGGCGACGTGCAGGTGCAGGTCACCGGCGTCGTGGTCGGAGATCCGCGGCGTGATCGGGTGCCGGACCATCAGCTCGTTGAGCGCGTCCACCACGACGGCGGTCTCACCCGCCGCACCGGCCTCGAAGACCGGTCGGAGCTCGCGCTGGAACCGGCGCAGCTGCATGCAGTCGCGGTCCGCGGCCAGCGCCTGCAGCCGCTCCCGCCCGGTCAGCAGCCGGCGCAGGTCCGAGACCGTGACCAGGTCGGTGTTCAGCAAGGTCGCCGCGGCCTCGGCGTACCTCACGACGTCCACGTCGCCAGCCTAGCCAGCCGGGTCCGGGGCCGGGCTGTCCTCGCCAGGGCCGCCGTACCCGTCAGGACCGCCGTCCTCGGGCCCCGGGTCCGGTGATCCGTCGTAGAGGCAGAACGGGTGCCCGTCGGGATCGATCAGCACCCGGACCCGCGGTTGCGGCTGGAACGCGGCACGGGTGGCGCCGAGCTCGACGGCGTGCTCCACCGCCTCGGCCAGGTCGGAGACCTCGAAGTCCAGGTGGGCCTGCTGCTGCGGCTGGTCGGGGGTCGAGGGCCACACCGGCCGGACGTGGCGGTCGTTGCGGTGGAACCCCAGGTAGGCGACCCCGTCCGGTGGCGCCAGCGTCACCCAGTCCTCGTCCTCGGAGTGGATCGGCCAGTCCAGCAGCAGGGCGTAGAAGCGGGCGAGCCGGGCCGGGTCCGGGGAGTCCAGCGCCACGCCCCAGAAGTCTCTCCGGGCCGGCCGCTCGCGGCCCTCGTCGTGGGTCACCCGTCCGCGCATCCGTGCTCCTTCAGTCCTCGGCCGGGAGGGGCCGGACGGTGGTGATCCGGTGCACCGCGAACTCCCGGGTGTCGTCGGCGCGGTGGTCGTACGCCGTGAGCCGGCCGCCCTCGACCGAGACCGGCTCCACGATCCGCTCGCTGCTCGCCCCCTGGTTGTCGACGTAGCCGATCAGCACCGCCGCCCGGGTCTCGATCGCCTCACGCAGCGCGGCCAGCGACCCGCTGGGTGACAGGGCCGCGCCCGGAGCGGCGGGACGGTGCTCGGCGGCCCGGTCTCCGGAGCGGATCGCGGTCACGACCGCGGCGACCCGTGCGGTCTCCCGGACCTCGCGCACCGCCCCGGCGCGCTGGTCGCGCGGTGTCCGGGCCCGCAGCGCGTCCGGCCGGGCCACCCGGACCGTGCCGTCGGGTGCCTCCACCACCGGAGCGGCCCCCAGCTCCCGCAGCCGCGGCAGCAGCACGTCGAGGGGCGTGTCGCTGACGATCACCGTGGGGGCGATCCGGCGCAGGCCCAGTGAGCCCGCCCGCGGGTGGTGCAGCAGCTCGGTCAGGGCGGCCTCGTCGTCGGCCCGCAGGAACGACTCCGCCTGGCCGACCCGGATCGCCCCGAAGGTCCGGGCGGTGTCGTCGACCAGGTAGGTCAACGGCTGCGGCACCGGGGTCCGCGAGACCGAGGCGAGGAACTCGTGCAGCTCGGCCGCCGACCAGCCGGAGTCCAGGGCGCGGCGGACCGAGGCGGGGGTGAAGCGGTACGTCGTGGCACCGCCGCGCGACTCCACGTCGGCCGCCAGCCCCAGGCGTCGGGCCAGCGTCGACTCCAGCGGGCCGGGAGCGACCGCGGTGAGGTCCGCCTGGAGCAGCACGTGGTCGACCGGGTCGGGCAGCAGCGCGGTGAGCCCCGGGCCGGGGTCCTCGTCGGCCACCAGCGCTCGGGCGTACGACGCCAGCCCGCCCATCCCGGTGACCCCGAGCGCCGCCGCCTCGGTGATCGTCCAGGCGACCTGCTCGTCGCGGGCGCGCGGACGTCGCGGCCGCTCCCAGGCGACCCGGGCCACCACCGACGGGGTGCCGGTCCCGGTGGCCAGCACCTCGCCGGGGCCGAGCTCCGCCAGCGCCGCCAGCGTCATCCGCCGGCTCTCCACCATGTGCACCCCGGCCAGCTCCGGGGCCAGCGCGTTCCACACCTTGCCGGCGGCGTCCCGGGAACCGACCAGCCCCGGCATCCGCGGACTCTCCAGCCAGGCCCGCACCAGCACCGTCCAACGGTGCGCGACCGGCTCGGCGCTCCAGCGGTCGAACGCGTCCGTCGGCAGCCAGGCCGGGCCACCCCGGCCGTCGGCGCCCACCGCCAGCAGGCCGGCGGCCGCTGCCACCTCGACCAGCAGTCCGGCGGTGGGCTCGTCGACGTGCAGGGCGGCGGCCGTGGCGCGGAGGTCCCGGACCCCCAGCCCGCCGCTGCGCAGCGCGGGCGGCGGCGTCGTACCCCAGTGGTCGAGCAGCAGCTCCACCCGGCGTACCGCCTCCAGCGCCGCCCCGGCAGCGGTGCGGTCGACCTGGGCGGCGGGACGCTCGGAGACCGCCGGCGCCGGTGCCCGGCCGATCGGCTCCGAGGAGGTGCGGCCGCCTCGCAGCACGACACCGACCTCGCCGGGCAGCACCACCACCCCACCGGGGCGGGGGACCAGCAACCGACGCGACAGCAGCTCCTCGGCCGGGGTGGCCGCCTCGTCCGGACGCACGGTGTGCCGCGAGGTGCCGGTGGTGGCCTCGCCGCCGTGCTCGGCCACGTGGTCGAGCAGGACCCGGGCGGCCGGGGAGATCCCGGCCAGCAGGCGCTCGACCTCGGCGGGGTCCAGCCGGTCGGCCGAGAACGGGGCCAGTCCGCTGACCACGGCCTCCGGGCCCCGTCGCAGGCCCTCGGCGATCCCGCTCAGCGCCCGAAGGCCCTGTCGGGACTCCCAGACGAGCGCGAGGTCGCAGAGCCGCTGCACGGCGGCCCGGACCACGTCCTCGTCGGCGTGGACGAGCTCGACAAGGCTGTGAGTCGTGGTTTGGCCGGCCACCACCAGGGCATCCAGTACCCAGAGCTCGGCACGGGTCAGCTGGTCGAGCGCACGCAGCAGGCTGGGCCGGGTCGCGGCCCGCGAGGCCAGCTGACTGGAGTCTTGGGGGGCAGGAGTGGCGAGATCGGGACGCTCACGCAACAGGTGGGCGAGCCGCGGGTCCGGCCAGGCGCGCAGCTGGTCGGCGAGCGAGCGGAAGCCGCGGTCGCGGTCGGAGGATCCGGACATCGTCCCCACGCTACCCAGCCGCGCGGTGTGCACCGCCGCTCCGGTCGTCCGGTGACGCGCGTCGAGCTGCGGCACGGCGCGGCGACCGACGTCGGCATGGTGCGCGCGGTCAACGAGGACGCCTGGCTGGCGGCGCCCCCGGTGTACGTGGTCGCCGACGGGATGGGCGGGCACGACGGCGGGGACGAGGCGAGCCGGATCGTCATCGAGGAGTTCGAGAAGCTCGCGTCCGCAGGGTACGACCCGCGGGACGGCGAGCGCGCGGTGACCGAGACCCTGAACGCCTGCCAGCAGCGGATCGAGGACTTCGTCGACCGGCACCGGGCCGCCGGGGAGCACCACTACCAAGCCGGCACGACCGCGGTCGTCGCCCTGCTGGTCGAGGCGAACCCGGAGACCCAGGAGCTCGACGGGGGCCCGCACTGGCTGCTCGCCAACCTGGGGGACTCCCGGATCTACGCCTACGACGCGGGGACGCTGACCCAGGTCACCTCCGATCACAGCCTGGTCCAGGAGCTGGTCGACAACGGCACCATCCCGCCGGAGGCGGCCACGGGCCACCCGGAGCGGCACGTGGTCACTCGGGCGCTCGGGGTCACCGCGCGCTTCGACGCCGACTTCACCCGGGTCCCGGTGGCCCGGGCCGGACGGCTGCTGCTGTGCTCCGACGGGATCAGCGACCTCGTCGCGGAGGCAGACATCGCCGGTCTGATGGGCGAGCCCGACCCCGTCCGGGCCGCCGGCCGACTGGTCGCCGCGGCGCTGGCGGCGGGGGGTCGGGACAACGCCACCGCCGTCGTCGTCGATGTGGTGGGATCGACCGAGGAGGACCCGGACCGCTGACGGCGGCCGGCGCGGGGGCAACCTGGGGAGGAGCCGAACGTGAGCGAGCTCGATCCGGACCTGGTCCGGTCCTATCGGCCGGGCGGATGGTTCGCGGTCCTGGGACCCCAGGTCACGGTGCTGCTGCCCCCGAGCCAGCAGGCGCGGGTGGCCGGCATCTGGGAGCTCGTGCTGGACGGGGCCGGGTTCGATCTCACCCTGGACGCGTTGATCGCGGAGGGGATCCGCGACCTGCCGGCCTTCGCGCTGGTCGCCGCCGAGGAGGGGGTGACCCGCGTGGTGCTGCGCGGCCCGGTGACCGCGGTGCTGGAGGCGGGCGGCTCGACGGTGCGGCTCGAGGGCGCCGACGCGATCACCTGGGTGGAGCGCTCGCTGCGCGAGGTCAGCCGGATGACGCTGCTGACCGACCAGGAGGAGGCCGAGGCGAACGGGGACGGCCAGGACGGGACGGGGGAGCTTGCCGTGGACTGCGGGTTGGTCCGCGTCTCCCGGGTGGACCAGCCCCGGGCGGCGCGTCCGCCCGAGCCCGCCGCACCACCGTCGGCTGCCGACGAGGCAGTCCCGGTCGAGCCGGCCCCCGAGGCGGAGACCGACGAGCCGGCCGCGGCGGAGCCAGCCCTCACCGAGCCGGTGCCGGTGGCGCCCGAGCTCGCGGAGCCCGGCCCCGACGACACCACCGACCACGACGGGCTCACCCAGGTCGGCGACGTCGGTGATCCCGAGCCGGCGGCAGGCCCCGCCGGTCAGCCCGCGGCGGTGGACGCGCTGCCCCGCCCGGTCGCCCGGTTGCACTTCTCCCACGGCCAGACCGTCGACGTGGACCGGGTGGTGGTCGTCGGCCGAGCTCCGGTCGCCGCCCGGTCCTCGGCCGCGGACCCGGTGCTGGTCGAGGTGCCCAGCCCGCAGCAGGAGGTCAGCTCGACCCATCTGGAGATCCGGCCCGGCGCGGGTGCCGACCACGGCGCCGCGGTGGTGCTCGACCTGGGCTCCACCAACGGCACGGTGGTCGTGCAGCCCGGGATGGCCCCCGACGATGTCCGACCCGGCATCCCCGTCCAGCTGCTGCCCGGCGCCGTGGTCGACCTCGGCGACGGTGTCAGCATCCGCGTCACCGGCCCCTGACCGGGGGAGCCCGCCTTGATGACCGACGCCGTCCCGACCGAGCTCGCCGCCCCCGTCCCCGCCGCCCTGGACCGGCGGTTCCACGCGTTCGTCCTCGACCGGGTGCTGGCCTGGTCCCTGACCGGGCTGGTCGGCTGGCTGATCCTGGACCTGGCCGGGTCGCGGCCGGCCCTGCTGCTCTCCGCGCTGGTGCTGGCGGTGCTCACGGTGCTCGGGGTGGTGTGGCTGGGCCGGACCGGCAGCAGCGTCGGCCGGCTGGTCCTCGGCCTGCGGGTGGTGGCCGCCGACGGGGGAGGCCCGATCGGGGTCCCGGCCGCGCTGCGGCGCCAGCTGCTGCTGGCCGTCGCCACCCTGCCGACGTTCGGCCTCGGAGCGGTCGTGCTCGCCCTCACCGCGGTCGCGGACCCGCGGGGCACCCGCCGCGGCCGGCACGACCTGGTGGCCGGGTCGATCGTCGTCGACGTACGCCGCCCTCCCGGGCCCGCGCCCGCGACCGGGCCCGAGACCCCGTCCGGGACGGAGGCGGAGCACGAGGGCGTCGTCAACCTCACCGCCCGTCGACTGGTGCCCGCGCCCTCCGGTTCGGAGCCATCGGTGCCCCGACCCGTCCGTGCCCGACCGGTGCGTACCCAGACCCGCAGCCCGGGCCACCGACAGGGTCGCCGCCGGGGTCGCGACCTGGCGGCTCGGGTTCGACACCGGCGAGAGCCTGCCGGTCGAGGGCCTGCTGCTGGTCGGCCGTCGCCCCGCGGCGCGGCCCGACGAGCCGGTGCGACAGCTGGTGACGCTGCGCAGCGACGACCTGACGCTCTCCACCACCCACGCCCAGCTCGAGGTGGTGCCGGACGGCACCCTGGTGGTGATGGATCGCGGCTCGGTCAACGGCACGGTGCTGGTCCGGGCCGGCGCGTCCCGGCGGCTGGCCGGCGGCACCCCGACCACCCTGCTGGACGGGGACACCGTCCGGTTCGGCGACCGGAGGGTGACGGTCAGCCGCGAGGGGTGATCTCGGTTCGGTAACGATCCCGCGGCCGGCCGCAGGATCTCTTTACCCGGCCCGTCATCGGACGGAAGGTGTCCGGGCCGCCCTCGTCGGACGAGGCGATTCTCGGGGCGTCTGCCCGCGGCGCGATCTGCCCATTCGGGAGGCAACACAGATGAGGAATGTCAGGTCCACCGCGGCCGTCGGCGTGCTGGGGGTGGCGCTCGCGCTGCCGCTGGCGACGCTCTCCGGCGGCACCGCGGTCTCCGCTCCGGGGACCGCCCCGGGCACGTCCGGAGCCGACAGCTCGGCCTCGGTCTCGGACAACCTGGTGCCGAAGTGGCGTGCGAAGTACGACGCGCGCCGTCAGGTCGCCCTGCAGCAGCGGCTGCGCCAGGGGGGCCGCGGTGCCGTCGAGCGGCTCAACGACGGCAGCTACGCCAAGGTCGCCAACACCGGCACCGAGAAGATCTTCGTGGTGATCGCCGAGTTCGGCGACACCCGGCACTCGGCGTACCCGGACGGCGAGTCCGACGCCCAACGGTTCGACGGGCCGATGCACAACGAGATCCCGAAGCCGGATCGCAGGGTCGACAACTCCACGCTGTGGAAGGCCGACTACAGCAAGAAGCACTACGAGAACATGTACTTCAACCGGATGGACAAGTTCTACGAGAAGCAGTCCGTGGGCCGGTACAGCATCGACGGCGACATCACCGAGTGGGTGAAGGTCCCCTTCAACCAGGCCCGCTACGGCCGCGACGTGTGCGGCAGCATCGTCTGCTCCAACACCTGGTGGCTGGTCCGTGACGGCCTGGCCTACTGGACCGAGCAGCAGCTGGCCAGCGGCCAGACGATGGACGAGATCCAGGCCTACCTGCGCACGTTCGACCAGCAGGACCGCTACGACTTCGACGAGGACGGCGACTTCGACGAGCCGGACGGCTACATCGACCACTTCCAGGTCGTGCACGCCGGCGGCGACCAGGCCGACGGCGACCCGATCTACGGGGAGGACGCGATCTGGAGCCACCGTTGGAACGCCCAGATCAACCCGCTGGGCACCGGCCCCGAGGGCGGCGCGCCGATCGGCGGCGTGAACATCGGCGAGGGCGGTGTCTCCGACCCCGACGGCGCGGCGGTCAACGTCCCGGACAACCCGACCGGGGTGTGGGTCAACGACTACACGATCCAGCCGGAGAACGGCGGACTGGGCGTCTTCGCCCACGAGTTCGCCCACGACCTCGGCCTGCCGGACCTCTACGACACCTCCGGCAACACCGGCGGTGCCGAGAACAGCTGGCGCTGGTGGGCGCTGATGTCGCAGTCGCGCGGCACGCTCCCGAAGGACGCCGGCATCGGTGACCGGCCCACGCCGTTCTGCGGCGTGGTCGAAGTTCCAGCTCGGCTGGCTCGACTACGACGTGGCCCGCGCCGGCCGCAACTCCACCCACCGGATGCGTCCGGCTCAGAAGGACGGCAACTCGCGCAGCGGCGTGATCGTGCTGCTGCCCGACAAGAACGTGCCGCTCGAGCTGGGCGCGCCGTGCGGGACCTGTGGGGAGAGCTACTACTACTCCGAGTCCGGCAACGACCTGAACAACACGATGACCCGCGAGGTCGCCGAGGGTGGCGAGCTGACGGCCAAGGTCCGCTACGAGATCGAGGACGGCTGGGACTACGCGTTCCTGGAGGCCTCGAGCGACGGCGGCACCACCTGGGCGGGCGTCGAGAACAGCGAGAGCTACGGCGGCACCGACTACTCGGGCTACAACCAGGACGGCACCGGCATCTCGGGCAACACCAACGGTGCCTGGGTCGACCTGACCGCCACGGTGCCGGCCGGCACCAACGCGCTGCGGTGGCGCTACATCACCGACGGCGCCTACGTGCTGCCGGGCTTCCAGGTGGACAACATCACCCTGAACGGGGAGTCGATCGGCACCGCCGAGAGCGACGAGGGCTGGACCTACGAGGGGTTCCGGACCACCACGGGCACCGAGGACCAGCAGTTCTTCAACGCCTACATCGTGGACAACCGGCAGTTCAAGGGCCGTGGCAAGGTGCTGACCCACAACTACAACTTCGGGTTCGACGGAATCAACACGGACTCGGTGGAGTTCTTCTCCTTCACCCCCGGCATGCTCGTCACCTACTGGGACACCTCCTACAGCGACAACAACGTGGGGGACCACCCCGGCGCCGGGCAGGTTCTGCCGGTCGACGCGCACCCGCGGTTCGAGCACACGCCGGACGGCAACCTGGTCCGGCCCGGGCACGCGTCGTACGACGCGACGTTCGGGTTGAACCGGGCCAAGCAGGTGCGGCTGCACCAGAACGGCACGCCGTACCGGATCCCCGGTGCGCCGGCGGTCCCGATGTTCGACGACATGCTCGACTACTGGTACGACGGCGACGAGCACGGCTCCGGTGACCACGGTCGCTACCAGCCGGGCTGGTTCAGCGTCGACGTCCCGAAGACCGGCACCACCATCGAGGTGACCAAGGTCAACAAGAAGGGCACCATGACGATCAAGGTCGGCCGCTCCGGCTGACCCGCACCCGTCACTGATCGCGACACGGGCCACCGTCTGATGACGGTGGCCCGTGTCGCGTGAGAGCGTCACGCGCGTGGACGGCACCTTCCTCGACCTGCTCTACGCCGAGGCCCCTCGACCGGCCTTCGACGACCTGGTCGCCGCGGCCGAGCAGGAGGGCGCCACCCCCGAGCACCTCGCCGAGCTGACCCGCCAGCACGAGCTGGCGTTGCGGCTGCGCGAGCTGATCGCCCGGCAGCGGGCCCGGGAGGCCGAGCTGAGCGCGCTGTACGAGACCGCCAACGACCTGACCGCGATCCGCGACGTCGACACGATCCTGGCCGCGATCGTGCGACGCGCCCGACAGCTGCTCCACGCGGACATGACCTACCTCTCCCTCAACGACGAGGAGGAGGGCGCGTCGTACATGCGGGTCACCGACGGCGCGCTGACCCAGGAGTTCCGCACCCTGCGGCTGCCGCTCGGCACCGGTCTGCTCGGGCTGGTCGCCCAGACCGGCGCGCCGTACTACACCGAGGACTACCAGGCCGACGCCCGGTTCGTGCACCGCGCCCTACATCGACGATGCCGTCGGCGGGGAACGGATCCGCGCCATCGTCGGTGTGCCGCTGCTGGTCGAGGGGCGGGTGATCGGCGCCCTGCTGGCGGTGCACCGGACGGTGCGCCCGATCCCGGCCTCCGAGGTCAGCCTGCTGGCCTCGTTCGCCGCGCACGCCGCCCTCGCCCTGGAGAACGCCCGACTCTTCGCCGAGCTCGACTCGGCACACCGGACGATGAGCGAGCACGCCGCATCCGTGGAGACCGCGGGGCGATGGCGCACGACCGGCTGACCGACCTGCTCCTGCACGGCGGCGGGGTCGCCGAGGTGGCCGTGGTGCTGGCCGAGGTGCTCACCGCCCGGCTGGCGATCCACGCCCCCGACGGGGAGCTGCTCGCCGGCGCAGCCGGCCCCGCCGGGTGGAGGACCGCGGTCGCCGAGGCAGTCGCCTCGGGACGGTCGGTGCCGTTCGGTCCTGCTGCCGGGCGTGAGGGGGCCGGGGGCGAGCCGGCCGGGTTCGTCTCGGCCGCGATCGCCGGCACCGAGCACGTCGCCACCCTGGTGCTCCACGAGGCCGCCGCCGACTCGGGCTGGCGCAGCGCCGCACCTTGGAACGCGGCACCCTGGTGACCGCGCTGGTGCTGCTGTTCGCGCGCACCGTCGCCCAGACCGAGGAGCGGCTCGGCGGCGAGCTGCTGGTGGACCTGCTGGAGACCGACCCCGCGGACCTGGCGCTGCGGGAGCGCGTCCGACGCCACGGCGCCAGCCTGGAGCCGCCGCTCGCGGTGGTGGTGGCGGACGTGGCGGGATGGAGCGGCACGCCGCGCTGCGGTGCGCGGTGCGGGTGGCGACGGCCCGACGCGGGTTGGTCGGCGAGTACCGGGGGTCGCTGGTGCTCGTGGTCCCGGACGAGAACCCGCTCGTCCGTGGGGGACCGGCTCGCCGACGAGGTACGCCGCGCCGGCGGCACCCTGACCGCGGGCGTGGCCGCCGTCGACGGTGACCTGGCCGCCGGCTACGCCGAGGCGCGCCGGTGCCTGGGGGCGCTGCACACCTTGGGTCGCGCCGGCGAGGTCAGCGACCCGGCCGGGTTCGGGGTGACCCGGCTGCTGCTCGGCGACGGTGGTCCCGAGGAGCTGGCCGAGTTCGTCACCGCCACCGTGGGTCCGGTGCTGGAGTACGACGCCCAGCGGGGCAGCAGCCTGCTGGACACGCTGGAGGCGTGGTTCGCCACCGGGGGGCACCTGCGCCGGAGCGGCGAACGGCTGCACGTGCACCCCAACACCGTCGCGCAGCGGCTGGACCGGATCGGGGAGCTGCTCGGCGCCGACTGGCGGGAGCCGGGCCGCAGCCTCGATCTGCAGCTCGCGACCCGGGTGCACCGACTTCGCGACCTGTCCCACTGACACACCCGAGGTGCCCAACTGTGGGTCAGCAGCACATGGGCGTGACGGCCGACACCTCCTAGCGTCGTCGGAATGCCCGACACCCCCGCTCCCACCCCGTCCCCGGCCATCCCCCCGGCGGAACCGTCCAAGAGCGCCCACCGCCCGCTGACGGGCCGGTCCGCCCTGGTCACCGGCGGCGCCAGCGGCATCGGCGCCGCGGTGGTCACCGCGCTCGCGGACCTCGGGGCGCACCCGGTCGTCCTCGACCTCGACCGCGACGCCGCCGCGACGGTGGCCGCCGACGTCGGCGGTGAGGCCCTCGGCCTCGACCTGGCCGACGGTGCCGCCATCGACGCGCTCGACCTCGAGGTCGACGTGCTGGTCAACTGCGCGGGCCTCCAGCACGTCGCCCCGATCGAGGACTTCGACCCCGAGCGGTGGCAGCTGATCCACCGGATCATGCTCGAGGCGCCGTTCCGGTTGGCCCGCCGGCTGCTGCCAGGCATGTATCAGCGCCAGTGGGGAAGGCTCGTCCACGTGTCCAGCGTCCATGGCCACCGGGCCTCGGCGTACAAGGCGGCGTACGTCAGCGCCAAGCACGGCCTCGAGGGGCTGTCGAAGGTGATCGCCCTCGAGGCCGCCGGTCGCGGCGTCACCAGCAACACGGTCTGCCCGGGGTACGTGCGGACCCCGCTGGTCGAGGGTCAGATCGCCGACCAGGCCCGCTCGCACGGCATCCCCGAGGACGACGTGGTCTCCGACGTGCTGCTGGCCCGGACCCCGGTCAAGCGGCTGGTGGAGCCCGACGAGGTGGCCGCCATGGTCGCCTGGCTCTGCGGGCCGCACACCGACTCGATCACCGGGTCCTCCTTCTCCCTCGACGGCGGGTGGACCGCCGCCTGAGCAGCGCACCCCTCGCCCCTTCCCGGCGTCCCCAGCACCCAGCCCCAGCCCCCAGCACCCAGCCCCCAGAGAAAGGCAGCAGCGATGACCACCTCCACCAGCACCCACGACGGGGCCGGTGCCACCGATCCCGGCGGGCGCAGTCCGATCGTCAAGGTCGTCTTCGCCTCCCTGATCGGCACCGCCGTCGAGTGGTACGACTTCTTCCTCTACGGCTCCGCCGCCGCCCTGGTCTTCGGGGCGCTGTTCTTCCCCGAGTCCGAGCCGGTCACCGCGACCATGCTCGCCTTCGGCACCTACGCGCTCGGCTTCGTGGCACGGCCCCTCGGCGGGGTGGTCTTCGGCCACTTCGGTGACCGGGTCGGCCGGAAGAAGATGCTGGTCGTCTCGCTGATGATGATGGGCGGCGCGACCGTCGCGATCGGCCTGCTGCCGACGTACGCGACCATCGGGATCGCGGCGCCGGTGCTGCTGCTGGCCTGCCGCCTGGTGCAGGGCTTCGCGGTCGGCGGCGAGTGGGGCGGTGCGGTGCTGATGGCGGCCGAGCACGGCTCGGACGACCAGCGCGGCTTCTGGTCCTCCTGGCCGCAGTCCGGCGTGGCGCTGGGCAACCTGCTCGCCACCGGAGTGCTGTGGGTGCTGGCCGCGGTGCAGAGCGACGCCGCGTTCCAGGCGTGGGGCTGGCGGATCCCGTTCCTGCTCAGCGCCGTGCTGGTGATGGTCGGACTGTGGGTGCGGCTGACCATCGAGGAGTCCCCGGTCTTCGCCGAGGCCCAGGCCGAGATGGCCGCCAAGAAGGACAGCGCGCCGACGATGCCGCTGCTGGAGGTCATCCGCCAGTACCCGCGCGAGGTGCTGGTGGCGATGGGGATGCGGCTCGCGGAGAACATCTCCTACTACATCTTCACGGTCATCTCGATCACCTACCTGGTCGAGTACGCCGGCGGCGACAAGAGCCCGATCCTCAAGGCGCTGCTGATCGCCTCCGTCGTGCACTTCATCGTGATCCCGCTGATCGGGGCCTGGTCGGACCGGGTCGGTCGACGGCCCCTGTACCTCGCCGGCGCCGTCGGGGTCGCGGTCTGGTCGTTCATCTTCTTCGACCTGATCGGCAGCGGCAGCGAGGGCAAGATCATCCTCGCCGTCGTGGTCGGGCTGGTCCTGCACGCCCTGATGTACGCCCCGCAGGCGGCCTTCTTCTCCGAGCTGTTCGGCACCTCGGTGCGCTACACCGGTGCGTCCGTCGGCTACCAGCTGGCCTCGATCTTCGCCGGCGCGCTGGCCCCGATCATCGCGCTGAAGCTGCTCGGTGACGTCGACGACGGCAACACCACCGCGGTCGCGATCTACGTCTCGATCGCCTCGGTGCTGACGATCATCGCGGTGGTCGTGGCCAAGGAGACCGCGAAGAGCTCGCTGCGCCACGACCGGACCCTGCAGCGGGAGTCCGAGCCGGCCTGACCCGCCTTCCGCGATCCGTTCCGTGGCCCACGCCACCCGCCCGGGGTGGCGTGGGCCACGGACATCTCCGGCGCCGGTCACTATCGTGGGCGCGAATATGTCCCACGTCTGGTACGTCAGCTACGGCTCGAACATGTCCGCCGACCGTCTCGCCTGCTACCTCGCCGGCGGCTGCCCGCCGGGTGGCAGCCGCACCAACCCGGGTGCCCGAGACCGGACCCCGCCGCTGCGCACCGCGCCGGTGGACCTGGCCGGGACGACGTACTTCGCCGGGGAGTCCGTCCAGTGGGGCGGTGGGGTGGCCTTCTACGACCACGAGACCCCGGGCCGGACCGCGGCCCGTGCCTACCTGGTGACCGCGGGCCAGTTCGCCGACATCGCCGCCCAGGAGATGTACCGGCTGCCCGCCGAGGGCGACCCGGTCGAGGACCTGGTGCTGGACCCGCTGGACGGTGGCCGGCACACCGCCGGGCCGGGGCACTACGAGACGATCGTCGCGGTCGGTGAGCAGGACGGGGCGCCGCTGCTGACGTTCACCGCCCCGCACGGCGCCGACCACGTGGAGCACACCCCGCCCTCGGAGCCGTACCTGGCGACGATCGCCGCGGGGCTGACCGAGTCCCGCCCGCACTGGAGCCCCGAGGACGTCACCGGCTACCTGGCCTCGCTGTGCCGGGACCGTCCGGCCGCCTGAGCTGAGCCGGGTGGGGCGGGCCGGACTGGGGCTCGGTTGGGCTGGCCCGGCGGGCCGGGCTGGCCGGGCTGGCCGGGCGGGGGTCGGGCGGGGGTCGGCCGGGGGCTCGGACTTGTCGGGGCAGACCGTCACCTGTCGGGGGGTGCTTGCCCCGACCAGTTCCGGTTTCCCCGGCCGGCTGGCGTATCTGCCTCGGACTTGTCGGGGCGGACCGTCACCTGTCGGGGCGGACTGTCACCTGTCGGGGGGTGCTTGCGCCGACCAGTTCCGGTTTCCCCGGCCGGCTGGCGTTCCCGCCCCGGACTTGTCGGGGCGGACCGTCACTCGTCGGGGCGGACTGTCACCTGTCGGGGCGAACCGTCACTTGTCGGGGGTGTTTGCCCCGACCGGTTCCGGGTTCCCCGGCCGGCTGGTTAATCTGCCTCGGACCTGTCGGGGCGGACCGTCACCTGTCGGGGCGGACCGTCACCTGTCGGGGCAGACCGTCACCTGTCGGGGGGTGCTTGCCCCGACCAGTTCCGGTTTCCCCGGCCGGCTGGCGTATCTGCCTCGGACTTGTCGGGGCGGACCGTCACCTGTCGGGGCGAACAGTCACTTGTCGGGGGGTGCTTGCCCCGACCAGTTCCGGTTTCCCCGGTCGGCCGGGGAAACCGCGGCCGAGATCCGACCGGCAACCAGCCAGTCCAGCCCGGGGTGCCCGGATCAGCGGGCCAGGACCACCGGGATCCGGGTGACCGTACCCCGGGCGCCCCGCCAGGTGACGAACCCCTGGTCGGAGGTGCCTGCGGCGCGGCCGCCCACCACCGTGACGGTGAACTCGGCACTCTCGCCCGGCGCGAGCCGCACGGCCGCCGGGGTGACCCGGACGGTGGTCCGGTCGAAGCCGCTGACCCGCGAGGAGAAGTACAGCGCCCGGCGTCCCACGTTGGTGACGGTCCGGGTGGCCCGGGCACGCCCGGCGGGCATCAGGATCGACGGAGTGTTCAGCTCCCGGCCGCCGGCGCCCTCCAGCCAGTCGCGGTAGTCCCGCGGTCGGACCCGGTAGACCAGTCCCGGGTCGAGCGCCCGCTCGGGACGCACCCGTCCGGCGCCGGTGCCGAAGAGGTCCTCCGGTCCCCGGACCCGTGAGGCGGTCGTCGCCAGGGCCGAGCGCACCTCGGCGGCGGACCAGTCCCGGTGGGCGGACCGGACCAGGGCGGCGGCGCCACTGGTGAAGGCCGCAGCGGCGGAGGTGCCTGAGGTGAAGCCCCAGCCGGGCGCATGGGGCAGGGCGGCGAGCAGCCCGGTCGCCGGGGCGACCAGGTCCGGCTTGAGCACCGCGGAGGCGGGGTCGCCGGGGCTCGACCAGCCGACCGAGCGGGGCGCTCCCCGGTCGAGACCGTCCGGGCGCAGGGCGACCCGGCCCCGGGGATGGGCGCTGAGCCAGTCGCGCAACCGACGGCCGTCGGCGGCGCCCAGGTGCACCGTGGGGACGGCGTGCAGGTCGGAGTCGACCGGGCCGGCGGCCACGTTGACCAGCACCATGCCGACTCCGTCGGCGCGGCGTACCGCCTCGGACTTGTCGACCCGGCCGATGTCGCCGCGCTCGCACAGCACGATCCGACCGCCGACGCGGGAGGCGTCCAGGCTGCCGGGGGCGCAGACCCGGGCATCGGCCCGGCTGGCGCCACGCGCCGGCGCATCGGCGCCCAGCACCAGCGGGGCCGGGTCCACGCCTCGTGCGGAGGTCATCACCCCGGCGAGCCGTTCGTCGCCCAGCACCACCTCGCCGCGACGGAGCACGCCGGTGGCGCCCCCGACCGTGGTGACCCACGGGACGGGGTGGCCGGTGAAGCGGTCGGCGGCGTTGCCGGCGGCGGCGACCACCACGATGTCGGCCTCGGTGGCTCCGAGCAGGGCCCGGGAGACGGTGTCGTCGCTGCCACCGCCGGCCAGGGAGAGGTTGAGCACGTCCACGCCGTCGCGGACCGCGCGGTCCACCGCGGTGACCACGTCCGCGGTCGAGCAGCCGTCGTCGTCCGGGTCCGGCGCCGACCAGCAGGCCTTGTACGCCGCGATCCTGGCCTGCGGGGCGAGCCCGGCGTACGAGCCCAGCGCGCGACCCTGGACCCGTGCGGTGACCCCGGCGTTGCCGGCCGCGATCGAGGCCGCCTGGGTGCCGTGGCCGTCGTCGTCGTAGGCCGAGAGGGAGGCAGAGCTGCGGACCCGCTCGGCACCGTAGCCGTCGACGAACCAGCGGGCCGCGACCAGCTTGGGGTTGCAGGTGTCGGCCGACCAGCCCTCGCCCGGCTGACAGGCGTCGGCGAAGCGGGACGGGACCCCGCCGAGTCCCGGGACCGCGGTGAAGAGGGGGTTGCGGGGGGCGATGCCGGTGTCGACGAGACCGATCACGATGCCGGCCCCGCCGGTGGTCCGACCGCTGCCCACCGGACCGGCGACGACGTCGCCCGCGGACCGGGCCGCCAAGCGGCGGCGGGCGTCCGGCTCGACCTGGGTGACCCGCGGGTCACCCCGCAGCGCCTCGACCTGCTCGGTGGTCAGGCGGGCGGCGAACCCGTTCAACGCGGTGGTCCAGCGGTAGACGGTGCGTTCCACGCCGACCGCCGCGAGCAGCCGGTCCTGCTCGGCCTGCAGGCGCAGCCGCACCAGCGGGTCGGGGAGCGGACGGCGGTCGCCGGCGACCCCGGACCCGTCGAGGGTCACCAGGAACAACCCGGCCTGCTCGTCCGCTGCCTGGCCAGGCTGCCCGGCGGCGTGCGCCGCCGTACCGGTGAGCGGAGCGAGGCCCAGGCCTGCGACCAACAAGCCGGCGAGCGCCGCCAGGCGGGCCGAGGTACGGCGGCCTGCGGCGCGACGGGCACGTCGGTCGACGGGTCGTGTCATCGTCACGCTCCCTCCCTCGTCGGACCCGGTGCTCCCGAGCTGGCCAGCCGTCCGTGTCACCCTCGGCCGGGCGAGCAGTCGACCTGGGGGTGAACCTCCATTGTGCGGTAAGGAGCACACCCTAGGAGGCCGTTTCCCCCAGCCGCCAGCTCGCACCTACGCTGCCCCCATGCTCACGCCCGGCTCGGAGTCAGCGTCCGCCCCGTCGCCGGCGCCGCCGGTGGTGGTGGGTTTCGACCTGGACATGACGCTGATCGACACCGCGCCCGGCTTCGCCGACGTGCTGCGAGCCCTCGGGGACGAGCTCGGGGTGGACTTCCCCGTCGAGGAGATGACCGCCCGGCTCGGCCCACCGCTGGAGCTGCTGCTCGCGCCGTACCTCCCGACCGAGGCCGTCGGACCGGCCGGTGACCGGTTCCGTGAGCTGTACCCCCGGCACGCGATCACCACGGTGCCGGCGCTGCCGGGCGCGCACGAGGCGTTGGCGGCGGTACGACGGCACCGCGGCCGCACGGTGGTGGTCACCGGGAAGTACCCGGCCAACGCCCGGCTCCACGTCGACCACGTCGGGCTCGACGTCGACGAGCTCGAGGGCTGGGTCTGGGGGGTCGGCAAGGCGGCGACCCTGCAGCGTGAGGGCGCCACGGTCTACGTCGGCGACCACGTCCACGACGTGGAGGGCGCCCTGGCGGCCGGCGCCACCAGCGTCTCGGTGCTGACCGGGGGCTGCTCGCGCGAGGAGCTGCTCGCCGCCGGCACCCACGTGGTGCTCGAGGACCTCACCCGGTTCCCGGCCTGGCTGGACGAGCACCTGCTCACCGCTCGGCTGGCCGCGCTCGAGGAGGGGCTGCGGGCGCTGGGCTCGGTCCTGGTCGCCTTCAGCGGCGGCGCCGACAGCGCCTTCCTGCTGGCCGCAGCGGTGCGCGCGCTCGGTCCCGACCGGGTCGTCGCCGCCACCGGATACTCCGCTGCACTGCCCGAGGCGGAACGGGACCCGGCCCGGGACCTGGCCCGCTCGCTGGGGGTCCGGGTGCTCACGCCGCAGACCCACGAGATGGACCGGGAGGGCTACCGGGCCAACAGCGGCCAGCGCTGCTTCTTCTGCAAGGCCGAGCTGGTCGAGGTGCTGAACGCCCTGGCTGCCGAGCACCGGCTGGCCGCGGTCGCCACCGGCACCAACGCCGACGACGCGGTCGCCGGCTTCCGACCAGGGATCCGGGCCGCCGACGAGCGCGGTGCCGTCGCCCCGCTGCGGGACGCCGGGCTGACCAAGGCCCAGGTGCGGGAGGCCTCCCGGCGCTGGGACCTGCCCACCTGGGACAAGCCGGCGGCCGCCTGCCTGTCCTCGCGGATCGCCTACGGCGTCCAGGTCACCCCGAGCCGGCTCTCCCGGGTGGAACGGGCCGAGGTCGCGGTCCGGACGCTGCTGGCCGATGCCGGGCTGCGCGACCTGCGGGTGCGCGACCGGGGGGACGGGGCGTCGATCGAGGTGGACGCCGCGCTGCTGCCGCTGGGCGACGACCTGGCCGAGGCGGTCTCCGTCGCCGTGGTCGAGGCCGGGTTCCCGGTCGCCACGATCGACCCGCGGGGCTTCCGGTCCGGGTCGCTGAACGACGCGCTGGTCTGAGCCGGGGCGTGGACCTGCTGCTGCGGATCTGGGACCAGGCGGTCACCGCCCGAGCCGTCCCCGGCGCCGACGTGGTCCTCGGCAGCGGAGCCGTCGCGCTGCTGCTGGTGCTGGCGCCGCTGACCTGGCCCCGGGTACGGCTGCTGCTGACGATCGTCCACGAGGCCGGGCACGCCGCGGTCGCGGTGCTGGTCGGGCGGCGGCTGCACGCGATCAGGCTGCACTCGGACACCTCCGGGGTCACCGTCACCCGCGGCCGGCCCCGCGGTCCCGGCATGGTCGCCACCCTGGCCGCCGGGTACCTCGCCCCCGCGCTGCTGGGTCTCCTGGCGGCCGCGCTGCTGGCGGCGGGCCGGCCGCTGGGGCTGCTGTGGCTGCTGGCCGTCGGGCTGGCCGGGATGCTGCTGTGGATCCGGAACGGCTACGGCCTCCTCGCGCTGGTCGTCTCGGTCGCGGGGCTGGTCGCGATCAGCTGGTACGGCGCCCCGCTCGTCGTCGCGTGGACGGCGTACCTCCTCACCTGGGTGCTGCTGCTGGCTGCCCCCCGGCCGCTGATCGAGCTGCTGGTGGGTGGCCGCCGCGGACGGCGCGGCTCCGATCCCGACCAGCTGGCCCGGCTCACCCGGGTGCCCTCGGTGCTGTGGGTGCTGCTCCTGCTCGGCGCCAACCTGGCCGGCATCGTGCTGGGGGCGAGCACGCTGGCCCCGGCGCTGGTCTGACCCCCGGGCCTTCTGATCGGAGTGGCCGTGGGGCTCGCCTCGCGGGGGTGGGGTCGTGTGCCTGGGGACGCGCTGGGACGCGTCGTGAGGCACACGACCCGGAGGCGCCCGACGCGGGAGGCGCCCGACCCGGGAGGCGCCCGACCCGGGTGAAGCAGGGCCAGGAGCCCGTCAGGAGTCGCGGGGGCTGGGGCGGCCAACTACGCTGGCGCCCGGCCCGGGGAGGGCCCACCCGCGCGGCCGTCGGCCGGGACACGCTGTCGGCCTCCCAGCCCCGTCGCCCGTGACGAACACCCGCGCCCACCGGCGCACCCGAGCAGGAAGAGGTCAGCACCGTGCCCACAGGCAAGGTCAAGTGGTACGACGCCGAGAAGGGCTTCGGCTTCCTGTCCCAGGAGGAGGGCCCGGACGTCTACGTCCGCTCCGAGGCCCTCCCCGCCGGGACCGACACGCTGAAGGCCGGCACCCGGGTGGAGTTCGGCATCGCGCAGGGCCGCCGCGGGGAGCAGGCGCTCCAGGTGCGGGTCCTCGACCAGGCGCCGTCGGTCTCCCGCAACCAGTCCGCGGCGCGACGCAAGAAGCCCGACGAGATGGCCCCGATCGTCGAGGACCTGATCCGGCTGCTCGACGGGGTCGGCGAGGCCTACCAGCACGGGCGGCACCCGGACCCGCGCACCGCCAAGCCGACCGCGAAGCTGCTGCGCGCGCTCGCCGACGAGCTGGACCTCTGACCTGCCGGCACGCCCCGGCACGCCCCGGCCGTGGCGGGGCCGCCGCCACCCCAGAGCCGGGCTCAGGCCGCTGCCGTTGCCGGAGACGCTGGCGCTGCCAGCAGCCAGAGCCAGAGCCGAGAGCCAGCGCCGGCGCCGCGCTGACGCCGCGGGTTGGTGGCCAGGACGAACGCGGTCCAGGCCGCCAGCACCGCGCAGGCCACCCCCAGCCCCAACCGGGGCGGGTTCAGCGGTAGCGCGATCCCCACGAACCCGCCGATCACCCAGGCCAGCTGGAGGGTGGTGTCGCTGCGGGCGAACGCGCTGGTGCGGACCCGCTCGTCGACGTCGGTCTGGATCGTGGAGTCCAGCGACACCTTGGCCAGGTACTGCGCCAGGCCCGCGACCAGCCCCAGCAGCACCACGGTCAGCACGCCGTAGAACAGCGCGGTCAGCAGCGACATCGCCGAGGCGGCGACCAGGGCGGCCACCAGCGTCACCCCCGGCTGGATCCGCTTGACGACCGACGCGGTCACGATGCCGATCGTGTTGCCGAGCCCGGCGGCGCCGATGACCAGGCCCAGCAGCAGCTCGGGCCGCCAGTCGCCGATCGGGTTCTCCCGGAGCAGGAACGCCATGAACATGGTGAGGAACCCCGACAGCCAGCGGGGGCCGCAGTTGGCTCGCAGCGCGAACGCCACCGAGCCCGGGATCCGCATCCGGGGACGGCCCCGATGGTCCTCGAGCCGGGTCACCCCGGGCAGCATCACCAGCTCGCCCTCGCCCAGGCTGGAGTCCACCCGGACCGGCAGCCGGATCGCGGCGATGGTCGCGACGACGAAGAGCACGAAGGCGTAGCGCAGCGACCACTCCGCCCCCACCGTGGCCGCCAACCCCGCGATCGGGGCCGAGACCACCACCCCCACCACGCCGGACATCGAGACCCGGCCGTTGGTCTTCACCAGGGTCGAGCCGTCCGGCAGCAGCCGTGGCACCGCCGCCGCGCGGGTCACGCCGTACGCCTTGGAGGCCACCAGCACCCCCAGCGCGGCCGGGAACAGCCAGGCCGACTCGGTGATCACCGCCCCGGCCAGCACCCAGCACAGGAACGCGCGGATCGCCATCGTCGAGCCGATCGCCCACCGGCGGCCGTGGCTGAACCGGTCCAGGAACGGGCCGATCAAGGGGGCGACGATGGCGAAGGGGAGCATCGTCAGACCGAGGAAGAGGGCGACCTGCCCGCGAGCCTCCCCGGTGGGGACCTGGAAGAACAGCGTGCCGGCCAAGGAGATCGCGACCGCGGCGTCGCCGGCGGTGTTGAAGGCGTGCATCTCGATCAGCCGGCTCAGCCCGGACTTCTCGGCCCCCTCGGCCCGAGCCGCGCGCCTGGCCTGCTTGACCGTGTACCGCCCGGCCCGGCCGGCCCCCTGGGCGGCCTGCCGCACCCCCTTGGCCGTGACCTTCGCCCCGGAGCCGATCCCGGAACCGATGCCGCGACCCACCGCGCGCGCCCGGTCGGCGGCGGGCCGTTCGGCACGGTCGCCGGGATCCCCGGGGGCGTCGGGGTGGGTCGGGCACATGGGCCCATCCTGCCTCTCGGGTCAGACCCTCGTGGTCAGGCGCACGGGCGAGGTCCGGCCGTCCCGGGGTCGGCACCCCGGCCTCGCGGTCGGGCGCCGGATGGGCGATGATGCCGCGGTGAGCACCAGCACGCGCGCCAAGCCCGACGCCACCGCCATCGCGGCCGTAGAGGTGGCCCGCGCCGCGCTGGTCGAGGAGACCCAGCCCGGCGATGTCGGCGAGCACCTCGGTCACCTCACCGAGGGGGAGCGGGTGGTCACCCACCTCTTCGCCTGCACCCGCAAGGGGTACGCCGGCTGGCGCTGGTCGGTGGTGGTGGCGCGCGCGTCCCGGCAGAAGAACGTCACGGTCGACGAGATCGTGCTGATGCCCGGAGACGAGGCGATCGTCGCGCCCGAGTGGGTGCCCTACCGCGAGCGGATCAAGCCGGGCGACCTGTCCCCGGGGGACCTGCTGCCGGTCGACGACGAGGACCCGCGGCTGGTGCCGACGTACTCCTTCGGCGACGACCCTCTCGACGCCGACGACAAGGCGCAGGTCCGGGCGGTGGCCGCGGACCTGGGCCTGGGCCGGATCCGCACCCTCTCGGTCGAGGGTCGTGACCTGGCGGCCGAGCGCTGGTACGACGGCGACGGCGGCCCGTCCTCGCCCGTGGCGCAGGCCGCCCCCGACCACTGCTGGTCCTGCGGCTTCCTGGTCCGCCTCGCCGGACCGCTGACCGAGTCCTTCGGCGTGTGCGCCAACGGCGACGCCAACGACGACGGCCGGGTGGTCTCGCTCGACCACGGCTGCGGTGCGCACTCCGAGGTGCGGCTGGCCAAGAAGCACGAGCCGCAGCCGATGCCCGAGCCGGTCTGGGACACCCTGAGCGACGAGATCGACCCGGTCTGAGCGCGGCCCGAGCCGGTCCGCCCCGTCGCTGGGGTCAGGGACCGGTGGGCGGTCCCATGTCCGGCGGGCCCTCCGGCTCGCCGTGCTCCATCCGGGCCCGGCGCCGCCGGCGGCAGTACTCCAGTCCCAGCAGCCCCAGGCCGAGGCCGGCCAGGCAGGTCCACAGCCACCAGGTCCGGCCGTCCTCGGAGAGCCGGCCGTAGAACGGCAGCAGCGCCAGGAACGCGAGCAGCCAGACCGCGGAGCCGATCTCCACGGTGCGCACCCCGTCCACGTCGAGGGGCTCGACGTCGGCGACGATGAACGTCCGGTTGCCGATCTCGTGCTTCATCGGCTGCTCGTCGCGGAACTCCACGTCGCTCACGCTAGCGCGTCTGCCATGCTGCTCCTCCGTGAGCACAGAGACCCAGCGTCGTACCGGCGGCCTCGACGGCTTCTTCCAGATCACCGAGCGGGGCTCCACGGTCGGCCGTGAGGTCCGCGGCGGCATCGTCACGTTCCTCACGATGGCCTACATCATCGTGCTGAACCCGCTGATCCTCGGGTTCGTCGCCGACTCCGAGGGCAACTACCTGGCCGGGGGGCCCGGCGACGGGTCGAACCTGCCGGCGATCGCCGCCGGCACCGCCCTGGTCGCGGGGCTGCTGACGATCCTGATGGGGGCGGTCGCGAACTTCCCGCTGGCGCTGGCCACCGGGCTCGGGCTGAACGCCTTCGTCGCGGTGGCGATCGCCACCCAGTCGACCTGGGCCGATGCGATGGGGCTGGTCGTCCTGGAGGGCGTCGCGATCCTGGTGCTGGTGCTCACCGGCTTCCGGACCGCGGTCTTCCATGCCGTCCCGACCCAGCTCAAGGTGGCGATCTCGGTGGGGATCGGCCTGTTCATCGCGCTGATCGGCTTCGTCGACGCCGGGTTCGTGAGCCGGATCCCGGACGCGGCCCAGACCACCGTGCCGGTGCAGCTGGGTGCGGGCGGGACGCTGTCCGGCTGGCCGGTGCTGGTCTTCGCCGGCGGCCTGGTGCTGCTGGTGGCGCTGTGGGTACGCCGGGTCCGCGGCGCGATCCTGATCGCCATCCTGGCCGCCACCGTGGTCGCCGTGGTTCTGGACGCGCTGCTCGACCTGGGCACTCGGGCCGAGAATCCGGGTGGCTGGTCGCTGACCGTGCCGCGCTTCGACGGATTCATCGACGTGCCGGACTTCGGCACGCTGGGCCAGTTCTCGCTGTTCGGCGCGTTCGGGTCGATCGGCGTGGTGGCAGCGCTGCTGCTGGTCTTCTCGCTGATGCTCGCCGACTTCTTCGACACCATGGGCACGATGACCGCGATCGGTGCCGAGGCAGGGCTGAACGACGACGAGGGCATCCCGCCGCGCACCCAGCGGATCCTGGTCGTGGACTCGATCGCAGCGATCGCCGGCGGTGCCGGTGGGGTCTCCTCGAACACCTCCTACATCGAGTCCGCCTCCGGGGTGGGGGAGGGCGCCCGCACCGGGCTGGCCTCGATCGTCACCGGGGTGCTGTTCCTGCTGGCGACGTTCTTCACCCCGGTGGTCGCGGCGATCCCGTCCGAGGCGGCGGTCCCGGCGCTGGTGCTGGTCGGCTTCCTGATGATGCAGCAGGTCGCGGAGATCTCCTGGGGCGACGTCGAGATCGCCCTGCCGGCATTCCTCACGATCGTGCTGATGCCGTTCACCTACTCGATCACGGTCGGGATCGGCGCCGGCTTCCTGGCCTACGTGCTGATCAAGCTCGTGGTCGGCAAGGCCCGGGAGGTGCACCCGCTGATGGGGGTGGTGGCCGGGCTGTTCGTCGTCTACTTCGCGATCAACCCGATCACCGCCTGGCTGACCTGACCCCGCACGGGAATGTTTAGCGGGGGTAACGAGTTGCACCGACCGTGACCCCCGACGACCAGCGCCCGAGCCCCAGGCCGGTGCTGGCCACCGGGCTGCGGATCGCGGTGATGCGGCTGCGCCGGCGGCTGACGCTGGAGCGGGAGCCCGGCAACCCGCTGAGCACCAGCGCGATGGCGGTCCTCGGGGCGCTGCAGCGCCAGGGCGACCTGACCATCGGTGAGCTCGCCGCGCACGAACGGGTGCAGCCGCCCAGCATGACCCGCACGGTGAACTGCCTCGAGCAGGACGGGTACGTCGCCCGCCGGCCGCACCAGGTCGACCGGCGCCAGGTCCTGGTCGGCCTGACCGACCTCGGCCGGGAGACCCTGATGGCCGACCGGCGCCGCCGCGACGAGTGGCTCTCCCGCCGGTTGCGTGCGCTGACCCCCGCGGAGCGCGCCACCCTGCGCGCCGCCGTACCGATCCTCGATCGCCTCGCCCAGGAAGACTGAGACACCCCCGTTGAGCCCCACGTTCCGCTCCCTCGCCAACCCCAACTACCGCCTCTACGCGGCCGGCGGCTTCGTCTCCAACGTCGGGACCTGGCTGCAGCGGGTCGCGCAGGACTGGCTGGTGCTGCTGCTGTCCGGGTACAGCGCCGCCGCGGTCGGGATCACGACCGGCCTGCAGTTCCTGCCGTTCCTGCTGCTCTCCCCGGTGGCCGGTCTGGTCGCCGACCGGATCCCGAAGCGCCGGCTGCTCCAGCTGACCAACCTCGGGATGGCCGTGCCGGCGATCCTGCTCGGCCTGCTGGCGGTCACCGGGCTGGTGCAGACCTGGCACGTCTACGTCCTCGCCGTGGCGCTGGGAGTGGCCGCGGCCTTCGACGCCCCCGCCCGGCAGACGTTCGTCTCCGAGATGGTCGACCACGACGACCTCAGCAACGCGGTCGGTCTCAACTCGGCCAGCTTCAACCTGGCCCGGCTGGTCGGTCCGGCCCTGGCCGGGCTCTCGATCGCGGCCCTGGGCTCGGGCGTGCAGGCGACCGGCTGGGTGATCCTGGTCAACGGACTCAGCTACGCCGCGCCGATCCTGGCGCTGGCCCGTCTCGACGGCCGGGCGCTGGCCACCCCGCTGCCGGTCGGCCGCGAGCCCGGGCAGATCCGAGCCGGGCTCGGCTACGTGCGGGGCCGACCCGACCTGATGCTGATCCTCGGCATCGTGTTCTTCGCCGGCACCTTCGGGCTCAACTTCCAGATGACCTCGGCGCTGATGGCCACCGAGGTCTACGGCCGCGGGCCGGCCGAGTACGGCCTGCTCGGCAGCTTCCTGGCGGTCGGGTCGCTGGCCGGCTCGCTGGTCGCCGCGCGCCGGGTCCGGACCCGGCACCGGGTGGTGGTGGGCGCCGCGATCGCCTTCGGGACGCTGGAGATGGTGGCCGGGCTGATGCCGACGTACCTGCTGTTCGCGCTGATGTGCCCGCTGCTCGGGCTGGCGGCGCTGACGATGATCACCAGCGCCAACACCTTCGTCCAGCTGCACACCGAGCCGGCGATGCGGGGCCGGGTGATGGCGCTCTACATGATGATCTTCATCGGCGGCACCCCCCTGGGCTCGCCGTTCATCGGGTGGGTCGGGGAGATGTTCGGCGCCCGCTGGACGCTGCTCGTCGGAGGCGCCCTGACGGTGCTCGGGACCAGCCTCGCGAGCCTGCTCTACCTGCGGCACCGGCGCGTTTTGACCGTGGTAAGGGCTCCCGGTACTGTCTTCCCTCGTGTCTGGGACAACCAGACTGTTGCGCGTGCCCGGAACTGGTCGACGGACAGGATCGCCGATCGCCGGCACGTGAATCCCCGTCGCCGGCAGGTTCCAGACAGGCCGATGACAGGTGCGCCGGGCGACACGCCCGACCGCGGGGGTAGCAGCGACGGGTTGGCCCTGCACCACCCAGACACAGCAGCAGTACGTCGGTCCCGGCAGAGTGCCGGGTCCTGAGAGCCACATGAAGGGGAACCACCAGGTGCCCACGATCAACCAGCTGGTCCGCAAGGGCCGACAGGACAAGGTGTCCAAGAACAAGACACCTGCCCTGAAGGGTTCGCCCCAGCGACGCGGTGTCTGCACCCGCGTCTACACGACCACCCCGAAGAAGCCGAACTCCGCCCTGCGCAAGGTCGCCCGCGTGCGCCTGTCCAGCGGCGTCGAGGTCACGGCGTACATCCCGGGCGTCGGCCACAACCTGCAGGAGCACTCGATCGTGCTCGTGCGCGGTGGCCGGGTCAAGGACCTTCCCGGTGTCCGCTACAAGATCATCCGCGGCACGCTGGACACCCAGGGCGTCAAGAACCGTAAGCAGGCTCGCAGCCGCTACGGGGCCAAGAAGGAGAAGAGCTGATATGCCGCGCAAGGGTCCCGCACCGAAGCGGCCTCTCGACGTCGACCCGGTCTACGGGTCCCAGCTGGTGACCCAGCTGGTCTCCAAGGTGCTCCAGGACGGCAAGAAGCAGGTCGCCCAGCGCATCGTCTACACCGCCCTCGAGGGCTGCCGCGAGAAGACCGGCACCGACCCGGTCGTCACGCTCAAGCGCGCGCTCGACAACGTCAAGCCCGCGATCGAGGTCAAGTCCCGCCGCGTCGGCGGCGCGACGTACCAGGTCCCGATCGAGGTCAAGGGCACCCGGGGCACCACCCTGGCGCTGCGCTGGCTCGTCGGGTACGCCGCCGACCGTCGCGAGAAGTCGATGCACGAGCGGCTGATGAACGAGATCCTCGACGCCTCCAACGGCCTCGGTGCCGCGGTGAAGAAGCGCGAGGACACCCACAAGATGGCCGAGTCGAACAAGGCCTTCGCCCACTACCGCTGGTGACGTGGTCGCGGCGGGTGGCCATCGCGACCGATGGTCACTCGCTGCGCGGGTACTGGATCCTCGAGCCCTTCACCGAACCCTCTTTCTAAGGACGCACCCACAGTGGCTGTCGACATCACCACGGACCTGAACAAGGTCCGCAACATCGGCATCATGGCGCACATCGATGCCGGCAAGACCACCACCACCGAGCGCATCCTGTTCTACACCGGCATCTCCTACAAGATCGGTGAGGTCCACGACGGCGCCGCCGTCATGGACTGGATGGAGCAGGAGCAGGAGCGCGGCATCACGATCACGTCCGCCGCGACGACCTGCTGGTGGAAGAACCACCAGATCAACATCATCGACACCCCCGGACACGTGGACTTCACCGCCGAGGTCGAGCGCTCGCTGCGCGTCCTCGACGGCGCGGTCGCGGTCTTCGACGGGGTGGCCGGTGTGGAGCCGCAGACCATGACGGTCTGGCGCCAGGCCAACAAGTACGCCGTCCCGCGGATGTGCTTCGTCAACAAGCTGGACCGCACCGGCGCGGACTTCTTCCGCTGCGTCGACATGATGGTCGAGCGGCTGAACTCCACCCCGCTGGTGATGCAGCTGCCGATCGGCGCGGAGTCCGACTTCCTCGGTGTCGTCGACCTGGTGGGCATGCGTGCCCTCACCTGGCACGGCGAGACCACGATGGGTGAGGACTACACCGTCGAGGAGATCCCGGCCGAGCTGGCCGAGCAGGCCGCGGAGTACCGCGAGAAGCTGCTGGAGACCCTCTCCGAGGCCGACGACGACATCATGGAGAAGTACCTCGACGAGGGCGAGTTCACCGTCGAGGAGCTCGAGGCCGCGATCCGTCGGGCCACCCTGGCCGACAAGATCAACCCGGTCCTGTGCGGCACCGCGTTCAAGAACAAGGGCGTCCAGCCGCTGCTCGACGCGGTCGTGAAGTACCTGCCCTCGCCGCTGGACATCGACGGCATCAAGGGTCACGCGGTCAACAACGAGGACGAGGCGATCGTGCGTCGCCCGAGCGACGACGAGCCGTTCTCCGGTCTCGCCTACAAGATCGCCTCGGACCCGCACCTCGGCAAGCTGATCTACGTCCGGGTCTACTCCGGCAAGCTCGAGGCCGGCTCCACCGTGGTCAACTCGGTGAACGGCCGCAAGGAGCGGATCGGCAAGGTCTACCAGATGCACGCGAACAAGCGTGAGGAGATCGCGTCGGTCGGTGCCGGTCAGATCGTCGCCGTGATGGGACTCAAGGACACCAAGACCGGTCACACCCTGTGTGACGCCAAGGACCAGGTCGTCCTCGAGTCGATGACGTTCCCGGCCCCGGTGATCGAGGTCGCCATCGAGCCCAAGACGAAGAGCGACCAGGAGAAGCTGGGCATGGCGATCCAGCGGCTCTCCGACGAGGACCCCACCTTCACGGTCAAGGCCGACGAGGAGACCGGGCAGACGATCATCGCCGGCATGGGCGAGCTCCACCTGGAGATCCTCGTCGACCGGATGAAGCGCGAGTTCCGCGTCGAGGCGACCGTCGGCAAGCCGCAGGTCGCCTACCGCGAGACCCTCCGCAAGGAGGTCACCAAGCACAGCTACACCCACAAGAAGCAGACCGGTGGCTCCGGCCAGTTCGCGAAGGTCGTCATCTCCCTGGGGCCCAACATCGACCCCGAGACCGGCGTCGGCGCCGGGTACACCTTCGAGAACAACGTCTCCGGTGGCCGCGTGCCGAAGGAGTACATCCCCTCGGTGGACCAGGGCGGCCAGGAGGCCCTGGAGTTCGGCGTGCTCGCCGGCTACCCGATGGTCGACGTGAAGTTCACCCTCGAGGACGGCGCCTACCACGACGTCGACTCCTCGGAGCTGGCCTTCAAGATCGCCGGGAACCAGGCCTTCAAGGAGGCCGCCCGGATGGCCAAGCCGGTCCTGCTCGAGCCGATGTTCGCGGTCGAGGTCACCACCCCCGAGAGCTTCCTCGGGACGGTCATCGGTGACATCAACAGCCGCCGCGGCCAGATCCAGGCACAGGAGGAGCGTCACGGTGACATGGTCATCAACGCCCTCGTGCCGCTGTCCGAGATGTTCGGGTACGTTGGCGACCTGAGGTCCAAGACCTCCGGCCAGGCGTCGTACTCGATGGAGTTCGACTCGTACGCCGAGGTTCCTTCGAACATCGCTGACGAGATCATCAAGAAGGTTCGTGGCGAGTGAGACCTCCGGTCTTGCGTGTCCGGACCCTCGGCACCACCCCAGCCAGTACGAGTCAAGTAACAACCACACCAGGAGGAGCCCACAGTGGCTAAGGCGAAGTTCGAGCGGACCAAGCCGCACGTCAACATCGGCACCATCGGTCACATCGACCACGGCAAGACGACGCTGACCGCTGCGATCACGAAGGTGCTGCACGACAAGCACCCGACCCTCAACGCCGCGTCGGCGTTCGAAGACATCGACAAGGCTCCCGAGGAGCGTCAGCGCGGCATCACGATCTCGATCGCGCACGTCGAGTACCAGACCGAGGGCCGGCACTACGCGCACGTCGACTGCCCCGGTCACGCCGACTACATCAAGAACATGATCACCGGTGCGGCCCAGATGGACGGCGCGATCCTGGTGGTCGCGGCGACCGACGGCCCGATGCCGCAGACCCGTGAGCACGTCCTGCTGGCCCGCCAGGTCGGCGTCCCCGCCCTGGTCGTCGCGCTGAACAAGTGCGACATGGTCGACGACGAGGAGCTCATCGAGCTCGTCGAGATGGAGGTGCGCGAGCTCCTCTCCGAGTACGAGTTCGCCGGCGACGACATCCCCGTCGTCCGCGTGGCCGCCTTCCCCGCCCTCCAGGGTGACGAGAAGTGGGGCGACTCGATCGCCGAGCTCATGCAGGCCGTGGACGACTGGATCCCGACCCCCGAGCGCGAGACCGACAAGCCGTTCCTGATGCCCGTCGAGGACGTCTTCACGATCACCGGTCGTGGCACCGTCATCACCGGTCGCATCGAGCGCGGGATCGTCAAGGTCAACGAAGAGGTCGAGATCATCGGCATCCGCGAGAAGTCGCAGAAGTCGACGGTCACCGGCGTCGAGATGTTCCGCAAGCTGCTCGACGAGGGCCAGGCCGGCGAGAACGTCGGGCTGCTGCTCCGCGGCACCAAGCGCGAGGACATCGAGCGCGGCATGGTCGTGATCAAGCCGGGCACGACGACCCCGCACACCAACTTCGAGGCCTCGGTCTACATCCTCTCGAAGGAGGAGGGCGGCCGCCACACGCCGTTCTTCAACAACTACCGTCCGCAGTTCTACTTCCGGACCACGGACGTGACCGGCGTCGTGACCCTCCCCGAGGGCACCGAGATGGTCATGCCGGGTGACAACACCGAGATGTCGGTCGAGCTCATCCAGCCCATCGCCATGGACGAGGGCCTGCGTTTCGCGATCCGTGAGGGTGGCCGCACCGTCGGCGCCGGCCGGGTCACCAAGATCACCAAGTGATCTAGCGACAGCTTGCCTCGAGCGGCCCCGTTCCCTGGTGGGAGCGGGGCCGTTCGTCTGCCCGAGACAGGAGAGGACCGCCGATGGAGCCGTCCAGCCAGCCGGCCCAGCCGGCGCGACCGCACCTGACGCTGACCGAGGACGGTCGGCGGATGCGCGAGGTGCTCTCGTACTCGCGGCGCGGCAGCCGGTTCACCCCCCGGCAGCAGGCCGCCTGGTCGGCCCACCACGAGGAGTGGGTGATCCCCGACGAGGCCGTCGACCGGCCCGACTTCGACCTGACCCGCTGGTTCGGTCGCCAGGCGCCGCTGGTGATCGAGATCGGGTCGGGGATCGGCGAGGCCACCGCCGCCCTGGCCGCGACCCGCCCGGAGACCAACGTGCTGGCGCTGGAGGTGTGGCGCCCCGGCGTCGCCGACGGGCTCGGCCTGGTCGCCGAGGCAGGGGCGGAGAACGTCCGGTTCTGCTCGGTCGACGCGGCGTGGTTCCTCGAGCACCTGGTCGCCGAGGACAGCCTCGCCGGCCTGTGGACCTTCTTCCCCGACCCGTGGCCCAAGACCCGCCACCACAAGCGGCGCCTGGTCACCGCGGCCTTCGCCGGTACGGCGGCCCGTCGGCTCGCCCCGGGCGCGGTCTGGCGGCTGGCCACCGACTGGGCGGACTACGCCGAGCAGATGCGCACGGTGCTGGACGCGGAGCCGCTGCTGGACGGCGGCCCGGTCGAGCGCTGGAGCGAGCGGCCGGTCACCCGGTTCGAGCGCAAGGGCCGCGACGCCGGCCGGGCGATCACCGACCTGGCGTACCGGCGTACCTGACTCCGGTGCTCAGGCGGCGTCGTCGAAGCTGAGGCCCCAGATGTGCAGCAGCCGCTCCACCCGGAGCCGTTCCGCGTCCAGGTCGTCACCGATCGGCAGCACGTCGAGCAGGTGCGGCTCGTCCAGGGCGTCGCAGCCCTCGCCCAGGACCCGGTCGTAGGCGCTGCGTACCGCCTCGGACTTGGCGAACGAGACCCCCGAGCGGGTGGCCCGGAACCGGGGACGCAGCCGCCGGGCGTCGGCCGCGATCAGCTCGATCGGGCGGCCCAGGGGCCGCAGCGGCTCCGGGCGCGCGGGCGGCCACAGCGGGGTACGCCGGGCACGGGACACCATCCGCAGGCCGAGCCGGAGGACGAGCCCCCGGACCCGGCGGCTGGGCAGCAGGCAGGCGCCCGCGGTCAACATCAGCACCACGGCGGTGTCGGTGAGCAGCCAGCCCATCTCTCGACGGTAGGTCGCCGCGGGGGGTCCGGCAAGCGAATGTGCGAAGTCCGCCCCGGGCAACGGACCGGGTCGGGGGTCAGCCGCGGGCGGTCAACCGCCGGCGCAGGTCGTCCTCCCGGGCCAGCCGGGCGGAGTCCCGTTCGCGGCGCGAGGCGATCACCGCGGCCAGGTACGCCTCCGGCGGGGTACCGGTCGGCGGGGCCGGGGCGACGTACGCCGCGACCTGCTCGGCGAGCCGGGCGCCGACGCTGGCGCGGGAGGCGGGGTCGATGGTCGAGAGCCGGAGCAGGTACTGCCGCACGGCCAGCGCCAGGCCGGTGGGCAGGGCGGTGATGTCGGCGGTCCGCGCCCACCCGGCCAGCTCCGGGGGCATCGGTGCCGGTGGGGCCAGCCGCAGCCGGACCCGTTCGCGGACGACGTAGGTGCCGGCGGCGTAGTCGCCCAGCCGCTTGCCGCGGGCGCTCATCAGCGCGGAGAAGAAGGCCGGGGCTCCGGAGAAGACGTAGATCTCCACGAAGCCCACCAGCGACGCGGACGAACGCGTGCTGGAAGGTGATCGGGCCGGCGTCGTCGCGCACCGTGCGCAGGCCGAGGGCCAGCTTGCCGAGGCTCTTGCCGCGGGTCAGCGTCTCCAAGGTGGTGGGCCAGACCAGGAAGACCGTGATCAGGGTGGCGACGGTGGCGACCCAGACCAGCGCCTCGTCGGTGCGCAACGTCGCGGTGGTGAACAGCAGCACCACCCCGGCCAGCAGCAGGGCGGTGACCAGGACGTCGATCAGGCCGGACGCGATCCGCGACCCCAGCCCGGCCGGCGGCAGGTCCAGCGCGACGGCCTCGCCGGTGACCAGGTCGTCGGTGGTGAGGGTGGCGAGCTCGGGGACCGTCATCGGCGCCAGTCTAGGGTGGGCGCGTGGACCTCGACGCCTACGTGCAGGCGCACGCGGCCCAGTGGCAGCGCCTCGAGACGCTGCTGCGCACCCGGCGGCTCACCGGTGCGGAGAGCGACGAGCTGGTGGAGCGCTACCAGCAGGTGGCGACCCACCTCTCGGTGGTGCGGACCTCGGCCCCGGACCCCTCCCTGGTCGCCCACCTGTCCTCGTTGCTGGCCCGGGCCCGCAACCGCGCCGTCGGCACCCGCACCGGCAGCTGGCGCGGGGTGGCGGGCTTCTTCACCGCCCGCTTCCCGGCCGCGCTGTACCGGCTGCGCTGGTGGTGGCTGGCCACGATGGCCGCGAACGTGGTGGTGGCCGCGGTGATGATGCTGTGGTTGATCGGTCACCCTGCGGTCGAGCAGAGCCTGATGTCGCCGGCGGAGGTGGACCAGCTCGTCAACGCCGACTTCGAGAACTACTACTCCCAGTACGCCGCCAGCCACTTCGCCGCCCAGGTGTGGATCAACAACGCCTGGGTCTCGGCGCTCTGCCTGGCGCTGGGGGTGCTCGGCTTCCCGGTCGTGTACGTGCTGTTCACCAACATCGCCAACCTCGCGATCATCGGCTCGATCATGCACCGGGCCGACCACGGCCAGCACTTCTGGGGGCTGCTGCTGCCGCACGGACTCCTGGAGCTGACCGCGGTCTTCGTGGCCGGCGGCGTCGGCCTGCGGCTGTTCTGGTCCTGGGTCGAGCCCCGCGAGCTGACCCGCACCCAGTCCCTGGCCCGCGAGGGCCGCACCGCCGGCACGGTCGCGCTCGGCCTGGTCGCCGTGCTCTTCGTGAGCGGGCTGATCGAGGCGTTCGTGACCCCGTCCGGGCTACCCACCGCCGCTCGGCTGGCGATCGGCATCCTGGCCGAGCTGATCTTCTTCTCCTACGTCTTCATCCTCGGCCGGCAGGCCGTGGCCCGCGGCCACACCGGCGACCTGGACCCCGACCTGCTCGAGGACCGGGTCGCCACCCAGGCCTGAGCCCCACGGACGTCGAGCAGGGCGCCCCGCGCCCACGGTGGTTGAGGAGGGCGCTCCCGGCGCCCACGGTGGTTGAGGAGGGCGCTCCGCCCGTGACCCGACGGTGGTTGAGGAGGGCGCTCCTCGACCTCCGACCGGCTGGTTGAGGAGGGCGCTCCGCCCACGGTGGTTGAGGAAGGCGCGCAGCGCCTGTCTCGAAACCTCCGATCGAGGAGGGTTTCGAGACGCTCGCTGGCGCTCGCTCCTCAACCTCCGTGGTGCCGGCCGGCGGTGGTTGAGGAGGGCGCTCGCGCCCACGGTGGTTGAGGAGGGCGCTCGCCCACGGTGGTCGAGGACGCGCTCGCCGGTGGTTGAGGAGGGCGCTCCGCGCCCACGGTGGTTGAGGAAGGCGCGCAGCGCCTGTCTCGAAACCACCGTACGACGGCAGCTCCGGTTTCGAGACGCTCGCTGGCGCTCGCTCCTCAACCTCCCGTGGTGCCGGCCGGCGGTGGTTGAGGAGGGCGCTCCGCGCCCGTCTCGAAACCCCCGCCAGAATCGCTGGGAACTTTTCGCCGAGGGGTGTTCACCTGGTGGGATACGGGGCCCGTTTTGGGGGGTCGTTGTCGGTGGTCGCGGCTTGACTTGTCCTATGGCCGAAGCGATCACCACCACCGCCGCAGCGGACACCGCTGCGGGGGTGCTGGCGGTGGCGCGGGAGGACCGACGGGTCGCTGACGCAGGCCGAGGCCACGCTGTTGCAGGCGGCGGTGGAGTGGGCGGCGATGCACTCGACCGACTCGATCGATGACGCGGCCGCGATCTGGCACCCCTCCTGTGGGGAGCACGGGGTGCCGATCGCCGGGGAGGGGGCGCCGCTGATCGCGGAGTTCTCGGTGGCCGAGTTCGCCGCCGCGGTCGGGCAGTCGACCGACGCGGGGCGCTGCTACCTCGGCGAGGCCGTCGAGCTGCGGTACCGGCTGCCGCGGACGTGGGCGCGGGTGGTGGCCGGGGACCTGGTGGCGTGGAAGGCCCGCCGGATCGCCAAGACCACCATGACCCTCTCCATGGAGGCGGCCGCGTTCGTGGACCGCCACGTCGCCGGGGTCGCCCACCGGATCGGTCCCGCCCAGCTGGACCGGCTGGTCCTGGACGCGGTCGGCTGGTTCATGCCCGCCGAGGCCGAACGCCGCCGGGCAGCCGCCGCGGAGTCCCGGTGTTTCGAGGTCGCCCGCAACCAGGCCGACCTGTCCGGCCTGTCGGGGACCACGCAGGTGTGGGGCACCCTGGACGTCGCGGATGCCCTCGACCTCGACGCCGCGGTCACCGCCGGCGCCGCCGCACTCAAGGACCTCGGCTCGACCGACTCCCTCGACGTGCGCCGCGCCGCCGCCCTCGGCGTCATCGCCCGCCGACAAGGGACCCTCGACCTCACCGGCACCGAGTCACACCCGAGTCCGCCTCAGCTGGTCGGAAGACCGGGCGGGAGGTGGTGCTCTACGTGCACCTCTCCGAGGCCGCGCTGACCGGTGAGGCCGGGGTCGGTCGGTGTGAGAACACGAGGATGCCGGTCACCACCGGCCAGATCCGCGACTGGTGCTCCGTGCCCGACACCACGAGGATCACCGTGAAGCCGGTCATCGACCTCCACGACCACGTCCACGTCGATGCCTACGAGGTCCCCGACCGGATCGCCGAGGCAGCCGCCCTGGTCGACCACACCTGTGTCTTCCCCTGGTGCACCCGACCAGCGAGGAAGTGCGACTGCGACCACTGCGTCCCCCACGGCGCCGGCGGAGCCACCTGCACCGCCAACATCGCGCCCCTGTGCCGACGGCACCACCGGCTCAAGACCCACGGCGGCTGGCGGTACACGGTGATCGAGCGCGGCAGCTACCACTGGACCAGCCCCCAGCGCTACACCTACCTCCGCGACCACGACGGCACCCGCGATGTCACCCCCGACCAGCCGACCGGACCCGGTCCAGCCGAGCACCGACGACCCTGACCGCCCCACACCCCGCCCCGGCGGGGCCAGTGGCATGTCCGGGTGGGGTGGTTTCGAGACGGTCGCTGCGCGACCTCCTCAACCACCGTGGAGCCTGCGGGCCTTCCTCAACCGTCGTCCCCACGGAGGTTGAGGAGCGAGCGCCAGCGAGCGTCTCGAAACCTCCCAGCACAGCGGTGGTTTCGAGACGGTCGCTGCGCGACCTCCTCAACCACCGTGTGGTCTGCGGGATGTCCGGGGTTTCGAGACAGGCGCTGCGCGCCTTCCTCAACCACCGTGGGCCTGCGCGAGGCCTTCCTCAACCGTCGTCCCCACGGAGGTTGAGGAGCGAGCGCCAGCGAGCGTCTCGAAACCTCCCAGCACAGCGATGGTTTCGAGACGGTCGCTGCGCGACCTCCTCAACCACCGGGGGCCTGCGCGACCTCCTCAACCACCGTGGGCGCGCGGCTCAACCACGGGCGCTGCGCGCCTTCCGCAACCACCGTGGGCCTGCGCGACCTCCGCAACCACCGTGGGCGCTGCGCGACCTCCTCAACCACCGTGCGGGCTGACGCGCCTTCATCCACCGGGGGCCTGCGCGACCTCCTCAACCACCGTCAGAGCAGGCCGTGGGCCTTGAGAGCCAGGTAGTGGTCGGCCAGGGCAGGGGGCAGCCGGTCGGCGTCGGCGTCGACGACGTCGACGCCGAGCGCTCCCAGCAGCTCGGCGGTCCGCCGGCGGCGGACCAGGACCTGCTCGGCGGCCGCGGCGTCGTACACCTCGTCGACGGTGCCGCGGGAGGCCGCGAGCTCCTCCAGGGCCGGGTCCTTGACGGAGGCCAGCACCACCCGGTGGTGGCGCACCAGGGCCGGCAGCACCGGCAGCAGGCCCTCCTCCACCGCCGAGGGCTCCAAGGGCGTCAACAGCACCACCAGGGCCCGCTGGCGGCCCAGCCCGGTGACGGCACCGGCCAGCGCCGACCAGTCCGCCTCGGCGATCACCGGCTCCAGGTCGGCCATCGTGTCCTGCAGCCGGGCGGCAAGGTCCCGGGCCCCGGCGGACCGTACCCGGGCCCGGACCCGCCGGTCGCCGGCCACGAAGTCCACCCGGTCCCCGGCCCGGGAGGCCAGCGCCGCCAGGAGCAGCGCCGCGTCCATCGCCGAGTCCAGCCGGGGGATGTCGCGGACCCGGCCGGCCGAGGTACGAGAGGTGTCGAGCACCAGCACCACCCGGCGGTCCCGCTCGGGCTGCCAGGTGCGCACCACGACGGTGCGGTTGCGGGCGCTGGCCCGCCAGTCGATGGAACGGACGTCGTCGCCCTGGACGTACTCGCGCAGGGAGTCGAACTCGGTGCCCTGTCCCCGCACCCGGACCGCCGCCCGCCCGTCCAGCTCGCGCAGCCGGGCCAGCCGGGACGGCAGGTGCTTGCGGGACTCGAACGGGGGCAGCGACCGGACCGTGCCGGCCACCTCGACGGACCGCTGCCGCGCCGCCAGCCCCAGCGGACCCCGGGTCCGCACGGTCACCGCGAGCGCGCGCAGGTCCCCGCGCCGTCGCGGCAGCAGCGGCGTGACCAGTCGGGTCCGGTCCCCTCCACCCAGGACCACCCGGTGCCGGTTGCCGCTCGCCCCGGCGCTCGGCTGCCAGGCGTCACGGACCAGTGCCCGGACCCGGCGCCGCCCCTGGTTCTCGACCAGCAGCTCGGAGGTGGCGGGCTGGCCCATCCGCACCGGTCCGGAGGTACGCCGGGTGAGCGCCAGCCGGCCGGGGGAGGGCGCGGCGCGCCAGTCCAGCACCGTGACGGCCAGCACCACCAGCAGCCACAGCCACACCGTCGACGCGGCCGGTCGCAGCACCACCGGCAGCAGGCCGAGCAGCACCAGCAGCGGGACCCGCCCGGAGATCGCCATCAGCGCACCGCCGGCCTCATCGTGGCACCGGCACCGAGCCCAGCGCGGAGGCCAGCACCTGACCGACCTCGACCCCCTCGAGCTCCGCCTCGGGACGCAGCCCCAGCCGGTGCGCCAGCGTGGCGTGCGCGAGCGCCTTCACGTCATCGGGGGTGACGAAGTCCCGGCCGGTCAGCCAGGCCCACGCCCGTGCCGCTCGGAGCAGCGAGGTGGCCCCGCGCGGCGAGACGCCCAGGCTCAGCGACGGCGACTCCCGGGTCGCCCGCGCGATGTCGACGATGTAGCCGAGCACCTCGGGGGCCACCTCGACCCGGGCCACGGCCGCCCGGCCGGTCTCGATCTCCGCGGCCCCGGCGACGGCCGTGACCCCGGCACCGGCGACGTCGCGCGGGTCGAAGCCGGTGGCGTGGCGGCGCAGGATCTCCAGCTCGGCGGGCCGCTCCGGGACGGGCAGCACCACCTTGAGCAGGAACCGGTCCAGCTGAGCCTCGGGCAGGGGGTAGGTCCCCTCGTACTCCACCGGGTTCTGCGTGGCCGCCACCAGGAACGGCCTCGGCAACGGTCGGGAGACACCGTCCACGGAGACCTGCCCCTCCTCCATCGCCTCCAGCAGCGCCGACTGGGTCTTGGGCGGGGTCCGGTTGATCTCGTCGGCCAGCAGCAGGTTGGTGAAGACCGGGCCCTCCCGGAAGTTGAGCTCCCCGGCCCGGCTGTCGATGACCATCGAACCGGTGATGTCCCCGGGCATCAGGTCGGGGGTGAACTGCACCCGTCGGGTGCCGACGTCGAGGGCGGCGGCCAGGCTCCGCACCAGCAGCGTCTTCGCGGTCCCCGGCACCCCCTCCATCAGCACGTGCCCGCCGCACAACAGCGCCACCAGCAGCCCGGAGACCGCGGCATCCTGCCCGACCACGGCCTTGCCGACCTCCTCACGTACGGCGGCCAGCCGCTCCCGGGCGAGCGCGGTCGGCAGCCCTGTCGGGGCGGTCGCAGGTGCCGCAGCCGCCGGGGACTCCGGCGGGTCCAGGGGGGTCTCGCTCATCGGTGTCGTACCTCTCTGTCGAGCGCGGCCAGCTCGGTGGCCAGGATGATCAGGTCGGTGTCGCTGGCGGGCGCCGGGGCGCTGGTGCCGAGCAGGGCGGTCAGCTCGGCCTCGTTGCGGTCCAGCAGCCGTGCGCAGGCGCGGAGCACGTCCTCCTCGGAGGCGCCGACGCCCAGCCGGAGCCGGTCGGTCACCCGGGCCCGGGTCGCCCGCCGCAGGGCCCGCGCGGCGTGGGCACGGTCGCCCGCGCGACGGTACAGCCGGCCCCGGCTCCGGGTCGTCTCGATGGCTCGCACCACCACCGGCAGCGGCTCGGCGGCCAGCGGCGCCCAGTCGGCGTACCCGCCACAGCAGCAGGGCGACCGCGGCGGCACCGGTCAGCAACAGTCCCGGCCGCAGCCATCGCGGCAGCAGCGAGGCGAGGCTGACCCCGTCGTCGGCCACCAAGTCGGTCAGTGCCGGGACGTACCAGACCAGCCGGTCGCGCTCGCCCAGCAACCGCAGCGCCACCGCTGCGTTGTCGGCACGGAGCACCTGCTCGTTGGTCAGCGCCTCCGCGGCGCCGAACAGGGTCACCCCCTGCTCGGAGACCAGCACGGCGCCCTCCGCGGTGCCGAAGCAACCCGCGGGGCCGTAGGCCAGTGCCTCGTCGACCTCCAGCACCAGGCCGGTGAACCGGGCGTCCGCGCAGTCGGCAGCGGCCCCGTCCCCGACCCGGACGCGGGAGGGCAGCGAGGCGACCCCCAACGCGGTCGTCGCCCCGGGGCCGGCGCCGACCACGACCACCGGGGCGTCGCCGGCGTGGGCGAGCAGCCGGGCGACCGTGCTCTCGCCGAGCAGCTCCGGCTGAGTCACCACCACCGTGGTGTCCGCCCCGACCGGGGTCTGCTCCAGCTCGACGGCGGAACGGGCGACGGCCACCTCGACCCCGCGGTCGGCCAGCACCCGGGCCACGGCCCGCGCGCCCTGCGGTCCGGGGTTCGCCGGGTCGTACGGCGCCGTGGTCCGCGCCCCGCCACCGATCCAGACCACCAGCAGGACCGCCAGCAGCGCGCCCAGACCGATGATGAGGCTGGCCCGGTGCCGGGCGAACCAGCGCTCGGGCCGCCCGGCAGCCCCTGTCGTCGCCTGGTCCGAGGCCGAACCCGGGGCCGAACCCGGGGCGCTCACCGGACCCCCACGAGCTCGTCGTCGAGGGCGAGCAGCGCGTCGGCCTGCCCGGCCGTGGCCGGGCGCCCGCCGTACAGCACCGCCTCGAAGGTGGCCGCACCCAGCGCGATCTCCCCCCGCTTGGCGGGGTACTCCGCGGCCAACGAGGCCGCCACCTCGTGTGCGGTCGCCGACGGGGCGTCCTCGAGCCGGCCGCGCTCGGCCTGGCGCAGCGTCAACGCCCGGAACCCGTCGACCACGGCGTCGGCGAACCGCCCCTGCGCCACGGCGGCCTCCGCGCGTCGGCGCAGCTCGGCGGCGGTGACGGACTCCTCGCTGAGCACCACCGCGGCCGGCGCCGCGGCGCGAGCGGTACGCCGGGCCCGGGACAGCAGCAGGCCCAGGCCGACGGCCAGCAGCACCAGCACCACCATCGCCGCCAGCGTCGACAAGGGTGGCGCCGAGGCAGCGACGTCGAGGCCCCGGGCGAGCGCGCGTTCCAGCCACCGCAGCAGCCGGCCCAGGAGGTCCTGGTCGTGGTACTCGGGGTCGAGCAGCTCACGGCGGAGCCAGGACCGGGCCTCGTCGGACGACGGGTCCAACGGGGCGCTCGACGGGAGGCTCACCTCGCGACGCTCACGAGCCGGTGATCCCGGCCTGCTCCATCAGCACCACGTCGTAGGCCTCCTTGCGCATCCGCTGGTCCAGGTACTGCAGCGAGGTCACCGAGGAGGTGAACGGGGTGACGAACGCCGAGGAGACGACCGTCGAGAGCGCCTGGCTCAGCACCAGCGCCATCACGGCGTACTCGGCGCCCAGCCCCACGATGCCCAGCTGGGCGACGAGGCTGATCGGGATCGCCAGCACGTACCCGGCCACCGAGGCGATGAGGATCGTCAGCAGCGCGATGCCGAAGGTGCGCCAGAACTGCCGCCGGGTGAGGACGAAGCCGCGGCCCAGCGCGCCGATGACGCCGACGCCCTCGAGCATCAGCGCCGGCACCGGCAGGTAGGCGAAGCGGATCCAGAACCAGCACAGGAAGGCGAGGAAGGCCGGCACCGTGACCAGCCCCCAGACCACGGTGAGCGCGGTCGTGGTGGTGAGCACCACCACCGCCCAGGCCGCGACGTAGGCCGCGAGCAGGAGCGTCACCAGCAGGCCCATCAGCAGTGCCAGCCCGATCAGCCGCCAGCGCTTGCCCCGGGTCGCGGCCCACGCCTGGCCGAGGGTGAGCCGCCGACCGATCGCGGCGGCCGCCGTCACGTGCGCGACCATCCCGGTGACCAGGATGGTGCCGAGGGCCTGGAGCACCATCCCCACGCCCAGCGACCCGAGCGGACCGGCCACCGCGAGCACGTCGGCGTCCGAGAACGCACCCGAACCGGTCTCGGCGCTGTCGAGCGTCGCTCCCACGGTCCAGGTCATCACCGCGGTCACCACCACCGGGATCAGCATCGCCACCGAGGCGACCAGCACCGCCGAGCCGACCGTGGCCTTGGGGTTGAACCGGATGATCCGGAAGGCGGCGTCGTACATGTCGCCGAGTCCGAGGGGGCGCAGCGGCATCGCCCCCGGCTTGTGGGCGGCCCCGAGCATCCCCGGGGCGGTGGCCGGTCCCGCCGCTCCCGGGAGCGGGGGTGCCTGGTAGCCGGGGGGCACCGCACCCGGCGGCGGCGGGTAGCCGCCCGGAGGTGGAAAACCTTCGCTGCCCGACATCAGCCTGTCCGTCTCCTCGGCTCGCACCGCCGGGGTCCCCGGCGCGGGGGACATCCTGCCAAACCGGCTGGCGGGGTCGTCGGCGGACGGCTCTGCGACGCGCCCGGAGCGGGCGGAACGGTCCGCCGGTCACCTGATTTGGTACAGGCGGTGACATCTGCCAAGATAGTCCGGTTGCTCCGGCGGGTTGCCGGGGCGCGGCACTCCTTGACTATTGAATCGCGTCTCCGTTCGTGACATCGGTGGTCGCCGTGCGTGCCGCGCCGATCCAGGAGACCCGATCATCCCGACGAACCGTCGGGTGCCATACAACAAACCGAAGCGAGATCCCCGGTCTCGTGTTGCGTCCACACTGCGCGACACGCCCGACCGCGGGGGTCGGAGCCCAGGCGAGATGGTGAGTACAGGGCGGGACCTACTCAATCCTGAGGACGTCCCGGACATGCACGCGGCAGCTGAGTAGAAGGACGAGAGAGACCTATGGCGGGACAGAAGATCCGCATCAGGCTCAAGGCCTATGACCACGAGGTGATCGACACCTCGGCGCGCAAGATCGTGGACACGGTGACCCGTACGGGCGCCAAGGTCGCCGGCCCGGTGCCGCTGCCGACCGAGAAGAACGTCTACTGCGTCATCCGCTCGCCCCACAAGTACAAGGACTCTCGCGAGCACTTTGAGATGCGCACGCACAAGCGCCTCATCGACATCATCGACCCCACGCCGAAGACCGTCGACTCGCTGATGCGTCTCGACCTGCCGGCGGGCGTCGACATCGAGATCAAGCTCTGAGTCGGAAGAGATCGCTGACATGACTCTAGAACGCAACGCGAAGGGCCTGCTGGGCACCAAGCTCGGCATGACCCAGCTGTGGGACGAGAACAACCGGGTCGTCCCGGTGACCGTCATCGCCGCTGACACCAACATCGTGACCCAGGTCCGCCGCCCCGAGACCGATGGCTACAACGCCATCCAGGTCGGGTACGGCGAGATCGACGGTCGCAAGGTGACCAAGCCCAACGCCGGACACTTCGCCAAGGCCGGGACCACCCCGCGTCGCACGCTGGTCGAGATCCGCACCTCCGCCGCCGGTGAGTACGCCGTCGGCCAGGAGCTGCCGGTCGACACCTTCGCCGCGGGCGAGGAGATCGACGTCACCGGCACCAGCAAGGGCAAGGGCTTCGCCGGTGTGATGAAGCGTCACGGCTTCCACGGCGTCGGCGCCTCGCACGGTGCTCACAAGAACCACCGCAAGCCGGGCTCGATCGGCGCCTGCGCGACCCCCGGTCGCGTCTTCAAGGGCGTTCGGATGGCCGGCCGGATGGGTAGCGACACCGTCACCACCCAGAACGTCACCGTGCACGCGGTCGACGTCGAGAAGGGCCTGATCCTGCTCAAGGGTGCCGTTCCCGGCCCCAAGGGTGGCGTCGTGGTGCTCCGCTCGGCCGCCAAGAAGACCGCCGCGACCGGATCGGAGGCCTGAGATGGCTACCAGCACCGTCAACGTGGACCTGCCCGCCGAGATCTTCGACGTCCAGGTCAACATCCCGTTGATCCACCAGGTCGTCGTGGCTCAGCAGGCCGCCGCGCGTCAGGGCACGCACGCCACCAAGACCCGCGGCATGGTCCGCGGCGGTGGCAAGAAGCCCTACAAGCAGAAGGGCACCGGCCGCGCCCGTCAGGGCTCGATCCGCGCTCCCCAGTTCGCCGGCGGTGGCGTGGTGCACGGCCCGCAGCCGCGCAGCTACGACCAGCGCACCCCGAAGAAGATGAAGGCCGCCGCCCTGCGCGGTGCCCTCTCCGACCGGGCCCGCAACGGTCGCATCCACGTGGTCGACTCGCTGGTCGCCGGTGACAAGCCGTCGACCCGCGGTGCGCTCGCCGGGCTGGCCGGTCTCTCCGAGCGTCACCACTTCCTGGTGGTGCTGGAGCGCACCGACAGCCTCACCTGGCTCTCGCTGCGCAACGCCCCCGAGGTGCACATCGTCGCGGTCGACCAGCTCAACACCTACGACGTGCTGAACTGCGACGACCTGGTCTTCACCAAGGCCGCCTACGACGCCTTCGTCGGCAGTGCCGGCAGGACCGCCGACACCACGGTCGACAGCCCGGCTGACACCACCGTCGAGAAGGAGGCCGACAAGTGAGCACCCTGCACAAGGACCACCGCGACATCCTGATCGCGCCGGTGGTGTCGGAGAAGAGCTACGGCCTCCTCGACGCCAACAAGTACACCTTCATCGTCCGCCCGGACGCCAACAAGACCGAGATCAAGATCGCGGTCGAGAAGGTGTTCAACGTCAAGGTGACGTCGGTCAACACGATCAACCGCATCGGCAAGACCCGGCGCACCCGCCACGGGATGGGCAAGCGCAAGGACACCAAGCGCGCGATCGTCAGCCTCGCCGAGGGCCACCGCATCGACATCTTCGGAGGTCCGGTCTCCTGACCGGGCTGATGGACTAGGACGAAACTGACATGGCTATCCGCAAGTACAAGCCGACCACCCCGGGCCGTCGTGGCTCGTCGGTCGCCGACTTCGTCGAGATCACCCGGACCACTCCGGAGAAGTCGCTGACGCGTCCGCTGCCCAAGAAGGGCGGCCGCAACAACCAGGGCCGGATCACCACCCGGCACCAGGGTGGCGGTCACAAGCGCGCCTACCGCATCATCGACTTCCGTCGCTACGACAAGGACGGCGTGCCGGCGAAGGTCGCCCACATCGAGTACGACCCGAACCGCACGGCTCGGATCGCGCTGCTGCACTACGCCGACGGCGAGAAGCGCTACGTCGTCGCGCCGCGCGGCCTGGAGCAGGGCATGGCCATCGAGTCGGGCCCGAACGCCGACATCAAGCCGGGCAACAACCTGCCGCTGCGCAACATCCCCGTCGGTACGACGATCCACTGCGTGGAGCTGCGTCCCGGCGGCGGCGCCAAGATCGCCCGCTCGGCGGGCAACAGCGCCCAGCTGGTCGCCCGTGAGGGTTCGCGCGCCACGCTGCGGATGCCGTCGGGCGAGATGCGGTACGTCGACGTTCGCTGCCGCGCCAGCATCGGCGAGGTCGGCAACGCCGAGCAGTCCAACATCAACTGGGGCAAGGCCGGCCGGATGCGGTGGAAGGGCAAGCGCCCGACCGTCCGCGGTGTCGTCATGAACCCGGTCGACCACCCGCACGGTGGTGGCGAGGGCAAGACCTCGGGTGGTCGTCACCCGGTGTCCCCCTGGGGTCAGCCCGAGGGCCGCACGCGCAAGCGCAAGGCCAGTGACTCCCAGATCATCCGTCGCCGCAAGACCGGCAAGAAGCGCTGAGGACAGGACGGTTAAGAGATGCCTCGCAGCCTGAAGAAGGGCCCCTTCGTCGACGGCCACCTGATGAAGAAGGTGGACGCCGAGAACGACAAGGGCAGCCACAACGTCATCAAGACGTGGTCGCGCCGCTCCATGATCGTGCCGGCCATGATCGGTCACACGATCGCCGTGCACGACGGGCGCAAGCACGTCCCCGTGTTCGTGACCGACTCCATGGTCGGCCACAAGCTGGGCGAGTTCGCCCCCACCCGCACCTACCGCGGGCACGTGAAGGAAGACCGGAAGGGACGTCGTCGATGAGCACCACCGAGCGCCTGCGCACGAGTGCCCGCCGCGAGTCGCTGCTCGGCGACCAGCCGGGCGCCTACGCCAGTGCCCGCTTCGTGCGGATCACCCCGCTGAAGGCCCGCCGTGTCGTCGACATGGTCCGCGGTCTTCGCGTCGCCGACGCCCTGGCCCTGCTGCAGTTCGCGCCGCAGGCCGCGTCGGAGACCATCTACAAGGTGCTGGAGAGCGCCGTCGCCAACGCCGAGACCACTGAGGGTCTCGACGCCGGCGACCTGGTCGTCTCCGTCGCCCGGGTCGACGAGGGCCCGACGATGAAGCGCTGGCGCCCGCGGGCGCAGGGTCGTGCGACGCGGATCAACAAGCGGACCAGCCACATCACCCTGGTGGTTCAGCCGGCCTCGGTCGTCGCCGCCACCAAGGACGCGAAGAAGGCGACCCCGAAGAAGGCGACCCCGAAGAACGGAAAGAGTGCCTGATGGGCCAGAAGATCAACCCGAACGGCTTCCGCCTCGGCATCTCCACGGACCACAAGTCCCGCTGGTACGCCGACAAGCTGTACAAGTCCTACGTCGGCGAGGACGTCGCCATCCGCAAGCTGCTCTCCAAGGGCATGGAGCGGGCCGGCATCTCCAAGGTCGAGATCGAGCGGACCCGGGACCGGGTGCGGGTGGACATCCACACCGCCCGTCCGGGCATCGTCATCGGTCGCCGTGGCGCCGAGGCCGACCGCATCCGTGGTGAGCTCGAGAAGCTCACCGGCAAGCAGGTGCAGCTGAACATCCTCGAGGTGAAGAACCCCGAGGTGGACGCGCAGCTGGTCGCCCAGGGAGTTGCCGAGCAGCTCTCCGGGCGGGTGCAGTTCCGCCGGGCGATGCGCAAGGCGATGCAGACCACGATGCGCTCCGGTGCCAAGGGCATCCGGATCCAGTGCTCGGGTCGGCTCAACGGCGCCGAGATGTCGCGGACCGAGTTCTACCGCGAGGGCCGCGTGCCGCTGCACACCCTGCGTGCCGACATCGACTACGGCTTCTACGAGGCCAAGACCACCTTCGGCCGGATCGGCGTGAAGGTCTGGATCTACAAGGGCGAGGTCGCCGGCACCCGTGCCGAGCGCCAGGCCCAGGCCGCTGCCCGCGCCGGGGTTCCCGGCCGCGGTGGCCGTCCCGCCGCCCGCGGTGGCGAGCGTCCGAGCCGTGGCAGCCGGGGCGACCGCCCCGGTCGGGGTGAGCGCGGCGCCGAGGCGCCCGCCGGCACCGAGGCGCCGGCCGAGGCCGTCGCCGCGCCCGCGGCCGCACCCGCCGAGTCCGGAACGGAGGCCTGAGCCATGTTGATGCCCCGTCGTGTCAAGCACCGCAAGCAGCACCACCCCAAGCGGACCGGGATGGCCAAGGGTGGCACCGAGCTGGCCTTCGGCGAGTTCGGGGTCCAGGCGCTCGAGAGCCACTACGTCACGAACCGCCAGATCGAGTCGGCGCGTATCGCGATGACCCGTCACATCAAGCGTGGCGGCAAGGTGTGGATCAACATCTACCCCGACCGCCCGCTGACGAAGAAGCCGGCCGAGACCCGGATGGGTTCCGGCAAGGGCTCACCCGAGTGGTGGGTCGCCAACGTCAAGGCCGGTCGTGTCATGTTCGAACTTTCCGGCGTCGACGAGGGCACCGCACGTGAGGCCATGCGCCGCGCGATGCACAAGCTCCCGATGAAGTGCCGGTTCATCTCGCGAGAGGCGGGTGAATTCTGATGGCCAGCAACGGCATGGCAGCCCACGAGCTCGACGAGATGAACGACGTCGACCTCGAGTCGAAGCTGCGTGAGGCCAAGGAGGAGCTGTTCAACCTCCGGTTCCAGGCGGCCACCGGCCAGCTGGAGAGCCACGGTCGGCTCCGCACGGTCAAGAAGGACATCGCCCGGATCTACACGGTGGTGCGCGAGCGCGAGCTCGGCATCCGGACCACCCCGGGCACGAGCAACGAGGACGGTGCCGCATGAGCGAGACCACCAGCGAGAACACCAGCGAGCAGCGGAACACCCGCAAGGTCCGTGAGGGCCTGGTCGTCAGCGACAAGATGGACAAGACCGTCGTCGTCTCTGTCGAGGACCGGGTCAAGCACGCGCTGTACGGCAAGGTGATGCGCCGCACCAGCAAGCTCAAGGCGCACGACGAGCAGAACGAGTGCGGTATCGGCGACCGCGTCCTGCTCATGGAGACCCGGCCGCTGTCCGCCACCAAGCGCTGGCGCGTCGTCGAGATCCTCGAACGCGCCAAGTAGACCCACGAGTTCCCCCAGGCTTCCGCGAGGGAGAACCGGGGCGACAAGGAGAGAAGAATGATTCAGCAGGAGTCGCGACTCAAGGTCGCCGACAACACCGGTGCGAAGGAGATCCTCTGCATCCGTGTTCTCGGTGGCTCCGGTCGACGCTACGCCGGGATCGGCGACGTCATCGTCGCCACCGTCAAGGACGCGATCCCCGGTGGCAACGTCAAGAAGGGTGACGTCGTCAAGGCCGTCATCGTGCGCACCGTCAAGGAGCGTCGTCGTTCCGACGGCTCGTACATCCGCTTCGACGAGAACGCCGCGGTGATCCTCAAGAACGACGGCGAGCCGCGAGGCACCCGCATCTTCGGCCCGGTGGGCCGCGAGCTGCGCGAGAAGAAGTTCATGAGGATCATCTCGCTCGCGCCCGAGGTGCTCTGACATGGCCAAGAACAAGACCAGCAACGGAAAGAAGCCTTCCTTGAGCATCAAGAAGGGCGACGTCGTCAAGGTGATCGCCGGCAAGGACAAGGGCGCCGAGGGCAAGGTCATCCAGGTGCTCCGCGAGGAGCAGCGGGTGATCGTCGAGGGTGTCAACCGGATCAAGCGCCACACCAAGGTCGTCAACCAGGGCGGCCGGGCGGGCAACACCGGCGGCATCATCACCACCGAGGCCCCGATCCACGTGTCGAACGTGATGCTCGTCGAGGGTGACGGCGTCACCCGGATCGGCTTCCGCCGCGACGAGGTGACCAAGCGCCGTCCCGACGGGTCGACGTACGCCGGCACGCGCAGCGTCCGTGTCTCGCGCAAGACCGGGAAGGAAATCTGATGACCGAGACCTCCACCGCCTCGGCCGCGGTCACGCCGCGGCTGAAGACCCGCTACCGCGAGGAGATCCTGCCCGCGCTCCAGTCGGAGTTCGCGATCGGCAACGTCATGCAGGTGCCCGGCCTGACCAAGATCGTGGTCAACATGGGTGTCGGCGAGGCCGCCCGCGACTCGAAGCTGATCGAGGGCGCGATCAAGGACCTCACCGCCATCACCGGCCAGAAGCCGCTGGTGACCAAGGCCCGCAAGTCCATCGCGCAGTTCAAGCTCCGCGAGGGGATGCCGATCGGCGCGCACACCACGCTGCGCGGTGACCGGATGTGGGAGTTCCTCGACCGACTGCTGTCGCTGGCGCTGCCGCGCATCCGCGACTTCCGTGGTCTCAACCCGGGCCAGTTCGACGGGCGGGGCAACTACACCTTCGGTCTCACCGAGCAGGTCATGTTCCACGAGATCGACCAGGACAAGATCGACCGCTCTCGGGGCATGGACATCACGGTCGTGACCACCGCCACCAACGACGAACAGGGCCGGGCGCTGCTCAAGCAGCTCGGGTTCCCCTTCAAGGAGAACTGACATGGCGAAGACCGCACTCAGGGTCAAGGCTGCCCGCAAGCCCAAGTTCGCGGTGCGCGGCTACACCCGCTGCCAGCGCTGCGGCCGCCCCAAGGCCGTCTACCGCAAGTTCGGCCTGTGCCGGATCTGCCTGCGGGAGATGGCCCACCGCGGCGAGCTGCCGGGCATCACCAAGTCCTCTTGGTGACCGCCGGCCGGGGGCTCCGCCCCCGGCGTTCCCGCGGCACCGCCACGGGACTCCGACGGACACCTTTCACGACCACACACAAGTCGCTGCAGGTCGTACCTGAGACGCAGGTACGAAACCACGGTGGAGAAAGGGCCTCACGGCCATGACGATGACTGACCCGATCGCAGACATGCTGACTCGTCTGCGCAACGCCAACCAGGCGTACCACGATGCGGTGTCGATGCCGTACAGCAAGCTCAAGCAGGGCGTCGCCGACATCCTCAAGCAGGAGGGCTACATCACCTCCTACGAGGTCGCCGACCCCGCCGAGGGCGAGGTCGGCAAGACGCTGACCATCACCCTCAAGTACGGCCGCAACCGGGAGCGCTCGATCGCCGGCGTCCGCCGCATCAGCAAGCCCGGCCTGCGGGTGTACGCCAAGCACACCGGCCTGCCCAAGGTGCTCGGCGGCCTGGGCGTCGCGATCATCTCGACGAGCCAGGGACTGCTGACCGACCGCCAGGCCAACCAGAAGGGCGTGGGTGGGGAAGTCCTCGCCTACGTCTGGTGACGAGAGACCGAGAAGGAGAGGAATCAGCATGTCGCGCATTGGCAAGCTCCCCATCGCGGTCCCGTCCGGCGTCGATGTGGCCATCGAGGGCCCGCAGGTGACCGTCAAGGGCCCCAAGGGCACCCTGTCGCACGCCGTGGCCGCGCCGATCACCGTCGAGAAGAACGACGGGGTCCTGGACGTGAAGCGCCCCGACGACGACCGCATCAGCAAGTCGCTGCACGGGTTGAGCCGCACCCTGATCAACAACATGGTGGTCGGTGTCACCGACGGGTACGAGAAGAAGCTCGAGATCCACGGCGTCGGCTACCGCGTGCTGTCCAAGGGCCCCACCCAGCTGGAGTTCCAGCTCGGGTACTCGCACTCCATCGTGTTCGACGCCCCCGAGGGCATCACGTTCACGGTCGACGGCCCGACCCGCCTCGGCGTGCAGGGCATCGACAAGCAGCTCGTCGGCGAGGTCGCGGCCAACATCCGCAAGCTGCGCAAGCCCGAGCCCTACAAGGGCAAGGGCGTCCGTTACGCCGGCGAGCAGATCCGCCGCAAGGTCGGAAAGGCTGGTAAGTGATGGCGATCTCGCTGTCGAAGAACAAGCACACCGCGGGCCGCGTCAAGTCGCGTCTGCGTCGTCAGGTCCGGGGCCGCAAGAAGGTCTCCGGGACCTCGGAGCGGCCGCGCCTGGTCGTCACCCGGTCCTCCAAGCACATCACCGTGCAGGTGGTCGACGACCTGGTCGGCAAGACCCTGGCGTCCGCCTCGACCATGGAGGCCGACCTGCGGGCCGCCTCCGAGGACAAGACGGCGAAGGCCAAGAAGGTCGGCGAGCTCGTGGCCGAGCGGGCCAAGGCGGCCGGTGTCGGGGACGTGGTCTTCGACCGCGCCGGGAACAAGTACCACGGGCGCATCGCCGCCCTGGCGGACGGCGCTCGCGCCGGCGGCCTGACCTTCTGAGTTCGCATGACAAGCAAGAGAGAAGAGGAAGTCTCATGAGCGGAGCCCAGCGCGGACAGCGTGGTGGCGAGCGCCGTGGTGGACGCGACGACCGTCGCGGCCAGGGTGCGGACAAGACCGCCTACATCGAGCGCGTCGTTGCGATCAACCGTGTCGCCAAGGTCGTGAAGGGTGGTCGTCGCTTCAGCTTCACCGCCCTCGTGGTCGTCGGTGACGGTGAGGGTCTGGTCGGCGTCGGCTACGGCAAGGCGAAGGAGGTGCCGGCGGCGATCGCCAAGGGCGTCGAGGAGGCGAAGAAGAACTTCTTCCGCGTCCCCCGCATCCAGGGCACCATCCCGCACCCGGTCCAGGGCGAGAAGGCCGCCGGCGTGGTCATGCTGCGCCCGGCCGCGCCCGGTACCGGTGTGATCGCCGGTGGCCCGGTGCGTGCGGTGCTGGAGTGCGCCGGCATCCACGACATCCTGAGCAAGTCGCTCGGGTCGTCCAACCAGATCAACATCGTGCACGCGACCGTCGAGGCGCTGCGGATGCTGGAGCAGCCCGAGGCCGTGGCCGCCCGTCGTGGGCTGCCGGTCGAGGACGTGGCCCCGGCCGCGCTGCTGCGGGCCCGGGCCGAGATCCCGGCCGGCGTCTCCCAGGAGGTGACGTCCTGATGGCTCAGCTGAAGGTCCAGCAGAAGAAGTCCACGATCGGCTGCAAGGCCAACCAGCGCGAGACCCTGCGTACGCTCGGTCTCAAGCGCATCGGTGACGTGGTCGTCAAGGAGGACCGCCCGGAGATCCGGGGCATGGTCCACACCGTCCGTCACCTGGTGACGGTCGAGGAGGTCGACTGACATGACGCTCAAGCTGCACCACCTGCGCCCGGCCCCGGGTGCCAAGACCGCCAAGACCCGCGTGGGTCGAGGCGAGGGCTCCAAGGGCAAGACGGCCGGCCGCGGTACCAAGGGCACCAAGGCCCGCAACCAGGTCCCGGCCGCCTTCGAGGGTGGCCAGATGCCGTTGCACATGCGGCTGCCCAAGCTCAAGGGGTTCAAGAACCCGTTCAAGGTCGAGTTCCAGGTCGTGAACCTGGACCGGATCGGCGAGCTCTTCCCCGAGGGCGGTGACGTCACCGTCGACGAGCTGGTCACCCGGGGCGCCGTCCGCAAGAACCAGCCCGTCAAGGTGCTGGGCCAGGGCGACATCTCGGTCAAGGTCGACGTCACGGCTCACGCCGTGTCGGCCTCGGCCAAGCAGAAGATCGAGGCCGCGGGCGGAACCGTCACGCTGGTCTGAATCGTTGACTGACGACAGGGGCGCGGTCCGGGTCATCCGGGCCGCGCCTTTGCCGTCGCCGGCCGGGCCGAACCGCCCTGTTAGGCTGCCCGAGGCTCCCGCGGTCCGCTGGGGGAGCCGCACACAGTTGTGGAGAAAGAGGACCAGCCCGTGCTAGGAGCGTTCGCCAACGCTTTCCGGACGCCGGATCTGCGGCGCAAGCTGCTCTTCGTCCTGTCGATCATCGTGATCTTCCGGGCGGGTTCACAGATCCCTGCCCCGGGGGTCGACGTCGCCAACGTCCAGGCGTGCATCGACGGTGTCGACAACACCGGCATCTACAACCTGATCAACCTGTTCTCGGGTGGTGCGCTGCTCCAGCTCACCATCTTCGCGCTCGGGATCATGCCGTACATCACGGCGAGCATCATCCTGCAGCTGCTGGTGGTGGTGATCCCCCGGCTGGAGGCCCTCAAGAAGGAGGGCCAGTCCGGGCAGACCAAGATCACCCAGTACACCCGCTACCTCACGCTCGGCCTCGCCGTCCTCCAGGCGACCGGCATCGTGGCCCTGGCCCGCTCCGGCACCCTGCTGCAGAACTGCAACCGGGACCTGCTGCACGACAACGGCACCCAGACCTTCCTGGTGATGGTCGTGACGATGACCGCGGGCACCGCGGTGATCATGTGGCTCGGTGAGCTGATCACCGAGCGCGGCGTCGGCAACGGCATGTCGATCCTGATCTTCTGCCAGGTCGTCGCCACCTTCCCCTCCGCGCTCTGGCAGGTCCAGCAGCAGCAGGGCTGGTGGGTCTTCGGCGTGGTCATGGCCATCGGCCTGGTCATCGTCGCGGCGGTCATCTTCATCGAGCAGGCGCAGCGCCGGATCCCGGTGCAGTACGCCCGGCGGATGGTGGGTCGCAAGATGTTCGGCGGCAGCTCGACGTACATCCCGCTCAAGGTCAACCAGGCCGGCATCATCCCGGTCATCTTCGCCTCCTCGCTGCTCTACCTGCCGGCGATGGCGGCGCAGTTCAACCAGAACAGCGGTGCGATCTGGGTGACCTGGATCAACGACTACTTCGTCGCGGGCAGCCATCCGATCTACATGCTCACGTTCTTCCTGCTGATCGTCTTCTTCACCTACTTCTACGTCTCGATCACCTTCAACCCGGAAGAGGTGGCGGACAACATGAAGAAGTACGGCGGCTTCATTCCCGGGATCCGGGCGGGCAAGCCGACCGAGGACTACCTGTCCTACGTCCTGTCCCGCATCACGCTGCCCGGGGCGCTGTACCTCGGTCTGATCTCACTGATCCCGTTGATCGCTCTGGTGCTCATCAACGCCAACGCGAACTTCCCGTTCGGCGGCACCTCGATCCTCATCATGGTCGGGGTCGCGCTGGACACGGTGAAGCAGATCGAGAGCCAGCTCCAGCAGCGCAACTACGAAGGATTCCTTCGATGAGGCTGATCATCATGGGCCCCCCCGGCGCGGGCAAGGGCACGCAGGCCAAGTTCGTCGCGGAGCACTACAAGATCCCGGCGATCTCCACAGGCGACATCTTCCGGACCAACGTCAGCGAGGGGACGGCGCTGGGCGTCGAGGCCCAGCGGTACATGGACGCGGGGGAGTACGTCCCGGACGAGGTGACCAACCAGATGGTCCGCAACCGGATCGACGAGCCGGACGCCGAGAACGGCTTCCTGCTCGACGGCTACCCGCGGACGGTCGCCCAGGTCGAGGAGCTGGACGGGATGATCAAGTTCACCGGTCACCAGCTCGACGCGGTCGTCGTGCTGACGGTGGACTCCGAGGAGATCGTCCAGCGGCTGCTGCAGCGGGCCCAGGTCGAGGGTCGCGCCGACGACACCGAGGACGTCATCCGGCGCCGCCAGGAGCTCTACGTCGAGCAGACCGAGCCGCTGATCGACGTCTACCGCCGGCGCGACCTGCTGGTCGAGGTCGACGGCATGGGCGAGGTCGACGAGGTGACCGTGCGCATCTTCGCCGCGCTGGACAGCATCGTCGAGAGCTGAGGTCGCGGGTGGGCCTGCTGGACCGCGGCGTCGAGATCAAGACGCCGGCGCAGATCGAGGACATGCGGCGCGCCGGGCTCGTCGTCGGCCGCACCCTGGAGCTGCTCCGCGGCTCAGGTCCGGGCCGGCATCAGCACCGCCGAGCTCGACGCGATCGCCGAGGACAGCATCCGCACCGCCGGGGCGACCCCGTCGTTCCAGGGCTACCACGGCTTCCCGGCCTCGATCTGCGCCTCGGTCAACGACGAGGTCGTGCACGGCATCCCGGGTGACCGGGTGCTCGCCGACGGCGACGTGATCTCGATCGACTGCGGCGCCATCGTCGACGGCTGGCACGGCGACGCCGCGATCACGGTCGCGGTCGGCGAGGTGCCCGCGGCAGGTGACGCGAGCTGATGGCGGTCACCGAGCAGGCGATGTGGCGGGGCATCGCGGCCGCGCGCCTGGGCGGTCGGGTCAGCGACATCTCCCACGCCGTCGAGACCCACGTCCGTGCCGCCGGCCCTACGGGATCCTCGAGGACTACACCGGGCACGGCATCGGGTCGCAGATGCACCAGCCGCCCAACGTGCCCAACTACGGCCGCGCGGGCCGGGGGCCGAAGCTGGTCCGCGGGCTCGCGCTGGCGGTCGAGCCGATGGTCACGCTGGGCACGCCACGAGACCGACGTGCTCGACGACGACTGGACGGTGGTGACCACCGACGGCAGCGTGGCGGCGCACTACGAGCACACCTTCACCCTCACCCCGAACGGCGCCTGGGTGCTCACCGCGCTCGACGGCGGGGAGCAGATGCTCGCCGAGCTCGGGCGTGCCGTTCGGCGGCTCCTGAGGAGGGAGCACGAGCGCCCGTCTCGAAGAGCGGAGTCGCGGCTTTCGGCGGATCGCGCCGCTCGTGTCACACTGTGCAGCGCAGGAGGGGAGTATTCCCTGAAGCGGTGGCGTCGTCAGTACGGCCCGGACCCGGTCCGGCCCGGTGCCACCGGCTCGGTCAGCCGAGCGGAAGAGACCTCCGGAGCGCCAGCCCCACCCGGTGTACCTCGGTGTCCCTGACCCTCCGGAGGAACACCCTCGCATGACCATCTTCACGGGCGACTCGGTCGCCTCCCCGACGATCTGGCTCATCACGATCGTCGTCACCGTCGGCGTGCTGCTCGTCGACCTGCTGGTGATCGCGCGCCGGCCCCACGAGCCGTCGATGGGCGAAGTCAGCCGGCACCTGGCCTTCTTCATCTCGCTGGCCGTGCTGTTCGGGCTCGCGCTGTGGATCTTCGCGGAGCCGCACTCGCTCTCGCCGCACCCCGGGCCGGAGTTCTTCGCCGGCTGGCTGACCGAGTACTCGCTGTCGATCGACAACCTGTTCATCTTCATCATCATCATGAGCAAGTTCGGGGTCCCCCGGCAGTACCAGCAGACCGCGCTGATGATCGGCATCGTGCTGGCGCTGGTGATGCGCGCCATCTTCATCGTCATCGGTGCCGCGGCGATCAACCAGTACTCCTGGGTCTTCTACCTCTTCGGCCTGTTCCTGCTCTACACCGCCGTGAAGCTGGCCAAGGAGGGCAGCGAGGACGAGGAGGAGTACGAGGAGAACCGGCTGGTGAAGTTCGCCGAGACCCACCTCCCGGCGACCTCCGAGTGGCACGGCACCAAGCTGATCAGCAAGGAGAACGGCAAGCGGCTGATCACGCCGATGTTCTTCGTGGTGCTCACGCTGGGCACCACCGACCTGCTCTTCGCCCTCGACTCGATCCCGGCCATCTACGGCCTGACCCGGGACCCCTACCTGGTCTTCACCGCCAACGTGTTCGCGCTGATGGGGCTGCGCCAGCTCTACTTCCTCATCGGCGGCCTGCTGAAGCGGCTGATCTACCTCTCCTACGGGCTGGCGGTGCTGCTCGGCTTCATCGGGGTCAAGCTCATCCTGCACGCCATGCACGAGAACGAGCTGCCGTTCATCAACGGCGGCAACCACGTCGAGTGGGCGCCCGAGATCCCGATCTGGCTCTCCCTGGTGGTGATCGTCGGCACCCTGACCGTCACCGCGGTGGTGAGCCTGATGGCCTCGGCCAGGATGGAGCGCGCCGAGCTGGGCGAGCGCACCGGCCCTCGCCGCGACGGGAGCCCCGACTGAGCGCCGCGCGTGGGTCGCGCGGAATCGCGTCGCGGGCGACGGTGTTGACCCGTCGATGACTGCCGACCCGACCCTCTCCGTCCTCGATCTCGTACCGGTCCGCTCCGACCAGACCACCGGTGACGCGCTCGGCGCGACCCGGTCCCTGGCCCGGGTCGCCGACGAGGTCGGCTACCAGCGCTACTGGGTGGCCGAGCACCACAACATGCCGGCCGTCGCCGCCACCAACCCTCCGGTGCTGATCGCGATGCTCGCCGCGGCCACCCGCCGGATCCGGGTCGGGTCCGGCGGCGTGATGCTGCCCAACCACGCCCCGCTGGTGGTCGCCGAGCAGTTCGCGCTGCTGGAGGCGGCGTACCCGGGCCGGATCGACCTCGGTCTCGGCCGCGCGCCGGGCACCGACCCGGTGACCGGCTGGGCGCTGCGCCACGGCGCCGGCGGCGTCAGCGACGAGGCGGTCGCCCGGTTCGCCGAGTACGTCGACAACGTGCTCGCGATGATGGCGCCCGAGGGCGTCGGGCTCTCGGTGCAGGGCCGGACCCACGTGCTGCGGGCGACCCCGGCGGCCGTCTCGGTCCCGGACGTCTGGCTGCTCGGGTCCTCGGACTACTCGGCCCGGCTGGCCGCGGAGAAGGGGATGCCCTACGTGTTCGCCCACCACTTCTCCGGCTCCGGCACCGCGGAGGCACTGGCGCTGTACCGCGACGGCTTCCGGCCCTCCGACCGGCTGGCCGCCCCGCGGACCTTCCTGACCGTCAACGCCGCCGTGGCCGCCACCTCCGAGGAGGCCCACCGGCTGGCGCTGCCGCAGCTGCTGACGATGCTGGCGCTGCGCTCGCGGCGACGCCGCTGCAGGCCCAGTCCCTGGTCGAGGAGGCCGAGAAGGTGGAGCTGGCCGAGGCCCAGCGCGGCCTGGTCGAGGCGATGGCGGCCCGCTGGGTGATCGGAACCCCGGACCAGGCGCGGCGCCGGATCGCCGAGCTGGCCGCGACGTACGGCGTCGACGAGGTGATGGTGAACCCGGTCGTCGGGGGCCCACGTGGGCACCGACCCGGACCGCAGCCCGGCCCGCGAGGAGACGCTGCGGCTGCTTGGCCTGCCTGACCGATTCGGAATGCGGAGCGATACCCACTAGACTGGCGTGTCGGCCCAACGTGGGTTCCGTTTCGTGCGCCTCGCGGCTGCCCGGATGCCCGACGACCACCTGATTTCGAGGGTTCGTCGGTGCGCCCGGGATGAGGCACACCGACGGGCTGCACGAGGTCCACCCGCTGATCCTGGCGGGGAGGTTCCCGGGCCACCCGGACCCGGCGCCCGCCGGATCCGGAGCAGCAACGGTAGACAACCAGACAACAGATTGTGGAGGACATGCCGAAGAAAGAAGGCGTGATCGAGCTCGAGGGCACCATCACGGAGGCCCTGCCGAATGCCATGTTCCGCGTCGAGCTGAGCAATGGTCACAAGGTGCTCGCCCACATCAGCGGCAAGATGCGCCAGCACTACATCCGGATCCTCCCCGAGGACCGCGTGGTGGTGGAGCTCTCGCCGTACGACCTCACCCGGGGTCGGATCGTCTACCGCTACAAGTAAGCAGCCGACATCCCGAAAGGACCTCCTCGTGAAGGTCAACCCCAGCGTCAAGCCGATCTGCGACAAGTGCCAGGTGATCCGTCGCCACGGCCGCGTCATGGTCATCTGCTCCAACCCGCGCCACAAGCAGCGCCAGGGCTGAGCGACAGACCGGCAGCACAGCACCACTGAACACCCACAACGTGATCGCTAGGTCTCGACCGGCCCCCGGGTCGACGAGTCCGAAACCACCTCCGGAGCAGCGGCCGGAGCCCGGTCTCGACATCCGTGTCGAGAAGGCGCCAGGACGCGACACGACCAGAAACCGCAGCGCAACAGACAAGGAAACGCCACATGGCACGCCTCGTTGGTGTTGACCTCCCGCGCGACAAGCGCATCGAGGTCGCACTCACCTACATCTACGGCATCGGCCGTACTCGCGCCCAGCAGCTGCTGGAGACCACCGGGGTCAGCCCCGACCTCCGCGTGCACCAGCTGGGTGACGAGGAGCTGGTCAAGCTCCGTGACGCGATCGAGTCCAACTTCAAGATCGAGGGTGACCTCCGTCGCGAGGTCCAGGCCGACATCCGTCGCAAGATCGAGATCGGCAGCTACCAGGGTCGCCGCCACCGTCAGGGCCTCCCGGTCCGCGGTCAGCGCACCAAGACCAACGCGCGCACCCGCAAGGGTCCCAAGCGCACGGTTGCCGGCAAGAAGAAGGCCAAGTAGCCCGCAGCTCGCTGCGGGCTCACCCCCGCCGTCATATCCCGATCACAGACTTGACCCAGCAGGGTCACCGGGCGCAGCCCGGGAAGACCTCAGTAAGGACACCGTATGCCTCCCAAGAGCCGCGCAGCGGCCGGCGCCAAGAAGGTGCGCCGCAAGGAGAAGAAGAACGTCGCTCAGGGCGAAGCCCACATCAAGAGCACGTTCAACAACACGATCGTCACGATCACCGACCCCACCGGAGCGGTGATCTCGTGGGCCTCTGCCGGCACCGTCGGCTTCAAGGGCTCGCGCAAGTCCACCCCGTTCGCCGCGCAGATGGCCGCCGAGGCAGCCGGACGTCGGGCGATGGAGCACGGCATGAAGAAGATCGACGTCTTCGTCAAGGGCCCCGGCTCTGGTCGCGAGACGGCGATCCGTTCGCTGGGTGCGATCGGCCTCGAGGTCGGCACCATCCAGGACGTCACGCCCACGCCCCACAACGGATGCCGGCCGCCCAAGCGCCGTCGCGTCTGATCGCCCGAACGACGAACAAGGAGACTTGAGAAATGGCCCGTTACACCGGCCCCATGACCAAGAAGTCGCGTCGTCTCGGCGTCGACCTCGTGGGTGGCGACAGCGCGTTCGAGCGTCGCCCCTACCCGCCCGGCCAGCACGGCCGTGGCCGCATCAAGGAGAGCGAGTACCTCCTCCAGCTGCGGGAGAAGCAGAAGGCGCGCTTCACCTACGGCGTGCTCGAGAAGCAGTTCCACAACTACTACACCGAGGCCTCGCGGCGTTCCGGCAAGACCGGTGACAACCTGCTGCAGATGCTGGAGTGCCGGCTCGACAACGTGGTCTACCGGGCCGGGTTCGCCCGCACCCGCCGCCACGCGCGCCAGCTGGTCACGCACGGTCACTTCAAGGTGAACGGCAAGAAGGTCGACATCCCGTCCTTCCAGGTCACCGCCTACGACGTGATCGACGTGCGGGAGAAGTCCCTGGAGACGACCCCGTTCATCGTGGCTCGCGAGACCCACGGCGAGCGCGTCGTCCCCGCGTGGCTCGAGGCGCTGCCGTCGCGGATGCGCATCCTCGTGCACCCGGTCCCGGTCCGGGCTCAGATCGACATCCCGGTCCAGGAGCAGCTCATCGTCGAGTACTACTCGAAGAAGTAACCGGATCGTCGGGGGGCTCCGCCCCCCGACTGCCCCCCGCCGGGGGCTCCGCCCCCAGACCCCCGGGTCCACGGGGTGGGAGTTCCCGGGGGATGTATCGCCTTCCTTTTCACCGTCGCAGTTCGGGCCCGTCAAATAGCGGGTGGGCCCGGAAAGGAAAAAAACAGTGCTGATCGCACAGCGCCCCACCCTGTCGGAAGAGTCCGTCGACGAGTTCCGTTCGCGGTTCGTCATCGAGCCGCTGGAGCCCGGCTTCGGCTACACCCTCGGCAACTCGCTGCGCCGTACCCTGCTCTCCTCGATCCCCGGTGCCTCGGTCACGAGCATCAAGATCGACAGCGTCCTGCACGAGTTCTCGACCATCGAGGGCGTCAAGGAGGACGTGACCGAGGTGATCCTCAACCTCAAGGGCCTCGTCGTCTCCTCCGAGCACGACGAGCCGGTCACGATGTACCTGCGCAAGTCCGGGGCCGGTGCCGTCACCGGTGCCGACATCGCGCCGCCTGCCGGCGTCGAGGTGCACAACCCCGACCTGAAGATCGCCACCCTGTCCGACAAGGGCAAGCTGGAGATGGAGCTGGTCGTCGAGCGTGGCCGTGGCTACGTCTCCGCGGTGCAGAACAAGGGCGCCGACAACGAGATCGGCCGGATGCCGGTCGACTCGATCTACAGCCCCGTGCTGAAGGTGACCTACAAGGTCGAGGCCACCCGCGTCGAGCAGCGCACCGACTTCGACAAGCTCGTCATCGACGTCGAGACCAAGCCGTCGATCCGTCCCCGCGACGCGATCGCCTCGGCCGGCAAGACCCTGGTCGAGCTGTTCGGCCTCGCCCGCGAGCTGAACGTCGAGGCCGAGGGCATCGACATCGGCCCGTCGCCCGTCGACGAGCAGCTGGCTGCCGACCTCGCCCTCCCGGTCGAGGACCTGCAGCTGACCGTCCGGTCCTACAACTGCCTCAAGCGTGAGGGCATCCACACCGTGGGTGAGCTCATCTCGCGCTCGGAGCAGGACCTGCTCGACATCCGCAACTTCGGCGCCAAGTCGATCGACGAGGTCAAGGCCAAGCTGGTCGAGATGGGTCTGTCCCTCAAGGACAGCGCGCCCGGCTTCGACGCGGCTGCTGCCCTGGCGGCGTACGGCGACGACGACGACGACGCCTTCGTCGAGGACGAGCAGTACTGAGTTGAATGGTGCGAGCGCGTCGACTTCGTCGCCTCGCTGCCGCACCGCAGTTGACGTAGGTGCCAGTGCGGGTTTGCTGGCGGCTACCTGGAGTTCGCGCGAGGTCGCCGGTGGTTCAGCGCCGTCGGCGGCCTGCGAATAGCACAGGACGTCGGCTTTCCAGCGTTTCGAACCATCACCACCTCTAACCCTGGTACCTGGTACGGCCGGGGAGAATCGAGAGAGAAGCAATGCCCAAGCCCACCAAGGGTCCCCGCCTCGGCGGCAGCCCGTCGCACCAGCGGCTGATCCTCAGCAACCTGGCCACCGCGCTCTTCGAGCACGGCCGGATCACCACCACCGAGGCCAAGGCCCGGATGCTGCGGCCGCACGCGGAGAAGCTGATCACCAAGGCCAAGAAGGCGCACCTGGGTGAGAACGCGCTGCACAACCGGCGCGAGGTCCTCAAGACCGTCCGCGACAAGTCGGTCGTGCACGTGCTGTTCACCGAGATCGCGCCGACCTTCGCCGAGCGTCCGGGCGGCTACACCCGGATCACCAAGATCGGTCCCCGCAAGGGCGACAACGCCCCGATGGCGGTCATCGAGCTGGTGACGGAGCCGTACGCCCCGTCGTCGCGAGCCACCACCGCTCCGGCAGCCGCGGCTGCACCTGCGGCACCCGCGGACGAGGCCCCCGCCGAGGACACCAGCGTCGAGGAGACCACCGAGGTCGACGCCCCCACCGAGATGACCGAGGAGGCGTCGCCCGAGGAGAGCGTCGTCGCCGAGGCCGAGCCGGCGACGGGCACCGAGCCGGTCTCCCCGGAGAACGCTGGGGACGCCGAGACCGAGGACGACACCAAGGCCTGATCCAGCCGACACGCAGCGAGGCCCGCCACCCCCTCTCGGGGTGGCGGGCCTCGTCGCGTCCTGCGTGCTGTCGGCTCAGCCGGCGTCCGGCACGCCGCTCTCCGGCGGCGCGTCATCGGCCTGGTCGGAGGTGTCCTCCTCGATCGGGGCGTCGCCGATGTCGGTGACCAGCACCGGCGTCAACGGTTCGCCCTTGCCGCCCTGGAGCTCCACGATCCGCAGACCCGAGATGCCCAGGTGGCTGTCGCTGCTGAACCGGTACGGCGCCAGGTTCGGTCCCTCCAGATCCGCCCCGGCCTCCTCGACCGCCGCCACGAGCCCGTCGCGGGTGAGGTCCTCGCCCGCGGCCATCAGCGCCTGCACGAACGTGTAGGCCTGCGACATGCCGTAGATCCGGTAGTTGGTCAGCTTGCCCTGGTCACCCTCGGCGTCCCAGACCTTCTGCCACAGCTGGACCCACGGGTCGTCGGCGGCGTCGACTCCGGGGATGTACTCGGAGGTGAGGATGCCGTTCAACGAGCTGTTGTCCCCCTCGATCGCGCCCTCGGAGAACCGGTTGAGCAGCGACCCGACGAGCTGCGGGTCGGAACCGACGTTGGAGTAGTACCAGGTCGGCTGGTAGCCGAGCTTGAGCGAGACCAGCTGACTCAGCGCGGTGTACGACGGGGTGTCGAAGGCGAGCACCAGGTCCGCCTTGGCGGCCTGCAGCCCGGTGATCTGTGGGGCCACGTCGGTGTTGCCCGAGGTGTAGCGCTCGACGCCGACGATCTGGTCGTCGAGGAACTGCCGGACGCCCTTCTCGGCGTCGGCGCCGAAGTCGTCGTCCTGGAGGAAGAGGCCGACCTTGGCCTTCGGCAGGTTCTCCGCGACGTACTGACCGATGATCTTGCCCTCGATCTCGTAGTCGGGCTGCCAGCCGAACGTGTACGGCCGGTTCTCGACGTCGTCACCCCACTGCAGGGAGCCGGAGGAGACGAAGAGGTCCGGGACGCCCTCGTCGTTGAGGAAGTCGACCACGGCGCTGTGGGTCGGGGTGCCGAGACCGCCCACCATCGCGAAGATCTCGTCCTGGAGGACCAGCTCGTTGGTGACCTGGCTGGTGTTGGTGGGGTTGTAGCCGTCGTCCTTGACGATGTACTCGATCTGGCGGCCGTAGACACCGCCCTGGCTGTTGACGTAGTCGAAGTAGGCCTTGGCGCCGGTGGGGATCTCGCTGTACCCGGGGGCCGCGACACCGGTGAGCGGGAAGTGCGCCCCGAGCGTGATCGAGTCGGCCGTCACCCCCACGTCGGAGGCGCCGCCGCCGTCGCCCTCACCGCCACCGGAGCTCTCCCGGTCCCCCCCGGCTCCGCAGCCGGCGAGGACCATCGAGGCGGCCAGCAGGCCGGCCGCGGGCCCGAGGAGTCGTGATGTCATCGTGTGTTTCCCTTCGAGGTGGTGGAGACGGAAGCTTCTGATCCGGGGGTGGAGGCGTCGGGGCCACCGGCGGTGGCTCCCTGGGAGTGGCCGGTCAGCGGTCGGCGCGCGCGTCGACCCAGCCAGGCCATCCGTGCGGTGCCGACGATGCCGGCCGGGGCCAGCAGGATCACCAGCACCATGACGAGGCCGTAGACCAACGGCGCCAGCTCGGCGGCACGGATGTCGGAGAGGCCGGCGTCACCGCCGATCCGGGTCACGAACGGCGGCAGGAAGGTCAGCAGGGCGGCGCCGACCAGCGCGCCGAACAGACTGCCGAGGCCGCCCAGCACCACCGCGGTCAGCAGGGTCAGGCTCAGCACCAGGGTGAAGCCGCTGGGGGCCGCCAGCCGGGCGGTGATCGCCAGCATCGCCCCGGCGGCACCGGCCGCCGCGGCGCTCACCATGAACGCCGAGATCCGGGAGCGGCCCAGCCGGATCCCCGACAGCTCGGCGGCGACCTCGTCGTCGCGGACGGCCCGCCAGCGGCGGCCGACCCGGCCGCGGACCAGGTTGGCCAGCAGCACGAACGTGACGATCAGCGTGATCCAGGCCAGGTACCCGACGTACTGGCTGCGTGACATCTCGGTGCCGGTGAGGAAGTACTCCAGGTCCAGGGCCCAGGTGGGCACCGCAGGCAGCGAGACCCGCAGACCCTGCTCACCGCCGAGGGTGTCGCTGAAGTGCAGGGCGATGCCGGGCACCGCCACGGCCAGCGCCAGGGTGGCGCCGGCGAGGTAGGGGCCGTGCAGTCGAGCGGCGGCGACGCCGACGGCCGTACCGACCGCCAGGGTGACCAGCACCGCGACCGCGACGACCAGGGTGATCGGCAGGGTGTTGCCGGGCTCGTTGAGCATCAGCGCGGTGGTGTACGCACCGAAGGCCATCAAGGCGCCGTGGCCCAGCGAGATCTGCCCGTTGACGCCGGTCAGGACCGTCAGCCCGCCCGCCGCGATCGCCAGGTAGGCCATCGCGGCCAGCTGCAGCGCCCGGTAGTCACCGACGCTCTCGAGGACCACCACGAGCAGCAGCAGACCGACGAACGCGGTGAGGAGGTGACGGCCGAGCACCGAGGCGCGCCACCAGGTCAGGACCCGCCCCATCAGACCCTCCTCGCCGCGGCCACGGCGAACAGGCCGCCGGGCTTGAGGGTCAGCACCAGCATCAGGATCAGCAGCGCCGCCAGCGCGCACCAGCTGGGAGCCGAGATAGCCGCTGACGAAGCTGAGCGAGAGGCCGAGCAGCAGGCCGCCGACCACCGCGCCGCCGGGGCTCTCCAGGCCGCCGAGCACGGCGGCGACGAACCCGTAGACGACCACCGAGTCCATGTAGCCCGGGTGCACCAGGCCGCCGTTGGCGATGAGCAGCCCGGCCAGCGACCCGACCACGGCGGCCAGCGCCCAGCCGAGGGTGAGCATCCGGCCGACCCGGACGCCCAGCAGCCGGGCCACCTCCGCGTTGTACGCCGAGGCGCGCATCTGCAGGCCGATGTCGGTGTAGCGGAACAGCCCGACCAGGAGCAGCATCACCGTGGCGACCGCGCCGACGGTGAAGATGCCCGAGGTGGTGAGCGCGATCGTGGTGCCGCCGACCTCGAGCCCGCGCAACCCGAACGGCGCGGGGAACGACCGGAAGGTGTTGCCGAAGATCACCGAGGCCAGCGCGTGCAGCGTGATGAACAGGCCGAGGGTGAGGATGACGGCGTTGATGTCCGGCTTGTTCTCGACCGGCCGGATCACCACCCGTTCCAGGACGGCGCCGAGCACCAGGCCGCACAGCAGTGCTGCGGCGAAGCCGATCCAGTAGGAGTACCCGGCGTCGATGATCTCGAGGGCGATGAAGGTGGTCACCATCGCCATCGGGGCCTGGGCGAAGTTCACGATCCGGGTGGAGCGGAAGATCAGCACCAGCGCCAGCGCGAACGCGGCGTACACGGCTCCCAGCGTGAGCCCGCTCAGGGCGGTGTTCACGAACTGTTGCACGAGGTCTCCGTTCCGGTGGGTCGGGTGGGTCAGAAGCCGAGGTAGGCGTGGCGGAGCTGGTCGTCGGCGGCGAGCACGTCGGCCCGGTCGTCGGCCACGACCTCGCCGAGGTTGAGCACCACGCCGTGGTCGGCGACCGAGAGCGCGCTGCGGGCGTTCTGCTCGACCAGCAGCACGCTCAGCCCGTGGTCGGAGACCAGGCCACGCAGCAGGTCGAAGATCTGGGCGACGATCCGCGGGGCCAGCCCCAGCGACGGCTCGTCGAGCAGCAGCAGCTTCGGCTCCGACATCAGCGCCCGACCGATCACGAGCATCTGCCGTTCACCGCCGGACAGCGTGTGCGCCAGCGCGTTGCTGCGGTCCGACAGCACCGGGAACAGGTCGTAGACCCGGGTCAGGTCACCGGGCTTGACCCGGCCCCCGGCCGCCATCCCACCCAGGCGCAGGTTCTCCTCGACGGTCAGCTCGGTGATCACCCCGCGCCCCTCCGGCACGTGCACCATCCCCAGTCCGGGCATCCGGTCGGCGGGGGTCCGGCCCAGCTCCCGGCCCGCCAGCTCCACCGCGCCCGCGTCGCGGCCGGTGCAGTCCGGAGATCGTCCGCAGCAGGGTGGTCTTGCCGGCGCCGTTGGCACCGAGCACGGCGGTGATCTCACCGGTACCGGCGCTGAACGTGACCTCGTGCAGGGCGCGGACCGGTCCGTAGCTGGCCGAGAGGTCGCGGAGCTCCAGCACGTCAGCGACCCCCGGGCTCGTCGTGGTGGACCTCGTCGCCGAGGTACGCCGCGAGCACCGCCGGGTCGGTCCGGACGTCGTCCGGGCTGCCCGTGCGCGATCACCGCGCCGAAGTCGAGCACCGTGATCTCGTCGCAGATCCGCATCACCAGGTCCATGTGGTGCTCCACCAGCATCACCGCCATCGTGTCGGTGAGCCCGGCGACGAGGTCACCGAGCTCGTCCATCTCCGCGGAGGACAGGCCGCTGGCCGGCTCGTCGAGGAGCAGCAGCGAGGGCTCCGCAGCCAGGGCGCGGGCCAGCGCGACCCGCTTGCGGACCGGGTACGGCAGGCTGGGCGGGTAGCGGTCGGCGTACTGCTCGACCTTCAGGCCGGCGAGCACCTCGCGGGCCCGGTCCCGCAGCGCGCGCTCCTCGCGCCCGGCCCGGGGGAGGGCCAGCATCGAGCCGAGGAAGCCGGTGCGGGCGTGTCGGTCGGCACCGACCATCACGTTCTCCAGCACCGTGATCCGGTCGAAGAGGGCGAGGCCCTGGAGGGTGCGGGCGATGCCGAGCCCGGCCAGGTCGTGCGGTTGGAGCTTGTCCAGCTCGCGTCCCTCGCGGACGATGCGGCCGCTGTCGGGGCGCACGAAGCCGCACGCGACGTTGAACAGGGTGGTCTTGCCGGCGCCGTTGGGCCCGATCACGCCGTGCACGGCCCCCTGCCGGACCGTGAGCCCGACGTCGCTCAGCGCGGTGATGCCCCCGAACGTGACCGTGATCCCGGACAGCTCCAGCGGCGCCGAGACGAGCGTGGACGTCATGGGGTCCTTCCGGATCGCGGCCCAGGCCCCCGCCCAGACGTGACGACCACCACTTTGGTCGCAGTGCACAGTGAGGGCATTAGGCGCAGCGCACAGAATTGTTTGGAGTCGATCGCCTCGTTTCGCTGTCCGCACTGGTGTGAGTTGTGCTCTGAGTGGGAACGTGCGGTCATGTGCCCCGCAGTCGGCCTCGGTCGCGCCTCCGTGGAGGCCGTTCAGCACGCGTGGCTGCCGCTGCTCGACCAGTCCGATCGCATCGCCGACAGCATCACGCTGAGTCTGCTGGAGCGAGACGCCCACGTCTACGAGGGTCTGGGGCCTGAGCTGCGCACCGAGGTACGCGACAGCACCCGGGTGCACATCCGCCGCGGGCTCGAGGTGCTCACCGGGCGGCGCAGCGCCGGCAGCACCGTCGCCGTCGACGTGTGGCGGGAGACCGGTCGCCGCCGGGCTCGGCAGGGCGTACCGCTGGAGCATGTGCTCAACGCCTACACGATGGGCGCCCGGATGCTGTGGGAGGCGCTGGTCTCGCACGCCACCGAGGTGGCCGATCCCCAGGTCGACGAATCGGTGCTGCTCCGGGCCGCGCAGATCGTCTGGTCGAACCTCGACGTGCAGAACGTCGTGCTCATCGACTCCTACCGGCGGGAGAGCGCCCAGCTGCAGCGCGCGGACCTGCAGCGCCAGCAGTCGGTGCTGGACGGCCTGGTGGAGGGGCGAGGGGCCGACCCGGACTTCGGCGACGAGGCCGGCCAGACGCTCGGCATCGGACCGGACGACGTGGTCTGCTGCGCCGTCGCGCTCCTCGACGGCTCCCCGGACGGCGGGTTGACGGTCACCGAGGACCGGTTGCAGCGCGCCGGCCTCGCCGCATGCTGGCATGTCCGCGGCGGCACGTTCTTCGGCCTGCTGGCCGGGCCGTTGCTGGACGAGGCGATGCTGGTCGACCTCCTCGCCCCGCACGCCCAGGGTCGGGTCGGCGTCTGCGCCGCCGCCCACGGCGTCGCCGGCTTCGCCGCGGCGTACCAGCTCGCCACCCGAGCCGCCGAGACGCTGCCGCGCGGGGAGTCCCGGGTGGTCTCGGTCTCCGAGCGGCTGCCGGAGGTGCTGCTCGCCGGCTCACCCCAGGTGGCCCCGCTGCTGGTCAGCCAGACCCTGGGTCCGCTGCTGGCCCAGCCGGAGAGCCAGGCCCGCACGCTGCTGGACACCCTCGCGGCCCTGCTGCGCCACGACGGCTCCCCGACCCACGCGGCCCAGGAGCTCTACTGCCACCGCAACACGGTGATCTACCGACTCAAGCAGATCGAGGACCTCACCGGCCGCTCCCTGGGCAACCCCCGCGACAAGCTCCTGCTCGAGCTGGCCCTGATGGCCCACGGTGGTGGTTGAGGGCTGGCCATGCCCACGGTGGATGTGGACGGCGCCCAGCGCCCACCGGTGGTTGGGGAGGGCGCTCGCGCCCACGGTGGTTGAGGAAGGCGCTCGCGCCCACGGTGGTTGAGGAGGGCGCTCGCGCCCACGGTGGTTGAGGAGGGCGCTCCGCCACGGTGGTTGAGGAGGGCGCTCCGCGGCGCCACGGTGGTTGAGGAGGGCGCTCCGCCCACGGTGGTTGAGGAAGGCGCGTCCAGCGCCTGTCTCGAAACCACCGTCGACGGAGGGGTTTCGAGACGCTCGCTGGCGCTCGCTCCTCAACCTCCGTGGTGCCGGCCGGCGGTGGTTGAGGAGGGCGCTCCGCGCCCGTCTCGAAAACCCCCGCCAGAACCGCTGGGAACTTTTCGCCGAGGGGTGTTCACATGGTGGGATACAGGGCCTCGGATCGGGGGGTCGTTGTCGGTGGTCACGGCTTGACTTGTCCTATGGCCGAAGCGATCACCACCACCGCCGCAGCGGACACCGCTGCGGGGGTGCTCGCGGTGGCGCGGGACGCTCGACGGGCCGCGACGCAGGCCGAGGCCGGCTGTTGCAGGCGGCGGTGGAGTGGGCGGCGATGCACTCGACCGACTCGATCGATGACGCGGCCGCGATCTGGCACCCCTCCTGCGGGGAGCACGGGGTCCCGATCGCCGGGGAGGGGGCGCCGCTGATCGCGGAGTTCTCGGTGGCCGAGTTCGCCGCCGCGGTCGGGCAGTCCACCGACGCGGGGCGCTGCTACCTCGGCGAGGCCGTCGAGCTGCGGTACCGGCTGCCGCGGACGTGGGCGCGGGTGGTGGCCGGGGACCTGGTGGCGTGGAAGGCCCGCCGGATCGCCAAGACCACCATGACCCTCTCCCTGGAGGCGGCCGCGTTCGTGGACCGCCACGTCGCCGGAGTCGCCCACCGGATCGGTCCCGCCCAGCTGGACCGGCTGGTCCTGGACGCGGTCGGCTGGTTCATGCCCGCCGAGGCCGAACGCCGCCGGGCAGCGGCCGCGGAGTCCCGGTGTTTCGAGGTCGCCCGCAACCAGGCCGACCTGTCCGGCCTGTCGGGGACCACGCAGGTGTGGGGCACCCTGGACGTCGCGGATGCCCTCGACCTCGACGCCGCGGTCACCGCCGGCGCCGCAGCACTCAAGGACCTCGGCTCGACCGAGTCCCTCGACGTGCGCCGCGCCGCCGCCCTCGGCGTCATCGCACGCCGACAGGGGACCCTCGACCTCACCGGCACCGAGTCACCCGAGTCCGCCTCAGCTGGTCGGAAGACCGGGCGTGAGGTGGTGCTCTACGTGCACCTCTCCGAGGCGGCGCTGACCGGTGAGGCCGGGGTCGGTCGGTGTGAGAACACCAGGATGCCGGTCACCACCGGCCAGATCCGCGACTGGTGCTCCGTGCCCGACACCACGAAGATCACCGTGAAGCCGGTCATCGACCTCAACGACCACGTCCACGTCGACGCCTACGAGGTCCCCGACCGGATCGCCGAGGCAGCCGCCCTGGTCGACCACACCTGTGTCTTCCCCTGGTGCACCCGACCAGCCCGGAAGTGCGACTGCGACCACTGCGTCCCCCACGGCGCCGGCGGAGCCACCTGCACCCACAACATCGCGCCCCTGTGCCGACGGCACCACCGGCTCAAGACCCACGGCGGCTGGCGGTACACGGTGATCGAGCGCGGCAGCTACCACTGGACCAGCCCCCAGCGCTACACCTACCTCCGCGACCACGACGGCACCCGCGATGTCACCCCCGACCAGCCGACCGGACCCGGTCCAGCCGAGCACCGACGACCCTGACCGCCCCACACCCCGCCCCGGCGGGGCCAGTGGCATGTCCATGGTGGGGTGGTTTCGAGACGGTCGCTGCGCGACCTCCTCAACCACCGTGGGCGCTGCGCGACCTCCTCAACCACCGTGGCCTGCGGCTCCTCAACCACCGGGGCCTGCGGCCTCTCAACCATCGTCCCCACGGAGGTTGAGGAGCGAGCGCCAGCGAGCGTCTCGAAACCTCCCAGCACAGCGGTGGTTTCGAGACGGTCGCTGCGCGACCTCCTCAACCACCGTGGGGGCTGCGCGACCTCCTCAACCACCGTGGAGCCTGCGCGACCTCCTCAACCACCGTGGGCGCTGCGCGACCTCCTCAACCACCGTGCGGCCTGCGCGCCTCCTCAACCCGGTGTCATCAATCGCCGAGGGGTCAACCTCGGTGGGGGTGCAGGACGCTGCGGAAGAGGTCGCAGGTCTCCTCGACCGCGGCCTGGGCGGCGGCGGAGTGTCGGCCCATGTCGACGAACCCGTGGATCATCCCGGGGAACACCCGGTGCACGACGCCGACCCCGGCCGCGGTGAGCGCGTCGGCGTACGCGTTGCCGTCGTCACGGAGCGGGTCGAACTCGGCGGTGACCACGACAGCAGGGGCCAGCCCGTCCAGCGTCCCGCGCAGGGGAGAGCAGCGTGGGTCGGTCGAGATCGGTCTCGCTGCCGTCGCCGACGTACTGCGCGCCGAACCAAGCCATCGTGTCGGCGTCGAGGAAGTAGCCCTCGGCGTTCTCGGTGTGCGAGGGGTAGGACCCGGCCATGTCGGTCACGGGGTAGACGAGCAGCTGGCCGGCCAGCCCGCGACCCTCGTCGCGCAGGACCTGCGCGGCGACCGCGGCCAGGTTGCCGCCGGCGGAGTCGCCGGCCACGCCCAGTCGGTCGTCGCCGCCGAGATCGGCGAGGTGGTCGGCGGCCCAGTGGGTCGCGGCCACGGCGTCCTCCACCCCGGCCGGGAAGGGGTGCTCCGGGGCGAGCCGGTAGTCGACCGAGACGACGACCGCGTCGCACCGCTCCGCGAGGGTCCGGCAGGTCAGGTCGTGGGTGTCGAGGTCGCCGATGACGAAGCCGCCGCCGTGGAAGAACACGACGGTGGGCAGCGCCCCGACCTCGCTGCGAGGGCGGTAGACGCGGGCCGGGCGGGGGCCGTCACCGCCGGGGACCGTGATCTCCTCGACCGCCGCCATCTCGGGCAGCAGCGCCGGGTCGCGCAGGTCCACGGCCAGGGCGCGGAAGCCGGCCCGCGCCTGCTCGGCGGTGCCCGCCGACATCGGGGGAGCGCCGGCCTCGGCGAGGAACTGGAGCACGGATGCGAGCTGGGGGTCGACGGACAAGAGGCTCTCCTGGGTTCGGTAGGTCGGGACGGCGGACGGCGGACGGGTGGGTCAGACGAACGCGCTGATGCCGGTCTCGGCGCGACCGATCAGCAGCTTCTGGATCTGGCTGGTGCCCTCGTAGAGGGTCATCACCCGGGCGTCGCGCAGGTACTTCGACGGCGGGTACTCATCGACGTACCCGGCGCCGCCGTGCACCTGGATCGCCGTTGTTGGCCGCGCGCACCGCGGCCTCGGAGGCGAAGAGCTTCGCCTTCGACGCCGCCACCCCGAACGGCTCGCCGCGGTCGACCAGGTCGGCGCAGCGCCACACCAGCAGCCGGGCGGCGTCGGCGTCCAGGGAGATGTCGGCGATCATGTCCTGGACCAGCTGGAAGCCCGCGATCGGCCGGCCGAACTGGGTGCGCGAGGTGGCGTACTCGACCGCGGACTCCAGGCAGCCCTGGACGATGCCGACGCAGCCGGCACCCACCGCGAGCCGGCCCTTGTCGAGGGTGCTCATCGCGATCTTGAAGCCCTGCCCCTCCTCGCCGAGCATCGCCGAGGCGGGCACCCGGACGTCGCTGAGGAACAGCTCGGCGGTGGCCTGGCCGCGCAGCCCGAGCTTGCCCTTGATCTCGCGGGCCTCGAACCCGGGGGCGTCGGTGGGCACCAGGAACGCCGAGACGCCGCGGGGGCCGTCGCCGCCGGTGCGGGCGAAGACCAGCGCGACGTCGGCCCAGGTGCCGTTGGTGATGTAGAGCTTCTGGCCGTTGAGGACGTAGTCGGCGCCGTCCCGGCGGGCCCGCGTGGTGAGGTTGCCGGCGTCGGAGCCGGTGTCGGGCTCGGTGAGCCCGAAGCAGCCCAGCTTGGTCGCGGTCGCCAGCTGCGGCAGCCACTCCTGCTTCTGCTCCTCGGTGCCGAAGAACGAGGATCGACTTGCCGACCAGTCCGCTGGAGACCGAGACGATGCCGCGCAGCGCCGAGTCGGCACGACCGAGCTCCTCCATCGCCGAGCGCGTAGGTGACGTAGTCGCCGCCGAGGCCGCCGTACTCCTCGGGGATGGTGAGCCCGAAGAAGCCGATCTCGGCCATCTTCGGCACGATCGCGAGGTCGATCGACTCGGCGCGGTCCCAGGCGATCCGGTGCGGCACCGCCTCGCGGTCCAGGAAGTCGCGGGCCAGGGCCCGGAAGCTCTGCTGCTCCTCGTTCAGGGAGAGGTCCATCAGGTCATCCTTCCGCAGCGGTGGGCGCTGCGACCGTCGGGGGGCCAGGTCGACGAGCCCGGCGAGGTCGTCGCGGTGGGCGTCGGGGCTGCCGAGCAGGACGTGGTCGGCCTTGGCCCGCTTGAGCCGCAGGTGCACCGGGCTCTCCCAGGTCATCCCGAGCCCGCCGTGCAGCTGCACGGCCTCCTCGGCGGCGTGCACCGCGACCTCGGAGCAGTACGCCTGGGCCAGCGCGACGGCCACCGGGACGTCGGTCTCGCGCGGCCAGCGCCGCGGCGGCGTACGCCGCGGTCGCGGAGGCCTGCTCGACCTCGGCGTACAGGTCGGCCAGCCGGTGCTTGAGCGCCTGGAACCCGCCGACCACGCGGCCGAACTGACGGCGCTCCTTCAGGTGCGCGACCGTCGTCTCCAGGCACCACCGGGCGACTCCGACCTGCTCGGCGGCGAGCAGCGCGGCCGCGGTGCCGCAGCGCCGCGTCCAGGGCGTCGGTCACCGCGGACGCCCGTGGCCAGCAGCGTCTCCGGCCGACGCCGTCGAGACGTACGTCGGCCAGCGGCCGGGTCATGTCGAGGCGACGTGACCGGGGTGACCGTGACACCGGGGTCGGTGCCACGGACGGCGTACAGGGCGGCGACCGCCCGTCGGATTCGCACCGCGACCAGCAGCAGGTCGGCCGGCAGGCCGACCACCCCGCGGACCTCGCCGGTCAGCCGGCCGTCGACGTCCTCGACGATCGGGACGCCGCCGGCGCGGACCGGGTCGCCGCGGGCGCCAGCAGCGCCGCCGTGGAGTCACCGGCGGCCAGCGGCTCGAGCAGCGCGGCGGTGCCGAGCCGGACCAGCAGCGTCGTCGCCAGCACGGCGCTGGTCAGGAACGGCACCGGGGCGCAGGCGCGGCCGCACTCCTCGGCGACCACGGCGGCCTCCCGCGGGGAGGCGCCGGCGCCGCCGTGCTCCTCGGGCACCAGCAGGGCCGGCGAGCCCCAGGTCGGTGGCGAGCGCCGCCCACGCCGGCGCGCTCGACCGTCGTCGCGTGCCGTCGGCGAGCGCGACCAGCGCGTCGGTCGGGCAGTGCTTGTCGAGGACCGCGCGCACCGAGCGGCGCAGGTCGTCCTCGACGTCGGTGGGCAGCAGGTCGAGCTCGGCCGGGGTGCTGGGAGGTCGTCATCGGGCCAGGTCCTTCCACGGGACGTCCTTGTCGACGCGCGGCTCGCTGGGCAGCCCGAGCACGCGCTCGGCGATGATGTTGCGCAGGATCTCCGAGGTGCCGCCCTCGATCGAGTTGCCCTTGGCGCGCAGGTAGCGGTAGCCGGCGTCGCGGCCGGTGAAGTCGACCTGGTCGGGCCGGGTCAGCGTCCAGTCGTCGTAGCGCAGGCCGTCCTCGCCGAGCAGCTCGACCTCGAGCGCCGCGAGCTCCTGGGCGAGCCGGGCGAAGATCAGCTTCATGGCCGACCCCTCGGGCCCGGGCGCGCCGACGGCGAGCTTCTGCCGCAGCCGCATGCCCGGTGACCCGGGCCACCTCGGCCTCGACCCACAGCCGCAGCAGCCGCTCGTGCGTCCCGGGGTACGCCGCTCCGGGTGCGCGCGCCAGGTGGCGGCGACCTTGCCGACCATGCCGGCCTCGCGCGGGGCGGCCGCGCCGCCGATCGAGACCCGCTCGTTGATCGAGCGTGGCGTTGGCGACCCGCCAGCCCTCGCCCTCCGCGCCGAGCCGGTCCGCGTCGGGGATCCGGACGTCGGTGAGGAAGACCTCGTTGAACTCGGCCTCGCCGGTGATCTGGCGCAGCGGCCGCACCTCGACGCCCGGCTCGTGCATGTCGAGCAGGAAGTAGCGTGAGCCCGCGCGTGCTTGGGCACCGTCGGGGTCGGTGCGGGCGACCAGGATCGCGCAGTCGGCGAGGTGGGCCGAGGAGGTCCACACCTTCTGGCCGTTGACGACCCAGTCGTCGCCGTCGCGGACCGCGCGGGTCGCCAGCCGCGGCCAGGTCGGAGCCGGCGCCGGGCTCGGAGAACAGCTGGCACCAGATCTCCTCGCCCAGCCACAGCGGCCGCAGGAAGCGCTGCTGCTGCTCGGGGGTGCCGAAGGCCAGGATCGTCGGCGCGGCCATGCCCAGGCCGATGCCGTTGCGCTCGGGGCGTTGTCCGGTGCCCCGGCCGCGGCGAGCAGGTCGTCCACGACCGGCTGCAGGCCGCGGGGCAGGCCGAGCCCGCCGAGGCCCTCGGGGAAGTGCACCCAGGCCAGGCCGGCGTCGTAGCGGGCCCGCAGGAACTCCGGCGCGGTCGGTGGTGGCCGGGTCGGGTGCTCGGCCAGCAGCGGCCGCGACCCGCTCGGCTCGAGGTCGCGCGGTCGTCACCATCGGGCGCGTGCCTGCCGCGGATCTCGGCCTTGGCCAGCGAGTTCTTGTGCACCTCGTCCGGGCCGTCGGCGAAGCGCAGCGTGCGGATGCCGGCGTACGACGAGGCCAGCGGGAAGTCCTGCGACAGGCCGCCCGCGCCGTGCACCTGGATCGCCTTGTCGAGGATCCACTGCACGGTGGCCGGGGTGGCGATCTTGATCGCCTGGATCTCGGTGTGGGCGCCCTGGTTGCCGACGGTGTCCATCAGCCACGCGGTCTTGAGCACCAGCAGCCGCAGCTGCTCGATCCGCACCCGGGACTCGGCGATCCAGTCGCGGACCACGCCCTGCTCGGAGAGCGGCTGGCCGAACGCGACCCGCGACGTCGGCACGGCGGCACATCAGCTCGATCGGCCCGCTCGGCCATGCCGATCGAGCGCATGCAGTGGTGGATCCGGCCGGGGCCGAGCCGGGCCTGGGCGATCGCGAAGCCCGTCGCCCTCCTCGCCGATCAGGTTGCTCGCCGGGACCCGGACGTCGTCGAAGCGCGATCTCGGCGTGGCCGCCGTGCTCGTGGTCGTCGTAGCCGAACACCTGCATGCCGCGACTCGACGGTCGACGCCGGGGGTGTCGCGCGGCACCAGGATCTGGCTCTGCTGGCGGTGCCGGTCGGCGCTCGGGTCGGTCTTGCCCATCACGATGAAGATCTCGCGCGCTGCGGGTTCATCGCGCCGGTGATCCACCACTTGCGGCCGTTGATGACGTACTCGTCGCCGTCGCGCTCGATCCGGGTGGCGATGTTGGTGGCGTCGGAGGAGGCGACGTCCGGCTCGGTCATCGCGAACGAGGAGCGGATCTCGCCGTCCAGCAGCGGCGTCGAGCCAGCGCTCCTTCTGCTCGGTCGGTGCCGAACATCGCCAGCACCTCCATGTTGCCGGTGTCGGGGCGGAGCAGTTGAGCGCGGCCGGGGCCAGGTGGCCGCTGCGGCCGGTGATCTCGGCGAGCGGCGCGTACTGCAGGTTGGTCAGCCCGGCGCCGGTCGCCGTCCGGGGCAGGAAGAGGTTCCACAGGCCGCGGCCGCGGGCCTCGGCGCGCAGCTCCGCGAGGACCGGGCGAGCTCGACCAGGCCCAGCGGTCCTCGCTGGCCCGAGCTGCTCGTGCGAAGACCGGCTCGGCCGGGTGGACGTGGGCGTCCATGAAGTCGAGCAGGTTCTCGCGCAGCTCCTCGGTGCGGGCGTCGTAGGCGAAGTCCATCGGGTGTCCCTTCGGTGCTGCGGGTGGGTGCGGGTCAGAGTCGGGCGGTGGCGGCGAGGCCGGCGGCGAGCAGTGGCTCGACGGCCCGGCCGATGGTGTCGAAGCCGGCGCCGACGGTCTGGCCGTGCGCGTAGCGGTAGTGGATGCCCTCGAGGATGACGGCGAGCTTGAGGTGGGCCAGGCCGAGGTGGAAGTCCATCGGGCCGAGGTCGCGGCCCGGGTGCGGGCGTACCGCTGCGAGCTGCTCCTCGGCCGAGGGGTAGCCGGGCGCCAGGGAGGCGTCGGCCAGGTCGACGCGGTCGCCGGTCTCGGCCAGCATCCCGGCGAGCCGGTCGTAGACGAGCAGCAGCGCCAGGTCGGTGAGCGGGTCGCCGAGGGTGGCCATCTCCCAGTCGACGACGGCCCGGATGGCGTCGCGGCCGGTGCGGTCTGGTCGGGGTCGGGGTCGACGAGCAGGTTGTCGAGCCGGTAGTCGCCGTGCACGACCGCCGGTGCGGTGTCCGGCGGCACGCGCGCGGCGAGCCGGCCGAGCAGCTCGTCGGCGTCCGGGCAGGTCGCGGCTGCGCGAGCCCTCGAGCTGGCGGCCCCAGCGGCGTACCTGGCGCTCGAGGAACCCGTCGGGGCGGCCGAGGTCGCCGAGGCCGACGGCGTCGGGGTCGACCGCGTGCAGGTCGGCGAGCACGTCGATCATCGCGCGCCGACCAGCGCACGGGTGCGGTCCGGCCCCAGGCCGCTCGAGCTGCTCGGCGCGGCGCAGCGGTACGCCGTCGACGGCCTCCATCAGGTAGAACGGCGCGCCGAGCACCTCAGGGTCCTGGCACAGGGCGTACGTCGCGGGCACCGGGACCGACGGTGCCGGCCAGCGCGCTCATCACGGTGAACTCGCGGGCCATGTCGTGGGCGGTGGCCAGCACGTGGCCCAGCGGCGGTCGGCGCAGCACCCAGCGCGAGGTGCCGTCGGTGACCTCGTAGGTGAGGTTGGAGCGGCCGCCGGTGAGCAGGTGCGCGGCGAACGGGCCCGCCGGCCTCGCCGAGGGCGCTGGGCGTCGTACCAGGTGCGCAGCGCGACCAGGTCCAACCCGGGGAGCTCCTCGCTCACGACGGTCCGCCGGCCAGGTGCTCGTCGAGCTTGCCCTGCAGCCGGCGCATCCCGGCCAGCCAGCGGTCGGTCTCGCCGGCCCGGATCGCGTAGTAGTCGCGCGACCTCGGGGTGCGGCAGCACCAGGAACCGGTCGTCGGCCAGGGAGGCCACCCAGGTCTCGGCGACCTCGGCGGGTTCGAGCGCCTGGTCGTGGGAGAGCAGGTCCTGCAGCGGCCCGGACTGCTCCAGCATCCGGGTCCGCACGCCCTGGGGGCAGATCGCCTGGACGGTGACGCCCCGGTGGCCGTAGGTGATCGAGAGCCACTCGGCGAAGGCGACGGCGGCGTGCTTGGTGACCGAGTACGGCGCGCTGCCGATCATCGTCAGCAGCCCGGCCGCGGAGGCGGTGACCACGAACCGGCCGCCGCCGGTCTCCAGCCAGCCGGGGACCAGCAGTCGGGCCGCCCGCACGTGGGCCATCACGTTGACGTCGAGGATCCGGGCCCAGGCCTCGTCGGAGGTCTGCAGGCTGTCGGGGCTGTCGAGACCCGGGGCCCCGTCGATACCGGCGTTGGCGAGGTAGAGGTCGATCCGGCCGAGGGTCGCGGTGGCCTCCTCGATGAGCGCCTGCACGCCGTCCGGGCCGGCGCAGTCGCCGGGGACCGCGGTGGCGCCGATCTCCCGGGCGGTGGCGGCCAGGGCGTCGGCGTCGAGGTCGTTGACGACCACCCGGGCGCCCTCGGCGACGAGCCGGTTCGGCCAGGGCGCGGCCGATGCCGCCGGCGGCGCCGGTGACGACGGCGCCGCGACCGTCCAGCGCGGCGTGACCTGCCATCACACGCCTCCGGTCAGGGTGACGCCGCCGTCGAGGACCAGGGTCTGGCCGGTGACCCAGGACGCCTCGTCGGAGAGCAGGAACGCCACCGCGCCGGCGACGTCCTCGGGGACCCCGAGCCGCTTGCAGCGGGTAGGCGGCGGACGACCTCGTCCTCGCGGCCCTCGTAGAGCGCGGAGGCGAACCGGGTCTTCACGACCGCCGGTGCCACGGCGTTGACCCGGATCGCCGGGCCGAGCTCGACGGCCAGCGCCTCGGTGAGCGAGATCAGCATCGCCTTGGTGGCGCCGTACATCGCGATGCCCGGCGCGGGCTTGACGCCGCTGACCGAGGAGATGTTGACGACCGCGCCGCCGTGCTCGCCCATCCAGCCGCGGTACGCCGCCTGGGTCCAGGCCAGCGCGGCGATCGCGTTCACCTCGACGGTCTTGCGGGCAGCGCCGAGGTCGAGCTCGACCAGCGGGCCGTACGACGGGTTGATCCCGGCGTTGTTGACCAGCAGGTCGAGGCTGCCGAAGGTCTCCACGGCCCGGGCGACGACCTCGTCGCGGTGCTCGGCGTCGTCGGCCGCCGGCGACGCCCAGGGCGACCTCGGGGCCGCCGAGCTGGGCGACCGCCTCCTCGAGCGCCTCGGGCTTGCGGGCGGTCAGGACGACCCGGGCCCCCTCGTCGACCAGTCGCTGGGCGATGCCCAGCCCGATCCCGCGGCTGGCTCCGGTGACGACCGCCGTCCTGCCCTGACAGACCCTGCATCCGCGCTCCCTCGCGTCATTGCGCAGTGACTAAGCGCTTGCTTACTCTGGTCGCATGACCGCGATCCGTCAACCGGGTGAGGGCCTCGAGCCCATGCCTCCGCCGGGCGCCGAGCCCGAGCCGGGGACCTCCCCGGCGCGGGCTCGGCTGCTCGCGGCCGCGGTCGGCGTCGTTCGCGGCGAAGGGCTTCCACGGCACCACCACCCGGGACATCGCCGCGGCCGCCGGGATGAGCCCGGCCGCGCTGTACGTGCACCACCGCTCCAAGGAGGAGCTGCTCCACCTGATCGCCGAGGCCGGTCACCGGCGGACCCTGGCCCTGGTCGAGGCCGCGGTCGCGTCCACCGACGACCCGGTCGGCCAGCTGACCCGGCTGGTCGAGGACTTCATCCGCCACCACGCGGTCTCGCACACCACCGCCCGGATCATCAACTACGAGCTGGCCGCGCTCAGCGCCGAGCACGCCACGGTGATCGCCGACCTGCGACGCCGGATCGACGCCGTGATGCGAGACGTCATCGAGCGGGGCGTGACCGCCGGGGTGTTCAGCACCCGGCAGCCCGCGATGACCGCCACGGCGCTGCTCTCGCTGGGCATCGACGTCGCCCGGTGGTACCGCGACGACGGCGGCTGGACCCCCGACGACGTGGCCGGCCACTACCGGGACCTGGCGCTGCGGATGGTCCGGGCGGGCTGAGCCGGCGTACCGGCCCCGACAGGCGCATGTAACGCGGTGTCCGCTACGCCAAGGCGCCGTTGCAGCACGCTGTTGGCGTAGCGAACACCGCGTTACATGCGGGGCGGCGGGCGGGAAGTAGCCTCGGCGCGTGCTGCTCGCCTTCGACACCGCCACCCCGTTCGTGACCGTGGCCCTGCACGACGGCACCGACGTGGTGGTCGAGCTGGTCTCGGAGCGGGCGATGAAGCACGGGGAGCAGCTGGCCCCGCTGATCGAGGCGGCGCTGCGCGATTCCGGAGTACGCCGCCAGGACCTCACCGCGATCGGCGTCGGGGTCGGCCCCGGCCCGTACACCGGTCTTCGGGTCGGGCTGGTCACCGCGCGGACGCTGGGCCACGTGCTGAGGATCCCGGTCCACGGCGTCTGCACGCTGGACGTGCTGGCGGTCGAGGCGGCCACCACCGGGACACCCGGAGGCCGGGACTTCGTGGTCGCCACCGACGCGCGGCGCAAGGAGGTCTACCTGGCCCGGTACGCCGCGGACGGACGCCGGCTGGAGGGGCCGGTGGTCGACAAGCCGGCCACCCTGGCCACCGACGCCCCGGCGGTGGGGGAGGGTGCGCGGCTCTACCCGGAGTCCTTCCCGACCGTGGTCGGGCCGGAGCGGCCCAGCGCCGGCTGGCTGGCCCGAGCCCTGACCCACGAGGCAGCCGAGCGGCTCGACCCTGCTCCGCTGTACCTGCGCCGCCCCGACGCGGTCGCTGCCCGGCGTACCCAAGAAGGTGTCGTGATCCGGGGCGCCCGCCCCGACGACACCGCCGCGATCGTCGCGCTGGAGCAGGAGAACCTCGGCGCCGACGCCTGGTCCGAGACCCTGGTCGCGGCCGGCGTCGCCGGCAGCGTCCCGACGGTGCACTACCTGGTGGCCGAGGAGGACGAGCGGGTGGTGGGGCACGCGGTGGCCAGCGTCGTCGCCGAGACCTCCGAGCTGCAGCGGATCGCCGTCGCCGCGCCGTACCGTCGCCGCGGGCTGGCCACCGCGCTGCTCGCCGAGGTCGAGAGCCTGGCCCGCGCCGGCGGTGCCGACGCGCTGCTGCTGGAGGTGCGCGAGGACAACGCCGGCGCGCTCGGCTTCTACGCGGACCGGGGGTACGCCGAGATCGCCCGCCGCCGCCGGTACTACCGCGACGGGGCCACCGCCGTCGTGCTGCGCCGCTGACCTCACCGGCACAATGACCGGGTGAGCAGCGTGAACGAACCCCTGGTGCTCGGCATCGAGACCTCCTGCGACGAGACCGGCGTCGGCATCGTTCGCGGCCACACGCTGCTGGCCGACGCGGTGGCGACCAGCGTGGACGAGCACGCCCGGTTCGGCGGTGTGGTCCCGGAGGTCGCCAGCCGCGCCCACCTGGAGGCGATGGTGCCGACCATCGAGCGGGCCTGTGAGACCGCGGGTGTCCGCCTGGCCGACCTCGACGCGATCGCGGTGACCAGCGGCCCCGGCCTGGCCGGCGCGCTGCTGGTCGGGGTGGCGGCGGCGAAGTCGCTGTCGCTGGGACTCGGGAGACCGCTGTACGGCGTCAACCACCTCGCCGCCCACGTCGCGGTCGACCAGCTCGAGCACGGTGCCCTGCCCGAGCCGTGCCTGGCGCTGCTGGTCAGCGGCGGCCACTCCAGCCTGCTCCGGGTCGAGGACGTCACCGGCGGGGTGCACCCGCTCGGGTGCGACGATCGACGACGCCGCAGGGGAGGCGTTCGACAAGGTGGCCCGGCTGCTGGGGCTGCCGTTCCCGGGTGGGCCGCACATCGACCGGGTGGCCCGCGACGGCGACAGCGTGGCCATCGACTTCCCCCGGGGGCTCAGCTCGCGCCGCGACCTGGAGCGGCACCGCTTCGACTTCTCGTTCTCCGGTCTGAAGACCGCGGTGGCGCGCTGGGTGGAGGCCCGCGAGCGGACCGGCGAGCCGGTGCCCGTGGCCGACGTGGCGGCCAGCTTCCAGGAGGCGGTGTGCGACGTCCTGGTCCGCAAGGCGCTGGACGCCGCGGTCACCGAGGGCATCGAGGACCTGCTCATCGGGGGCGGGGTGGCCGCGAACTCGCGGCTCCGGGCGCTGGCCGAGGAGCGCGCCGCCGCGGTGGGGGTGCGGGTTCGGGTGCCGCGGCCGGGGCTGTGCACCGACAACGGGGCGATGGTGGCGGCGCTGGGCACCGAGATGGTCGCGCGGGGTCGGCCCGCCTCGTCGCTGGACCTGCCGGCGGACTCCTCGCTGCCGGTCACCGACGTGCTGGCGAGCTGACCACACCCCCGAGGCCCGATGCCGGCTGCCGCCCCCGTGTGGGGACTACCGCGCCTGTCTACCGGGGTGGAACCCCCCAGAACGGCGCATCAGTCGGGGCTCCGTCACGCAACCCGGCGGCACCGGCTACGCCCCGTCCGCCAGCAGGTACGCCGGGGTGAGCTCGTCGCCGGGGGCCGGGCCGGCCAGGGTCTCGGACGACCCGTCGAGGCCGATCCGCTGCAACGTCCACCCGTCGCCCTCGAGCGCGACGGCCAGGTAGTGGTCCGGGTCCTCCCACACGGCGTCGCTGACCACGCCCGCGGCCTCCAGGGTCGCGCCCGGCACCGGCTCCAGCGTCTCGGCGTCCAGCACGTACGTCGCCAGCGGGCCGAGGCCGTCGACCTGGTCGTCGGTGGCCAGCACGTGCGTTCCGTCGAGGGAGAACTCGAGGTTCCCGTACACGCAGGTCTCGGGGCCGTATGCGGTGGCGACCGGGTCGTAGATCGCGCTGCAGGTGCCGTCGTCGCGCAGCTCGGTGAGCTCGGCGAGCCGGGAGACGTCGCCGAGGCTCACGTCGGTGAGCGCCTGGATCCGGGGGCCGCCGACCCGCTCGGCGAACCCGTGCGAGTCGGAGACCCACGACTGCCGGCTGCCGTCCGCGATGGTCACGGTGACGTAGACCCGGCAGCCCTCTGCCGCGGTGGCGTCCGGGTCCAACAGGCAGTCGTCGCCGCGCAGCGCCACCGCCCGGGGGTCGTCCCCGGTGACGGCGGGCAGCTCCACCGGCGCGTCGCGATCCTCCTGGAGCACCATCGGCACGCCCGAGGGATCCAACCAGGCCACCGCTGCGGTCGCCCCGGGGTGCGCCACCAGCCCACTGGCCAGCGGGTAGCTGGCCAGCGACTCACCGGTCGGCGAGACCACCTCGACCGTCCGGTCGGGCGCCGTTGCTGCCGGCCAGAACCACCCGACCGTCCAGGAGCGTGGCGAGGCCGTCGGGCTGGTGGGACACGTCGGGCTCGAGGGTGGAGCCGTCCGGCAGGGTCACCACGCCGTCGGCGTACCAGGCGACCCGCGGGCTTCCCCCGGTCCGGTCGACGCCCTCGGTCGGGTCGCTCACCTCCGGGCTCGCCGGCGGGCTGGGGTCGGGGGACTGGCTGGCCGGGGGTGGGGTGACCGCTCGGTCCAGCGCCGGTGCCGCCAGCATCGCCGCCGGCACCAGCACCGCTGCGGCCGCCAGCGCGCCCACCGCGGCGCCGACGCGGCGCCGGCGGCGGATCACCACCGCCCGGCCGCGGACGTTGTCGAGGGAGAACGGCGACCGGTTGACCTGCTCGGCGCGCCGGCCCAGCTCCTCGCCGACCCGGCGGCCCAGCTCGTCGTCGTCGTGGGCGTTCATCGCTCCCCCTCCTCGGTCCTCGGGTCCAGGCCGGCCGGCACCCGGTCGCGCAGCGCGGCCAGCGCCCGGCTGGACTGGGACTTCACGGTCCCGACGGTGATCCCGAGGGTCTCGGCGACCTCGACCTCGGTCAGCTGCTCGTAGAACCGGAGCACCACCACCGCCCGGGCCCGTCGGGGCAGCGACTCGACCAGCTGCCACACCTCGTCCGACAACCCCTCGTCGTACCGGTCGTGCACCGCGCCGCTCTCCGGAAGCTGCGCCGCGGCCCGCTCACGACGCTTCCAGCCGCGCCGCCACAGCGAGTTGTTCTCGTTGACGATGATCCGGCGTACGTAGGCGTCCACCGACGACCGGTCGCGGACCTTGTCCCAGGACAGGTAGAGCTTGGCCAGCGCGGTCTGGGTGACGTCCTCGGCCGTGTGCGGGTCCCCGGTGATGAGGTACGCCGTGCGCAGCAGCGCGTGCTGGCGGGCCTCGAGGTAGGCGGTGAACTCCTCGTCGCGGGTCGCGCCGCGCGCGCGGTCCGCCATCCTGACCCCCGTCCCGAGCCCCGCTGGTGCGGTCGACTGCATCGCGTCCTCCATCCTGCTACGACCTCCAGACGCAGGAGCGGGTCGAAGGGTTGCAGGCGGGTCGTCGCGCGTTGGGCCGATGCTGTTGCATGGGGAGCGCACCCACGTCGTCGTCGAAGGGACCCCCATGCAGCAGGTCAAGGCCGTCGTCTCCCGGGCGCAGGGGCAGCCCGTCGAGCTGGTCACGATCAACGTCCCCGACCCCGGCCCGGGCGAGGCGGTCGTGCAGGTGCAGGCCTGCGGGGTCTGCCACACCGACCTGCACTACCGCGAGGGCGGCATCAACGACGAGTTCCCGTTCCTGCTCGGTCACGAGGCGGCCGGGATCGTCGAGGCGGTCGGCGAGGGCGTCACCTCGGTGGCCCCCGGCGACTTCGTGGTGCTCAACTGGCGGGCGGTGTGCGGCGACTGTCGCGCCTGCGACCGGGGCGAGCCCTGGTACTGCTTCGCCACCCACAACGCCACCCAGAAGATGACCCTCGCCGACGGCCCCGACGCCGGCACCGAGCTCACCCCGGCGCTGGGGATCGGCGCGTTCGCCGAGAAGACCCTGGTCGCGGCCGGACAGTGCACCAAGGTGGACCCCGCGGCCCGGCCGGCGGCGGTCGGTCTGCTCGGCTGCGGGGTGATGGCCGGCATCGGCGCGGCGATCAACACCGGGGCGGTGACCCGCGGCAAGTCCGTGGCCGTGATCGGCTGCGGTGGGGTCGGCGTGGCCGCGATCGCCGGCGCCGTGCTCGCCGGCGCCAGCCCGGTCATCGCGGTCGACATCGACGCCCGCAAGCTCGAGATCGCGCGTGGTCTGGGAGCCACCCACACGGTCGACTCCTCGACGACCGACCCGGTGACGGCGATCCAGGAGCTCACCGGCGGGAACGGCGCCGACGTCGTGATCGAGGCCGTCGGGCGACCCGAGACCTGGAAGCAGGCGTTCTACGCCCGCGACCTGGCCGGCACCGTGGTCCTGGTCGGGGTGCCCACCCCGGAGATGACGGTCCCCGAGCTCCCGCTGATCGACCTGTTCGGGCGCGGAGGCTCGCTCAAGTCCAGCTGGTACGGCGACTGCCTGCCCTCGCGCGACTTCCCGATGCTGGTCGACCTGTACCAGCAGGGGCGCCTGGACCTGGACGCGTTCGTGACCGAGGAGATCGGCATCGAGGACGTCGAGGCCGCGTTCGACAAGATGCACGGCGGGCCGGACGTCGAGCCGGTGCTGCGCTCGGTGGTGATCCTGTGACCGCGCGCGTCGACCACGGCGTCGCCTCCGGCACCTTCAGCCTCGACGGGGAGACCCACGAGGTGGAGAACAACCTCTGGGTGGTCGGCGACGACACCGAGTGCGTGGTGATCGACGCCCCGCACGACGTGGAGGCGATCCGGGCGCTGATCGGGGAGCGCAAGGTCCACGCGATCGTGCTCACCCACGCCCACGACGACCACTGCCGGGTCGCGCCCGCGCTGCGCGAGCAGGTGGTGGCGCCGATCATGCTGCACCCCGACGACCGACCGCTCTGGGAGCTCACCCACCCCCAGGACGAGCACGGGCAGCTGTGGGACCTCGACCTGGTCGACGGCCTGGTGATCGAGGTCGGCGGGACCACGCTGCAGGTGCTGCACACGCCCGGGCACGCGCCCGGCGCGGTCTGCCTGTACGCCGCGGACCTGGGCTGCGTCTTCACCGGCGACACCCTGTTCCAGGGCGGACCCGGCGCCACCGGCCGCAGCTTCAGCGACCGGCCGACGATCGAGGCCTCGATCCGCGCTCGGCTGTTCGCGCTGCCGGAGGAGACCGTGGTGCACACCGGGCACGGTGACGACACCACCATCGGTGCGGAGAAGCAGGCGCTCGAGTCCTCGTGAGGTTCCGGCGCGGGGTCGCTCTCGGGGTGGCCGGGCTGCTCCTGCTCGGCGGCTGCGCCGACGGCACGGCCGGCCCTCCCGGGCAGGCGGTCGGCGCCGAGCCCGCCCCGACCCAGGGGGCCGCACCGCCAGCGCAACGGGTCGAGCCCGGCACCCTGCTGCGCGGCTCGCCCTCGCAACAGCTCGCCCTGTCGACCGGCTGGGGCCCGACCCGGGCACAGCTCGACGCCGCCGCGCTCGCCGTACGCCGGCTCCCGTTGGCGGACCTCGCGGGCCAGGTGATCGTGGCCCGGTACGCCGGCACCCGGGCGCCGGTCGAGCTGGTTCGTGACCTGCACCTCGGCGGGGTCATCTCGTTCACCGACAACGTCGTCGCACCCGATCAGCTCCGGCGGCTGCACGCCCGGCTGCGCTCGGCCGCCGACCGGGACTGGCCGCTCTTCCTGGCGGTGGACCAGGAGGGTGGCGTGGTGCAGCGGGTCCGGTCCGGGGCCACCACGTTCCCGGCGTTCATGACGGCGGGGGCGGCCGACCGGCCGGGGATCACCCGCGCGGCTGCCCGAGCGATGGGGGCCGAGCTGCGCTGGATGGGCTTCACCGTCGACCTGGCCCCGGTCGCGGACGTGACCAGCGGACCGGACGACCCGACGATCGGCTCCCGGTCACCCGGGTCGCGCCCCGGGCTGGTGGCGCGGCACGCCGCGGCCGCCGCGGCCGGCCTGGACGCCGCCGGGTTGCTGCCGGTGGTCAAGCACTTCCCCGGGCACGGTTCGGTGCCGGCCGACAGCCACCTGACCCTGCCGGTGCAGACCCGCACCCGACGACAGCTCGCCGCGATCGACCTGGTCCCGTTCCGCCGACACGTGGCCGGGGGTGGCGGCGCGGTGATGGTGGCGCACCTCGACGTCCGGGCCGTCGACCCGGGCCGGCCGTCCTCGCTGTCGCGACCGGTGGTCGACGGGCTGCTGCGCGACCAGCTGGGCTTCGCGGGGCTGGTCGTCACCGACGCCCTGGAGATGGCCGCCGTCACCGCCGGACGCTCGCCGGGGCAGGCCTCGGTGGCCGCGCTGCGGGCCGGGGCGGACGTGCTGCTGATGCCGGTGGACCCCCGCGCGGCCCGTGCCGCGATCGTCGCCGCCGTCCGCGCCGGGCGGCTCAGCCGCGGCCGGCTCCAGCAGGCGGCGGCCCGGCAGGTCGCGGCGCTGCGCCACCACCAGCGGCGCTGGCGCGCCGATCCCGGAACCCGGCCGGGTTCCGGAGCCGGGGCCGCGACGGCGCTGTCCCGGGCGGCCGTCACCGTGGTCGCCGGCCCGTGCCGGGGCCGGCTGGTCGGGTCCGCGGTGCGGCCGGTCGGGTCGCCCGCCGCCGTGGCCGCGTTCACCTCCGCGGCCCGGGCTGCGGGCCTGGCGACCGGGTCGGGAGACGTCGTCCGGCTGCTGGGGCGGTCGTCGGCCGCCGGGGACGCGGACGTCGCGGTGGCCACCGACGCGCCGTACCCGCTCGGCGGCTCGAGCGCCCCGGTCCGGATCGCGGCGTACTCCGAGACCCCGGCCGCGATGCGGGCCGTCGTCGACGTCCTGCTCGGGGAGCTCCGGGCGCCGGGCCGGTTGCCGGTGCCGGTGCCCGGGGTGGAGCGGGCCGGCTGCTGACTCCCCGGCAGGCCGGGTCAGAGCGGCTCGACCAGCAGCGCCGCGCCGTGACCGGACACCCGCGTCAGCACCAGGGTCGCCTCGTCGTCACCGGCCAGTGACAGCCGCTTGCGCAGCTCGTCGGGCACGACGTCGACGCCGCGCTTCTTGATGGTGAGCCGGCCGATGCCGCGTTCACGCAGCGCTGCGCGCAACGGCTTCTCGCGGTACGGCAGCCGTTCCAGCACCCGGTAGCCCCGCGCGAACGGTGTCCGCACCGGGTCGTCGGTGGCCACGTAGGCGATGTGCTCGTCCATCAGCCCCCCGCCCACGACGGCGGCGACCGCGGTCACGAGCCCGGCCCGGATCACCGCGCCGTCAGGCTCGTAGAGGAACGCGCTGACGTCGCGGACCCGGCCGGGCCCCGGGTCGTCGTCGTCGGTCATCGAGGCCAGGCCGCCGTGGCCGATCACCGTGGCGCGGCGTCGGGTGGTGGCCAGCCGGCCCGACCAGAGCGCGGCCTCCTTGACCTCTCCGTGGTCGCTGACCCACTCCGCCTCGACCCCGTCGGGGACCAGCGCGTGGGGGATGCCGGGGGCCACCTTGACGCAGGAGTCGCGGCGCAGCAACGACTCCACGAACGACCACGGCGGGGTCCAGGCGTCCACGTCGAAGGTGCGGCCGCGTCCGGTGCGGCGGGCCGGGTCGGCGAAGGCGACCGCGAACGCGGAGAGGTCCAGCGCGGTGGCATCGGTGACCATCACCGCGCCGGCCAGGCCCAGCGCCGCCAGGTTCGCCTCGGCCACCGCCACCCGGACCGGGTCCAGGTCGACGCCGGCGCAGGTCAGTCCCGCCCGGGCCAGGGCGACCAGGTCCCCGCCGATGCCGCAGCCGAGGTCGACGACCGAGGCCGCGTCGTACGCCGCCAGCCGGGCCGCGCGGTGGGTCGCCACGCTCAGCCGGGTGGCCTGCTCGAGCCCGTCGGGGGTGAAGTACATCCGGGCGGCCAGCTCGCCGAACTTGGCCTCGGCGCGGCGGCGCAGGGTGACCTGGGTCAGCGCCGCGGCCGCCTGGTCGGCGGTGGCGGTACGCCGCAGCGCCGTCTGCGCCCGGAGTGGGTCCGCGAGCGGGTCCGCCGACGCCTCGGCGGCCCGGCCGAGCAGGGCCTGGCCCTCGTCGGTCAGCAGCCACCGGAACACGTCGAGGTCCACGCCGAGGATCCTCTCAGAGAGGGCTACCGGGAGGCGGGCGTTCCAGGGGCGAGGGGGACTCTGGCACTCGGTCACGGTGAGTGCTAAGTTCTGAGCTGGCACTCTCCCCGTGAGTGTGCCAGCGCTTGCGTACCGGTGCGATCCCCGCGACGGCGTACCACGCGCGCAGGCGACAGACGTGCACCACCCAGCAGAACCACTGGCCAAGATCACTGGCAAACCATCTAGTGTGCAGAAAGTGGAGGTCGACATCGTGTCGGTCAACATCAAGCCCCTCGAGGACCGCATCGTCGTCAAGCCCCTCGACGCCGAGCAGACCACGGCTTCCGGCCTGGTCATCCCGGACACCGCCAAGGAGAAGCCCCAGGAGGGCGAGGTCCTCTCCATCGGTCCGGGTCGCATCGACGACAACGGCAACCGGGTCCCGCTCGACGTGAACGTCGGCGACAAGGTCATCTACAGCAAGTACGGCGGCACCGAGGTCAAGTACGCCGGCGAGGAGTACCTCATCCTCTCCGCGCGCGACGTCCTCGCGGTCGTTTCCTGATCCCCGGTCGTGTGCCTGAGGGCGCGCTGCGGCGCGTCCTCGGGCACACGACCGCTCTGTTTTCGGGCCTGGTTCAGGTCTGAGATCCAACAAGGAGAGCAATGCCCAAGATCCTGGAGTTCGACGAGAACGCCCGACGCGCCCTCGAGCGCGGCGTGGACGCCCTCGCCAACGCCGTCAAGGTGACGCTCGGCCCCAAGGGCCGCTACGTCGTCCTCGACAAGAAGTGGGGTGCCCCCACGATCACCAACGACGGCGTCACGGTCGCCCGTGAGATCGAGCTGGACGACCCGTTCGAGAACCTCGGCGCCCAGCTGACCAAGGAGGTCGCCACCAAGACCAACGACGTCGCGGGTGACGGCACCACCACCGCGACCGTCCTGGCCCAGGCGATGGTCCACGAGGGTCTGCGCGCGGTCGCCGCCGGCGCCAACCCGATGAGCCTCAAGCGCGGCATGGACGCGGCCGCCCAGGCGGTCAGCGACGCGCTGCTCGAGGCCGCCCGCGACGTGGACTCGGTCGAGGACATGGCCTCGGTGGCCACGATCTCCTCGCGCGACTCCCACATCGGCGACCTGCTCGCGCAGGCCTTCGACAAGGTCGGCAAGGACGGTGTCATCACCGTCGAGGAGTCCAACACCATGGGCACCGAGCTGGACTTCACCGAAGGCATGCAGTTCGACAAGGGCTACATCAGCCAGTACTTCGTCACCGACCCGGAGCGGATGGAGGCCGTCCTCGACGACCCGTACATCCTCCTGCACCAGGGGAAGATCTCGGCGATCCAGGACCTGCTGCCGCTGCTGGAGAAGGTCATCCAGGCCGGCAAGCCGCTCTTCATCCTCGCCGAGGACGTCGACGGCGAGGCGCTGTCCACGCTGGTCGTCAACAAGATCCGCGGCACCTTCAACGCCGTCGCCGTCAAGGCGCCCGCGTTCGGTGACCGTCGCAAGTCGATGATGCAGGACATCGCGACCCTGACCGGTGGTCAGGTCGTCGCCCCCGAGGTCGGCCTCAAGCTCGACCAGGTGGGCCTCGAGGTCCTCGGCCAGGCTCGTCGCGTGGTGATCACCAAGGACAACACCACCATCGTCGACGGTTCCGGCGACAAGGCCGAGGTCGACGGCCGGGTCAACCAGATCAAGGCCGAGATCGAGAAGACCGACTCCGACTGGGACCGCGAGAAGCTCCAGGAGCGTCTCGCCAAGCTGGCCGGCGGCGTCTGCGTGATCAAGGTCGGCGCCGCCACCGAGGTGGAGCTGAAGGAGAAGAAGCACCGCATCGAGGACGCCGTCTCCGCGACGCGCGCCGCGATCGAGGAGGGCATCGTCGCCGGTGGCGGCTCCGCCCTCATCCACGCGGTCTCCTCGCTCGACGAAGGACCTCGGCCTGACCGGCGACGAGGCGACGGGGGTTCGGGTGGTCCGCAAGGCCGCGGACGAGCCGCTGCGCTGGATCGCCGAGAACGGTGGGGTCAACGGGTACGTCGTCACCACCAAGGTGCGCGAGCTCGGCGTCGGCAACGGCTACAACGCCGCCACCGAGGAGTACGGCGACCTGGTCGCCCAGGGTGTCCTCGACCCGGTGAAGGTGACCCGCTCCGCGCTGGTCAACGCCACCTCGATCGCGGGCATGCTGCTCACCACCGAGACCCTGATCGTCGAGAAGCCGGAGGACGACGAGTCCGAGGGCGGCGGCGGTCACGGCCACGGGCACGGCCACGGCCACTGAGTCCGACTCACCCGTAGCACGCGGGCAGGCCTGATCCGGCCCGCCCGATCTGGCCCGTCCGGACCTCGGTCCGGGCGGGTCAGTCGCATTCCGGGGCCGGCACCGCGCGCGACACGCCTGCGTGGAGCCAGATCCGGGCGCCCCCGCAGCCGGTGCCGTGCTCGACGTACTCCTCGGCGACCAGGCTCCGCAGCGCCTCGCCCGCGGTCCGGTCCCAGGCGGTGAACGAGACCCACTCGACCAGCCAGGTCGGCGGCAGCCGGCCGGCCACCAGGGTCCGGAGGTCGGCGTACTCCGGGTCCAGGGTGCGCATCGGCAGGCTCCACAGGTGCCGGTACGGCGAGCGCAGCCCGCTGCGGGCCTGCAGGTCCGCGCGGCCGCCGAAGACGACCAGCGTGTCGCCCGGCTCCGCCGCGTCGCCGACCGCGTCGCCGGTGCGCGCCTCGGTGTACCCGATCGTCCCGGTGGCCTCCAGCCCGCCCCACACCACCAGCGAGATCACCGTGGACCCGGCGCAGAGCAGGGCGACCACCCGCATCCGGGCGCCCCGCCGGCTCGGGCGCCGGGCCAGCAGCGCGACGCACAGCACCATCGCCGGGATGAGCGGGAACAGGTAGTCGCGCCAGAAGCTCCCACCCGCGACGAGCCCCGCCACCTCGACCGCGAGCAGCGCCATCGTGGCGGCGGCGGTGGTGCGGTTGTCGGCCCACTCGCCGCCGAAGTGGACCAGGAAGCCGGCCAGGATCGCGACGATCCCCGCGCCGAGGGCCACGACCACGAGCAGGCCCAGGCGCTGCACCGGGGCCGCGGAGTCGCTGGCGGCCAGCACCGCGGCGGCATCGGAGCGGAAGCCGAACAGGGCGTAGGTCACCGACTCCAGGCGGACGCCGGCCGCGACCGCCCACGCCCAGGTGCCCAGCACCGGCAGCGCGGCGCCGGCCAGCAGTCCGCCGACCACCGCGACCAGCCGCACCGGCCGCCGGCCGCCGGCCACCGAGAACCGGTCGACCGCGATCAGCACGGCGGCGAACACGAGCCCACCGACCATGCTCTGCTTGTACGCCGGGGCCGTCATCCCCGCGGCACCGGCGAGGAGCGCCCAGCCTGCCGTGCCGGTCGTCGAGCCGGCGCGGATCGCGCACAGCGACGCGCCGATGGCCAGCAGGACCAGCGGCAGACCCAACAGCTCGCCCTTGACCGCCACCGGGTCGATGAGCGGATTGGTGCACAGCGCGGCCACCACGACGGCGCTCCATCGGCCGGCGGTACGCGTGGCCACCATGCCGCCGACCCAGGCCGCCAGCAGCACCGCGACGCCGCAGCACAGTGCTCCGAGGATGCGGACCCCTGCCGGGCCGCCGGTCAGGTCGACGGCTCGGAAGGTGGCGATGAGCAGCGGGTGCCGGTCGACGAAGTGGGGGCCGTAGACCGTGTCGGCGGCGGGGGACCAGGACCGCGCGACCAGGAGGAACCCGGCCTCGTCGGCACGCACCGGCAGCGCCAGTCCGGGCAGGCGCAGCGCGAAGGCCAGCAGCGCCGCGACCGTCACGGCGCGGCGGGAGTCCACCCAGCGTCCCGCCGTGTCGAGGGCACCGCGCACACCGGTCACGGTGGCAGCCTGGCAGGCCGCTGCGGTGGTGGTACTGGTCTGCCCGACCCCTGGTCGCCCGGCACCGGCGTCCCCCACCTCTGTTCGCCCGGACTCTGTTGCCTGGCGGAAACACGCGCGACCCCTGGTGGCAACCGGCCGGGTGCATCCTCGAAGCATGTTGTGGCGAGTGCGGACCACCCTGCCTGATCGGCCGGGTTCCCTGGCTTCCCTGGCGCGTCGGTGCGGGCACGCGGGCGTGAACATCCTGGGACTGCAGATCTTCCCCGGGGTCGAGTCGGTGACCGACGAGCTGGTCGTACGCACGCCGAGCGGGTGGGGCGTCGGCGACATCGCCGAGCTGGTGCGCTCCGCGGGCGCCGGGCAGGTCGTGGCGACCCGGTGCACCGAGGCGGCGCTGGTGGACCAGCCGACCCGGTACGTCCAGGCGGCGCGCGCCATCCTGGCCCGGCCGATGTCGTTCCCCGAGGTGGTCGCGGACCTGTTCGACGCCGACGCCGAGGCTGTGGCCAGCGACCCGGGTCACCTGCCGGACGTGATGGAGATGACCGTGGCGGACGTCCAGGTGCAGATCCGCCGGACGGCGCTGTTCACCGCCACCGAGCACGCCCGCGGCGCCGCCCTGGCCGACCTGGTCACCGACGTGCTCCAGCGCAGCCCGGCCGCCGGTGCTGCCGGGGGTGCGTCCGAGGCCGGGGTGCCGGGTTCGAGGACGGTGGGTTCCGGGTCCGGACCCGAGTACGTCGTCTCGCAGCAGTCGGTCTCGGCGCTGCTCGACGGCGTCGTGATCGGGCTGGCCACCCTCGACGCCGGCCCGCCGATGCCGGCGCCGATGCCGGCCGGGATGTCGCGTCCGACGGCGCGGGGACGGCGTGCCCGGTCACGCTCCGGGTCGACCCGTCCTACCAGCGTCGCGGCATCGGCACCCGGCTGCTGGTCGAGGCTGCCCGGCTGGCGCGGGACGAGGGCGCGACCGAGATCGTGCTGATCGCCCGGTCCGACAACCCGGCGGTGCTGCCGATGGTGCTGGCGGCCGGGCTGCGAGGCCGGATCCGAATGGCCGGGAACACCCTGACGGTCCGGGTGCCGGTCCGCGAGCTGCGACCGCTGCAGAGTTGACGGATGGCCCAGGAGCTCTTGTGACGCGGCATGTGTCGTGACCGGGTCGGGCTGACCGCACGGACGACGGACCCATTGTCGCACCTGAAGGCCCTGACGAACTGACGTTGTCGCGCCGGGCCGGAGCAGTCGTCACAACCTGTGGATCGGCGTGTCAGGCGACTTGCTCGCCTCCTGATTCGGCGCCCTGTTGGTCGTCTCGTTCGACGAGGATGCCGTCTTGAGGGTCGCGCCGGCGCGGACGCGGGCGACGAGTTGGGGTGCATTCACGGCACGCCACCGGGTCCGTGGGGTTCGATGGCTGAAGGCCATCGCGACCCCGGCGGCCCTTGAGTTGGGCCCCTGGGTGACCCGCTGCCGTAACCGGAGGTCGCGAATGTCGACTCGATCGGCTTCGTGGTCCGCGGGTAGACCCAGTGCTCGGCGGGGCAGTCGCAGAAAGCCAGGAGCACGTCGAGGTCATCGGTGATCTTCGCGTGGCCTTGGGCCACTTGGTGCCGTAGTCGGGGGTGAACGACTTCACCGTGTTCGGCCAGACCCGGGAGCAGCGGCGCTGGTTCCACAGAATCGCCAACGTGCTCAGCGCGCACCCCGATCATCACGGGAAGGCACACCTCGTCCTGGGCGAGTCGGACCCTGAGGTGGATCCCGTCGACCCGCACGAAGACGTAGTCGATCTCGACCAGGGACCGCTTGGTGAACGCGACCGCCTCGTCTTGCCACTGGGTGGTGAGCCGGGTGATCGTCGGGCCGGACAGGCCGGCGCCCGAGCCGAGGAACTGGCTCAGCGCGGGACCGAAGTCACCCGAGGACAGGCCGTGCAGGTAGGGCAGGCTCACCGAGGAGAACCGCTGTCGCTTCCCGCTCACCTCATCAACCCGCTCGTCGCTGACCCGCGGCGGCATCACCCCGATCGCGCCCGCCGCCGTACAGACCTCCCGCGGCTTGTGAGAGCCGTTGCGGACCACCAGCCGGTGGGCAGAGGGTTCCGATGGCCGACTCCCCTGGCTACCGGAGGGTACGCGGTCGGAGAGCCCGATGATCCCCAGGGACTGCACTGGCCGGTCCAGACGTCGGGTCGAGACGCCGAGTAGGTGGCAGGTCGCGACGACCGAGTCAGAGCCGCCTCGGCGCGACGGCGCCGCTCGAGCAGCCACTAGGGACGTTCGTCCTCTGACGGAGCTTGGGGATGGCCACATCCGGCATACCCATCTGGGTGTCCAGGTCGCGGTGGCGTACCCGTCGCGGGCCGTGACCCGGTCCTGCCCGCGGGTGCCGTACGCCGCCTCGCACACCGCGTCCGCATCAGCGGAGCGCAACGCGTCGACGAAGGTGCCGAGCCGATCACGCATCAGGCCCGGTGCGGCCCGGGAGCCGCGCGTGCAGGCGCAGGGGAAGGTCGTACCTGGTCACGGCCACCTCGGAACTGCGGTTGTCGGACGTATTCAGGGGCAAGCCCCGCGATCGCCGTTCGACGACAGACCCACACACGCTGGCTCCGACGTCCCGTCGAGTCCCTCCATGAACGCGCCCTTCGGCGTGCCGACGGTGCTGAAAAGCGGCTCCTCCCAACCTGGCGCAGCCCTCACGGGACATCCGCGGCACGCCGGCCCGGCGTAGGGAAAAGCATCCCAGTCCGCGCACGTGGTCGTCCCATGACGACGGGACAGTCCGCCAACGAGCGTAGTACGCGGTGGTCGGCGATGTCCGCCGGTCCCGCGGCGCCGCTAGTACCGGGTGCCGCCACTTGGAGCAGCGCTGGAGGGAGTGAAGGTGGTCTACGAACATGAAGGGCTGCGGAAGGTGTCGATCGAGTCAATAGCTACGGCGCACCAGGACGATGACGAGCTGGAGGAGCTGGTCGATGCGGCCCGCCGGGGCGAGGACGGGGCCTGGCGTGAGCTGCACGCGCGCTACACGCCTCAGATGAAAGCCCAGGCGAGGACCTTCCGGTTCGGCCCCTCCGACGTCGACGAAGTCGTCCAATTCGCGTGGGCACGGTGCTTCGAGAACCGGTACCGGATCCGCTCGGCCACGTCGCTGCCCGGATGGCTGCGAGCCACCTGCCGCAATCGGGCGCTGCGGCTCATCAGGGAACGACGCCGGTGCACCCCGACCGAGTACCTGCCTGAGACCTTCCCTCCCGACCTCCGGCCCGCAGGGCCGCTGGATGTCGTGCTAGCCAACGAGCAGATGGATGCCCTCGGCGCGGCGGTCCTAGGCCTTCCAGAGCGACAACGGATGCTGATCGTCGCCCTGCTGAGCGCCGAGCACCTCCAGCGCTCCTACCACCGGGTTGCTGAGGAGCTGGCGATCCCGATCGGCAGCATCGGGCCAACGCGTCAGCGTGCGGTCGCGAAGCTGCGTGAGGTGCTGGATCCAGACCTCGCGGCCTGAGGTGGCCGACGCCTTTCGCGAGGGGGTGGCTGCGGGGATGCCTATGCGACAGAATGACACTCAACAGGAACTCCAGCTCAGCGGAGGTATCGGGCTCCGCCTAGGGTTCCGCCGGGAAGCTGGTGGCCGGTGATAGGTCTACAACGCGTCATGATCGTCGATGACCACCCGGTTCTCGTACATGGGTTGCGACGGCTCCTCGAGGATGAGCCGTGGGTGAAGAGCATCACTGACGCAGGCTCGATCTCGGCGGCGTTGAAGGCAGCCGTCACCGACAAACCGACCCTTGTGGTGATGGACGTCCACCTGCCTGACGGGGACGGCATCGACGCGACCCAGCGCCTCCTTCGGGCAGTACCGGAGACAACGGTCCTGATCTACACGATGGAGGTCGACGTCGACGGGGCACTCGTGCGCCGGGCGCTAGACGCCGGCGCCAAGGGCTTCCTGCTCAAGGATCTCGATATGGAGGACTTCGTATGCGCGCTTCGCGCCGTGGCTGGCGGCAGCCTCGTCATCAGCCCGGAGGCAGGCCGGGTCATGCGGGCCGGCTCCCCCGAACAACCCCACCTGCAGCAACCCTTGGACCGGCTGACCCCACGCGAGCTGGAGATTCTCAAGTTGATGGTGCGGTCGACGTCCACTACCGGCATCGCGCACGCGCTCGGGGTCAGCCAAAAGACGGTGCGCAACCAGGCCAGCGCCATCTACGGCAAGCTTGAGGTGCGTGACCGCACTGAGGCGGCGCTGCTCGCGGTGCGTCTCGGCTTGGTCATGTGACCTGTGCACAATGATCCGCCAGTGGAGACCGCTGGCATCGGAGCGGCCCCCGGGCCGGCCTCCTGTTGACGAGGGATCTGGTGCAGCGAGTCCGGATGACGGCGGGACAGGTGCCCTCCTCGCCGGGACATCTGCCCTGACAGGCTGCAGGCGTGGCGCGAGCAAGCCACCACCAGCCTGGGATTTGAATCGGTCGATCTCTCGAATTGGAGCCAGGAAATGGAAACCACTCAGCGGGTTGTCGTCCTCGCCGTCGACGACACGTTCGTGCACGTCTACCCCGACGCCTCCGTGATGCTGAAGCAGAACGACATCGGCTACGGGCCGGACGCGAAACCGTTCCCCGTCGAGCTCTTCCTCGACAACGGCCAGCGTCTCGCCGGTGTCTACGACAAGACCTGGCGAGTGTCGCAGCTGGTGCCTTGCGGAGCGGCCGATTCGAACGCCCTGCGCGATCGCCTGGCCCACGCGATCGCCGAGCTGGGCCGCTCCCTCTCGGAGTCAGCCGAAAGGCTCGCACTGTTCGGTCTGGGCCCCGAGGAGGTAGTGGAGATGCTCGAGGAGGAGGCAACCGGACAATCCTCGCTGGAAGACATGCTCGCCCTGTTCGAGTTCGACCACGACCCACTGGTCATGCAGTACGGGGCCCACCCCGACGATGGGAGCTGGTTGCACAAGTTGCTCAGGCACTAGTGATGCGAGCTCCGATCTTGCTCGCAGCAGGCGTCCTGGCCACCGCGGGCGCAGCCGTGCTCGGCCAGGTACGCGGAGCCAGCCAGGGCGCGATGGAGGATGTCGGCCTGGTTGCCGGCATCGCGCTGACGTTCACCGTTCTGGGCGCGCTCGTGCTGATGAGCCGACCGCATCACCCGGTCGGTCTGTTTATGACGGCTGCAGGGTCCGTGGCCGCCGTCGAGCTGTTGGCCGTCAGTTGGGCAGGCTGGACTCCTGCGGCATGGCTCTCGCAGTGGCTGTGGTTCCCGCCGCTTGCGTTGATGTTCTTAGCGATCTTGGTCTTCCCCACGGGCCGGCTTCCCTCGCCGCGCTGGTGGCCCGCGTCGGCCGCGATCATCGCTGGTGCAATGCTGACCTCGCTGTTGCTGGCGGCCGCCGCCATCGGTGAGCCGCAGCTTCTCGACTACGGGCAGGACCGCGACGGATGGGTCGATGCTCTGGTCAAGGCCGCCAGGCTCACTGCGGTGCTGACTGGTCTGGGTTGCGCCGCCGCCGTGGCTTCACTCGCGGTGCGCTGGCGGCGCAGCGAACCTGGCACTGATCTGCGGCGACAACTGGCCACGCTTATCCCCTGCGGTCTTCTCATGATGGCTGGAGTGCTGTTGAGCGTGGAGAGTGTGCCCGGGGCGTGGGTGCTCATCGCCGCGAGCGTGCCCTTTGGAATGGGAGTGGCGATGCTGCGCTACCGGCTCTTCGACGTCGACCTCATCGTCAACCGGACGATCGTCTGGCTGGTTCTCACCGGGGTCGTAATCGGCGTGGTCGCGCTCGCGATCTGGCTGCTCAGCGACGCCCTGTTCTCAGGCGCCCAGAGCCCCGCCGCGATGGTCGGCACGGGGCTCGTGGTCGTTACCTTCGAGCCGCTGCACCGCCGGGTGCAGCATTCGGTCGACCATCTGATGTACGGGGACCGGGACGATCCCTACCAGGTCATCTCCCGGCTGGGGGCGCTGCTTCGCGGGACGGCCGACCCGGCGGCAGTGATGCCGTTAGTCACCGACACAATCATGGGCTCTCTCCAAGTTCCCTATGTGGCAATGGAGCTGATCGAGGGCGACCACCGGGTCTTCGCCGCCCGCTCGGGCCGCCCGGTCGAGGTCACCGAGTCATTCGACATGGTGGCGCACGGCGAGCCAGTCGGCAGGCTGATCGTCGGGCGGCGGAGCAAGGGGGTCCGCTTCAGTCGCCACGAACGCTCACTACTGGAGGATCTCGCCGTCCAGGCCGGGATCGCCGCGGAGGCTTCGCAGATGACCCGCGACCTGGAGAATCTGCGCGACCGGCTAGTCGCCAAACGAGAGAGCGAGCTGCTGCGGCTGCGACGGGAGCTGCACGACCGGCTCGGCCCAGCCTTCGCCGGGCTCAGGATGCAGGTCTTCTCGGCACGGCGGGCGACCGCGGACCCGAAGCGAATGGACAGCATCCTCAACGGAATCGACAACGACCTCAGCAGATGCAGCCTCGAGCTGCGAGAGATCATCAACCAGATGCGGCCGCCGGCCCTCGACCGAGGGCTCGAGGCGGCAATCCGCGCCGAGTGCGCTCGCTTCTCGACCTCGGAGCTGAATGTCACCTGTGAGATCGAGGGACACCTCACCGGATTGCCGAACGCCCTCGAGGTGGCGGCCTACCGGATCGTTGCCGAAGCGCTCACCAACGTCGCCCGCCACGCCCAGGCGTCCCAGTGCACCGTCCGGCTGCACCGCGAGGTGAACCTCGTCCTGGTCATCGCCGACAACGGCAAGGGCATCCTGCCCAATGGCCGCTGCGGGATCGGCACCACCTCGATGAGCGAACGAGCCGCCGAGCTCGGCGGTACTCGTCTCTTGGAGACCGGGCCGAGCGGCACCAGCGTCACCGTTGAGCTGCCGATCGGGCGGGCCCATGTAGCCGCACACACCTCAACGACACCCACCCACCCACGACCAAGCCCCGTCAAGGAGGACACCCCAACATGACCGAGATCCGAACGTGGCCCGACTCCATCCTGCCCTATGTCGAGGGCGACGACCTGTCGCTGCGGACCCGCGAAAGCCTTCACCGCGCGATCAAGACCTGGAACGAGTCTGCCGCGCTCATCAAGATCCGACCACGCACCGAGGAGAGCAGCTACGTCGCCTTCCGACCCGGCCGGCTGTCCGAGTCGTCACGAGGTCGGCTGGGCGAGAAAGAACAGGTCATCTCGCTGGCCCCCAACACCCGGTACGGCGTCATCATGCACGAGATCGGCCATGCGATCGGGCTCACTCACGAGCACAACCGCCCCGACCGCGGCCACCACATCGAGGTGGTATTCCCGAACATCCGCAGCGAGATGCTGTCGCAGTTCCAGCCTCGAGACGAGCCTCCCCCCGCACACCCCTATGACCTCGAATCGATCATGCACTATTCGCAGATGGCGTTCTCGAGGAACAACAGGCCCACGATCCGCATCCTCGGCGAACTGCCTCGCGGCGTGCTGATCGGTCAGCGCCGCCGCCTCTCCGACGGTGACATCCGAAGGATCGCGGACCTGTACGGCCCCGCGGCACCTAGCATGAAGGGCACCATGCCATGAGCAACAACATCACTGGAACCTTCACAATCCCGTCCACCGTGGCGGCCTTCAAAGCGCCGTGCATCGCGCTCGTCCGAGACATCACCAACTCGGACTCTCCCGACATCCATCCGGTCGCGATCGAGAATTGGGAGCTCAGCTACACGCCCGGCACCCCTACGGCCTTCACCATCACCGGCATCCCCGATGCGGCCCTCGCCGACGCCGACGCAGGCATCAAGGCGCTCAACCTCGAGGTACACGTCGACCTCGACCGCAGTGGCGCCTTCAGCACCGACGACCTCGCCACGCTCAAGCCCCACCCGGTCACCCGAGCGACGACCGAGGCATCCATCGCCGTCGAGCTTCAACTGATATGAGGTCGACTGGCCTGGTGGTCTCCATGCCGCGGGCCGGCGACCGGGCAACCTGATAGTGGAGGTTGACTCACCGCATGCGAACAGCGCGGCGCAGCAGCATGCCGAGCGCCCGATCAATGGTCGCACCCGTCGAGCGACGACCTACGCCAAGAGGATTGGTCTCGCAAAGTGGGAGTGCACCGGGGCTGCCCGTGTGGTTCGCGGGCGGGCGTATCCGAATGTCCCGTGGCACCGGGCGAGCCGGGTTCCTCCCTCGCGGCGCGATCGGAGCATGCTAATCGTCCGAGTCCTCACCGTCGGTTCCGCGACACCATCATGCCCGCCGCGCTGGCGATGAGCGGCGCCGCGTTCTCGCCAGCCGGCCGGACCAGAGAATGAGCGACTGAATCGCTAACGGCTGGTGCTCGCGCCGCAAACGCGCGGCTCGGCGTGTGGCTGCCCAACCCGCTATGGAGCAACGACCTCGCGACCGGACCCGCAACGTCACCGAAACCGAGCGAGGCGTCGTCGTGCGGCTCCCGCTCACTCGGTCGCCCCCTCCCTGACTGCGCGCGGGTGCTCGATCGGTATCCGGAAGAGGTCCGCCATCCGATCCCGGAGCATCAGCTCCACCACCAGCACTCCTACGGGACGAGGACAGCCGGCCCACGCCGTCGAACGGGCTCAAGGCGGATGCTCATGTCAACTTCGACGCGCCGGGGGCCCGGGTCGCACTCGGTCGCCAGCCGCAGATGGTCAGCCGAGCAGTCGACTCCGGTGACACGGTAGCCGCGCTGCATCAGCGGCCCGCGACCCCGCCGAAGTCGCGGGCGACGTCCAGAACCTCCGCTTAACGCAGCAGTCCGAGCAGCCGCACCGCTCCTGCGACGGGTCGTCAAACGTCCCGATCCTCAGGCTCCTGCACCACTGCCAGATGCCCGGCCAGGCCTACCGCGAGCCGCGTCGCCTTCCCCGCCGCATCGCCCGCAACCGCGGCGACATCCCTCATCGGGATCTTGAGGCCCGTCTGCACAGACGTCCATCAGCAGTGGCTCTGCCCACGAAAAGCGTGACTTGCGTATCACGCCGAGGTTTCGGCGGTCTAACACGCGGCTTGCACCAACCAGTGGTGCACGAAGCGCAGGAGGAATCATGAAAGACCCCATCTTGTATTGGAACGCTGTGGCGATGGAGGCCAACCGTGTGGCTCACACGGTCGTTGACGCCCGAGAGGCCGCGGCGCGCGGGCCCATTGGCAGTAGCCGGGCGATGGCCATCGTGCACCTGGCCATGCATGACGCCTACTTCAGTATCGTCCCCGCACCGCACGGCACCTATCTGTGGCAGGCCCCGACACCGCCCGCAGAAGCCGACGTGGACGCTGCCGTTGCTGCTGCGGCGATGATCACCCTTACGACGCTCTACCCCGCTCAGAAGTCGATGCTGGACCGGGCGCACGCGGAAGCAGGCCTGTCTGGACCCGGCATTGCCCAGGGACACCGGCACGGTACCAAGGTGGCGAAAGCGATTCTTGGCTCGCGCAGCCAGGACCCCAGCACCGGCGACGAAGGACATGTCGCCTCACTGGCACCAACCGCGCACCGCGTCGACCCCATCAACCCGGGGCAGGGATACCACGCTCCCAACTACGGAGCCCGAGCTTCCTGCTTTGCGGTCACGTCCCGACACCGGCTAGACCCCCCGCCCGGCCCCGGCGACCTGCTCTACGAAGAAGCATTTGATGAAGTGAAGGCGAAGGGGGCGGCCGGCGTGACGAGCGCTGCCGGCTCCACGCACACGGCGAGAACTCCTGAAGAAACCTTGATCGGGTTCTTCTGGGCATACGACGGGGCCCAGCAGATCGGAACCCCCCCTCGACTGTTCAACCAGATCGTCCGAGCTGTAGCGGCGAGCAGGGAGAACACTGTTTCCGAGAACGCCCGACTCTTCGCCCTCGTCAACGTCGCCATGGGAGACGCCGGAATCCTGGCGTGGGACTGCAAGTACGAGAACGACCTTTGGCGACCAGTCGTCGGCATCCGCGAGCACGACCAGTCCATGGGTCCGACCGCGGTCGCCGGCAGCTCGTTGGACAGCGACTGCGACCCTTTCTGGACGCCACTCGGAGCGCCGCGGACCAACGAGCTGGGCGCAAAGAGCTTCTCCCCACCGTTCCCGGCGTACCCCTCGGGGCACGCGACCTTCGGTGCCGCAGCGCTACAGATGACCCGCCTTTTCTACGGAGAGTCATCGAATGGCCCCGACTCGTTGGCCGACGGGTTGGCGTTCGTCTCCGACGAGCTCAACGGCGTGAGCGTCGATAGTTCGGGAGTGATCCGGCCTCGCCACGTTCGGGGCTTTCCCGGGGGCCTGTGGCAAATGATCGAGGAGAACGGCCGTGCTCGCGTCTACCTGGGGGTGCATTGGGCCTTCGACGCCTTCGCGACTGCTGCGAACGGCGACATGGACCTATCTCGCAACATCGGAGGCGTCCCGCTCGGCCTCACCATCGCCAAAGACCTGTGGACCAACGGACTGAAGGCCGCCAACGCGGCCGGCGCCCGCCTGGTTTGACCACCTGCTCGGAGTCCCCTGTCAACCGCGCAGGGCCAGCGCCCAGCGGCTGACAGGGGACATCGGGCCAAAGAATCCTTAAGGAAGACAATCATGCAAGAAACACTCCCAATCGTCCGCTCACCCATCGCACCGGGACCCCTCGCGACGCTGTCGCGGATCGAACATCGCGTCGCCCTCATCGCGCGATCCGTCGGCTTGCCCCTCCTCCGGGCGTCCCTCGGCTTCGTGTTCATCTGGTTCGGGGGCCTCAAGGTGCTGGACGCGACGCCAGTCGCCGATTTCGTGGCCGGAACCATTCCCTGGGTAGACCGCGGGCTGCTTCTACCTGGCCTCGGGGCGTTCGAGATCGTGCTCGGCTTTCTGCTGATCATCGGTTGGCGACCGACCACCATCAGCATCGTCCTGGTCATGCACCTCACAGGCACGTTCCTCGCCCTCATCATGCAGCCAGAGGTCGCCTTTCAAGACGGCAATCCATTCTTGCTGACGACAGAAGGGGAGTTCGTCATCAAGAACATGGTCCTGATTTCTGCTGGGTTAGTTCTCGCCAGCCCCAAGGACCAATCGGCGTGACTCCACCGCGGTCGCGACCTGGCCTCAGGCATGATTCGAGGCCGGTCGCGGCCGCCTCCGGGTCGCCGCGCTCGCGTCCTCCCCAGATGCTCCGGTCGAACCTATCCCAGTGCTTGACCCGGACCTTGCCGATGTCGCCCCACTTCTTTCGACACGCCGGAGCCGGTGCCGTCGGAACCGTCCCCGGCGGGGTCGGTGAACGACTTGATCGCCGCGTTCGCAGGTACGTCCACCGATGCGTGGTATCGGCCCGCGGAACCAGCCTCGTAGGCTGGCCGAGGCCGAACCGGAGGACGTTGTCCTGATCCACACCGACGGCGCTTGCATCCGAACCCAGGCCCCGGAGGCTGGGGGGCCGTGCTCCGTCAGGTAGACCACGAACTCGAGTTCTGCGGCGGCGAGGCCGACACCAACACGCACAACAGGATGGAGATCGCCGAGCTGGTGCGCTCCGCGGGCGCCGGGCAGGTCGTGGCGACCCGGTGCACCGAGGCGGCGCTGGTGGACCAGCCGACCCGGTACGTCCAGGCGGCGCGCGCCATCCTGGCCCGGCCGATGTCGTTCCCCGAGGTGGTCGCGGACCTGTTCGACGCCGACGCCGAGGCTGTGGCCAGCGACCCGGGTCACCTGCCGGACGTGATGGAGATGACCGTGGCGGACGTCCAGGTGCAGATCCGCCGGACCGCGCTGTTCACCGCCACCGAGCACGCCCGCGGCGCCGCCCTGGCCGACCTGGTCACCGACGTGCTCCAGCGCAGCCCGGCCGCCGGTGCTGCCGGGGGTGCGTTCGAGGCCGGGGTGCCGGGTTCGAGGACGGTGGGCTCCGGGTCCGGACCCGAGTACGTCGTCTCGCAGCAGTCGGTCTCGGCGCTGCTCGACGGCGTCGTGATCGGGCTGGCCACCCTCGACGCCGGCCCGGATGCCGGCCCCCATGCCGGCCCCATGCCGGCCCCCATGCCGGCGCCGATGCCGGTCGGGATGTCGCGTCCGACGGTGCGGGAACGGCGTGCCCGGTCACGCTCCGGGTCGACCCGTCCTACCAGCGTCGCGGCATCGGCACCCGGCTGCTGGTCGAGGCTGCCCGGCTGGCGCGGGACGAGGGCGCGACCGAGATCGTGCTGATCGCCCGGTCCGACAACCCGGCGGTGCTGCCGATGGTGCTGGCGGCCGGGCTGCGAGGCCGGATCAGGATGGCCGGGAACACCCTGACGGTGCGGGTGCCGGTCCGGGAGCTGCGACCGAGCGGGCGGTGACCCCGGCTGATGACCCGCGGTGTCAATCGTTGCCGAGGTGCGCGGCCGCGCGCGCCGAGAGGGACCTGCCGCGGGTCCGCGCCTCGGCGTCCAGCTCGTCGAGGACCTGCGGTGCGGTGGCGAGGGCTGGGCCGTCGAAGGCGGCGCTGGTGACCAGGCTGCGCAGCACCGCGATCGCACCCACCCACCTCGGCACGTAGATCCTGCGCCGGCGACGAGCGATGCCGTCGACGAACGCGGCGACGCAGGTGGCGAGATCGGTGGTCCGGTTCATCGGCGACGGCAGCTGGTCGATCATCCGGTCGAAGACGGCCAGCTCGTGGCGTGCCTCGGCGACCATCGGGGTGTCGACCCAGGACATGTGCGCCGAGCCGACGGCGACGCCCAGGTGGGCGACCTCCAGGCGGAGCGCGTTCGCGAAGTTCTCCGCGCCGGCCTTCGAGGCGTGGTACGCCGCGAGCCCGGGAGTGGCCGCGAAGGCCGCCAACGACGAGACCACCAGCACGTAGCCACGCCGCTCGACGACCGACGGCAGCGCCGCTCGGACCGTGTGGAACACGCCCGTCAGATTGACGTCGATGACGCGGCGGAACGCCTCCGGGTCCACGTTCAGCACCGAGCCGAAGCTGCCGATGCCGGCGTTGGCGAGCACGATGTCGATGCCGCCGAACCGCTCGATCCCCGCCGCGACGACGGCGTCCATGGCCTCGAGGTCACGGACGTCGGCGACGCGCGAGACGACGCGGTCCCGATCCAGGGTGGCCAGCGTCGCGTGCAGACCGACCTCGTCGACGTCGCAGAGCACCAGGCGGACCCCCCGCGCCGCCAGCGCAACGGCGGTGGCAGCGCCGATGCCGCTGGCGGCTCCGGTGACGAGGGCGACGCGGCCCTCCAGCGATGGACTCTCCCGGCGGCGGTTGCTCAGCACCCGATCACTGTGCCCCCGCCGCACGGGGGTGTCCAGGCTCGGCTCAGCCGGTCGTGGTCCAGGGCCCGAACTGCTTCTTGCCGGGCGCCCAGTCGGCGTTCTCGTACTCCATCGAGGTCTGGGCGCTGACCCGGACCTGGTCGGGGGTGTCGAAACAGCGGCGGTGGAAGGTGACCTTCATGGTGCGCTTCGTCTTGACGGCGCTCCTGGCCGAGCAGGTGGTCTCGCCGTACTCACCGAAGGAGTCGGTGGAGGCCACCCCGGTGGCGGGGAAGGTCTCCATGCTGACGCCGACGACGAACTCCGGTCCCGGGTCGTCGGCGTCGGTGTCCACCCACAGGTCGTAGAAGTCCGGGTGCTCCCCGTCCTCGGCGAGCTTCACGGTGATGCTCAGCTTCTCGGGGCCGTGCTTGACCCGCACCTTGCCGATGTCCCCCCACTTCTTCGGGCCTCCCGACCCGGTGCCGTTGGAGCCGTCGTTGGTGGCGTCGGTGAACGACTTCACCTCGGCCGCGGCGGGCGGCGCGAGCAGGGTGGTGGCGAACGCCACGCCGGCGAAGGCGGCGAGAACGCGTGCGGTGGTGGTGTGAATGGTCATGGAGTACCTCCAGGTTCAGGTGCGCCGTGGCGCACGGGTGCAGGATGCGGCGCCGTCGCCGCAGATCGCCCGAGGCTCCGATGGTGAGACTGCGCGGAGCGGAAGGTAAAGCGGTTTTTCGCCGTGCGATGACTACGCCCGACCCGCACCCCCGGTTGCATCCGTCCGACTCTTTTTTTCGAGGCTGTCCTCGACCGCTGTCGCCGGCGGCGTACGACGTAGCCTGTCCGGGTGCCCGGCCCGGAGGACCTCGTCGTGATCCACACCGATGGGGCGTGCATCCCGAACCCGGGGCCGGGTGGCTGGGGAGCGGTGCTGCGCCAGGGCGCTCACGAGCTGGAGCTGTGCGGCGGGGACGCGGAGACCACCACCAACAACCGGATGGAGCTCACCGCCCCGATCCGGGCGCTGGAGGCGCTCACCCGGCCGGTCACCGTGCAGATCCACACCGACAGCACCTACGTGCGCAACGGCATCACGACCTGGGTGGCCGGCTGGGTCCGCAACGGGTGGCAGACCTCGGCCAAGCAGCCGGTGAAGAACGTCGACCTGTGGCAGCAGCTCGTGGCGGCCGCGTCGCGGCACGACGTCACCTGGCACTGGGTCAAGGGCCACGCGGGTGACCCGGGCAACGAGCGTGCGGACCGGTTGGCGGCCCGGGGACTGACCGAGGCGGTGGAGGCGGCGCGACCCCGGAGCTGACGGGTCGCGGAGGTGTCAGCCGGTGGCGACCCAGGGTCCGAACCGGTGGCGGCCCGGGGCCCAGTCGTGCGGGTACTCCTCGCTCGAGGTGTGGGTGGCCACGCGGATCCGCTGCGGTTCGTCGAAGCAGCTGCGCGGGAAGACGGCCTTCACCCGCTTGTCCTCGAAGGTCGCCGCGCGCCCGCACCGCTTCTCGCCGTCGTACTCTCCGAAGCTGTCCACCTGGTAGACCGACGCCGCCTCGGTGTCGTACGAGGCCGCGACCAGGAGCTCCGGACCCTTGTTCTCGGGGTCGACGTCGACCCAGAAGTCGTAGAAGTCGGTGAGTCTGCCGCCGGGGGCGTGCCGCACCGTGAGGCGAACCTTGTCGGGACCGTGCTTGACCCGGACCTTGCCGATGTCCCCGGCCTTCGGGGACTTGTTGCTGTCCCCGGTCGGGTCCGTGATCGCCTTCACCTCGGCGGCGGCGGGGGAGGCGACCGCGGTGACGGTCAGCGCCGCGGCAGCGAGAGAGGCGAGCAGGCGGTGGGGTGTGCGCATGAGGTTCTCCGTTCCAGGGCCTCAGCGCCCTCAGGAGGGGTAGGTCGAGCCGAGCCACGACGTCCGGCACAAAGTAAAGAAATCTCGACGACGCCGCAACCCCCGCGGACATCCGGGACTCATCTCGCACCGCTGAGCCGAGTGACCGTGCCCGTCGGCGTGGGCCTGCCGCCCCCGTACGATGGCCCGGTGGAGCTCCCCGACAAGTTCGCCGCCCTCGGGCTGACCTATGACGACGTGCTGCTGCTGCCGGGTCACTCCGACCTGGCGCCCGACCACATCGACACCACCTCGCGGTTGACCCGCGAGATCTCGCTGAAGGTGCCGCTGGTGAGCGCCGCGATGGACACCGTGACGGAGTCCCGGATGGCGATCGCGATGGCGCGTCAGGGCGGTCTCGGCGTGCTGCACCGCAACCTCTCGATCGAGGACCAGGCTCGACAGGTCGACCTGGTCAAGCGCACCCAGACCGGGATCATCGACAACCCGGTGACCATCGGTCCGGACGCGACGCTGGAGGACCTGGACCGGATCTGTGGGGAGTTCCGGGTCTCCGGCCTCCCCGTCGTCGACTCCGACATGCGGCTGCTGGGCATCTGTACCAACCGGGACCTGCGCTTCACCCCGGTCGCGGAGTGGGCGTCCACCAAGGTCGACGAGGTGATGACGCCGATGCCGTTGATCACCGGGCCGGTCGGCATCTCCCGGGAGGAGGCGACGCTGCTGCTGCGCAGGCACAAGCGCGAGCGGCTGCCGCTGGTCGACGAGCAGGGCCGGTTGGGCGGGCTGATCACGGTCAAGGACTTCGTGAAGTCCGAGCAGTTCCCGCTGGCGTCCAACGACGGCCACGGCCGGTTGATGGTCGGTGCCGCGATCGGCTACTTCGGCGACGCCTGGGAACGGGCGACGACGCTGGTCGATGCCGGGGTGGACGTGCTGGTCGCGGACACCGCGCACGGCCACGTCACGCTGCTGCTCGACATGGTCCGGCGGATCAAGCAGGACCCGGCCACCCGCCACGTGCAGGTGATCGGCGGCAACGTCGCGACCCGCGAGGGCGCTGCGGCGTTCGTCGATGCCGGTGCCGACGCGGTCAAGGTGGGCTTCGGACCGGGCTCGATCTGCACCACCCGGGTGGTCACGGGGTGCGGCGTACCGCAGATCACCGCCGTCTACGAGGCCTCGCTCGCCTGCGCGCCCGCCGGCGTACCCGTCATCGCCGACGGCGGCCTGCAGCAGTCCGGCGACATCGCCAAGGCGCTGGTGGCCGGCGCGGAGACGGTGATGATCGGCTCGCTGCTCGCCGGCTGCGAGGAGTCGCCCGGCGAGCTGGTCTTCGTCAACGGCAAGCAGTACAAGGCCTACCGAGGGATGGGGTCGCTCGGCGCGATGTCGAGCCGGGGCAAGAAGTCCTACTCCAAGGACCGGTACTTCCAGGCCGAGGTGGCCAGCGACGACAAGATCGTGCCGGAGGGGATCGAGGGGCAGGTCGCCTACCGCGGCCCGCTCGCTGCGGTCGCCCACCAGCTGATCGGCGGCCTGACCCAGTCGATGTTCTACGTCGGCGCCCGGACCGTGCCCGAGCTCCAGGAGAAGGGCCGGTTCATCCGGATCACCTCCGCCTCCCTCAAGGAGAGCCACCCCCACGACGTCCAGATGACCGTCGAGGCACCCAACTACAACGGCCGCTGACGGCCGCTGCCGGCCGCTGCCCGTCGCATTTGGGCGGCGGATTCCCCGGCTGGCCGGGGAATCCGGCACTGGTCGGGGCATGCTCCCCCTGACAGGTGGAGGTTTCCCCCGACAGGTCGGGCGGCCGACCGGCCGGGACGTGCCGGGCGTACGACGCTCGGCCGATACGCTTCCCCGCGTGACTGAGATCGAGATCGGCCGGGCCAAGCGCGGCCGTCGCGCGTACGCCTTCGACGACATCGCGATCGTGCCCTCGCGGCGCACCCGCGACCCCGAGGAGGTCAGCGTCGCCTGGCAGATCGATGCCTACCGGTTCGACCTGCCGGTGCTGGCCGCTCCGATGGACTCGGTGATGTCACCGGAGACCGCGATCCTGCTGGGTCGGCTCGGCGGGCTCGGTGTCCTCAACCTGGAGGGCATCTGGACGCGGTACGAGGACCCCACCTCGTTGCTCGAGGAGGTCGCCGGGCTGCGCGGCACCCGGGCCACCGCCCGGATGCAGGAGATCTACGCCGAGCCGGTCAAGCCCGAGCTGATCACCGCCCGCCTGCACCAGGTCCGCGATGCCGGCGTCACCGTGGCCGGCTCCCTGTCGCCGCAGCGCACCAAGGAGTTCGCGAAGGCGGTCGTCGACGCCGGCGTCGACATGTTCGTGATCCGGGGCACCACGGTCTCGGCCGAGCACGTGTCCTCCCAGTCCGAGCCGCTGAACCTCAAGGAGTTCATCTACGAGCTCGACGTCCCGGTGGTCGTCGGCGGTTGCGCGACCCACCAGGCCGCGCTGCACCTGATGCGCACCGGCGCGGCCGGGGTGCTGGTCGGGTTCGGCGGCGGTGCCGCGCACACCACGCGGACCGTGCTGGGGGTGGCCGTGCCGATGGCCTCGGCCGTCGCCGACGTGGCCGCCGCCCGCCGCGACTACCTCGACGAGTCCGGTGGCCGCTACGTCCACGTCATCGCCGACGGCTCGATCGGTCGGTCCGGGGACATCGCGAAGGCGATCGCCTGCGGCGCCGACGCGGTGATGGTCGGCTCACCGTTCGCCCGCGCCACCGACTCCCCGGGCCGCGGCTTCCACTGGGGCACCGAGGCTCACCATGCCGACCTGCCGCGCGGTCGCCGGGTCGAGTTCGAGACCGTCGGCACGTTCGAGGAGATCCTCTTCGGCCCGTCCTGCGTCGCCGACGGCACGATGAACCTGATCGGGGCCCTCAAGCGTTCGATGGCGACGACCGGCTACACCGAGCTCAAGGAGTTCCAGCGGGTCGAGGTCGTCGTCGAGTAGCCACGCCGTCCTCCGACGTCACTGCGGGTCGACGGGCGGCGGCGCGGTCAGCAGGGCCAGCAACGCCCGGGCGTACGCCGCCTCGGCGGTGACGTCGACGTACCTCACCGTCTCGGCGTCCGCCCCGGGGACCGGCGCCGGCCCGCTGCCGCACACGGTGACGGCGTACCCCGTCGCCGGACCGGAGAGGCGCTCGAGGGAGACCAGCCGGTCGCCGATCCGCTCCCGGAGCTGCTCCTCGCGCGGCAGCCACAGCGCCTCGGCGGCCTCCAGGCTGTCCAGGGCCCACTCGGTGGTGCCGTTGAACGCGAGGACCTCACCGATCCGGGGCAGGCGCTGCAGCTCGACGACCATGTCGCTGAGCACGAACACCATCTCGTCGAGGTCGCGGTCGGGCACCAGGAACGCGTCGCCCTGGGCAGGGGTCCAGTCCAGTCCGGCGTTGCGCAGGGCCTGGGCGAGGTCGCGATCGAGCATGGTCCCAGTGTGCAGGGCAGCCAGAACGACGCTGGTTGACAAAGCAACCACATGTGTCGATCCGCACAGTATTACTCAAGGGTAGTGAGAGAGACCCGATTCACATACCCTCGGTACATGAACGATCCCACCCCCGGTCCGGCCGGCGGGCCGACCCTCGACGGACCCGCCGATCCCGAGCACGACCCGACGGCGTCGTACGCCCTGGAGCCGCGGTACGTCGCGGCGCTCACCCGTCGGATCCAGGCGACCTCGGGGGAGTCGGTGGAGGTCCGCAGCCCGCTCAACGGCGCGCCGCTGGCGCACGTGCCGCAGTCCAGCGACGCCGACGTCGACGAGGCGTTCCGGCGCGCCCGCACCGCCCAGCAGGCGTGGGCCCGTACCAGCCTGGACCACCGGGCCGAGGTGCTGATGCGGCTGCACGACATCGTGCTGGACCGGCAGGACGAGATCATCGACCTGATCGTGTGGGAGTCCGGCAAGGCGCGCAAGCACGCCTTCGAGGAGGTGCCGCACATCGCCCTGACCGCGCGGTACTACGCCCGCACCGCCCACGACCACCTGGACTCCCGACGGGTTCCCGGGGTGGTCCCGGGGCTGACCCGGGTCGAGGTCAACCGGGTGCCGAAGGGTGTCGTCGGGATCATCTCGCCGTGGAACTACCCGTTCACGATGGCGCTGTGCGACGGCCTGCCGGCGCTGCTGGCCGGCAACGCCGTGGTCGCCAAGCCCGACTCGCAGACGATGCTGACCGCACTGCTCGGAGCGCAGCTGCTCGAGGAGGCCGGCTTCCCCCCGGACCTCTGGCAGGTGGTCGCCGGCCCGGGGTCCCGGGTGGGCACCGCGCTGGTCGAGCGCGCGGACTACGTCTGCTTCACCGGCTCCACGGCCACCGGCAAGCGGGTCGCCGCGGGGTGCGCCGAGAGGCTGATCGGCTGCTCGTTGGAGCTGGGTGGCAAGAACCCGATGCTGGTGCTGCGTGACGCCGACGTGGAGAAGGCTGCCGAGGGAGCGGTCCGCGCCTCGTTCTCCAACGCCGGCCAGCTCTGTGTCTCGATGGAGCGGCTGTTCGTCGCCGACCAGGTCTACGACCGCTTCGTCGACCGGTTCGTCGCGCGGACCCAGGCGATGACGCTGGGCGCCACCCTGGACTGGGGCAACGACATGGGGTCGCTGATCTCCGCCGACCAGCTCGACACCGTCACCCGGCACGTCGACGACGCGGTCGCCAAGGGCGCCCGGGTGCTCACCGGCGGGCGGGCACGCCCCGACCTCGGGCCGTTCGTCTACGAGCCCACCATCCTCGAGGGCGTCACCCCTGAGATGACCTGCTTCGGTGACGAGACCTTCGGCCCGGTGATCGCGCTGTACCGCTTCGGTGACGAGGCCGACGCGGTGGCCCGCGCCAACGAGGGCGAGTACGGGCTCAACGCGTCGATCTACAGCCAGGACGGCGGCCGGGCCCGCGAGCTCGCCCGACGGGTCCGGTGCGGCACCGTCAACATCAACGATGCCTTCGGCGCCACCTTCGGCTCGATCGCTGCCCCGATGGGCGGCATGCGCCAGTCCGGGATGGGGCGTCGCCAGGGCAGCGAGGGCGTGCTGCGCTACACCGAGCCCCAGTCGGTGGCCACCCAGCGACTGCTCCGCCTGGCCCCGTCGCTGGGGATGTCCGACCAGAGCTTCGCCCGCGTGATGACCGCCAACCTGCGCCTGCTCAAGAAGCTCGGGAGAGCCTGATGAACGACTTCGACGTCCTGGTGATCGGCTCCGGTTTCGGAGGCTCGGTGACCGCACTGCGACTGACCGAGAAGGGCTACCGGGTCGGCGTCCTCGAGGCCGGGGCCCGGTTCGAGGACGAGGACTTCGCCGAGACCTCGTTCGAGGCCAGGAAGTTCCTGTTCCGTCCCGAGATCGGCTGCTACGGCATCCAGCGCATCGATGCGCTCAAGGACTGCATGATCGTCTCCGGTGCCGGAGTCGGCGGTGGGTCGCTGGTCTACGCGAACACCCTCTACGAGCCGCTCCCGGCCTTCTACAACGACCGGCAGTGGAGTCACATCACCGACTGGCGGGCCGAGCTGGCGCCGTACTACGACCAGGCCAAGCGGATGCTCGGCGTGGTCGAGAACCCGCTGCGCACTCCCTCGGACGACGTGATGGAGAAGGTCGCCTCCGAGATGGGGGTTGCCGACACCTTCCACCCGACGCCGGTCGGGGTCTTCTTCGGTGGTCCGGGCCAGGGCCCCGGCGAGCAGGTCGAGGACCCCTACTTCGGGGGTGCCGGGCCGCAGCGCAACGCGTGCATCGGCTGCGGCTCGTGCATGACCGGCTGCCGCCACAACGCCAAGAACACCCTGGTCAAGAACTACCTCTACCTGGCCGAGGCCAACGGCGCCACCGTGCTGCCGATGACCACCGTCACCCGGGTCTCGCCCCGATCGGAGGTGGTCGGAGGCGGGTACGACGTGCAGGTGCGCTGGACGAAGGCCAAGGCGGGTCGCCGCTCGTCGCGCCGGGTGATCACCGCCGACCAGGTCGTGTTCGCTGCGTCCTCGCTGGGGACCCAGCGGCTGCTGCACCGGATGCGGGACGAGGGCCACCTGCCCCGGCTCTCCGAGCGGCTGGGCTATCTGTCGCGGACCAACTCCGAGTCGATCCTCGGTGCGATCGCCCCGGACACCAGCGTGGACTACAGCCAGGGCATCGCCATCACCTCGAGCTTCCACCCGGACGAGAACACCCACATCGAGCCGGTCCGCTACGGCAGGGGCAGCAACCTGATGTCGCTGATGCAGACCGTGCTCACCGACGGCGACGGCCCACTGCCCCGGTGGCGCACCTGGCTGGGTGAGATGTGGCGGGAACGGCGCAGCGTCACCGACCTCTACGACCTGCGCCACTGGTCGGAGCGGACCGTGATCGCGCTGGTCATGCAGAGCCTGGACAACTCGCTCACCACGGTCACCAGGAAGGTGCCCTTCACCCGGCGGCGCTACATGACCACCACCCAGGGACACGGGGTGCCGAACCCCACCTGGATCCCGGCCGGCAACACGGCCGTGCGGGCGATGGCTCGGATCCTGGGCGGCACCGCCGGCGGGTCGATCGGGGAGCCGTTCAACCGGCCGCTGACCGCGCACTTCATCGGCGGTTGCGCGATCGGGGAATCACCCGAGACCGGGGTGATCGACCCGTACCAGCGGGTCTACGGCCACCCCGGGCTGCACGTCGCCGACGGGTCCGCGATCACCGCGAACCTGGGCGTGAACCCGTCGCTGACGATCACCGCGCAGGCCGAGCGGGCCATGTCCCTGTGGCCGAACAAGGGCGAGGAGGACCCCCGGCCGCCGCTCGGGGCGTCGTACGCCCGACTCGAGCCGGTGCGCCCGGCCGCGCCCGCGGTCCCCGACCACGCTCCCGGGGCGCTGCGGCTGCCCATCGTCGGGGTGTCCTGAGCCGGTCTGGTGACGGCGCCGCCCGGTTTGTCGTGTCATCACGGTCTGGTGGGAGGGCCGCAGTTCCCGTGATGGACCCGCACCTCCCGTGCCGTGCCCACCGGGGGAAGTGCGGGTCGATCCCGGGGAGTGCGGCTTCGCCTACATACCGTGATGAAACGACGCGGCAGCCCGACCCGTGGCCGGTCCCGGACATCTCCCGGTGCCCCGCTGAAAAAGGTCTAGTCGGGGGCGTAACCCGGTCGGATCAGCGTCGTTGAGGAGGTCGGACCCGGCAGTCATGCTCCCTCCCTCACGTCCGGGTTCCGCGGTCCACTCATTGGTCCCAAGTGATGTGTGGATGATCAGGGCCCGACCACCCTCCCTCCCCGGTCGGGCCCTGAGCCGTTTCCGGAGGTCGGAACCGCCCCGGATACCCTGAGCGCATGACGCACGCGGTCGAGCACGACCTGGTCCTGGTGGTCGACTTCGGCGCTCAGTACGCCCAGCTGATCGCCCGCCGGGTGCGCGAGGCGAGGGTCTACTCCGAGATCGTCCCGCACACGATGCCGGTCGAGGAGATGCTGGCCCGCAGGCCCAAGGCGATCGTGCTCTCCGGGGGCCCGTCGTCGGTGTACGCCGCGGGCGCGCCCGGCATCGACCCGGCCGTCTTCACCAACGGGACCCCCGTGTTCGGGATGTGCTACGGCTTCCAGCTGATGGCCGACGCCCTCGGTGGCGAGGTCGCCCACACCGGTGCCCGCGAGTACGGCCGCACCGACGTCGAGGTGACCGCTCCGGGCACGCTGCTCGCCGAGCTGCCCGCCCAGCACCGGGTCTGGATGTCGCACGGCGACGCGGTCACCGCGGCCCCGGCCGGCTTCTCGGTGCTCGCCTCCACCGCGGTGACCCCGGTGGCGGCCTTCGAGGACGTGGACCGCGGCCTGGCCGGCGTCCAGTGGCACCCCGAGGTGATGCACACCGAGCACGGCCAGCAGGTCCTCGAGCACTTCCTGCTCCGGATCGCCGGCTGCCGACCGACCTGGACGATGGTCAACATCGTCGAGGAGCAGATCGAGTCGATCCGCGAGCAGATCGGCGACCGCGGCCAGGCCATCTGCGGCCTCTCCGGCGGGGTGGACTCCGCGGTGGCGGCCGCCATCGTGCAGCGCGCCATCGGCGACCGGCTGACCTGCGTGTACGTCGACCACGGGCTGATGCGACAGGGCGAGACCGAGCAGGTCGAACGGGACTTCGTGGCCGCTACCGGGGTGGACCTCAAGGTGGTCGACGCCGAGAAGCAGTTCCTCGACGCGCTGGTCGGCGTCTCCGACCCGGAGCAGAAGCGCAAGATCATCGGCCGGGAGTTCATCCGGGTCTTCGAGGCGGCCGAGGCGGAGGTGCTGGCCGACAAGGGCGGACTGGACGGCGCGACGGTGGCCTTCCTGGTGCAGGGCACCCTCTACCCGGACGTGGTGGAGTCCGGCGGCGGAGCGGGCACCTCGAACATCAAGTCCCACCACAACGTGGGCGGACTCCCGGACGACCTCGAGTTCGAGCTGGTCGAGCCGCTGCGCACCCTGTTCAAGGACGAGGTCCGCCTGGTCGGCGAGCAGCTCGGCCTGCCCGCCGAGATCGTGTGGCGGCAGCCCTTCCCGGGGCCCGGGCTGGGCATCCGGATCATCGGCGAGGTCACCCGCGAGCGGCTGGACATCCTGCGGCACGCCGACGCGATCGCCCGCGAGGAGCTCACCCGGGCGGGGCTGGACCGGGAGATCTGGCAGTTCCCGGTCGTCCTGCTGGCCGACGTACGCTCCGTCGGGGTGCAGGGCGACGGACGCACCTACGGTCACCCGGTGGTGCTGCGGCCGGTCACCTCGGAGGACGCGATGACCGCGGACTGGGCCCGGCTGCCGTACGACGTGCTGGAACGGATCTCCACCCGGATCACCAACGAGGTGGCCGAGGTCAACCGGGTCACCGTGGACATCACCTCGAAGCCGCCGGGGACCATCGAGTGGGAGTGAGCCTCCGCAAGAGCGTCCGACTCGCGAGGGTGGTCTAGGCGCTTCCCCCAAATGGGGGACAAGGCGGGAGAACTTTGCGAAACTGGGCCGCGGAGTGCGGCACCTCATGACCCCCCCTCGACGGGTGCAGCAGTCCACGTCCCCCACCTGTGAATTCGTTCGCTGACGGAGGACAACAGGCCACGACCCGCCCGAGACGGATCGTGGCCTGTACTTATTTGCGGGTCCGGCCGGTTCGGCCGTTGTGGGCTGGGGCGGCTGGTGTGGCTGGGGCCGCCGTGCCCCGGTCAGCCGAAGATGCTGTAGCCGCCGGGGCCGACGGCGAAGCCGACGACGATGAGGACGATGCCCCACAGCGTCTCGCCCTTGAAGAGCTGGAAGATGCCGGCGATCACGAGGATGACGGCGAGGATCCAGAGCAGGAACATCATGATGGGTTCTCCCTTGTGTTCGGGTGTGGCTTCGGGTTCGTCTGAGGGTTTGTCTGCGGGGCCGGTGCGGGCCCTCGCTGTCGGTGCGGGGGAGGCGCTGGGTCAGCCGCCGGCGCGGTCCCCGTCGGGGTCGACCACGTGCACGGCAGCCTCCTCGGCCGAGGCGGCCGCCCCGTCGATGCCCATGTCCTCGCCGATGAGGTCGCTCTCCGTGTCCTCGCCGATTCCCCGGTGGGGATCGACGAGACGGCCGGCGCGCTCGTCGCCCACCTCGCCGTCGGAGAGGTTGTCGAGCCTGGCGTCGTCGTCGGCCGGGGTCTCGGCGTACGGGTCCGGCTCGGGGACCTCCTGGGCCACCCGTTGCTCCAGCGTCTCCCCGTGTGCCTCTTCCCACGGGGTGTTGCCGTACCGCTGACCGGCCGAGTACTTCTCCGGCGGCGAGTAGCCGCGGTCCAGCTGGTCCTCGACGTCGCCCTCGGGGTCGACGAGGGTGTCCTCCTGGGGCAGCTGGTCCTCGTCGTCGACGCTGTAGCCGTCGTAGACCTCGCTCTGGCCGGCGGATCCATCCCCGCTCGTGGCCTCGGTCATCGGCTCCTCCTTCGTCGTCGGCTGGCTTCACGGGGCCTGCCGGCCCCGCCCAGGAAGTACCCGTGGCGAGCAGGGAACATGCGAACCGGCACCGGGGCTGCGATCGCCTAGCATGGGTCCAGCCCGGTGTTCGGCATGGACAACCAGCGGGCCGCACCACCCGCCAACCATGCGCGGACGCGCGTGCCTGCAGGGAGTGCCGATGAACCAGCCGACAGTGACCGTCAACGGAGAGGTACGACGCCTCGACGGCGCCGCGCCCTGGGAGAACGGCCTGGACTGGTTGCGTGGGCTCGGGCTGACCGGCGCCAAGGAGGGCTGCGCCGAGGGGGAGTGCGGCGCCTGCTCGGTGCTGGTCGCCCGCCCCGACGTGGGTCCCGGTCCGGACGGCGGCCGCGAGGGTGGACCGGCCGGGGAGAGGACCTGCTGGACCGCGATCAACTCCTGCCTGGTGCCGGCGCTCGCCCTGGACGGCGGGGAGGTCGTCACCGCCGAGGGCCTGGGCACTCCCGACCACCTGCATCCGGTGCAGCGGGAGATGGCGGAGCGGGGCGGGTCGCAGTGCGGCTACTGCACCCCGGGCTTCGTGTGCAGCATGGCCGCGGAGTACTACCGGCCGGACCGCGACGGCTTCGACCTGCACGCCATCGGCGGCAACCTGTGCCGGTGCACCGGCTACCGCCCGATCCGGGACGCCGCCCAGGCCCTGACCGCGCCCGACGCCGACGACCCGCTGGCCCGCCGAGCGGCAACGCCGGCCCCCGCTCCGGTGCCGACGCGGGTCGCCGGCTTCGCCCGTCCCGCCGACCTCGCCGAGGCCCTCGGCCTGCTGCGGGAGCACCCCGACGCCACCGTCGTGGCCGGCGGCACCGACTGGGGGGTGGAGGTGAACCTGCGCGGCGCGCGGCCGTCGTACCTCGTGGCGATCGACCGGGTGCCGCAGCTGCGAGAGGTCACCGAGGTCTCGGACGACCACGCCGGTGGGGTCGTCGAGATCGGGGCGGCGCTGACCCTGACCGAGGTCGAGCAGCGCCTCGCCGGTCGGGTGCCACTGCTGGACCGGGTGTGGCCGCTGTTCGCCTCGCGGCTGATCCGCAACGCCGCCACCATCGGCGGCAACCTGGCGACCGCCTCGCCGATCGGCGACCTGCCGCCGGCGCTGCTGGCGCTCGAGGCCGAGGTGGTGCTCGCCTCCACCGAGGGCGACCGGGCGGTGCCGTTGGCCGACTTCTTCACCGGATACCGACGTACGGTGCGGCGCCCCGACGAGCTGGTCCGGACCGTCCGGGTGCCGCTGCCGCCGGCCGGACTCACCGCGTTCGTCAAGATCGCCAAGCGACGGATGGACGACATCTCCAGCGTCGCGGTGGGGGTCGCGCTCGAGGTCGACGACGGCGTCGTCACCCGGGCCAGGATCGGGCTCGGTGGCGTCGCGGCCACCCCGATCCGGGCGTACGACACCGAAGCCTCGCTGGAGGGACGCCCCTGGGACGAGGCAGGCGTCCACCGGGCGGCGGCCGTGCTGCGCACCGAGGGCACGCCGCTGGACGACCACCGCGCCAGCGCCGACTACCGCGCCGCCATGCTCGGCACCGCGTTGCTCCAGCTGTGGCACGAAGACAGTCGCCGGGAGAACGGGGGCGCGCGATGAGCAGCCTGTCGGAGCGTCCGGCCGACTCGGTGGTGGGTCGAGGGGTGCCGCACGAGAGCGCCGCCCTGCACGTCACCGGCGCGGCGCTGTTCACCGACGACCTGGTCGCGCGCACCCGGGACTGCCTGCACGCCTGGCCGGTGCAGTCCCCGCACGCGCACGCCCGGGTGAGCGCGCTCGCCGTCGAGGCGGCGTACGACGTCCCCGGCGTGGTCCGCGTCCTCACCGCCGCCGACGTCCCCGGCGTCAACGACAGCGGGGTCAAGCACGACGAGCCGCTGTTCCCCGACGAGGTCTGCTTCCACGGCCAGGCGGTGTGCTGGGTGCTCGGCGAGACCCTGGAGGCGGCCCGGCTCGGGGCCGCCGCGGTGCGAGTCGACTACGCACCGCTGCCGGCGGTGGTCACCGTGGCCGAGGCGATCGCTGCGGGCAGCTTCCAGGGCGGGCAGCCGCAGGTGGCCCGCGGCGACGTCGAGGCCGGGCTGGCGCAAGCCACCCACGTGCTCAGCGGCGAGACCGAGATGGCCGGCCAGGAGCACTTCTACCTGGAGACGCACTGCTCGCTGGCCCACCTCGACGAGGCCGGCCAGGTGTTCGTGCAGTGCAGCACCCAGCACCCGAGCGAGACCCAGGAGATCGTCGCGCACGTGCTGGGTCTGGCCAGCCACGAGGTGACCGTGCAGTGCCTGCGGATGGGCGGCGGGTTCGGCGGCAAGGAGATGCAGCCGCACGGCTTCGCCGCCGTCGCCGCGCTCGGCGCCCGGCTCACCGGTCGGCCGGTGCGACTGCGGCTCAACCGCACCCAGGACCTGACGATGACCGGGAAGCGGCACGGCTTCCACGCCCGATGGCGGGTCGGCTTCGACGACGCGGGGCACCTGCTGGCGCTGGACGCCACCCTCACCTCCGACGGCGGCTGGAGCCTGGACCTCTCCGAGCCGGTGCTGGCCCGGGCGCTGTGCCACGTCGACAACGCGTACTGGATCCCGCACGTGCGGGTCAACGGCCGGGTGGCCCGCACCCACAAGACCTCGCAGACCGCGTTCCGCGGCTTCGGCGGACCGCAGGGGATGCTGGTCATCGAGGACGTGCTGGGCCGCTGCGCCCCGCTGCTGGGGCTCGACCCGGTCGAGCTGCGGCGCCGCAACCTGTACGCCGACGGACAGACCACGCCGTACGGCCAACCGGTCCGGCACGCCCATCGCGGCGCCGCCGCCTGGGACCAGGTCGTCGCGGGGGCCGAGATCGCGCGCCGGCAGGCCGAGGTCGCGGCGTTCAACGCCGCCCACGAGCACACCAAGCGCGGGCTGGCGGTGACCCCGGTGAAGTTCGGCATCTCGTTCAACTTCACCGCGTTCAACCAGGCCGGTGCGCTGGTGCACGTCTACAAGGACGGCTCGGTGCTGATCAACCACGGCGGCACCGAGATGGGGCAGGGGCTGCACACCAAGATGCTCCAGGTGGCGGCGACCGCGCTGAGCCTCCCCCTGGAACGGATCCGGCTGGCGCCGACCCGGACCGACAAGGTGCCGAACACCTCGGCCACCGCCGCCAGCTCCGGGGCCGACCTCAACGGCGCTGCGGTCAAGCACGCCTGCGAGCAGATCCGGCAGCGGCTCGACCTGGTCGCCGCCGGGCGTGAGGTGGGCCGCGACGTCAGCTGGGAGGAGCTCGTCAGAGAGGCGTACTTCAGCCGGGTGCAGCTGTGGGCGGCCGGCTTCTACCGCACCGAGGGCCTGCACTGGGACTCCACGGCGATGCGCGGCGAGCCGTTCAAGTACTTCGCGTACGGCGTCGCCGCGGCCGAGGTGGAGGTGGACGGGTTCACCGGCTCGTACGCCACCCGGCGGGTCGACATCGTGCACGACGTCGGGGACTCCCTCTCCCCGCTGGTCGACCTCGGGCAGGTCGAGGGCGGCTTCGCCCAGGGCGTCGGCTGGCTGACCCTGGAGGACCTGCGGTGGGACACCTCCGACGGCCCGCACCGGGGCCGGCTGGCCACCCAGGCGGCCAGCACCTACAAGCTGCCGAGCATCGGCGAGCTCCCCGAGGAGCTGCACGTCAGCCTGCTCGAGCACGCCCACGAGGACGGGGCCGTCTACGGCGGCAAGGCGGTGGGGGAGCCACCGCTGATGCTGGCCTTCTCGGTCCGCGAGGCACTGCGCCAGGCAGCGGCCGCGTTCGGCCCGCCCGGCACCAGCGTCGACCTGGCCTCCCCGGCCACCCCCGAGCAGGTGTACTGGGCGATCGAGCGTGCCCGCCGTGCACCTCGGGCCGACCACGTGACGCAAGGTGCCCCCGGGGTCGAGCCGGACCAGCCCGCTGCCGACGCCCCACCACTGCACCCGCGCTCGGAGCAGCTGTCCCACCCGGTGCCGGCGGGGGAGCCGACGTGAGCTGGGTCGAGGCGGTGCAGCGGCTGCGCCGGGAACGCCGGCCCGGGGTGCTGGTGACCGTCACCGCTGTCCGCGGCCACGCCCCCCGCGATGCCGGGGCGAAGATGGTGGTCGCCACCGACGAGACGTGGGGCAGCGTGGGTGGCGGCAACCTCGAGGAGACCGCCCTGGCGCGAGCCCGCGCGATGCTCGCCGACGACGCAGGTGTCTCGGCCCCGGGGGGCCGGAGCGGGCCGGAGTCGCTGACCCTGGCCCTGCACGAGCGGGCCCGCACCGACCACGGTCGGCAGTGCTGTGGCGGCGAGGTGACGCTGCTGCTCGAACCGCTCGCCGTCGTCCCGGCGGTGGCGGTCTTCGGGATGGGGCACGTCGGGATGGAGCTGGCCCGGATCCTGGTACGCCACGACGTCGAGCTGCACCTGGTCGACTCCCGGGCCGACCGGATCACTGAGCAGCGGCTGGGCTGCCTGGACGGACCGGCCACCGTGCACGCCCACCACGCCCCGGTCCCGGAGCTGGTGCTGGGCACCGTGCCAGCGGGCACGCACGTGCTGGTGCTCACCCACGACCACGCGGAGGACTTCGCCCTGTGTGATGCGGCGCTGCGCTGCGCCCACCTCGGCTCGGTGGGGCTGATCGGCTCCGCGGCCAAGTGGCAGCGGTTCCGTCGCGGGCTCACCGTCGAGGGGCACCCGGTCGAGACCGTCGACCTGATCCGGTCGCCGATCGGCGACCCCGGTCCACCCGGCAAGGAACCGGCCACGGTCGCGGTCGCGGTCGCCGCCGAGCTGCTGCACCTCGTCGCCGCGGACCGGGCCCCGGTGAGCGGCCGGTGACGATCTTCCGGGCCCGGGCGCTGGACACCCCCGAGGACCCGTTCACCGGTGGCGTGCTGCGCGCCGAGGACGACGTCGCCCTGGCGGTCGCCGAGGGTGAGATCGTCGGCCGCGGCGCGCTGGCCGACGTACGCCGCGACCACCCCGCCCACGACGTGGTGGACCTGCGCGACGGGGTGCTGCTGCCCGGATTCGTCGACACCCACGTGCACTACCCGCAGGTGCGCGCCATCGGTGCGCTCGGAATGCCGCTGCTGGAGTGGCTCGAGCAGTGCGCGCTGCCCGAGGAGGGCCGGCTGGCGTCCGTGGACTACGCCCGCGAGGTGGCCGAGGAGTTCTGCTTCGGCCTGGTCTCGGCCGGGACCACCTCGGCGCTGGTCTTCGGCTCGCACTTCGCCCCGGCCGTCGACGTGCTGTTCACCGAGGCGAGCCGGCTCGGGCTGCGGGTCACCTGCGGGCTGGTGGTCAGCGACCGCGGCCTGCCGGAGCCGCTGCTGACGACGCCGCAGCGCGGGTACGACGAGTCGGTGGACCTGGCCGCCCGGTGGCACGGCGTCGGGAGGAACCGGTACGCCGTCACCCCGCGGTTCTCCCTCTCCGCCGGCGAACCGACCCTCGAGGCCTGTGCCGCGGTGCGCGAGAAGGTGCCCGAGGCGCTGTTCACGTCGCACGTCAACGAGAACCCGGCCGAGATCGCCGCGGTGGCCCGGCTCTTCGCCGGCAGCGAGCACTACGTCGACACCTACGACCGGCACGGCCTGCTGGACGCGGGCGCGGTGCTGGCCCACAACGTGCACGCCACCGAGGACGAGCTGGCGGTGCTGGCGTCTCGTGGTACGGCGGTGGCGCACTGCCCCAGCAGCAACGCGGCCCTGGGCAGCGGGCTCTTCCCGCTGGCCCGGCACGTCGCCGCGGGGGTGCCGGTCGCGCTCGGCTCCGACGTCGGTGCCGGCACCGGGTTCTCGCTGCTCAAGGAGGGACTCCAGGCGTACTTCGCCCAGCGGATGCTGGGTGTCGAGGGTCTGCCGCTGGCCCCGGCGCACCTGCTGCACCTGGCCACCCGGGCGGGTGCGCTGGCCCTGGGTCTCGACCAGGTCGGCGACTTCTCCGTGGGCCGCCAGTTCGACGCGGTCCTGGTCCGCCCCCGGCTCGGCGACCCGCTCGACGTCTGCCTGCGGCACGCGGCCGGCCCCGACGACGCGCTGGGCAAGATCTTCGCTCTCGGCGGGGTCTCCGACCTGGCGGGTGTGTGGGTCGCCGGGGAGCAGGTCAGCGGCGCCATCAGGCGTCCGCGAACGCCCGGCGACTGACCACGTCCGACGACGCCGTCGCGCGGCAGATCAGCGTCGACCTGCCGCACCGGTTGTGGTCTACTGGGCTCGCATCCCGTCGCCTCGGGAGCATGCGTCGTGGGTGTGGGAAAGCGTCGCCGATGAAGAAGCTCCTGCCAGCAGTGCTGACGACGGTCCTGATGACGCTCGGCATGGCGGCCGCCACCCCAGGCAACGCCGGCGCCGCTCCCGGGGACAGCACCCGCTACGTCCCAGCGGTGAGAACGACCTGCGGCGCCTTCGTGGTCGGGAAGGCGAACCACCGCAAGCGGACGCACGTCCGTGCGGAAGTGGCTGCGCCGTACTCCACCCGACAACCCAAGGGATTCCTCACCGTCACTGTCCGCAAGTTCAATGGACGCGATGGTGACTCGGGGCGCTTCTTCACGCGCGGCGGTCCCGTCGATCTGTACCTGGGGCCGCTGAGGCCGGGTCGCTATTCCGGATACTTGATCTACGCGCAACGTCCGGTGACTTCGGTCTTCGCGCAGTGTCAGGACGGCTTCTTCTTCAGGGTGCGCCGAAGTCGCTAGTCGCTCCTCGGCTGGAACGCGGTGAACGTTTTCGCGGCCGCGTCCTCGGACAGGCACGAGAAGCGCCTCGACGCTGTCCACCGCCGCCTGCTCGCCTGGCGAACGTGGATGATGGCGCACATGAGCCCTGCGACTGGTCGTTGCCTGTGCGGCGCCATCACGTTCGTGGTCTCCGGGGAGCTTCGCCCCGTCATCAACTGTCACTGCCACCGATGCAGGCGGTTCACCGGCCACCACATGGCGGCCACCGCAGCCAGGGCCGCCGAGCTCAGCGTCGACGACGACGGTGAGAACCTGCGTTGGTATGCGCCGGTGCCCGAGGCGCGGTACGCCTTCTGCGCTCAGTGCGGGTCCTCCCTGTTCTGGAGCTCGCCAGATTCGCCGGACAGCGTCGCGATCTGCGCCGGAACCCTGGAACCACCGACGCACCTGAGGACGACCCAGGCCTGGTGGACCTGCGAAGCCAGCGACTACCACACTCGACCCGAGCTTCTGGAGCGGGAGACCGAATGAGGATCGTGTGCTGACCCGCTCCGCGTGACGATCCCGTTGCGGCGGCGCTCCTCGCCGGCGAGTCGCCGCGGCACCGGCCCGACCTCGGGGTCGGCCGTGTCGCACCACGCTGTGAGAATGCTGCGGCTGCCAGACCTCGAGAGCAGCGGGTCCATCCGCGCACGGGGCCACTCGCACCACTCGATGGAAGGCACGTCAGTCAGCGGCCAGACTGTGACCATGACCTCACGCGTCGCGCACACCTCCGTCGATTGCAGCAACGCCTACGAGCTCTCCGAGTGGTGGAGGGCGGTGCTCGACTACGTCGACCTCGACGACGACCCCAACGAGCCTGGTGACGAGGAATGCCTGATCCTCCGTCGCGACGGCGGTCATCGGCTGTTGTTCATCGAGGTCCCCGAGAGGAAGGCGGCAAAGAACCGTCTGCACCTTGATCTCGAGCCGGTCGAGGGCCGGCGAGACGACGAGCTCGCCCGACTGGTGACCCTGGGAGCGGTCGAGGTCGCGGACCACCGTGGCAAGTACGGACCGGGTACGGGCTGGATCGTGTTGGCCGATCCCGAAGGCAACGAGTTCTGCATCCTGCGCAACGCTGTCGAGCGGTCGCAGGGCTGAGGCATCGGCGTACGGTGCTTGCGTGAGGCGATCAGCCATCGTGGCGGGGACCGAGGGTGGATGGCGCGACGGGACACGCTGTCCCGTCGGTCCCGCGCCGTGAGGTGAGGGACTGACCGGGTGGATCAGACGGACGAGATCGTGACGTTGATCGATCAGGTGTTCGGTCCCGACGTCATCGGGACCTACCTCCACGGGTCGTCTGTGCTCGGCGGCCTCAGACCGGCCAGCGACGTGGACGTGCTCGTGGTGTCCCGGCGCCCGATGAACGAGAAGCAGCGAGAGGTGCTGCTGAGCGGTCTGCTCACCATCTCTGGCTCACCGAACCAGGCGCGCCCCGTCGAGCTCACCGTGGTCGACCAGTCCGAGGTCCGGCCGTGGCGGTACCCGCCGACCGCAGACTTCCTGTACGGCGAGTGGCAGCGCGCCGAGTACGAGGCCGGCCAGGTCCCTCCGGCGCAACCGATGCCTGATCTGGCCCTGCTGATCACCATGACTCTGGCTGGCGACCTTCCCCTCGCGGGTCCTCGCCCGGGGGCGATCCTCGACCCGGTCCCGCACACCGACGTGATGCGGGCGAGCGTTGCGGGCTTGCCTGGCCTGATGGACGACCTGGAGAGCGATACTCGCAACGTCCTGCTGACGTTGGCACGGGTCTGGAGCACGCTCTCGACCGGCGAGATCAGGTCGAAGGACGCCGCCGCAGACTGGGCCGTCTCCGCGCTCCCGCCCAGGCACGGTCCCGCCCTCGTCCACGCCAAACACCTCTACCTCCACAGCTCGTACTCCGAGGAGCGCTGGAGCGACGCACTGCGGGCGCAGGTACGTCCGTGTGCGGACCGTGTGCTCGTGGAGATCGACCGGCTTGCACAGGACCTCGAGCTGCCGCGGCCCGTAAAGAATGTTTGACATGGGGATCGCCGCCGACGTAGCCTTCGCATGTCAAATATTCTTGACGCATCTGGGGGAGGTTCTCGCATGACGTTCCACGAGAAGAGCACCCTGACGATGACCGCCATCCTGGTGCTGGTCTTCGGCTGGTACTTCGCGCTCGTGCTCGGCCCGATCGCGGGCTCACCCGCTCGGGAGGTGGCCTACACCGGCTTGATGGTGGGGGTGGTCGTGCTGCTGGTGATCCTCGCTGCGGTGTCCCACGTGGCACTGGCTGTCGTGTTCCGGGCCCAAGCCGACACCGATGACGACGAGCGCGATCGGTTGATCGCCCTGCGAAGTGGGCGGATCGCTGGATACATCCTCGCGGTCGGCGTGTGCGCCGGGATCGGGCTTGCGATGGTGCAGTCGGACACCTTCTGGATCGCCCAGGCGCTCATCGGCGCGCTCGTGCTCGCTGAGGTCACCGATGGCGTGATCAAGCTCGTGCTCTACCGGCGAGGCGTCTGAATGGTCAAGCCGACCCAGGTCACCAACAGGATCACTGAGCTGCGTGGTGCGGCTGGTATGAGCCAGGCCACGCTCGGCGACCTGATCGGGGTGACGCGACAGACCGTGAATGCCATTGAAGGAGGCAAGTACTCCCCGTCCCTCGAGGCCGCCTTCAGGATTGCCTGCGCCTTGAACGCATCCGTGGAAGAGGTGTTCCAGTACCCAGGCCACCCCCCACCGCCGTCGGACTGACGAGGGCACGCAGCAGCGCGTGCCGGTCACCGCTCGGCGGGGAACCGTCGTCGACCTTCCAGAGCGCGTAGCCGAGAGCCGCGAAGACCAGCATCCAGCCCGTGATGGCGAGCCTCGCGACAATGAACGGGCCCATCAACGCAGGCGTCATCGGCACGAACACGAAGATGCCCGCGATCAGCACCACCAGCCGCCGCCATCCGGTCCAGCGTCCGCGACGGAGGACGGCGAGGCCGGCCAGGATCAGTCCCACGCCGACCGCGACGCTGGAAACCCCGTAGAGCACGTCGAGAAGGCCGGTGCCCTCGCCGGGGTAGGTCGAGTTGCGTGCCGTGATGGCGACCAGCTCGGTGACCGCGAGCAAAGCCATGCCCGCGACGGCGAGGCCGGTGCCCCACCGGGCGCCGCGACCCTGGGCCATGACCGCCGCGCGGGCGAGTGCCGCGATGCCGGCGAGCAGACCGAGATGCTGGACGAAGAACCAGATCTGGATGACGGTGAACCCGCCCGCGGTGAGCGGATAGCTGAACATGTCCTCGGACACCTGGGCCGGAGAGACCGCCAAGAAGATGCCGCTGGCGGCTCCGAGCATGCCGGCCGCCAGGCAGACCGCCCCGGCTCGGCTGACCCAGGCGGGGGCTGTGCCGGACCGCAACAGGCTCGCGTCGATCTGCGTCATGGTGCTCGCTCCTCCTGCCGGGAAGCCGACGCTCCGAGTGACGTGTGCTAGAAACTACTCAGGTAACCTGAATACTCTGCGGATCCGGAGTTGTCAATGGCGAATGAGCTGAACACGATCTCGATGCTGGGCCAGGCCTACAGCCTGCTGGGCTTCCAGATCGTCGACGGTGTCGTCGGTGCCGGCTTCCCGCAGAAGCCCAAGCACTCCGCCGTCTTCGCCCAGATCTCTCTCGAGGGCTCCCGGCTCACCGAGCTCGCACACAAGGCCAACATGACCCCGCAGTCCATGGCCGAGCTCGTCGACGAGCTGGTCGAGATGGGGTACGTCGTCCGTCAGCCTGACCCCAGCGACGGCCGAGCGAAGCTCATCGTGCTCACCAAGCGGGGCCGAGGCGCCGTGGCGGCCGGTCGCCGGACGATCGAGGGCCTCGAAGAGCAGGTGACCGCGATCCTGGGCGAGCGGGGGCATCGGGAACTGCGACGGCTGCTCACGCAGCTGCTGGATGCGACGAAGACGTGAGGCGGTCTCAGCCGGACGGCACACGAGATCTCACCATCGCCACCTGCGCAGGTCGGCCACCATGACCGCCACGCTCATCGGGTGTGAGTCCTCCCGGGGTAGAACCCGGGCGGGACGCCGGCCGTGCTGCTAGGCCACGCAGGCGAAGTCGACCAGCCAACGACTGGCCGCCGCATAGACGAGTGGTGCTGCCCACGCGCCGATGACCCAGGGCCACGGGGTACGCAGGATGGCGCTCATCGTGGTGCCGATGAGGTAGGCGGCGACCGCCAACACACTGGGTATCACCAGCGCCACTCCTGCGGGGGCACACAACGGAATGAGCAGCCACGTGGTGGCAGCAGAGCCCACCCGGCCGGATGACGCCACCGCCAGCAGCGCAGGCAGCCAGAGCCCGGTGACGGCGAGTGCCGCGGCGAGGTGCCCCATGATCGGCGAGGTCCGGGGCCAGAGCAGGGAACGAGATCGAGCAGCGAGGAACGGCATCACCAGGGATGCCAGGAAGCCGACCAACGGAATGGTGAAGGCAAGGACGCCAGGTACGGCCAGTGTGGCCGCGCTTCGCACCTGCGGGTGCGACGTCGTGTGGTCCGTTGTCATGCTCATGGCGTGCTCCCTTGTCGTCGATCGCCACGCTATCCCCGGCCGACACCCGCACGCCTGAGCACCTGGGCTCAGATCCTGCGTCCCCACCGGCGTTCCCGCCGGACCCAGCATCCGCTGGACGCGGTGGTCGACCTGACGCACAGACCCGGCGTCAGCGTCCCGTCGGTGGGCAGTCCGCGCGGCCCTCGGCGTCGTGGGCGGCGAGCGTGGCACTGGCGAGAGCGACGGCCAGGGTCGCCGTACCCATCCAGCGCTCCAACGGGTGCGGGGAGGCCACGTTGGCCACGGTGTTGATGACCATGAAGGCGCTGATGACCCAGGTGGCTTCGCGTAGTGCGCGTGCCGTGGGACCTGGCACGCGGACGAGGCCGCCGCGGCCGAGCAACACCCATGCCATCGCGAGGAGAAGCCCCGCCTGCCCCGCTGCCGCCCAGCGGTAGGGGACAGTGAGGGCGCCGTCCACGGTGGCTGCACGGCCACCCAGGACCGCGCCGCCGTACGGGGCGCCCAGCCACAGCGCCACCTGGAAGGCGGACACCGCAACCAGGGGCAGCGAGCCCAGCAGCGCGATCGTGCGGCGCCGCCGTGGAGACAGCGACCTGGTCCCGACGCGGGTGATCCTCATGATGACTCCTGTTCGCGAAGGACGTCCTCGGCTGGTCGGCAGTGATGTCAGTGTCGTCCGTGCAGTCCGTGTCGTCGCAGCGCCAGGCCGAGCCAGGTGAACCAGAGTCCGAGTCCGAGTCCGAAGCCGACGACGTCCGCCCAGAGTGCGCCGGCGACCTCGATGCGCCGCCCAGGGCGTCCTGGACCCGGAGGATGGTGGGCAGAGCGGTCGAAACGCCGGACGCGACCAGCCGCCCGTGGCGCGGCATTCGCTCGAACCTCGTCTCGCCCGCTCGGATGGTGTGGTGCGGGTGGCCCTGCGCGTCGTCGTCGGCAGGGTGCCCACCGGTCGGCGTTCGGCTCGTGCGCTGTCTGCCGTCGCCGAGCAGGAGCCTGCGACATCGGATCGGTCATCGGGACGCCCTCCCAGCTGGCCCTCCGGGCCGACGTCTATCGACATGAGGGCACCGACGCCGCCGTTCGAGCAATGACTCTCGATCCCGTCAGTGACGGCATTAGGGGACGTACGGCGCAGGCATCGTCATCGCGGCCGAGGGAACACGGAGTCACAGCGGAAACTGAGGCGGTTTCGTCACTCGACTCCGGACTACTGGTGGTGTGGCGCTAGCCGGGGACTCCGGCCCCACGGATGTCCTCGCGACGCCGGCGCCCCCGTGGAGGCGCCGGTCGACAGGGGAATCGGTGCGAACGCGAGGGGGTGTGCCCTCGGCCCTCCTGACCTATGCTGCCGGGCATGGGGGACCGGGCCATCACCTTCACTGCCACGCTGTCCACCATCGCCGACACGACGCTGGTGCAGCTCCCGTCCGACGCCAGCGGGGAACTGCCGTCGCGTGGGCAGGTCGCCGCCCATGCCTCGATCGATGGGCACGACTTCGACACCGTCGTGGAGCCGGACGGCCGGAAGGGACATTGGGTCCGGATCGAGGAGACCGTAGGCAAAGCCGCCGGAGTGGGGCCCGGTGACACTGCCGAACTGACGCTCGAGGTGGCCTCACAGTGGCCCGAGCCCCCCGTCCCTGACGATCTCGCCGCGGCGCTCGCGGATGCACCGGAGGAGATCCGCGCCGTGTGGAGGGGCATCACGCCCATGGCCCGGTGGGAATGGGTCCGTTGGGTGCGGGCAACCCGCAACCCTCGAACGCGCCAACGTCGCGTGGAGGTGAGCATCTCGAAGCTGGACCACGGCAAGCGGCGTCCCTGCTGCTTCGACCTTGCCTCCTGCACCGACCCGGAACTCGCGAGGAGCGGCAAGCTGCGCGACCCAGCCTGAGCGGCACGGCACGCAGAAACGCAGAAGCAGCAGGTGTGCCGCTGTTCATCAACGCGCGCACCCATGTCTTCCTCGCGGGTATGGGTGCACCGGGGCAGCGACTCGCCGAAACGCTTGCCCGTGCCGCGGCGGCATGCGCGGCGAGCTCGGCCACCGACCACCTGGTCAGCGGCAGACCGTGATCCGAGGGTCTGCTGCAGGCCAGCGCCTCGACCTCAGCGACCTCGACCGGCGTGAACACCGACAGCCGCCCCGATCGCGGTCGGTCCTTGAGCCCGTCCAGACGCTGATCGGGGTGCAGGGCGCAGAACCGGCGCCGCCAGCGACGCACGGTGTCCTCACAGATCCGCAGGTCGCGGGCGATCTGGGCGTCGGCCCGATCGTCGGCGGCAGCCAGCACGATCCGGGCGCGGACCACGTCGCGATGCGGGCCCGATGCCGCGTTCGCGCGGCGGGTCAGGAGGTCACGCTCGTCGGCGGTCAGGACAACGACGTCGGCACAAGTCAGGGGCATGTCCACTTCTGGCGCACCCGGTGCTCGGGTGCCAGCCGCCAGGCCGAGCACACCACCAGACAGTCAAAGCAGTGCAGCGATCGGCGGTGACAAGCTGACCACGATCGCCAAGATCCCCGAATCGACCACCCACTGGCTGGCCGCTCTGAGGTCCCACCTGACTGATCTCTCGTCACACGTTCCGCGTGCCGATCCGCACCGGGGCGGGACGCCGGAGTCTTACCCCCATCGCCCACTA
>CAVWMP010000002.1:0-90779 GCA_963756135.1 uncultured Actinomycetota bacterium
CTGTGACGCACTAGCCGCTCCAGATCGCCAGGGACCCGACCACGATCGGTGAGCCTGGGTGGGCTCAGCCGGCGGCGAGCCTCTTGACCACGAACTGGTTGAGGCTCATGTGTTGTTCGGCGGCGTGCATGGCGAGATCCCGGTGAAGGTGTTCGCCGATGCGGACGTTGAATGTTCCGGAGAACCTGCGTTCCGCCAAGGGCTCAGGGATCTTCTCGTCGTTGGCGGCCATGTCGTCGACGACATCGGCGACTAGTTGCTCGAGTCCCTCGATGGCCTCGTTGCGTGACGAGGCCAGCCAGGACAAGGAGGGGAACTCCAGGCAGGTGGCGACGAATTCGCCGTCTTCAGCGGACCACGTGACGCGGAACGTGTAGTGCGATACGTCCACCATTTGATTCTGCGTGTCCATTACTTGGGCCTCCTTCTTCTCGATTGCCGTGAGGACCTGACGCACCTGGTACGCCTTCGCCTTGCCCTTGTCGTTCTGAATGTTGACGCGAGGATCGCCCGGCCACGGCATCTTGAACACCGCATGCGACGTTCCACGTTGCCGTGGCTGCCCGAAGTAGTGCTCACACACCTTGTGGAGGTCGTTGTAGGCGAGGTTCTGTGGATTGCTCCGCATCGCCCGGACGATCTTCTCGACGGAAGCCACACGCCATGGTACTACGGGTAGTACTGTCTATCAACGCGCCGGACCACGTCGACATCGGCAGGAGCCTGCGTCCGCACGCGGCGATAGGACGCGGCTGGAGGACGCTCGGATCGCGGCATGAGAGTGCGTCCATCCGCACCCTGTCGTGAGCATGACGAGCCCGTCCTTCCGGACTCCGACACGGGCTGCGGTGGAGTTCGACACCTGCTCACGGCCTTGGCGTGCATTCACACGGATGCGTCAACGGAAATGCCGTCGCGTCGAGCCCAGCCCTCCCGTCGAGTCAAACATGGCCCGGTACATCGTCAGTTCACTGGCCATTCGGTACGGCGTCGGATGTCCGTGACTGGTCAGTGCGACGGGAGTTGCGCTTCAACGTCTGAGGGTCTTCACGGCTTCGTGGCGTTGCAGGGCAAGGCCGGAGCGAGTGTGGCCACCCATGCGAGAGGCGGCATCACGGCCAGGACCTGCGGTACCCTCGACCATGGGTGTCGAAGAGACCCTGGCACAGGCCCGCCGTCCGGAAAACGTCCCGGACCCAGGGGCCTACCTCGCCCAGAGCGGGCTTGAGAGCTGCCGCTGGTCCGTGGTGTCGGGTGTCCTCCGGGATCCCGACTACATCCCGAGTGTCTCCGGAGGCGGCAGCCCGTTGTGGGACATGTACGACCGCTGGCTCATCGCCACCCACGGCGAGCGGCACGAGCGGATGCGACGGCGCCTCACCGGGCTGTTCGGTCCCCGCCGGATGGCCACCTTCCGACCGCTCGTGGAGCAGCGGGTCAACGACCTCATCACGGGCGCGCTTCCTGAGGGCAGGGCCGACCTGGTCACGGACCTGGCGCAACCACTCCCTTTCTCAGTGGTCTGCGACGTCCTCGGCGTGCCCCACGCCGACCGTCCTCTCCTGGCCGAGGAACACCGCCAGATGCACCTGGGGTTCGCCCGTCGCGACGAAGCCTCGTTCCGGCGAGCGGACCTCGCGGCTGAGCGGATGCAGGAACTCTTCGAGGGACTCCTTCGCACACGTGAGTTGACTCCGGAGGACGACCTCCTGACGGCCCTCGTCGGCAGATCGCGGGTCGCTGGGGAGGAGCGCGCCGACCTGGTCGCCAACTGCGTTCTCCTGGTCGACGCCGGGCACGCCACGACCACAACACTGATCGCCGGAGGCATCCATCTGCTGCTCGAACGGCCGCACGACCTCGCAGCGGTGCAGGAGGGACGCTGGCCGATGCCGACCGTCGTCCAGGAGCTGGTCAGGCTGCTCACGCCGATAGGAGTCGTCAATCGCCGTCATCCGGTCAGCGAAAAGGACACTGTCTACCTCTTGTGCGCCGCCAACCGCGATCCCGACGTCTTCCAGCGGCCGGACGACATCGACCCCCACCGCGACCTGCGGCTCCACCTGGCCTTCAGCGCCGGACGCCACGCCTGCCTCGGGGCGCCGTTGGCCCTCCTGCAGGCAGAGGTCGCCCTCCAGAGCATCCTGACGCGCATGCCTGGGCTTCGCCACGACGGCGTCGTCGAGTGGCGCAGCGCGCTCCCGCTGCACGAGCTGGAGCACCTGCCGGTGGCATGGAGCACTTCCGCGACGACACCGTAGCTGCCATGGCGCCGCCGTCCCCTGGACAGAGGGCTCTCGCCGTGACCTCAGCTGACCTGCGGTTCGCCAGGTCGAGCCCGGCTACAGCGTGCGCTTGGACAGCCCGCCGTCGACGACCTTCGACATCCGCGAGCGCCAAGACATGAGCTGGGGCTAAAGGTGCTCGGCTGTCCTTGCTGGTCTCGGCTATGCGGCGGTGCCCTCCGGCGCTCTCTTGGGCTGGGAACGGGAACGCAAGAAGATAGCCCGACCGGAACTCACCCAGGTCAACCGACGCTCCGCCCGCGACTGAGGCGGTTAGGCGAACCAACCGGTCGTCGGCAGATTCCGACGCCCGACTGGCGGCAGTATGCAGCACCCTGGCCGCTTAGCTGATGGCGCGGGCCGCGGAGAAAGGGTGGCAGATGGGAGCCTCGCCCTCAGCCTTGCGATGGTGGTCGGGTGGGTATGCGGGCGGCGGCTACTCCCCACCGACGGAGGCAACGCTCAGCCTCACCGATGTGCGGTGGGCGGGATAGGCGCGTGGTCGAGCACCGCTCGCACATGATCTGACATCGGGTATCGCAAGCCGCTCTGCGAGAAGATTCGATCAGAAGGCGCGGTGGAGCCCGCACACTGATCGAGGATCGACGCGGTCAGCAGCCATCGGCCCGAGTGCTCCAGCGCGTCGACCACGTCGAGGTCTGCAACCTGAGCCGTGTGCTTCAGCTGGATGTAGGTTCCATAGAACAACTCGGCCCATCGCTCGGCGTTGCCGATCCAATCTGACCATTTGCCGCCTACGGAGCCCCCGATTGCGCTGGGGACCTGAGCCTCTCGGACTCTTCTTCGCCCAGCGGGCGTTGGGATTGCGAGCGTTGCTGGCTTTCCAGTATTCGAAAGCTGCAGCCGTGGACAGCAGGCGCGCCTCGGGTGTCTGGTTTCGGAACAGGCGGTGCCGAACGATCGGCGTGACGGCGCGGGGTCGGGTAAGGCAGATCGTGACCCGGAAGCCGGCGAGTCCGCTGAGGTCGTTGATGTCAGCGAGTGTGAAGATCGGGAACTCGTTCAAATCGGGGCTCGACAAGATCGTTCGTCATCGTGTCGTCCCAGAGGACGGCGCGTCTGCGCGATCCCGGGTCGAGTTGGGCGACTCCGGTTGCGGCAGTGACAGGCTTCCAGTGCGCCACGGACAGCAGCGCGTGTACGGCGTCGAGGCGGACGATGTGCTCGGAGAGAGGCCGCCGTTTGGCCGATCGGACCCCTATCTTGAGCGGCCGGTTGAGCGACCGGTTGTCTGGCGGTCCGGTCAGGGTCCAGCCGTGCTCGACGGTTAGCTCGAAGTCGTCGTTGATCGCGACAGCCCGCTCCTGCTCACTTCGCACCTCGATGCGCCAGCCGCTGACTCCATCCTCGTTGAAGGGCTCGTCTACGTGCTCGGTCCGCCCAGACCAGGAGCCGAGGCCGAGGTAGAACAGCTTCGTGGCAGCAACGGTGTCGTCGTTGACCTCGTCATACGGCGCGTTGATCAGGAGATTGCTGGCGTTCCATCGCACAACCTCGGCACGCGCGTCACCCGGTGTCGAGGTCGCGTTGAAAAGACCGGACGCGCCAGAACCGTCCCAGCTTCCGTGATGCCGAAGACGGTCTGACTGTTCGTCGGGTCCTCGAGCCACGTGGCTCCCGGGTCGTCGTCTCGTCCCGGCCAGCATGGCGACAGCAGCCCCCTCGGGGCCGAGATGGATATGGCCGTCGAAGTGCGCGCCGAGCGGGGGGTCGACGAGTGTCTGGAAGTTGCCGACGACGCCGGTGCGCAACAACGGCAGTGGGTCGGGGAACACGTGGCCTCCTTGGTTGGACGAGGACCCGAGCTATGATGCCTGTCCACTCGTTTGACGCCCCAGCGCATTCAATGCGCACGGTGTGAGCTGGCCGATGCAACTGCATGAGCGGGCTTGCACGCTATGCGCTCAGCGCGGCTACGAGCGGACGTCTGGGGGGCGGCTATCGACTCGTCCTGCAGTTAACCGATCATGAACCTCATGGAGGACCAGCAGGCGCCGCGGCCGACCGCGGGCGAGGCGAAGGTCATCACGCTGTGCGGCTCGACCAAAGTTCGAGGCTGAGTTCGCGGGAGGTGACCAGTGGCTCACGACGAAGGTTGCGTCGTGATCAGCCTCGGAATGTTCAGCCTCCCCGACCTGCCGGACTACGACTGGACAGCCGACAGCTCGGACATCAAGCGGCGGCTCGGCACCGTGCACCTCCAGAAGATTCGCATCGCCGACGAGGTGTACATCGTGGATCCGGGCGGCTACGTAGGTGAGTCAACCCGACGGGAGATTGCCTACGAGGAGTCGCTCGGAAAGCCGGTTCGATACCTGAGTCGCGAACGCTCGGCTCGAACGGGAGATTGCGTCCAAAGGTGAGCCGGATGCGGTACGTCGCTCTTCCGCGAGTGGGTGCGACCGCCTCGCGGCGGTTTGACGGTGGCAGGCGGCGAACATTCCGTTCCAAGCGTGCATGTTCGCTGAACAACGGCCCGCTCAGGCGTGTCGACGGTGCGTCATAGTGGGCGGTAGGGGCTACCCCCCCGGGTCAGGGTCGTCGGCGGCGGAATCGGTAGATGCGGCCGGGCAGTGCCTCGATCGTGTAGTCGGGGTTGTGTGCTCGGTGGTGGTGCCAGGAGCAGAGCAGGACGCCGTCGTCGAGGTCGGTGTTGCCGCCCTTTGACCAGGGGGTGAGGTGGTGGGCTTCGCACCAGTCCGCGGGGATGGTGCAGCCCTCGGCGCGGCAGTGGCGGTCGCGGACGGCCATGGCGATGCGTTGGGCGTAGGTGAAGCCGCGGGCGTGGCGGCCCAGGTGCAGGATGTGGCGTTTCCCGGCGAGGACCATGGGCATCAGGTGGGCGGTGCACGCCAGTCGGAGGGCTTCGCTGGCGGAGAGCTTGTCGCCGGTGGTGAGCTCGGCGGCACCGACGCGATCGAGGAGGGTCTGTTCGTCGATCATCACCAGCACCGTGGTCGGGGATCCGCCGTGCTGGGGGAGCTTGTCGGTCGGGATGGCTTCGAGCATCGAGCAGAACGCCTGGCCCAGCAGGACGGGGTAACCGATCCGTTCTCCGGTGGCGGGGTCGGTGTGCTCGGCGGTCGGGTCGAGGTGTCCGCGGCGGGGGGCGGCGTAGGCCTCGAGGTAGGTGCGCAGGCGATGGGCGGAGGCGTCGGCGAGGCGGATCGCGATGTCGGTGGTGCCGTCGCCGCGGGCGCGCATGGTGAGCCGGGTGGTCTGCCGGGCGCGGCGTTCTTCGGCTTCGAGTTGGCGTTGTTCCTCGGCGTCGGCGACGTCGGGGGCGATGACCTCGAGCACCCGGCGGCCCAGGACCCGCAGCTGCTCGGCGTCGAAGTGGGCGGCCTGCTCGATCAGGTGCAGCTCGGCCTTCTCCCGGGTCGCGGGGTCGAGGTCGGTGGGCAGGGCGTCGAGGGCGCGGACGATCACCCGGGCTTGCTCGATCGAGACCGTCCCGGTCGAGCGCGGCTGTCTTGCAGCTGCCGGTACCGGGTCTCCAGGGCCTCGGCGAGCCGGCCGTCCGCAGCAGCCGCGGCACGGGTGCCGTGGGTGTGGTGCCCCAGCCAGGCCGCGGCGGTGCGGGCACCGGCCTCGTCGGCGACATCACCGGCGGTGCCCAGCAGCCTGAGCAGCAGGCCCCTGGCGCGCTCGATGCTGGAGGCCAGAGCCGGCATCACGACGGTCTTGTCCTCCGTCGACATGAACACCGGGTCGACGTTGGCGACCTCGTCCAGCGCAGCCTCGATGACCCGGACGCAGCCGACCAGCGGGTGCTCGCCGCCATCGCCTGGGCCGTGATCGAGGTCTGTTGCCATGTGACCAAGGCTAGAGGCGACCACCGACACTTATCGGATACCAGTTCGACCCCTGTGGATGACCCAGCCGGAGGTCGTCCTGTGGACGAAAAGGGGGCTGCCGTGCTGCGCAGTGGATCGCACGGCGTCCCGATGGGCGTGCTTGGGCGGTTTCGAGACGCTCGCTGAGGCTCGCTCCTCAACCACCGGGGGGCGTCCCGATGGGCGGCGGCGGTTTCGAGACGCTCGCTGACGCTCGCTCCTCAACCACCGGGGGCGTCTCGATGGGCGGCCTTGGGCGGTTTCGAGACGCTCGCTGACGCTCGCTCCTCAACCACCGGGGGCGTCTCGATGGGCGGCCTTGCGGCGGTTTCGAGACGCTCGCTGACGCTCGCTCCTCAACCACCGGGGGGCGTCTCGATGGGCGGCCTTGCGGCGGTTTCGAGACGCTCGCTGACGCTCGCTCCTCAACCACCGGGGGGCGTCTCGATGGGCGGCCTTGCGGCGGTTTCGAGACGCTCGCTGACGCTCGCTCCTCAACCACCGGGGGGCGTCGCTCGCTGACGCTCGCTCCTCAACCAGCGGGGGTGCGCTAGCCTGATGAGTTCGGGAAAGAGGTTGACGTGCCCGACTTGCTCTTCACCGAGCGGGAACAGACGGCCCTTCAGAAGCTGCTGGCGGCCGAGCCGGTGACCGGCCGCCCGTTGCCCGCTGCCTGGGTTCTCGAACTCATCGACCGGATGGTGCCGTGCGACAGCCTCGGCGTGTGTCTCGCCGACGACAACGGCCACGTGGTCGAGTCGGTGTCGCTGCGCCGCGGAGTTGTCGACGTTCGGCCCGAACCCCCGTACGGCGAAGCTCCCGGACCTCGCGGCATCGGTTTCACGCACTGGCTGCACCATGCCGAAGAGGTAGCCAGTGGCGACACCCTGTTCTGCGCTGCCGACGCCGTTGCCGTCGGGTTCCGCAACGGGCCACACCACGTCAGCCAGATACTCTTCAAGCGCACGCACTGGATGTTCTCGGAGCAGGATCTGGCCAGGATCCGGCTTCTCGTCCCGGTGTTGAAACGACTGCTCCGCGAGCGGCCCACGCCGTCGCTGCCGGCCGCCCTCACCGTGCAGGAGCGTCGGGTGCTGATGGAGGTCGCAGCCGGATACTCCAACCACGAGATCGCGGAGACCCTGTGCATCGCTCCCGCGACAGTGCGCAAGCACCTGGAGCACACCTACCGCAAGCTCGGCGTCACCAGCCGGTTGGCGGCAGTCATCCGGCTGCAGGGCGAGTCCGTGGGGGAGAGCCACCTCCGTGCTCGGCTCCCCGGCTGCAACGCCAGAAGTACGCTCGAACGCGCATAGGCGCGAGCGCCGGATGCCCAGAGACTTGAGGGATCCATCTCCCTCGACGCGAAGGGGCGACGCCATGCGCACCGCACGAATGCTGCTGCCTGTTCTGGCACTGACCCTGGGGGCCGCCCCGGTGGGCGCCGGCGTGGCGGTGGCCCACCCGAGTCATTGCTCAGGCGAGGACTCGACCGTGGTGCTCGACTGGGAGACCACCTCGCTCCGCACCATCTACACCGAAGGCAACTCTCCGATTCCGTCCGGTGCTCTGTACCTCGGCTTCACCTCGATGGCGATGGCCAATGCCGTGGACCGCGCCGTCCACACCCGGAGGGCGTCGGGTGTGGCGGCCGCGGCGACCGCCGCCCACGACGTGCTGGCGGAATACTTCCCGGCCTCGATCCCCCAGCTCGACCTGGATCTGGCGGCCAGCCTGGCCGACGTTCCGGACGGCAGGGCCGAGGACCGCGGTCGGTGGATCGGCGAGCAAGCGGCCGACGCAATGATCGCCAGCCGGGTCGGCGACGGGCGCAACGACACCACCATCATCTACGACCGGCCGCCGGGCCCCGGGGTCTGGCAGCCGCCCCCCGGCGGTGCCATGGTCGTCCCGTGGCTGGGCTACGTGCGCCCGCTGGTGCTGCGACGCCCCCTCAGGGCCCGCGGGCCGGACAGGCTCACGTCCCGGACATACGCCAGCCAGTACGACGAGGTGAGGCGGCTGGGCTCCACCACGTCCGGCGAGCGCACCGGCCAGCAGACATACATCGCGCAGTTCTTCAACTCCAACGCGGTCACCATGCTCAGCGAGGCGACCATCGCTCACCTGGACTCGCATCCGATGTCGCTGCGACGGACCGCACACCTGTTCGCGGCGATGCACGCGGCCGCGGCAGACTCGGTCATCGCCGCCTGGCGACTCAAGCTCGACGTCGGCTTCTGGCGACCCGTCGAAGCCGTGGCCAAGGCGGACACCGATGGCAACCCGGCCACCCAGCCGGAGACGGGGTGGACCTCGTTGCTGCCCACGCCGTCGTACTCTGAGTACGTCAGCGGGCACGCGGCCTTGACCGGCCCGGCGGCGGAGGTGCTTCGCCGGACCCTGGGCGATGACACACCGCTGACCCTGCACTCCTACAACACCGGGACCGACGAGACCTACTCCACGATCTCCGCGATCGAGGAGGATGCGCTCAGCTCCCGGATCTGGGGCGGTCTGCACTTCCGGACCGCGATGAACGACGGGTACCGCATCGCCCACAGGACTGCCATCCAGGTGATGGCTCGCCTGCGCTAGCCGGTGGCGGGGACGCCCTGGCCTGGCGGGGCGTCCCCTCACCCCTCAGGTCCCCGCCTGGCTAGGCTCGGCGCCATGACGCACCGGCAGGAGCAGGGACCCGAACACGGAGTGGACATCAAGCCGCGCTCGCGCGACGTGACCGACGGTCTCGAACGGGCCGCCGCTCGCGGGATGCTGCGCGCGGTCGGGATGGGCGACGACGACTTCGCCAAGTCGCAGATCGGGGTCGCCTCGAGCTGGAACGAGATCACCCCGTGCAACCTGTCGCTGGACCGGCTGGCGAAGGCGGTCAAGAACGGGGTGCACGCGGCGGGTGGCTACCCGTTGGAGTTCGGCACCATCTCGGTCTCCGACGGCATCTCGATGGGGCACGAGGGGATGCACTTCTCGCTGGTCTCCCGCGAGGTGATCGCCGACTCGGTGGAGACGGTGATGATGGCCGAGCGCCTCGACGGGTCCGTGCTGCTGGCCGGCTGTGACAAGTCGCTGCCCGGGATGATGATGGCGGCGGCCCGGCTCGACCTGGCGGCGGTCTTCCTGTACGCCGGCTCGATCATGCCCGGCCAGGTCGACGGCAACGACGTGACCATCATCGACGCCTTCGAGGCCGTCGGGGCCTGCCTGGCCGGCAAGATCACCCGCGCGGAGGTCGACCGGATCGAGCGGGCGATCTGCCCGGGCGAGGGCGCCTGCGGCGGCATGTACACCGCGAACACGATGGCCGCAGTGGGCGAGGCGCTCGGCCTGTCGCTCCCCGGCTCCGCTGCCCCGCCGGCCGTGGACCGCCGTCGCGACGGTTTCGCGCACCGTTCGGGCGAGGCGGTGGTGGAGATGCTGCGGCGGGGGATCACCGCCCGCCAGATCCTCACCCTGGAGGCCTTCGAGAACGCGATCACCGTGGTGATGGCGCTCGGTGGCTCCACCAATGCGGTGCTGCACCTGCTGGCGATCGCCCGTGAGGCCGAGGTCGATCTGAGCCTGGACGACTTCAACCGGATCGGCGACAAGGTGCCGCACCTGGGTGATCTCAAGCCGTTCGGCAAGTACGTGATGAACGACGTCGACAAGATCGGCGGCATCCCGGTGGTGATGAAGGCGCTGCTCGACGCGGGTCTGATGCACGGCGACTGCCTGACCGTCACCGGCCGGACGATGGCCGAGAACCTCGAGGCGCTGGCCCCGCCGGCGCTCGACGACGACGTGATCCGGGCGCTGAACCGGCCGATCCACGCCACCGGGGGCCTCACCATCCTCAAGGGGTCGTTGGCCCCCGAGGGTGCCGTGGTGAAGTCGGCCGGGTTCGACGAGTCGGTCTTCACCGGCACCGCCCGGGTCTTCGACGGCGAGCGGGCCGCGATGGACGCCCTCTCCGCCGGCGGGATCACCGCCGGCGACGTGGTGGTGATCCGCTACGAGGGGCCCAAGGGCGGGCCGGGGATGCGCGAGATGCTCGCGATCACCGGCGCGATCAAGGGCGCCGGCCTGGGCAAGGACGTGCTGCTGCTCACCGACGGTCGGTTCTCCGGCGGCACCACCGGGCTGTGCGTGGGCCACGTCGCCCCCGAGGCCGTGGACGCCGGACCGATCGCCTTCGTCGCCGACGGGGACCGGATCACCCTCGACGTGCTCAACCGCACCCTGGACGTGGAGATCGAGGGAGGCGAGCAGGAGCTGGCCCGGCGTCGGGACGGGTGGGAGCCGCGTCCCCCGAAGTACACCCGCGGCGTGCTCGGCAAGTACGCGAAGGTCGTCCAGTCCGCTGCGCACGGAGCGGTCACCAGCTGAGTCGCCGATCGGTGACCCTGGCGGTGCGGTGACGTGGTGACCGGGCGAGTCCGCGGGCCGACCGGGATCGCGGTCGTCCTGGTGGTGCTGCTCACGCTCGGCGCCGCGGGGTGGCTGGCCTTCGGTGGCCCGGAGGTGGGTCGTCGTACGCCGTCGCCGTCGGGACCCGGTGACGCCGCCACAGCTGAGGGCGACGCCCCGCCGGGGGAGCAGTCGGCGCAGCCCCGCCTGCCCGGCAACCGAGTCGAGGTCTTCGGCGGCGATCGGTTCCTGGTGGCCTACTACGGCACCGCGACGACGGCCAGCATGGGCGTGCTCGGGGAGGCCCCGCCCGCGACCATGCACCGACGGCTGGTGCGTGCCGCCGCTCCGTACGCCGCTCCCAGCCGACCGGTGCAGCCGGTCTACGAGCTGATCGTCACCGTGGCCGACCCGGTGCCCGGCCCGGACGGCGACTACAGCCACGACATCGACCGGGCGTCGGTGCAGCGGTACATCGACGCCGCCCACCGGCACGGCGCCCTGCTGCTGCTCGACGTGCAGCCGGGTCGGTCCGACTTCCTCACCGTGGCCAAGCGCTGGCGGTGGGCTCTCGAGGACCCGTACGTCGGTCTGGCCCTCGACCCGGAGTGGCGGATGGGGCCGGGGCAGGTGCCGGCACGGGTGATCGGCAGCGTGTCCGCCCGGGAGGTGAACCGCACCGCGCACTGGCTCTCCGAGCTGGTCCGGATCGAGCGGCTCCCGGAGAAGCTCTTCGTGCTGCACCAGTTCCGTACCTCGATGATCCGGGACATCGACCGGATCCGGCGGCGGCCGGGGCTGGCGATGGTGCAGCACGTGGACGGATTCGGTACGCCGGCGCAGAAGCGGGCGACGTACGGGGCCGTGGCCCGCCCGTCCCGGTTCACGATGGGCTTCAAGCTGTTCTACGACGAGGACGTGCGGCTGCTCGGCCCGGCGGCCGTGCTGCGGCTCCGTCCGCGGGTGCGGTTCGTCAGCTACCAGTGAGCCACGACGTGGCGCCGCCTCGCGGGGCTCGGGGTAGACATGGCGGGTGGACATCAGCGCTGACCGGCTCGACCGTGACGACCCGCTGGCGGCGTACCGCCGCCGCTTCGTGGGGTCCGACACACCGTTGATCTACTTCGACGGCAACTCGCTGGGGCGTCCCCTCGATGTCACCGGCCCGCGGTTGGCCGCGTTCGTCGAGCAGGAGTGGGGAGGCCGGCTGATCCGAGCGTGGGACGAGGCGTGGATGGACCTGCCCACCCGGGTCGGCGACCGGATCGGTGAGCTCTGTTTGGGCGCGGCACCCGGCCAGACCGTCGTCGGGGACTCCACCACGGTGCTGCTCTACAAGGCGCTGCGGGCCGGGGTGGCGGCGCGTCCGGACCGCACCGAGATCGTGCTCGACCGGGACAACTTCCCGACCGACCGGTACGTCGCCGCCGGGGTGGCCGCCGAGCTCGGGCTGACGCTGCGCTGGATCGACGTCGATCCCGGCACCGGAGTCACCCTCGAGCAGGTCCGGCACGTGGTCGGGCCGGACACGGCGGTGGTGCTGCTCAGCCACGTCGCCTACCGCTCCGCCTGGATCGCCGACGGCCCCGCGGTCACCCGGGCCGTCCACGACGCCGGGGGGCTGGTCCTGTGGGACCTCTCGCACTCGGTCGGGTCCGTGGAGCTGGCGCTCGACGCGTGGGACGTGGACCTGGCGGTGGGGTGCAGCTACAAGTACCTCAACGGCGGGCCGGGCGCGCCCGCGTTCGTCTACGTCGCCGAACGGCTGCACGCCGAGCTGGCCCAACCGATCCCCGGCTGGATGGGCCACGCCGACCCGTTCGCGATGGGACCCGACTACACCCCCGACCCGGGGATCCGCCGGATGATCTCCGGGACGCCGCCGGTGGTCGGGATGCTGGCGGTCCAGGACATGCTGGACCTGATCGCCGAGGTGGGGATGGCCGCGGTGCGGGCCAAGTCGACCGCGTTGACGACGTACGCCCTGGCGCTGGCCGACGAGCTGCTCGCCCCGCTGGGGGTCGAGGTGACCTCGCCGCGCGACCCGGGCCGTCGCGGTGGCCACGTGACCCTGACCCACCCGGCGATGCGCGAGGTCACCGCGCGGCTCTGGGAACAGGACGTGATCCCCGACTACCGCGACCCGGACGGCCTGCGGCTCGGGCTCTCGCCGCTGTCGACATCGTTCGCGGAGGTCTGCGCCGGGGTGCAGCGCATCCGCGAGGTGCTCAGTGCACCTGGCCCACGGCCGAGCCGGGGATGAGCCGGGCGACCAGCCGCCCCTCCTCGATCATCGCGGCGCGGTACTCGTCCCAGTCGTCGTGCGGCTTCCCGGCGACCAGCTCGTAGTAGCGGCAGAGCAGGTCGCTGGTGGCGTCGCCGGGCTCGGTGGTCACCTCGGTGAGGTCGACGGTGCTGTCGAAGGAGGCGTAGGACCACGACGAGGGCTCGGTGACGTGCAGCACCACCCGCGGGTCGCGGCGCATGTTGGCGGTCTTCGCCCGGCTGTCGGTCACCGAGACCAGGAAGGTCCCGTCCGCGACGGCGTACAGCACGTCCGAGGACTGGGCGCGCCCGTCGGAGCGAAGCGTGATGAGCACCGCGTGCTTGCGGGCGGCGGCCCAGGTGACGGCCTCGTCGATCTCCATGGCTCCCCCTCCGGCCGGGCTGCGCGCGAGACGGTGGTGGCGCCGGCCTGCTGCGACTCTAGACCGCCGTCGGCACCCGGGGGGAGCGTCGACGGTCCACGGCCGCTGCCCCGGCCAGCAGGGCCACGAAGAACCCGGTGATCACCACGCAGGTCACCAGCACGGCCGCCCAGCCGTCGGTGCGGTGGTCGAGGAAGGGGTAGGGGTACCACCCCGAGAGGGCCCCGACCAGCAGGGTCCAGGCCAGCCAGGCGATCGGCCACGCCAGCACCCGGGCCTGCACGGTGCGGGTGACCCGCGGGTGCGGACCGAGGACCAGCCAGCCGAGGATCGCCAGCAGCGGCACCACCAGGTGCAGCAGCGAGTCGGCCAGCCGGTCCGCGCCGGTCAGGTCGAGCAGCGGCCGCAGCAACAGGAAGTGGACCACCCCGGTCACCGTGATGCCGATGACCGCGGCGAGCCGCAGCACCCGCCAGCGGGGGCCGTCGTACGCCGGGTCCTGGACCAACGGGATCGTGGAGACCGCGACCAGGAGGTTGCTCTGGATGGTGAAGTAGGAGACCAGCCGGCCGAGCCGGGTCCACAGCCCCGGCACCTCCTGCTCGTCGAGCACCCGGCCGCCCTGGAGGATCAGCACCAGCTGGAGCACCAGCGCCGCGACCGCCACCACGGCGGTCAGGGCGTGCCAGGCGCGGGCCGGGACGGGTGCGGGGGTCACCGTCGCAGACTAGGGCGCCCGGTGCTGCCCGGCTGAGGAATCGGCGGACCCGCGGGGGGTGTGCACCCCGCCCCTTCGAGTGGTTGACGAGCGCCGCGACAGGCCCGAGGGTTACCCGTGGACCGAGACCGGACCGCGACCGGACCACAGCGACGACGACCCGACGGGTGGGGTGCACGGATGAGCCATGACATGACCGGTGCCGAGGCAGGCGAGCCGATGAGCACCGACGCCGCTGCCCACACCGACGCCGGAGCGGGCGGCTCCGACACGACGGTGCTCAGCGGTCACGACGTCGAGCAGGAGCTGCTCGGAGACTGGCGGGTGATGTTCGACGGTCTGCACGCCCGGTTCGCCACCGGTGACTTCGCCACCGGGCTGGCGCTGGTGGACAAGATCGGCGCCGCCGCCGAGGAGGCGAACCACCACCCCGACATCGACCTGACCTACGGGGCGGTGGAGGTGCACCTGAGCAGCCACGACGTCGGGGGAGTGACCCAGCGCGACATCCGGCTGGCCCGGCAGATCAGCGACGTCGCCGGACAGGTCTCGGCCCGGCCCGAGCCGCAGGACGTGACCGTTCTCGAGCTCGCCCTGGACACCCCCGACGCTGCGGCGATCGCCCCGTTCTGGGCGGCGCTGCTGGGCTACCCCCGGGTGGGGGAGGACGACGAGGTCGACGAGCTCGCGGACCGGACCGGACGCAACCCGACGATCTGGTTCCAGAGCGTCGACTCCTCCGCGGAGTTCGAGAAGGAGCCGCACCAACGGTTCCACCTCGACGTCCGGGTCCCGCCCGAGGTGGCCGAGAAGCGGGTCAAGGACGCCCTGGAGGCCGGTGGCTCGCTGGTGAGCGACGCGCGGGCACCAGCGTTCTGGGTGCTCGCCGACGCCCAGGGCAACAAGGCCTGCGTGACCACCTGGCTGGGGCGCGACTGACGCGGGGCCGAGTCGGGGAGCCACCCTTCACTAGTGCCAGATGCTGGGACCGACGTTCCATCATCTGAGATCGTCGGCGGCCGCCGTGTCCCCGTGCGGCCCCGCCGGATACCGTGACCACATGCGCCGAGACCTTCTGGTACGCACCCGACGTGCGGGCTGACCCCTTCCGGGACGAAGCCAGCGCGTCACCCCTCGTTTGCCTCCCAGGGCCGAGGGGCTTTTTTGTGCCGGGGCACCGGCGGCCGCAGCAGGAGGCATGAGCAGCAGATGACCAGCAGACACCAAGGGAAAGCAGTGGCATGAGCGAGCAGATCACGGGCGCACAGAGCCTGATCACGTCGCTGGAGGCTGCCGGGGTCGAGAACATCTTCGGCATCCCCGGAGGCGCGATCCTCCCGGCGTACGACCCCCTGATGGACTCCTCGATCCGCCACATCCTGGTACGCCACGAGCAGGGCGCCGGGCATGCCGCCCAGGGGTACGCCGCGGCCACCGGCCGGGTGGGGGTCTGCATGGCCACCTCCGGCCCCGGCGCCACCAACCTGGTCACGCCGCTGGCCGACGCCCACATGGACTCGGTGCCGCTGGTCGCGATCACCGGCCAGGTGGGGGCCTCGATGATCGGCACCGACGCCTTCCAGGAGGCCGACATCCGCGGCATCACGATGCCGATCACCAAGCACAACTTCCTCGTCACCGACCCCGCCGAGATCCCGCAGACCATCGCCGAGGCGTTCTACCTGGCCTCCACCGGCCGACCCGGACCGGTGCTGGTGGACGTCGCGAAGTCGGCGCTGCAGGCGATGACGACGTACTCCTGGCCGACCGCGCTCAACCTGCCCGGCTACCGTCCGGTGAGCAAGCCGCACGCCAAGCAGATCCGGGAGGCCTCGAGGCTGATCCTGGAGTCGCGCCGGCCGGTGCTGTACGTCGGCGGCGGCGTGATCCGCTCGGCGGCGCACGCCGAGCTGCGGGTGCTCGCCGAGCTCACCGGCATCCCCGTGGTCACCACGCTGATGGCGCGCGGTGCGTTCCCGGACAGCCACCCGCAGCACCTGGGCATGCCCGGGATGCACGGCACCGTGGCCGCGGTCGCGGGACTCCAGAAGAGCGACCTGATCATCAGCCTGGGCGCCCGGTTCGACGACCGGGTGACCGGCAACCTCGACTCGTTCGCGCCCGGCGCCAAGGTGATCCACGCCGACATCGACCCGGCCGAGATCGGCAAGAACCGGCACGCCGACGTCCCGATCGTCGGTGACTGCCGCGAGGTGCTCAGCGACCTGGTCGTCGCGCTGCGGGCCGAGGCCGACGCCGGCCACACCGGCGACTACGAGGGCTGGGTGCAGTTCATCGGCGGCGTCAAGCAGCGCTACCCGCTGGGCTACGACACCCCGGAGACGGGCCTGGCCCCGCAGTACGTGATCGAGCGGCTCGGGGCGATCGCCGGCTCGGACGCCATCTACACCTCCGGGGTCGGCCAGCACCAGATGTGGGCGGCGCAGTTCGTGCAGTACGAGAAGCCCGGGACCTGGATCAACTCCGGCGGGCTCGGCACCATGGGCTACTCGGTGCCGGCCGCGATGGGTGCCAAGGTCGGTCGTCCCGACGCCACCGTCTGGTCGATCGACGGAGACGGCTGCTTCCAGATGACCAACCAGGAGCTGGCCACCTGCGCGATCGAGAACATCCCGATCAAGGTCGCCATCATCAACAACGAGTCGCTCGGCATGGTGCGGCAGTGGCAGACGCTCTTCTACAACGAGCGGTACTCCAACACGAACCTGCAGCGGCACGAGGGCCCGATCCGGATCCCCGACTTCGTCAAGCTGGCCGACGCCTACGGCTGTGTGGGGATGGCCTGCGACAGCGCCGACGACGTCGACGCCACGATCGAGAAGGCGATGGAGATCAACGACGTGCCGGTGGTGGTGGACTTCCGGGTCCACCGCGACGCGATGGTGTGGCCGATGGTGGCCGCCGGCACCAGCAACGACGACATCAAGTACGCCCGCAACCTGGCGCCGCAGTTCGAGGAGGACGACCTCTAGATGACCAAGCACACGCTCTCGGTCCTGGTCGAGGACAAGCCCGGCGTCCTGGCCCGGATCGCCGGCCTGTTCAGCCGGCGCGGCTTCAACATCGAGTCGCTCGCGGTGGGACCCACCGAGCACGCCGACGTCTCCCGGATGACGATCGTGGTGAACGTCGCGGAGTCCCCGCTGGAGCAGGTCACCAAGCAGCTGAACAAGCTGGTCGAGGTGATCAAGATCGTCGAGCTCGACCCGGACACCTCGGTCAACCGGGAGCTGGTGATGGTCAAGGTGGCCGCGACCGCCGACACCCGGGGCCAGGTGCTCGACACCGTCCAGCTCTTCCGGGCCAAGGTGATCGACGTGGCCTCCGACGCCGTCACCATCCAGGTCATCGGCAACCAGGGAAAGATCGCCGACCTCCTCCGGGTGCTCGAGCCGTTCGGCATCCGCGAGCTCGTCCAGTCCGGGATGGTCGCGATCGGCCGCGGGCCACGGTCGATCTCCGAGCGCAACCTCCGCCCGGTCGCCGTACCGGCGCCGCCGGCCGTCGGCTGAGGCAGCCCGCGGCACCGCGCAGCAACCGCACCACCTGAACGCACGACAACCCCGACGAAGGAGAAGCCCCCGTGGCTGAGATGTTCTACGACGACGACGCCGACCTGTCCCTGATCCAGGGCAAGAACGTCGCGGTGATCGGCTACGGCAGCCAGGGTCACGCGCACGCGCTGTCGCTGCGCGACTCGGGCGTCGACGTCCGCGTCGGCCTGCAGCCGGGCTCGAAGAGCCGCGCCAAGGCGGAGGCGGAGGGCCTGCGCGTGCTGACGCCGGCCGAGGCCGCGGAGGAGGCCGACGTCGTCGTCATCCTCGCGCCCGACCAGCACCAGCGGAAGGTCTACGCCGACGAGATCGCGCCCCAGCTCGCCGAGGGCGACACCCTGGTCTTCGGCCACGGCTTCAACATCCGCTTCGGCTTCATCACCCCGCCCGAGGGCGTCGACGTGTTCATGGTGGCCCCCAAGGGCCCCGGTCACCTGGTCCGTCGCGAGTACGTCGACGGCCGCGGCGTACCGGTGCTCGTCGCCGTCGAGAAGGACGAGTCGGGCAACGCCTGGCCGCTCGCGCTGTCCTACGCCAAGGCGATCGGCGGCCTGCGCGCCGGCGGCATCAAGACCACGTTCACCGAGGAGACCGAGACCGACCTGTTCGGTGAGCAGGCCGTCCTGTGCGGTGGCGCCTCGCAGCTGGTGCAGTACGGCTTCGAGGTGCTCACGGAGGCCGGCTACCAGCCTGAGGTCGCCTACTTCGAGTGCCTGCACGAGCTCAAGCTCATCGTCGACCTGATGTACGAGGGCGGCATCGCCAAGCAGCGCTGGTCGGTCTCCGACACCGCCGAGTTCGGCGACTACGTCTCGGGCCCCCGGGTGATCACCCCGGACGTCAAGGAGCACATGGTCGAGGTTCTCGAGGACATCAAGAACGGCGCGTTCGCGAAGCGGTTCATCGACGACAACGACGCCGGCTCGCCGGAGTTCATGAAGTTCCGCGAGGAGGCCGAGAAGCACCCGATCGAGTCCACCGGCCGCGAGCTGCGCAAGCTGATGGCCTGGGTGAAGTCGCACGACACCGACTACGTCGAGGGCTCCTCGGCCCGCTGAGCCGGGTGGCTTCCCCGGCCCCCTTGATGAACTGTCACTTCCCGTGCCGGGCCCACCAGGGGAAGTGCGGGTCCACCGAGGGGAGCCTGCGGGCTGGCACTCGCCAGCCGCCACTCAGCGACCAACAGCCGAGCCGGCACGGCCAGTCCATCGAAGGACCGGCCGTGCCGGCTCGTGCCATCTCGGGGGCGGCCCGCCGGGGCCTCACTTCACCTCGGAGCGGAGGACCAGCCGCACCCCCACCGCGAGCGGGATGACCAGCCAGAACAGGCCGGAGACGCCCAGCTCGGCCCACTGCTGGGTGGTGACGAGCCCCTCGAAGAGCGAGCCCTGCGAGTAGTTGAAGTCCACCCAGCCGCGGATGTCGGCGAACCACTGCTGGTTGAAGGCCAGGAGCTCGGTGAGGCCGGTGAGCACGAAGGAGTAGACGAAGTAGCCGACGATCGCGGCGGCCGAGCTGCGCAGCAGGACGCCGAGCATGAACCCGATCATCATGCCGAGGACGTTGGCCAGGACGATCTGCGCCAGGTTGCCCACCGAGATGTTCCACACGGTCTCGGTGCCGGCGAGCGCGCTGCCGACCACGTTGCCGAGCGCACCGATGCCCGCCGCGACCAGCATCGACACGACGCCGACCCCGATGGCGCAGAGAGCCTTGGCGGCGATCACCCGCCCGCGGTGGGCCACGAGGGTGAACGTGGCCAGGCCGGTGCGCTGGCTCCACTCGCTGGTGACGGACAGGACGGCGATCATCGGGAGGACCACGGCCATCGGGAAGCCGATCGCCGCGGCGAACGACTCGTAGGTGAGGTCGGCCGCCGACCCGAAGACGATCACGGCCGCGGTGGCGGCCAGGGACAGGATCCCGATGCTGCACAGCAGCCAGAACCCCGAGCGGGTGTCGAACATCTTGCGCAGCTCGACGCCGGTGACCCGGGCCAGGCTGATCGGCGGGTACGCCGCCCGCCCGGCGCCTGCGGTGAGGTCCGGTGCGCGGGTGGCCGGGGACGTCGTGGGTCCCTCGGGGGCGATCGTGGTCATGCTGCTGCTCCTTCGCTGATGGTCGAACCGGTGGCGGCGCTGCTGGTCTCCCGCTGGGTGTCGGCGGTGAGGTCGAGGAACATCTCCTCGAGGCCGGCGCCGTCGGCGGCGCGCAGCTCGAGCAGGGGTACGCCGGCGGCCAGGGCGACCTGGCCGACCAGCTCGGCATCGGCGTCGGTGCGCAGGGCGCCGTCGGCGGTGCGGCTGCAGGGCACGCCGATCTCGGTGAGGGCGGCGGCGAGGTGGCCGGGCTCCCGGGTGCGCACCAGCGTTCCGGCAGCGGCGAGCAGCTCGGTCTTGGTGCCGTGGGCGACGATGCGACCCCGACCGATCACCACCAGGTCGTCGGCGATCACCTCGATCTCGTGCAGCAGGTGCGAGGACAGCAGCACCGTGCCGCCGCGGGTGGCGTGGCCGCGGAGGAGGTCCCGCATCCAGCGGATCCCGGCCGGGTCGAGCCCGTTGGCCGGCTCGTCGAGGATGAGCACCTCGGGGTCGGCGAGCAGCGCCGAGGCGATGCCGAGCCGCTGCCGCATCCCCAGCGAGTAGTGCCGGACCCGCTGCCCCGCCTCCTCCTCGGTGAGGCTGACCAGCTCGAGCATCTCGTCCACCCGGCCTCGGGGCAGTCCCATCGTGCGTTGGGCGATGGTGAGGATCTCCCGGCCGGTGCGCCCGTCGTGCTGGGCGGAGGCGTCGAGGAGGACGCCGACCTCGCGGCCCGGGTTGGGCAGGTCGGCGAAGTGGCTGCCGTGGATGGTGGCCGTGCCGGCGGTCGGTGGGGTCAGGCCCACCAGGATCCGCAACGAGGTGGACTTGCCGGCCCCGTTCGGTCCCAGGAACCCGGTGACGCGACCGGGGGAGGCGGTGAACGAGGCGTTGTCGACGGCCGTGTGGGCGCCGTACCTCTTGGTCAGGGAGTCGATGGTGATCATGGCGGCAAGCCTCCCGGTGCGGAGGCCCCGCGGGCATCGGGGAAGCCGCTGGAGCAGCCCCTGAGCGGACCCTGACCCCGGGCCGGGGTCGACCCCGAGGGAACCGGTGCGTCTCGGGGTTCCGGCCGGCAGAGGTCCGGTTCACGCCCGTCGGGGAACAGCCTGACGCCGGGCGCCGTTGACCCGGCATGCGTATCGAGATCTGGAGCGACGTCGTCTGCCCGTGGTGCTACATCGGCAAGCGTCGGTTGGAGAAGGCCCTGGCCGGCTTCGCGCACGCCGACGAGGTGGAGGTCGTCTGGCGCTCGTTCCTGCTGGACCCGGCCGCGCCGGCAGAGCCGGTGGACACCGTCGCCGAGCACCTCGGTCAGAAGTACGGCGGCGGGCTGGCCGCAGGCAACGACATGGTCGACCGGATCGAGGCGGTCGCGGCCGAGGAGGGCCTGCTGTTCCGCTATCGCGACGCCCTGCGGGTCAGCACCGTGGACGCGCACCGGTTGCTGCACGCCGCCGGAGACCGGCGCGCGGAGCTGAAGGAGGCGCTGCTCGCGGCGTACTTCCTGCACCAGCAGAACGTCGCCGACCACGAGGTGCTGGTCGCGCTGGCCGCCGGCGTCGGCATGGACCCCGACCGGGCCCGCGAGGTGCTCGAGGGCAAGGAGTACTTCGACGACGTGGAGGCCGACCTCCGCCAGGCCGTGGGGTACGCCGCCAACGGGGTGCCGTTCTTCGTCATCGGTGGCCGGTACGGCGTCTCCGGCGCACAGGAGCCCGGGGTGTTCACCGAGCTGCTCGAGCGGGCCTGGGCGGAGAGCCATCCCGCGCTCGAGGTGGTCGGCACCGCCGGCACCGGCGACACCGCCGGGGTCTGCGGCCCGGACGGATGCGCGACCTGAGCGGTCTCAGGCGTCGAGCAGCATCTCCTCGATCCGTTCGAGCACCCGGGCGGCGTACGGCGGCCACAGCCGGGCAATGAGGGGCATGGTCAGCGCGGCCGCCGCGGAGCGCGGGTGCAGCGTCCACTCCCAGGTGATGCGGACCCCGGTGCCGACCGGTGCGAAGGTCCACCGGCCGTCGAGGCCGTGGACCAACGGCTTCATCGGTCCGGTGATCCGGTCGAGCCGGTACCCGAACCGGTGCGGGGCCTCCACCACGGTCAGCTCCTCGCGCATGGTGCCGCCGTCGCTGGTGACGATGGTGCGGGTCTGGCCGACCTGACCCCAGCTCGGTGGCTGGTCGCGCACCTCGCGGACCGGCGGGAACGGTCCGAACCGGCGGCAGATGACCTGGGGCAGCTCAGCGGTGAGCACCGCGGGGAAGGCACGGTCGGGCTCGATCGGGACGGTGCGGGACTGCGCCATGCGCCGCGGTGTGACCATTCGCGCAGGGTAGGCGACGTGGGCCGACTCCAGGTGAGGCATGCCCCGCGGTGGCCGTCAGCCTCGCGTTCGGAGCGCGGGTCACCTTCGGCCCGCGCGGGCTGTCCCATCAGGCCACGCAGCCTCGGTGGCGGTCTGTCGATCGTCGTGGTCGGGTTCGTGACCCTCTGCTGCACGGGGCCCGCAGCCCAGGAGGCCTGACCCGCCGGGCCCCGCCCACCTCCGGTTGCGAGCCCGAGCGGTCGAACCGGGGGCACCCAGGCGCGAGGTCCCTTGCCACCAGCGCTCGGACCGGGCCAGGGTGGCTGCACGACCATCCTCGACGACGGGCGGCCTGGACGATGACGAAGCACAGCGCGCCGCCGGCGGGCGCCGACGATCTCGGGGGCAGCGACGACCGCTCGCTCGACCGCGGTCGCTACACCAAGCGCGGCCGGCTGAAGTCGCAGGTCTACGAGGCGGAGATGGAGCGGCTGCACGAGCAGCTGGTGCTCCTGCAGTACTGGATCCAGAGCCAGGGCCTCAAGGTGCTGGTGATCTTCGAAGGGCGGGGCTCGGCCGGCAAGGGCGGCGTGATCAAGCGGATCACCGAGCGCACCAGCCCCCGCACGGTCCGGGTGGTGGCGCTGCCCAAGCCCACCGAGCGGCAGCGCACCCAGTGGTACTTCCAGCGCTACGTCGAGCATCTTCCGGCCGCCGGGGAGATGGTCCTGCTCGACCGCAGCTGGTACAACCGCTCCAACGTCGAGTGGGTGATGGACTTCTGCACGGAGGCCGAGCACCAGGAGTTCCTGCGCAGCTGCCCCGAGTTCGAACGGATGCTGGTGCGCTCGGGCATCACGGTGCTCAAGTACTGGTTCTCGGTCTCGTTCGAGGAGCAGCGCAAGCGCTTCGAGGCCCGCAACGCCGAGCCGCTCAAGCGCTGGAAGCTCTCGGACATGGACCTGGCCGAGCACGAGCTCTACGTGAAGTACTCGATGGCCAAGGACACGACCTTCCAGTACACCGACATCAAGCAGGCACCCTGGTACGTCGTCCCGTCCGACGACAAGCGGGCCGCACGCCTCAACTGCATCAGCCACCTGCTCAGCCAGTTCGCGTACGTCGACGTCGCGCCGGACGCCGTCGAGCTGCCGAGCATGCGTCAGCTGCCGTACGTACGGCCACCGATGCACGAGCAGACGTTCGTGCCGCGGCTGTTCTGACCGCGACCCGGAGGCCGGTGGTCGGAGCGACGTGCGAGGCTGCAGAATTCGGTCCATGAGCAACCCGCCCCCGGTGACCCCCGAGACGAAGGACTGGACCTGGGTTCTCGACCGCCCATGTCCCGAGTGCGGCTTCGTCGCCGCCGAGGTCGACGTACGCCGCCTCGGCACGCTGCTGCGGGACAACGCGCGGCAGTGGACGGCTGTGCTGGACCGGCCCGGGGTCGGGAGGCGTCCGGAGCCCCAGACCTGGTCGGCGCTGGAGTACGGCTGTCACGTGCGGGACGTCAACCGCACGATGCTCGGTCGCCTCACCGTGATGCTGGACCAGGACGCTCCGACGTTCCCGAACTGGGACCAGGACGCCACCGCAGTCGCCGATCGGTACCACGAGCAGGCGCCGGCGACCGTGGCTGCCGAGCTCGTGGACGCCGCGGAGGCGGCCGCGGTGGGCTACGACTCGGTCGCGGATGCGGACTGGGATCGACCAGGGACCCGCAGCAACGGCAGCCACTTCACCGTGGACACGTTCGGGCGCTACCACCTGCACGACGTCGTGCACCACCTGCACGACGTCAACGGAGCCTGAAGCATCGACAGCCCTGCCGCACCATCGCAAGGCCCCGAGTAGGGTGCGCCGATGCCGACGATGACGCAGCAGGGCTCCGTGTGGACCATCGACCTCGGGGACGACGAGAACCGGTTCTCGCCTGACTTCCTCGACTCGCTCACCGAGCTCTGCGACCGGTTGGCCACCTCGGACGAGCCGGCTGCGCTGGTCACCACCGGGAGCGGGAAGTTCTACTCCAACGGCCTGGACCTCGACTGGCTGGGAGCGCACCCCGACCAGTACGCCGACTACCTGCGCCGGGTGCAGGGGCTTCTCGCCACGATGCTGGCCCTGCCGATCCCCACCGTCGCGGCGGTCAACGGCCACGCCTTCGGGGCCGGTGCGATGCTGGCGATGGCGCACGACTACCGGGTGATGCGCGAGGACCGTGGCTACTTCTGCTTCCCCGAGGTCGACATCCACATCCCGTTCACGCCGGGGATGAACGCCCTGATCATGGCCAAGCTGACGGCGCGTGCGGCGGTGGACGCGATGACGACCGGGCGACGCTACCCGGGCTCCGAGGCTTGCCAGGCGGGCCTGGTCGACGGCTGCGCCAGCCTCGAGGAGCTCCCGACCCGCGCGGCGGCCCTGGTGAGCGACCTGGCCGGCAAGGACCGCAAGACCCTCGGCGAGATCAAGGCCACCATGTTCGCCGAGACCATCGCTGCGCTCGGTCACGTCGAGAGCTGACCGGCGGTCGGCGAGCGGCGCGCATCGGGCTCGGTCCGCCACGGACTGCTCCCGCTCTGGGCCGACCACATCGGTGTGGGAGCCGCGACGACCTCGCTGGTCTTCGCCGTCGCCGGGGCCATCGACGTGCTCTTCTTCTATCCGGGCGGCTGGCTGATGGACACCCGTGGCCGCGCCGTCGTGGCCGTGCCGGTGGTGCTGACGGTGGCGATCGGCACGCTGCTGCTGCCCCTCACCGACGGCGTCGGGGGACTGGCCGGCGTGGTGTGGCTGATCGCCGTGGGCAACGGACTCGGTTCGGGTGTCGTGATGACGATGGGTGCTGACGCCGCGCCGGTGCGTGGGCGAGCGCAGTTCCTCGGTGCCTGGCGACTGTGCGGCGACCTGGGTACGTCGGGCGGACCGCTGCTGGTCGCCGGGGTCGCGGCAGTCGCACCGCTCGCGACCGCGTGCCTGCTGATCGGTGGGCTGGGTCTGGTGGGCACGGCGTGGGTGGGCTGCTGGACCCGGCGAGCTGACCTCCGTCGGAGGCTGGGTCCGGCCGGCCCAGATCGGTCGGCTCGATGAGGCGTTGACCGCGGGACCCAGGAGGGGTTTGCTGGAGGATCCAGACCACACCATGAGGGAGTCAGCATGAGCGGCAAGGTGGTGCACTTCGAGATCCCGTTCGACGACGGAGACCGGGCCGGGAGCTTCTACCGCGAGGCGTTCGGGTGGCAGCTGATGCCGATGCCGGAGATGGAGTACACGATGGTGATGACGGGTCCGACCGACCCCGAGCAGGGGCCGTCGGAGCCGGGGTTCATCAACGGTGGCATGTTCAAGCGCAGCGACCAGTTCCCGGGCAAGGCACCCAACCTCGTGATCGACGTGGCGAGCGTCGACGAGGCGTTGCGCCAGGTCGAGGCAGCGGGCGGGAAGACGGTGACCGAGAGGATGGCCGTCGGGGACATGGGTTTCACCGGTTACTTCACCGACACCGAGGGCAACCTGATCGGCCTCTGGGAGAACGCCTGAACCGGCGCGTCGGCAGGCTCACCGACCTGGCCAAGGTCACCTGGCACGTCGCGGGCTCGCTGACGGACTTCTGGTCCTCGGACCTGAACACGGCCACCGTGGCGCTGATCGACCCGCAACCGGGTGAGGTCGTCCTCGATCTCGGCGCCGGGCTGGGGCCGGCGAGCGCCTCGGCGGTGGCCCTGGTGGGACCGCGGGGTCGCGTCATCGCCGTGGACCCGTCGCGGACGATGCGCGGCGTCCTTCGTCTGCGCAGCCTCGCGCACCGAGGGCGCGGTGCCATCGAGGTGCGCGAAGGCGCCGCCGAGTCGCTGCCCGTCGAGGCGGGCTCGGTGGACGCGCTGTGGGCGGTCAACGCCACTCACCACTTCGCGGACCTGGAGCGCTTCGCCGCCGAGCTGGCCCGGGTGCTGCGGCCGGGAGGGCGAGCCGTGCTCGTGGAGGAGGACCTGGACCATCCTGGCCATCCGTTCGCCTCCCTCAGCGGGGCTGGGCATCACGGTCCGCACGAGATCGACGTGGGCACGTTGCTGGAGCTGTTCGCCGGCGCAGGGCTCGTCGGGTCCGCGTCGACGTACCGCAGCGTCGCCGGCACTCCCGCCACGGTCATCACCACCGGCGGGCCGACGTGAGATCACGCCGCAGCACGAGTGCCGACGGGACTGCCCCTCGGCACCTCCGCCGATCGTGGTCGACCCGGGGTCACCCTCGGGCGTCGGAGACGCGTGCCTCCAGCTTGTCGATCGCCATCGCCCAACCCTGAGCGCCGGGCGAGTCCGCCGGGACGCCGACGTGGGTCAGCACCATCCTCGTGGAGCCGCCGAGGTCCTCGAGCTCGACCACGACGGAGGTCTCCACGGGCGCACCGGCCGGCATGCCCAGCTGCTCTGCGGTCATGGCCGCACCGTCGGCGTCGGCCATCCGCTCGGTGTAGACGAGGCGGGTCTTCGGCTCGACCTCGAGGTACTCGCCGATGAAGAACATCTGCATCGGACCGCGCGGGGTCTCCATGTCCATGGTGATGGCGCGGCGACCGCCGACTCGGACATCCAGGTCGGCGTTCGGGATCGTGGCGCCCATCGGGCCGTACCACTGCGCGAAGTGCTCGGACTCGGTCCACATCGCCCAGATCAGGTCGAGGGGTGCGTCGAAGGTACGGTCGATCCGGACGTCCTTGGTCTCAGTCATCGCTGGTTCCTCTCGTGTCGTCGGTCTGCTGCAGCTGACGGACGTAGCCGTCCATGCGGTCGAACCGGTCCTCCCAGATGTGCCGGTACTGCTCGGCCCAGGTCGCGACGTCGGCGAGGGGCGCCGCGTCCAGGGTGCACGGACGGAACTGAGCTCGCCGAGCGCGCGTGATGAGCCCGGCGTGCTCGAGCACCTTGAGGTGCTTGGAGATCGCCGGGAGGGTCAGGTCGAAGGGGGCCGCGAGGTCGTTGACGCTCGCCTCACCCTCCGCCAGTCGACCCAGGATGGCGCGCCGGGTCGAGTTCGCCAGAGCGGCGAAGGTCTCGTCGAGTCGTGCTTCCCCCGACCGGGGGTTCGCGGTGGACGTCGATGTCATCCAGATACCTTCCGTCTAGGTTAATTAACCTAGACGGAAAATGCTGGGAATGCACGCGCCGTGGTCCCGCCGGTGCCGCGACGCCGGCGAACTCAGCCCAGGAAGATGCTGGTGATCCGGGTCTCTCGTGGCTCGACGACGCGCGCGCCGTCCTCGGCGACGAAGTCCCTCATCAGGTCGATCGCCTGGAGGATCTTGTCGCTGCGCAGGGAGTAGTAGATGCTCGTGCCTGCTCGCCGGGTGGTCACGATGCCCCGGTCCCGGAGCACGGCCAGGTGTTGGCTGGCGTTGGAGTGACTGGCCCCGAGGGCGTCGGCGATGTCGCCGACGCTGAGCTCGCCGTCACGAAGGATGGTGATGATCAGCAGCCGCTTCGGGTCGGCGATGGCCTTGCAGACGCGCTCGTGCAGGTCGCGGAGCTCGGCGTCCAGCTCCTCGTTCACGGTGAGGCTCCTCTGGTTCGGCGCACAGGCGGCACGGGTGGTGACGACCGGGAGGGGGGCCCGACGCGTGATCGCGGATCACGATGCTGCTGCGACAAGTATGAGCGCGACCGCGGCGACGGCCAAGCCGAAGACCGTGCCGGACAGCAGCAGGATCATCCGAGAGGTCATCCGCGAACTGACGGCCGCACCGGCCCCGACCCGGCGCACCGTGTGCTCGTAGCGCACCTCGGTGAGCACCAGCAGGAGCGCCGCGACCCCCAGCCCGAACAGCCCTGGCGCCGCAGCGGGCAGGCTGCCGCCCGGTTCGTGGAGGAGGAATGCGGACACGGCGCCGACGCCCAGCGCGCTGCGCTGCCACGCCATCGCCGTGCGCTCGGCCTGGAGACCCGCATCGGGGTGGGGCGCCCGGTTCGGTCGACGACGGGGCCGTCGGAGAGGACGGGGCAGGGTCATCGCTCGACCAGGTCGGCGATCACCAGCGCCAGCGCCACCACCGAGCCCAGCAGCAGGGCCCAGGCGACCAGCCGAGGGACGAAGGAGTGCGGGAGCTGTCGTCCCAGGCGCATCGCGTGCTCATTGTCCTGCCAGTGGCGGTACGACAGCGCCGCCAGGAGACCTCCGAGGCCGATCAGCAGGAAGCCCAGGGCATGGCGGACCAGGGTCAGGCCCGGGACGAACTGGATCACCGCGACGCCGGCGGCGATCAGCGCCAGCGCGGTCCGCGCCCACGCGAGGAAGGTCCGCTCGTTGGCCAGGGTGAACCGGTAGTCGGGGTCCTCGCCGACCTCGGACTCCCGGTCCGGCTCTCCGGTCACGTCAAGGACGTCGACGCGGCGCACTGGTTGCGCCCGACATCGAGGAGCTCGAGCTCGTCGTCGGACGGTCTGACCTGGCCGGCGTTGACGAGACGGATCGTGTCGTAGGCGTCCGGGGCCGCGGGCAACGTGGCCACGATCTCCTCCACGAAGCGCTCGATGGCCCGCTCGTTGAGGAGGGTGGCCTCGAAGACACGGCCGAGCGTGGTGGTCACCGAGCCCGCCTCGTCGAACTCCTCCGCGGTGGACCAGTGGGCCGGGGCGATGATCGTCTCGGGCGCCAGCGGCTCCAGCCGGTCGTGCACGCTGCGGAACAGCGACCTGGCGAGCTCCTCCGCCTGGCCGGTGAGGTCCGGACGACCCAGGCCCCGCACGAAGATGGTGTCGCCGACGAGCAGCAGCCGCTCACCGACCAGGAGGGCGGTGGTGCCGGGGGTGTGCCCGGGCAGCTGCATCGTCAGTGCCCGCACCACGGTGTCGGCGTCCAGGGCCAGCTCCTCGCCGTCGCGGAGCGGACGGTTGGGGAAGGGGATCTTCTCGCTGCTGTCCTCCGGGGGCAGGTGGTAGGGCACGCCGAGCTGCTCGGCGAGGGTCGGGCCGCCGCTGATGTGGTCGGCGTGGACGTGGGTGTCGATGATGTGCGTGAGCGTCATCTCGTGCTCCCGAGCCAGGTCGAGGTACGGCGCGTGGTGCCGGGCCGGGTCCACCACGATGCAGCTCTCACCCGGCACCCCGATGAGGTAGGACAGGCAGCCCTTGGCGGGTCGCTGCAGCTGCCAGGCACGGGCCGGGGCCGGGAGTCCCGTCAGCTCGACCGGGACCAGGAGCTGCGCCCAGGCATCCATCCCCCCGGCCAGCGAACGGGTCTCCTTCCCGACCGCGCAGAACTCCTGGACCACCATCGCCGAGCCGTTGCCGTGCGCGCACACGACCACCGCTCCGTCGTGGGTGTCGGTGGCGTGGCGCTCGGGGTCCTCGATCACGTCGTACACCGGCGCATGGCGCGTCGGGACCGGCCGGCGCCCCTCGATCCGCTGGGCGGCGAACTCGTCCGAGTTGCGGACGTCGAGGATCTCGGAGACCGCGCCGCGCGCGATCTCGTCGTGCAGCTCGCGGGGCGAGATGGTCCAGGACTCCATCCGGTCCACCTCCAATGTCCGTACAAGCAGCGAGCGGTCACGTCTTGTTGTATGCGTCAGTACGAATGTAATGTGACCCGCACCACAGCGCAATCCCATCCACGGCTGGAGGACCGCGATGACCGACCCGGCACTCGAGGACGAGGTCCCGCAGAGCATGACGATCGTCGCGTGGAGCGGTGACCTCGACAAGGTCTGGCCCACGCTGATCCTGGGCTCGACCGGCGCCGCCTACGGGATGAGGACCACGATCTTCTTCACCTTCTGGGGGCTGTTCCCCCTGGTCCGCGACGACGTACGCATCACCGGCACCAACGCCATGACCAAGGCGCTCGCCGGAATGAACCCGCCCGGCATCAGCAAGATGAAGCTCTCGAAGCTGAACATGGGCGGCGCCGGCTCCTGGATGATGAAGAAGCTGGCTCGCGACAACAAGGTCGCCAGCCCCGGGGAGCTGCTGGAGATGTGCACGGAGCTCGGCGTCAACCTGTGGCCGTGCGAGATGACCATGGAGCTGATGGGTCTACGCCGGGACCAGCTGATCGAGGGCGCGGGTGATCCGGTGGGTGCCGCGACCGCGCTCTCCGAGATGAGCCGTTCCCAGATCAACCTGTTCATCTGACCGGACCGCCACCATCGTGACCAGCGAGAAGGAGAACTGACATGGACCACACCGCCGACCTGACCGTGGACGCCAAGGGCCAGAAGTGCCCGATGCCGGTGCTGCTGACCACCCGGGGGATCAAGAGCCTCAGCCCGGGCCAGGTGATGCTGGTCGAGGCCACCGACGGGGGATCCCAGAGCGACATCCCGTCGTGGGCCAAGGACACCGGCAACGAGCTGGTGGACTCCTCGGTCGAGGACGGCGTCTACCGGTACCTGATCAGAAAGAGCTGACCGCGGATGCAGCTCGGGTTCGCCATCGACCAGCGCACCTGCATCGGGTGTCACGCCTGCACCGTCGCCTGCAAGACCGAGCACGAGGTCCCGGTCGGGCAGTTCCGCACGTGGGTCAAGTACGTCGACAGCGGCTCGTTCCCGGACACCACCCGGTCCTTCGGGGTGATGCGCTGCAACCACTGCACCGACGCGCCCTGCGTGAAGATCTGCCCCACCGAGTCGCTGTTCAAGCGCGAGGACGGCATCGTCGACTTCGACAAGGAGCGCTGCATCGGCTGCAAGAGCTGCATGCAGGCCTGTCCCTACGACGCGATCTACATCGACAAGGACACCGACACCGCCGCCAAGTGCAACCTCTGCGCCCACCGGGTGGACGAGGACCTCGAGCCTGCCTGCGTCGTGGTGTGCCCCACCCACTCGATCTGGGTCGGCGATCTCGACGACCCCACCAGTGGGATCGCTCGCCTGGTCGCCACCCACGAGACGACCGTGCGGGCCCCGGAGCAGAACACCGGCCCCAACGTGTTCTACCTCGGCGCCGACCGAGCCGTGCTCGACCCGCTGGCCGCGCCCGTCGAGGACACCTACCTCTGGGCCGCCCCCGACGCTCACCGGCTCGAGACGGCCGGCGACCACCCGAGCAACCCGGCTGACGGATCGCCGCGCACGACCCTCAACACCGCCCACCCACGGCCGTGGGGCTGGAAAGTCACCACCTACCTGTGGACCAAGGGGGTCGGGGCCGGCGCGCTCGCGCTGGCCGGGCTCGCCCACATCCTGGGCATCGAGCTGGGCGTCGTCGGTGACTACGTCGCGCCCCTGCTCGGCCTGTTCGGGGCGGCGACGACCGGAGGCCTGCTGGTCTGGGACCTCAAGCGTCCCGAGCGCTTCCTCGCCATCTTCCTCAAGTCCAACTGGCGCTCGTGGCTGGTGCTCGGCGCCTACGTCCTCACCCTGTTCTCCGGCGGCGCCGTGCTCTGGCTGCTGGCCGCGGCTCTCGACATCAGCTGGGCGATGACGGTGCTGGCCTGGTTGGCGATCCCGGCGAGCGCCATGATGGCCGGCTACACCGCTTTCCTGTTCGGTCAGGCCGAGGGACGTGACCTGTGGCAGTCGCCGCTGTTGTTCTGGCACCTGCTCGTCCAGGCGGTGATGGTCGGCAGCGGCGCCCTGGCCCTGGCGGGGCTGTTCGTCGACCTGCCCGACGCGGCCTGGACGCTGCTCGCGGCAGCCTTCGTGGTCTCCGCGGTGCTGCACCTGCTGATGCTCGGCTCGGAGTACGCCGGCAAGCACCCCAGTCAGCAGGCCACCGTGGCTGCCCGCATCGTCCGCTCGGGCCGCTACGCCCGCACGTTCTGGCTCGGCGGGGTGCTCCCCGTCGGGGTGGCCGCCGTGCTGGGGCTCTGGGCGTGGGTGGGCGGCCCGGTCGGGCTCCTCGCCGCGGCCGGACTGATCGTGCAGCCGGCCCTGCTCGCCTACGAGAGCGTGTTCGTCCGCGCGGGCCAGGACCCGCCGCTGTCCTGACCAGCCCCAGACCCCCGGCCTGCCGTCTCGAAGGGACCCCCATGACGCTGGAGCAAGAGCGCGACGCGACCACCCCCGTCCCCCTGCCGGGGGAGCGCAGTCATGAGCGGCTGCGGAACTTCCCCCCGGTCTCGGACTGGGACCACCACGTCGAGTACGACGCCAAGGCGCACCCTCGCAAGGTGCCGCACGAGTACATGCTCATCCCGACCACCTGCTTCAACTGCGAGTCCGCGTGCGGGCTGCTCGCCTACGTCGACAAGTCCGACCTGTCGATCAAGAAGCTCGAGGGCAACCCCGCCCACCCGGGCTCCCGAGGTCGCAACTGCGCCAAGGGGCCGGCCACGATCAACCAGATCAACGACCCCGAGCGGATCCTGCACCCGCTGCGTCGTGTCGGGAAGCGCGGCGGCGGCGACTGGGAGCGGGTCTCCTGGGACGACGCGCTCGACGACATCGCCGCCAGGATCCGGGCCGCGATCGTGGAGGACCGTCGAGACGAGGTGATGTACCACGTCGGTCGACCCGGCGAGGACGGCTTCGCCGACCGGTTCCTGCTGGCCTGGGGCGTCGACGGGCACAACACCCACACCAACATCTGCTCGGCCGGTGCCCGGCTGGGCTACGCGCTGTGGGGCGGCTACGACCGGCCCTCGCCCGACTACGCCAACGCCAAGGTCATCCTGCTGATCTCCAGCCACCTCGAGGCCGGCCACTACTTCAACCCGCACGCCCAGCGGATCATGGAGGGCAAGGTCGACGGGGGCGCCCAGCTCGTCGTCCTCGACCCCCGGCTGTCCAACACCGCCTCCCAGGCCGACCTGTGGCTGGCGCCCTGGCCCGGCAGCGAGGCCGCGATCCTGCTCGCCGTGGCCTCCCACCTGCTGCGCACCGACCAGGTCGACCGGGCCTTCGTGCGCCGGTGGGTCAACTGGTCGACGTACATGGAGCACCTGCACCCCGAGTCGCCCGCCGACGACTTCGAGGTCTTCATGGCGGCGCTGACCGAGGACTACGCCCGCTACACCTTCGGCTACGCCGCCGAGGAGGCGCAGGTCCCCGAGGAGCGGATCGCCGCGCTGGCCGAGGTTGTCGCCACCGCCGGCAGCGCGCTGTCGGCCCACGTGTGGCGGGCGGCGACCGCAGGCAACCTCGGCGGCTGGCAGGTCTCGCGCGCGCTGTTCTTCCTCAACGTGCTCACCGGCAGCGTCGGCACCAAGGGCGGCACCAGCCCCAACGGCTGGGACAAGATCATCGCCCACGGCCCCGACATGCCTGCGGGGCACGAGTCGTGGAACGAGCTGATCTTCCCCGAGGAGTTCCCGCTCTCGACCAACGAGATGTCGATCCTGCTGCCCCACCTGCTGAAGGACGGTCGCGGCAAGCTGGCGATGTACTTCTCGCGTGTCTACAACCCGGTGTGGACCAATCCCGACGGCTTCAGCTGGCTGGAGGCGCTGACCGACGAGGCGCTGGTCGACTGCCACGTGGCGCTGACGCCCACGTGGTCGGAGACCGCCACCTTCGCCGACTACGTGCTGCCGATGGGCCACAGCACCGAGCGGCACGACACCCAGTCCTACGAGCAGTACGCCGGCACGTGGCTCGGGTTCCGCCAGCCGGTCACCCGGGTCGCCATGGAGAAGATGGGTCGCATCGTCTCCGACTCCCGCGAGTCCAACCCCGGCGAGGTCTGGGAGGAGAACGAGTTCTGGTTCGAGCTCTCCTGGCGGATCGACCCCGACGGCTCGCTCGGCATCCGCCAGTACTTCGAGTCGCCGTACCGCCCCGGGGAGAAGGTCACGGTCGACGAGTACTACCGCTGGGTCTTCGAGAACAGCGTGCCCGGCCTGCCCGAGGCGGCCGCCGAGCAGGGCCTCTCGCCGCTGGAGTACATGCGCAAGTACGGCGCCTTCGAGGTGACCAAGGACGCCTACCGCGTCGACGAGCGTCCGCTCACCGACGCCGAGATGGAGGGCAGCACGCCCGACGCCCAGGGAGTGCTGCGCAAGCCGGTCACGCTCGACTCGACCCCACCCCTGGTGGGAGAGGCGGGCTCGGTGGGTCTGGTGCACGAGGACGGCACCCGCACCCAGGGCTGGTTGACCCCCTCGCGCAAGCTCGAGCTCTTCAGCGACACGATGGTCGACTTCGGCTGGTCGGAGTACGCCGCCCCGGGCTACATCGAGTCGCACGTCAGTCGCCGGGCCATCGACGACGACAAGGCGGAGATGGTGCTGATGCCGACCTTCCGGCTGCCCACCCTCATCCACACCCGCAGCGGCAACGCCAAGTACCTCAACGAGCTCAGCAACACCCACCCGATGTGGATGAACACCCTCGACGCCGCCCGCTTCGGCTTCGCGACCGGTGATCTGGTGCGGGTCAACACCGAGATCGGCTACTTCGTCGCCCGGGCGTGGTCGACCGAGGCGATCCGGCCGGGTGTGGTCGGGCTCTCCCACCACATGGGCCGGTGGCGGACCTCCGAGCACGCCGGCTCCCGGTGGGCGATGGGACTGGTCGACCTCAGCAAGAGCGACGACGGCATCTGGAAGCTGCGCTACCAGGAGGGGGTCAAGCCCTTCACGAGCGAGGACCCCGACAGCGAGCGGATCCACTGGGACGACCCCGGGGTGCACCAGAACCTCGCGTTCGCCGTCCACCCCGACCCGCTGTCCGGCATGCACTGCTGGCACCAGAAGGTGCGCCTGGAGCCGGCTCACGCCGAGGACCGGTACGGCGACGTCGTCGTCGACACGAAGCGGTCTCGCGAGGTCTACCGTGCCTGGATGGACACCACCCGACCGGGTCCCAGCCGCTCCGGGCTCCGGCGACCGGAGTTCTTCATGCGACCGGTGAAGCCCCAGCGGCGCGCGTTCCGCGCCGACGGTGGCCGGGCCGAGGACGCGCCCCGATGAGCCTGCTGTCGCGCAGTCGCCCCGCTCCCGAGGTGGAGCTCGACGAGGTCCACGCCGCTCTGGCCACGGTCGAGGACCCCGAGCTGAGGATGCCGCTGGCCGAGGCGGGCATGCTCGGCGAGGTGGAGCTCGGCAGGTCCGGCCGGGTGCGGGTGACGGTCCGGCTCACGACGCCGACGTGCCCGATGAAGGAGCGGCTGGTGGCCGAGGTGACCGAGGCCGTCGCGAGGGTCGCCGGGGTGACCCGGGTCGAGGTGACCCTCGGCGCGATGAGCGAGAGTGAGCGGCTGCAGCTCGCCGGCCGACTGCGAGGCTCCCGGCCCGAGGGCACCCACCCGTTCGGCGACGGCTCGACCACCCAGGTCTACGCCGTGGCCAGCGGCAAGGGGGGCGTCGGGAAGTCCACGCTGACCGCCAACCTCGCGGTGGCGCTGGCCCAGCAGGGTCAGCGGGTCGGGGTGCTCGACGCGGACGTATGGGGCTACTCGATCCCGCAGCTGTTCGGCGTACGACGCTCGCCGGTGGCCCTCAAGGGGGTGATGCTGCCCGTCGAGGCGCACGGCGTCGCCCTGATGTCGGTCGGCTTCTTCGTCGAGGAGGAGCAGCCGGTCGTGTGGCGCGGACCCATGCTGCACAAGGCGATCGAGCAGTTCCTCACCGACGTGCACTGGGGCGAGCTCGACACCCTGCTGCTCGACCTGCCGCCCGGTACCGGTGACGTCACGATGACCCTGCTCGAGCTGCTGCCGGACGCCCAGCTGGTGGCGGTGACCACACCTCAGCTCGCCGCCCAGACGGTGGCGGCGCGGGTGGGCCGGATGGCGCGTGAGGCACGGATGCCGGTGGCGGGCGTCGTGGAGAACATGTCGACCCTGGTGTGTCCCGCCTGCTCGGAGCAGACCCCGCTCTTCGGGGAGGGTGGAGGGCTTCGGCTCGCCGAGAGCATCGGTGCGCCGTTGCTGGGGCAGGTGGCGCTCGACCTGCCGCTGCGCACCTGCGGCGACGCGGGCGTCCCGGCCATCGTGGCCGCTCCCGCGGCGCCCTCGGTCGCGGAGATCCGCCGGATCGCCGCGGGCCTGCCGGTCGTCCGGCGGAGCCTGGTCGGTCGCCCGCTGCCGCTCTCGGTGGTCTGAGCCCGCTCGCGGTTCGCGGATCAGGCCGACGAGGAGGTCAGCCCCAGCTCGACCGCGTGGTCGAACTCGTCGTCGATGAGCACCACGTCGTGGCCCTCGCGGGCCAGCAGGCTCGCACAGATCGACGCCCGGTAGCCGCCCTCGCAGTGCACCCACACCGGGCCGTCGGGCACCTCGTCCAACCGCTCGAGCAGCTCGTGGATGGGGATGTGGCTCGACCCCGGGATCGCCTCGGCGGCTCGCTCGTCGTCGCGTCGTACGTCGAGCACCGTGAACGCGGTCTCGTCGTCGGCGGACCGGTCCAGCTCGTGGCGCAGGTCCTCGAAGGTGACCCAGGGATAGGCGGCCAGCTCCTCGTCGGGGGCCAGGGAGGCCGGGTCGCCGGCGGCTGCCCCGGCAGGTCGGTCGATGCCGATGCGCACCAGCTCCCGCTGGGCGTCGGCCACCTGGTCGGCCGACTCGCCGATCAGGGTCACCGGGGTGCCCCACGGCATCAGCCACCCCAGGTACGTCGCGAACTGCCCACCCAGGTCGATGCCGATCGTGCCTCGCAGGTGGCCGGTCGGATACACCTTCCGGTCGCGCAGGTCGACGACCCACTCACGCGCGTCCACCCGGCGACGCAGCTCCTCGGCGTCGACCGACTCCGGCGGGCTGAGGTCCACCGGACCGGGCCCCTCGGCGTTGCGGGCGCTCATGTGGGCGTAGTACGCCGGATAGGCGGTGAGGTTCGCGACCAGGTTGTCGACGAACGTGTCCTCGTCGTCCTCGGTGAGGGCGTCGTTGCGCTTCTTCTCCTCGCCGATGGTGGAGGAGTCCCCGCCGGCGGCCGAGCCGGACGAGCAGAAGCTGCCGAAGCCGTGGGTCGGGTAGACCGCCGCCTCCTCGGGCAGCAGGGACACCAGCCTCCGCGCCGAGTGGAACTGGGCCCGGCTCAGCTCGTCGGTGTGCTCCTCCCCGAGCAGGTCGGTGCGCCCGACGCTGCCGTAGAGCAGCGACCCGCCGGTGAAGACGGCCACCTCGTCGCCGTCCTGGGTCGAGACCGCGTAGGAGAGGTGGGTGTGGGTGTGCCCGGGGGTGCTGATCACGCGGAGCTCCAGCGGACCGTAGCGGAGCACGTCGCCGTCGGAGACCTCGCGCCGGTCGAACCCGACCTCGTCGTCGGCGCTGACCAGGTAGTCCGCACCGGTCTGCTGGGCGAGCTCCAGACCCCCGGTGACGTAGTCGTTGTGGATGTGGGTCTCGGCGACCGCGACCACCTCGAGGCCGCGGTCGCGCAGGACCGACTGCACCCGGTCGAGGTCACGTTGCGGGTCGACGACCACAGCCGTCCCGTTCTCGTGGACGACGTAGCTGCGATCCCCGAGCTCGCTGGTGTCGATGACCTCTACCTCGAGCATGGAGCACCTCCTGATCGGATATGACCGGACATTTCCTTTACCGTACGGACGAACCGGGGACCCGGCAAGAGTCGACGCCCGGTCTCGTGCTCCGCCCCGGCCGTCGGGTCGCATCGCTCACCCCCGTGGACGGTGGCACACTCGGGGAATGTCCTTCCCGACGTCCCGATTCGCCGATTCGACGCTGCCCGGAGTGGTGGGTGCCGCCGGCCGCTACCCGGTCGAGTCACCGCGGGTGGTGCCGCTGACCCTGGCGGGCCGTTCGGTGCTCACCCCCGGTCCGCTGCGCGTCTACACCTGCGGCATCACGCCGTACGCGGTCACCCACCTCGGTCACGCCTCGACCTTCGTCTGGGCGGACCTGATCGCCTCGCTGGCACACGCCACCGGGGTCGACGCGGTGACCTGCCGCAACGTCACCGATGTGGACGACGTGCTCACCGCCGCCGCGCGGCGCCAGGGCAGGCACTACGACGACTTCGCGCTGACCCAGGAGTTCCTCTTCGACCGCGACATGCGCGCGCTGTCGGCCGCGAGCCCGGACATCACCCCGCATGCGCGGGGGTTCGTCAAGGCGGTGCAGCGCCTCGCCGTCGCGCTGCTGGACGCGGGTGCGGCCTACGAGTCCGAGGGGTACGTCTACTTCCGCGGCGCCGGGGTGCCGGCGGCCGCCGGGCTGGACGAGGAGGCCGCGCTCGCCGCATCCCGCGAGTTCGGCGACCAGGACGACGTCCCGGGGCGCGAGTCCGTCTTCGACGTCGCGCTCTGGCGTCCCTCCGCCGAGGAGCACCCGGCGTGGCCGAGCCCCTGGGGCTGGGGTCGACCGGGGTGGCACGCCGAGTGCGCAGCGATGGCGATGGCGTGCCTCGGCAACTCGATCGACGTGCTGGTCGGCGGGACCGATCTCACCTTCCCGCACCACGCGTACCAGGCGGCGCTGGTGGAGGCGGCCAGCGGCGTCGCGCCGTTCGCTCGCGCCGTCGTGCATGTCGGCGAGGTACGGCGCGACGGGGCGAAGATGGCCAAGTCGACCCAGAACCTGGTGCTGATCGGCGACGTGCTGCAGCGCTTCAGCGGACCCGCCGTACGCCTGGCCCTGCTCGACCGGGACTGGGCTCAGCCGTGGGAGTGCACGGACGCGGAGTTCGAACGGGCGGCCGAGGTGCTCGAGCGCCTGCACCGCGCGGCGGCTTCGGCCGGGGGTGACTCCGCCCGCGAGGAGATCATCCGGCTGCTCGTCACCGACCTCGGCGTGCCGGCTGCCGTCGAGCTGGCCCTGTCCGCGGGTGGGGAAGGGGCACGGTTCCTGCTCGACGTGCTGAAGCTGCGAGACCTGACGGTGTGATGAGCTCCGTGCGTCGCGGGCCCGGACGGGTCGACCGGACGCTCCGGACGACGTTGTGGGAACAGGTCCACGCCGACCTGGTCCGCAGGGTCCGGGAGGGCGAGTTCGGCGACTCCTTCCCCGGTGAGCTGGCGCTCGTCGAGGAGTACGGCGTCAGCCGGTACACGGTGCGTGAGGCGCTGCGGCAGCTGCGAGCGGCGGGCGTGGTCTCGGGGGAGCGGGGGCGCACCTCCCGGCTCACCGGCCCGGCGGAGATCGATCAGCCGCTCGGCACGCTCTACAGCCTCTTCGCCGCGGTCGGGGAAGCCGGGCAGAGCCAGCGGAGCATCGTGCGGGTCCGGGAGATCCGCGCCGACGGCGTGGTCGCCCAGCGGTTGAACCTCGAGGGGTCGACGCCGTTGTTCTTCCTCGAACGGCTCCGGCTCGCCGATGACCGCCCCCTGGCGCTCGACCGGGTGTGGCTGCCGGCGGAGGTGGGACGACCGTTGCTGGCCGTCGACTTCTCCGAGACCGCGCTGTACGCCGAGCTGCGCGCCCGGTGCGGGGTGGCGCTGTCCGGAGGGACCGAGCACCTGCGCGCCGTCGTCCCGACCTCCGCCGAGCGATCCCTCCTGGCGATGCCGGCAGGGATCGCCGCGTTCGCCATCGAGCGGCTCGGCTTCGACCAGAAACAGCCGCTGGAGTGGCGGCACACGCTCGTGCGTGGCGACCGGTTCGCGGTCAGCACCGAGTTCCTGGGGCCCCCGGGCTGAGGTCGCCTCGTCAGCCGCGCTCGCGACCGGGTCACCGGGCTCACTGTATGCGGGAGCGTGCACTTTCGAGGTCGCCGTTCGGCGACCCGGGACGAAGAGCCCCGGCGGGCCGTGACGAAAGGCCCTGGGTGTCGAGCGCGGACGCCATCACCCTGAGGTGAACCCACCTCTGGAGGTCAGGATGCGCAAGCGAGTCGTCGTACTGGGTGCGAACTTCGCCGGATTGACCGCGGCCATCGCGGTCCGTGACGAGCTGGACGGCGACGTCGAGGTGACGGTCGTCTCCGCCAGCGACCAGTTCCTGTTCACCCCGAGCCTGATCTGGCTGCCGTTCGGGAAGCGGGAGGCCGGCGACCTGACGTTCCCGGTGGCACCGACCCTGGAGGAGCGGGGGATCGAGTTCGTCCACGCGGAGGCGACCCGGGTCGACCCGGTGACCCGGACGGTCAGCGTCTCCGACGGGAGCTCGGTGTCCTACGACTACCTCGTGGTCGCCACCGGGTACCGCAACGACGACGACGTCGTGCCGGGTTTCACCGAGAACGCCACCACCATCACCACCCTGCGCGAGGCCGAAAGGACCGGTCGGGCCTGGCGTCGCTTCCTCGACGATCCGGGCGACGTGGTGATCGCCGCAACCCAGGGCGCGGGCTGCTTCGGCGCGGCCTACGAGTTCCTGTTCAACACCTCGTACCAGCTGCGCAAGGCCGGACTGCACCAGGACGTGAAGCTCACCTACGTCAGTGCCGAGCCGTTCCTCGGCCACTTCGGGATCGGCGGACTCCCGCACGGCGAGCAGCTGTTGGGGATGTTCTTGAAGAAGGAGGGCATCGACGTGCGGTTGGGCGCCGCCATCGACCACGTCGACGAGGGAGCCCTGGTGCTGGCCGACGGCGAGACCCTGCCGTTCTCCTTCGGCATGGTGGTGCCGCCGTTCCTCGGCCAGGGCTTCCTGGCACGTTCCGACGGACTGGTCGACGAGAAGGGGTACGTCACCGTGCGCGAGACCTACCAGAGTGAGAAGTACGACGACGTGTACGCCGTCGGCGTCGCTGCGGCCGTCGACGTGCCGTGGCAGACGCCCACCCCGGTGGGGATTCCCAAGACCGGATATCCCACCGAGGTGCAGGCGCACACGGCAGCGAAGAACATCGCCGCCCAGATCCGTGGGGAGCTGCCCACCACCACGAAGGCCTTCGGTGACATCAAGGCCATCTGCGTGATGGACGCCGGCAACAACGGGGTCGTCATCCTGGCCGACAAGATGCTGCCCCCGCGCAAGCACGGGATGCTCATCCCGGGACCCCAGGCGCACCTGATGAAGATCGGCTTCGAGAAGTACTTCCTGTGGAAGATGCGGCACGGGTACGTCCACCTCCCGTGATCGGCCGACGCCCGGGCGTCAACTCCCCAACAGGGCCATTGACTGCCGTCCCGGGCTGAGTACGTTGCGAAGCATGGCCTGCTCGCTCGGGCAGGCCGGAGGCCTGACCAGCCGACTGATCCCCCGCAGAGCCGACGGGTCCTCGCCAGCAGGGGGAGCCGCATGACGCAGCGCGATGATGCCGCCCGCGACGAGGAGGAGCCGATCCAGGCCCGCCTGCTGCGCACCACCGACCTCATCGACCTCCGCCTGGAGGCGCTGGGCTGCACCCTGGAGCCCACCGATGCCTGCGCCGAGCTGGTCGCCGGCCCGGACGCGCTCCTGCTCGTCCACTTCCCACCCCAGCATCTCGGCGAGGAGGTGTGGCAGGCCGGCGCCCCGCCACCGCCGCCCGCGGCGCCCCCTCGTCCCTCCAGCCACGTCGCGGCCGGACCGACCCGGCTGGTCTACGAGGTCCCCGAGGGCACCCGGATCCGGTGGACGCTCCACGACGTGCTCGCGGCGCTGCCCGGGCTGGGACTGCGGGTCTCCCCCCGGGCGACCCCCGCCGGCCGGGCCGAGGACCTCGGCAGCGAGCCGCCCACCGAGACCGAGACGGCGATCGAGGCGCCGTACCGCCTCGTCGTCTCACCGAGCCCGCTCGGCAGCGTTCCGGCACTCCGGCCGCCCCGGTCGGGCCTGCCGACCGGGTCGAGCTGTGGCGCACCCACCTGACCGTGCGGACCCGCCACGGGTTCGACGACGACGAACGACGAGCAGCGGATCGTCCGCGCGCTGTGGACCCGCGACCGGGAGCAGCCGCCGCCGGGGTTCGACCAGCCGCTCACCGACTTCGACCGCGAGGCCATCGTCACCCAGACCCACGGCGGTGACCTCGCGAACGCGGACACCCCGTTGATGGTGACCCGCCTGTCGCTGTCGAGTCTCGGCGCCTGGTTCGACTGGAAGCAGTCGTGGGAGTTCCCTGCGAACATCGTCGACTACCGGCACCAGGCTACATGGGCCGCGACGGCTACGTCCGGGTGGCCTACCCCGGCATCCTCTTCCCCTTCGGGCACCGCTGCTTCCTGGTGAAGATCACCGAGCGGGAGATCAAGCACCGCGGCGACCCCGGTCGCCTACCTGTGGCAGCGCTGGTTCATCGTGCTGCGCCAGCCCACGCGCACCTACCCGACCAGCGACCGCGACAACCCGTTCGGCCAGGTCACGCTGAGCCCGCTGGTCACCCCCGACATCGACGAGCCGCCCGAGGACAACCGTCCCTTCGTGCCGTCGCGCAACTTCGTGCCGTTCCCCTTCACGCTCACCACCGTCGACCGTGGCGGTCAGACCCACAGCTGGGCGGCTCCGCTGGTCTTCGTCCAGGCGGGCAAGGACGGCCCGGACACGTTCGTCTTCTTCGGTGACGAGGCGTCGCCGCGGTACTTCCCGGTCCGTCAGATCCAGGGCCGCGGCCAGTCGCTCGCCGTCGCCGCCCCGGTCAAGGCGGGCGACACCTCGATCGAGGTCGGGCACCTGATCTTCGACGGGGAGATCGACCCGGACACCGTGACCTCGCGTCCCTTCCTCACCGAGACCCGCGGCGATCGTGCCCTCGATGCGCCACCTGGCCCCGCAGGCCCCCGCCGTGGACCTGGTCTTCGCCAAGCCCTACCTGACCCACGGGCTGCCGGCACGCGGCCCGGACGACACGCCGGTCCCCGGTACGCCGAACGTCGGGGAGCTCGTCCTCGCCCTGAAGAGCGCGCCCGCCCGCCGTCGACTTCACCACCGGGTCGGACCGGGCCGGCGGCTTCGTCGCGCCGAACCTGTCGGTGCGCGGCATCTCCCGAGCCCTCGGCGCGATCGGCGAGGACGGCAACGGCGCCTCGCCCTTCGACGCCGGGACGTTCGACCCTGCCTCGTTCCTCTCCGGGGCGCTGCCCAAGCTGTTCGGCCTGTTCAGCCTGACCGACCTGCTGGAGGTCGCCGGCCTCGACGAGGCCCCGGCGTTCGTCTCCGACGCCCTGGACGCGATCACCACGCTGGCTCACGCGAGGCGCAACGGCTCCGGGCGGCGCTCGACGACGCCGCAGGCCCGGCTCTCCGACGAGGTGGCCAAGGCGGCCCACGGCGGCGCCCAGGCCGTCGCCCAGCACGCCAAGGACCAGCTCGACGCCCGGGCCGCGGCGCTGGCCGGCCACCTGGACGCGCTCGTCACCGCGGTCGCAGGGTCTGCCCGCCGACCCGGCCGGCGGTCAGCGCCGCTGCCGTCGGCACTGGCCGGCGACCTGCAGCCGTTGCTCGACGTCATCGGGCTGGCCGGGGTCCCGGCCGCGGTCCGCTCGCCAGCTGGAGAAGCCGGTCCGCACCCTGACCACCCTGCTCGACCTGGCCCAGGACGCGGCGGGCTTGGCCCAGCTGCTCGAGGGTGCGGTCGGAGGACAGGTGACCGCGCGACTGCAGCTGGCAGCCGGTGATCAAGCCGTGGGGGCTGCCCGGCGCCCCGAACATCTTCAAGCCGGCCGGACCCACGCCCTGCAGATCGACGTGCAGGTCGAGGCCTCGACGAGCGCACCGCCGGCCGTCGACATCGCTGGCCGAGATCGTCGACTTCGACCTCAACCTGATCGGTGACGGCGACGCCGGCCTGATGAAGCTGATGTTCCGGCGGATCGCGTTCCACGCCGGATCGACCGGCAAGCCCGAGGTCGACGTCGTCTTCGGCGGCATCGGGTTCCTCGGGCCGCTGTCGTTCGTCGACCGGCTGCGCGAGCTGATCCCGTTCGACGGGTTCTCCGACCCGCCGTACGTCGACGTGGCTCCCGAGGGCGTGACCGCCGGGTTCGACCTGGCGCTGCCGAACGTCGCGGTCGGGGTCTTCAGCCTCGAGAACATCTCGCTCGGCGCCGACGCCCGGGTGCCGTTCCTCGGCGACGCGATGACGGTCGGCTTCCACTTCTGCTCCAAGGAGGCGCCGTTCCGGCTCACCGTGATGTGCATCGGCGGCGGCGGATGGCTCGAGCTGCGGGCCTCGCCGAAGGGGCTGGTGCTGCTGGAGCTGGGGCTCGAGGCGTGCGCCAGCCTGTCGGTCGACCTCGGTGTCGCGTCCGGCTCGGTGTCGATCTCGGTCGGCGTCTACCTGCGTCTCGAGGCGGACCAGGGCCTGCTCGCGGCGTACTTCCGGATCCGCGGCGAGGTCGACGTGCTCGGTCTCATCAGCGCCTCGATCACCCTCGAGCTCTCGCTCACCTACCAGTTCGAGACCGGCAAGCTGATCGGCCGCGCCTCGCTGGTGGTCGAGGTCGAGGTGCTGTTCTTCTCCGCCTCCGTCGAGATCTCCGTCGAGCGCCGGCTCGCCGGCTCGAAGGGGGACCCGACGATGTTCCAGGTCATGCCGCCCGACGCGGACGGCAGGCAACGCCGACTGGGCGCGCCTACTGCGAGCGCGTTCGCGCCCGTGCCGGCCTGAGCCAGGAGAAGCCATGCCCACCACCGCTCCTGGCGACCGCGCTGCCGTACTCGCTGGCCGACGACGCACCGTTCCACCTCTCGGTCTTCCTCACCCACAAGCTGGTCGGCGGCGGCGCCGTGCTCTCCGACTACCCGGCCGCCGCCGACTGGGTCGACACGCTCGCCGGCTGCAGGCTGACGCTGACCACCTCGCTCGACCCGGCCACCGCGCTGCCGCTCCGGGTCGTCTCCACCCCCGGCGCCGAGCCGGACGCCGCGTCCTGGGCCGCGGTGCTGCCGCCCGGCACCCCGGTCGCCGGCGTTCCCGACACCGCAGCTGTCCGGGGAGACCTGGCGCACCAACCCGGCGAGCCGGATGAGCGACCACGCCGTCGACCTGCACCTCGCGACGATCACCGGCGCCCCCACCCAGCGCCCGGGACCGACCACGGACCCGGTGGCGGCCGGCCTGCTGGAGACCCTGGCCGGGCTCGACCGGGACGGGCCGGCTACGCCGGCTGCTCGACGACGCCCCCGGCCGGGCCCGGCGCCGGCTCGGAGTCCCGGCGCAGCGGCTCCGGGACGCGCTCACCACGATCGGACCGCTCACCGAGCCCGACGACACCGACCCCGAGCGGGGTCACGGCCGGGAGCTGCCGCCGCTGCCGCCCTACCAGTCCGAGATCGGCGACGAACCCTCGCCGGTGCAGGTGCTGCTCGACGACCCCGACGCCGACCTGCGGGTCACCCGGGGCCTGGACGCCCTGGTGGGGCAGGACCTGTCGGCGAACCCCCAGCTCCAGCTGATCGTCGACGCCCACGCGATGCGGCGCTACTACGAGCGGCCCGAGCAGCCGCAGCAGCGACCACGCACCGAGCCGGACCCGGACGCGCCGCCGACCCCGCGGCTGGACCGGCCCGAGCACGACTTCCACGCCCGGGTCGGCTCGCTCGGCGCCACGCCCGCGTTGCTGCGCCGGCTCGGCCTGGTCGTCGACGTGGTGCTCGACGGTCTCGACGCCGACCAGGCGCGGGCCGCGCTCGCCGGGGCCACCTGGGTCAGCGTCCAGGTGCGCTCGCCCGCGCCCGACCTGGAGGTGCTGCCGGCCGCGGCGTACGTCGGTCGTGGTGCCGCGGTCCGGTCTTCGCGGCCGGCTCCAGCAGCGCCTGGGTCGGCGGCGCGCTGCCGCTCGGGAACGACGAGTGGGTGGTGCTCGACGCCGACCCGGACGCCTCCGGGCTCAAGCTGGACCAGCACCTGCGCAACCTGGTCCGGCAGTACGCCGGCGAGGCCAACGGCGACGCGGCCACCTCCGCCCCCGGAACGCTGCGCTCCACCGGGTTCGCGCTGGCCCGCCGGGACCGGGCCGCCCAGCTGCGGCCGGCGGGTGCATCGAGGCCGAGAAGCTGGCCGTCGACGACGGCACCCGGGAGCTGCTCCTCGACGACCTGGTCCGCGGCATCCGGGTCGAGGTCTGGGACGACAGGACCCGGGCCTGGCACAGCCTGCACCGACGCCGGGTGACGGTGACCGGTGAGCCCGGCGGCGTGCCCGTCCTCAGCGACGCGGCCGACGTCGGCTTCCTGCAGCTCTCGGCGCTGAACCGGGCCACGGCCGACTCCGGCGACGGCTACTACCTCCACGAGGTGGTGGCCGGTTGGGACGGGTGGAGCCTGTCCGCGCCGCGACCCGGGCGGATCATCGTGCACGTCGAACCGCCCGGGCCCGGACGGCGCCACCGAGGTCGTCGTCGAGACACCCGCCGGACGCGCCGGTCGACGGCGCGCACGTCACCTCGCGGGTCGAGCCGGGGTCGCTGCCGCGGCTGCGCTACGGCACGTCGTACAGCTTCCGGGTGCTGGCCGTGGACCTGGCCGGCAACTCCGTGCCTCCAGGTGGCGCCGCGCCGCGCGTGCGCCCGACGCGCCCCGACGACGGCCGGAGGCGGTCGCCGCGCCCGCACCCGGAGCGGCTCGAGGCCGCCGCCGAGCACCTGGACCGTGCGGGCGGCGTACCGCCGTCGGGACCGGCGGCGGCGCCGCCGCGGCGCCGCCGTCGGGCGGCCCTGGTCGAGCAGGCTGCGCGCGGTCGGACGACCGGACCCGGGATCGCCGGCTGCCCGACAGAGCTGCTGTCCGGGGACCCGGCGCATCGACGCGACCCTGGAGCGAGCCTGGTGGCGCAGGCGGCGGTCGCGAGAGCGCACGCGGCGACCCCGGCGCCAGCGTGCCTTCGACGACGTCGCGGCGGCGTCGCGCATCCTCGCCGAGTCGGACCGGACACGCTGCGTGTCCGCCCGCAGCTGCGGTCGACCCGGACGACCTTCGCCGAGCCTGGCGCCGAGCGACGACCTGCTGGTCCCCGAGGACGGCCGGCCGCCTGCCCGGTCGCGGTCACCACGCCCGCGGCCCTACCTGCGGTGGGAACCGGTCCCGGCGCCCGGCCCTCGTTGTCCGCCACGAGCTGGGCACCGGGGAGCAGCCGGCGCCACCTGGTGGTCCGCAGCGGCCTGCCGCCGGGTGAGGGCCTTCCCGGACGGGGATCCGGATGCCCGACCCGCTGCCGAGCGGCACATCGCGCCGCCCAAGGCCACCCAGCTGGAGGCCGAGGCCGCCGGACATTTCGACGCCGCCATCGGCACGGGCAACGCCGCCGAGATCCGCCGGCTGTACGCGGTGGCGCTCGCCGAACGCGGGACCCTGCTCGACCAGTTCGTGCCCAGCCTCACCGACGCCACGGGCGACCGACGAGCAAGCCGGGAATCGCCCTGGTCGACCGGCCCGGGCGCGGACACCGGCTCGGCGCACCGGGCCACGCTCGCTGACATCACCGCCGACCGCGGCCGGCCCATCGGTGAGGGCCAGTACGTGGTGCACGACACCGACGCCCTGCGGCTGCCCTACCTGCCGGACCCGTACGCCACCGGTGTCTCGCTGGTGTTCTACGAGGCCGGCTCGCCGCACTGGCCTGCCGCGAGCCCCGCGCGCTGCAGGCCGTCGCGTGCCGTACCCGGGATCGTGGCCGTCGCTGCAGCCGCTGCGGCTGGTCGTGGAGCCCGGCGACACGCTCGCCGCCCGCGTCGACGGCCACGAGGTCCACGTGTCACGTGCCCGCCGGGCGAGCAGGTGCGGGTGGCGCTGTCCAGCACCCTGGACCTCGGCGATCCTGGACAAGTTCGGCCTGTGGCGGTCGCACCTGGCCAGCGTCGCAGACCCCGCCGACGGCTACACCACCGACGAGGTGGTCGCCGCGGCCGCCCTCATGCGTGCGGCGTCCTCCGGGCTGGACCTGGTGGCTGACGCCGTCGACGGACGCTTCGGCTGGTGCACGCCGTTCCCGCGCCCGTCCGGCCACCGGAGCTCCGGGCGCTCGACCTGTTCCTGCGCCCGCCCGGCCGGTCGGTGGCGGCCTGCACCGGCCTGGTCGACGTGCACGGCCCGAGCACCGACACGCTGCGTGGTGCGCGCCCGGTGGACCGAGACCGTCGACGACCTCGCCGCGCCCGGGGCCGCAGGCAGTGTCCAAGTCCGACGTCGTGGTGCGTTCCGCCGTCGCGGCAGCCGAACGCACCGGGGTGCTGTTCCTCTACGACTTCCTGCCGACCGGCCCGCTCGCCGAAGGCGCTCGGGGACATCGGCTTCCACCGGATGCTGCAGACCTTCGAGGACACCCACTACCGCCGCGTCACCTACGTGCCCAGTGGCGCCACCCGGTACGCGGAGTACTTCCCGCCGCCGCCAGATTCCCGGACGAGCCGATCCGCACCGGCGAGCCGGTGGTGCTCGACATCCCGTCCTCGGCACGCCCGGCGGCACCGCGTGGTGCTCGACGCGGTGCCGCTGCTGCGCTGGGAGGAGCAGGCCGAGCCCGACGAGCCGTTCGCCTGGCGGCAGGTCCGGCGCTCCGGCGTGCGGGTGTGGCTGGCCCGCCCGTGGTTCTCCTCCGGCGACGGCGAGCTGCTCGGCGTGCTCGTCTTCGACACCCGACGAGTGGGTGCAGGAACCGGCGATTCCTGGACGCCGCAGCCGAAGGCGCAGCAGGCACCGGACGGCGCCACCAGCCTGTGGGCGGCAGACCCGATCGTCCAGCACGGCGGCGCCACGGCGAACCCGACGGTGCCGCCGCTGCTCGCGCGTCGACCAGCTGCTGCTGGACCTCGTCGAGAGCGGGGTGGCGGAAGGCGTCGGGATCCGACCGCCGCTTGCGGGGCGAGGCCTGCTCGGCGGGCGGGACCGCGGCTGGACCGACGTGCCCGGGAACCCCGTCGCCGTCGCCGCGACCGTGCCGCTGCGCGACGTCCGGGACCACCCGTCGGTGCGGGTGCTCGGCTACCAGCCGGAGTACGACGAGGAGTCCGGGCCGCTGGTTCGTCGACGTCGCCACTGGTCGAGACCCCCGCCCTGTGGCCGTTCGTCCGGCTGGCGGTGGCGCGCTACCAGCCACACTCGATCGAGGGTTCGTCAGCTGTCCCCGGTCGCGCTGACCAGCTGGGTGCAGCCGCTGCCCACCCGGACGCTGACCGTGAGCCGGACCGGACGCCAGGGCAGGTCCAGGTGACGCTGAGCGGGGTGGTCAGCTGGTCGCGCTGGGACCGCTACGGGAGCCGCCCGGGACTCCCCGGCGACCAGCTCGGCCGACAGCCCCGACCGGCGACGCCGCCATAGGGCATCGCCGGCTGCAGCAGTCCCGCACCGTCCGGGCGACCGTGCAGAGCCGGGCCGACGGGGCCGGTGACCTGGAGTGGCAGACGTGTCGAGCTCGGCTGCTGCTCGCCGTCAGCGTCGAGGAGAACGGGGGCTTCCGGGCCACCTGGACCGGGCCGTCAACCTGCCGCCGGCCTCGGGGACACCGGCAGGGTGACGCCGCCGGCTACCCGGGGCTGCGCCAGCCGGGCGGAGCCCCGCGAGGCGGCCGCGTGGCGGGTGCTGGTCGAGGAGCACGAGCTGCTCGACGCCGATCCCGAGACGCCGGGCCGGGAGCCAGGGCGGGTCGCGCGTCTGGTGTACGCCGACACGGTCACGCTCTAGGCGACGACCTGTCCTCGCAGCGGGGAGGGCAGGCCGCCTGTCAAGCGCAGGATCCAGGTGCGGCACCGTCGTTGGGGGTGCCGAACAGGTCCCCGGCCGACGGCGGGTCAAGCAGGGCGTTCTCGTCGAGCAGGTCGAGGCCGCCCACCGCACAGGAACCATCACTGAGGCTCGCGGCCACCAGCAGCACGAAGTCCCACCCCTGGAAGAGGGAACGGTCGAATGCCGTTGACCAGGGCCACAGGAAGAGACGGTGCTCCCCGGAATCGAGGAGCCGCTCGAGGTATTGCCGTTCACCGTCGGGCAGGCTGATGTCAGCATCGGCGAGGACCTCGTCGGCGGGCCGCCGATCGCCGGAGCTCTGGCCCTCGTACTCCACGGTGCTGATGCGATACGTGGCGGGGAGGCGGACGCGCAGCTGGCCGAGGTCCTCGGCGGCCATCGCCTGCTGAGGACGCAGGGTCAGCCTGGACGAGCTTCTGCACCGGGAGGCGACCTGCTCGGCCTGGACCTCGACCGAGGATCCGGGACTGTCTGAGGAGCGCTGACGGGCAACGAGCAGGGTGTCACCCTCGGACCCTGCGATGACCCCGGCGGCGGCGTCGACGGTGATCCAATCCACCGATCCCTCGCCCCCGCACTCGGGCATGGTGGCGATCTGGAGGACGTCGAGGCGGACGATGTAGGCAGAGGCGGCACCACCCCGGAACGCGAGACCGAGCTCCGCACCCTCGTCGCGCCACGTAGCCAGCCGAACGTCCTCGAGGCTGAAGGCAGCCGGTTGTCCTGCCGTCTGATCCGGCTGGTCGCGGATCATCAGACGGCCAGCACCGGCGCCGGCTGCGAGCACCGTGACCAGCATCATCGCCGTCAGAACGCGCCGACCTCGAGGTCCGGACCTGCGCCGACCCTCCCACAGGACCAGCACGGCGACGAGGGTGGCGGCGAGCAGCACAGCGACGCGTCCGTTCCGGGAGTCGAGCGCGTCCAGCACAGCCAGCAGGGCCGTGACCAGCGCCGCAAGGGCTCCCACGGCGACAATGACCGGCTGCTCGGTCAGCCACGCGCCGAGGTTGCGACGCGGTGGGCCCGCCGACGGCTCAGGCATGACCGGGCGGCGGTCGATGCCTGCATCGCCTCGTCCCGAGGGCCATGCACCGACGATACCCACCTCGGGTGTTCGCGGGCAGGTCGCGGACACGTGCGCGGTCGGGCGTCCCGGCCTAGCCTGAGAGGATGCAGGATCTCGAGGACCACTCCGGGCGGGAGTTCGCCCGGGCGGACCTGTCCGGCTGCCGGTTCACCGGGGTGCTGCTGAACGGTGCCGACATCCGGCACTCGGATCTGCGCGGGGTGACCATGCGCGGGGTCGAGCTGGTCGACACGGTGATCGACGGCGAGATCTCGAACCTGGTCATCAACGGGGTGGACGTGGCCCCGCTGATCGAGGCCGAGCTGGACCGTCGCCAACCCGAGAGGGCGACCTTCCGGCCGGGTTCCGCCGACGGGTTCCGAGCGGCCTGGGACCTCGACGAGGAGCTGTGGGCCGCCACCGTGGACCGGGCCCGGCGGCTCGACCCGGAGCTGCTGCACGCCTCGGTGCAGGGGGAGTGGTCGTTCATCGAGACGCTGCGCCACCTCGCGTTCGCCAGCGAGTCCTGGGTGGGCCGCGGCGTCCTGGGAGACCCCGACCCGTGGCACCCGCTGTCGCTGCCGTGGGAGCAGATGGGGCCGATCCCGGGAGTGCCCTGTGACCGCGCCGCGCGACCGAGCCTCGAGCAGGCGTTGGCGGTGCGGCACCGGGCGATGCGGCTGGTGCGGGGAGTCGTCGAGCACCTCACCGACGAGCAGCTGGACGCCGAGACGCCGCCCCTGAGGGGGGCGGGCTGGCCCCCCGAGGGTGAGCGGTTCCCGGTCCGCGAGTGCCTGTTGATCGTGCTCAACGAGGAGTGGTGGCATCGCCAGTACGCCGAGCGCGACCTGGCCGTCCTCGAAGCGGCCGGCATGCCGGCGTGACCGTCTCGTCATGTATCTGAGACAGGTCCCGGTCACTCTTCTTCGGTAGACGCCGAGACCGGAGGTGACCCCATGGCCAGCAGCATGGACAGCACCAGCTGCCCCGAGTGCGGCGCGCTCGCCGAGGTCGAGTGGCGCGCGGTGCTGGAGAGCACCGACGGCCCGGTCGAGCACGCCAAGGTGCGCTGCGTGACCGGCCACTGGTTCCTGCTCCCCGTCGCCTCGCTCGTCGCTCCCGCACCCGAACGCGCGACACCTACCGTCACCCGGGGACGCGGTGCCGAGCAGCACTGCCACCGGCTGACAGCCTCGCGCGGCACAGCCGGTTCTCCACAGATCCAGATCACCGGGTTCTGCCCGGTGCGGTCCGCGGCAGCGTGGTCCGGGTGATCCGGGACGAGGCTCGAGGACCTGCCGGCCCGGGGCGGCACGCTCACCGTCCGGTGGGGCTGGGGGCAGGTGTTCGGTCGCCCCTGCGACACCGCGGCGAGGATGGGCAGGCTGTGGCAGCAGCGCGGCTGGCGCGGCACCGTCCGTGCCGTCTGCCTGCCCGGCCTGCCCGGACATGGCAGTGCCGAGCGACGCTGCCACGGGGTGACAGCGGCACTCGGCACGGCGAGGGTGATGCTGGTCAGTACGAGGTGACGTCGAGCAGGCGCTCCTTGGTGGCGTCACCGTCGTCGGTGTTGTTCCAGTCGAACGTGCCACTGCTCTGCAGGGCGGACTTGACCGCGGCCGGGGAGGCCGTCGGGTGGGTCGCCTTGTAGAGCGCGGCGCCACCGGCGACGTGCGGGCTCGCCATCGACGTACCGCTGATGGTGTTGTAGCCGCCGAGCATCCAGGTCGAGTTGATGCAGACACCGGGCGCGATGATGTCCACGTCCGCGCCGTAGTTGGAGAAGTTGGCGAACGTGTCATCGACGTCCGCGCGGCAGGTCGACGGGGCACCGCCGCCGGGCTGGCCGTTGAAGTCGGCCAGCGCGCTGACCGTGATCACCTCGTCGTACGCCGCCGGGGTGAAGTTCTTGGCGTCCTCGGAGTCGTTGCCCGCCGCGACGACGTAGGTCACGCCGGCGTCGACCGAACGGCAGATCGCCGCGTGCATGGCGTCGTTGTTCGAGGCGCCGCAGTTCTGGTCGTCGGTGCCGCTGCCGCCGAGGCTCATGTTGGCGACCTCGATCTTCGAGGCGTTGGCGGTGACGTAGTCGATCCCGCAGATCACGTCGGAGTTCATCCCGGTGCCGGCATCGGTGAGCACCTTGACCGGCCAGATGCGGGCGCCCGGGGCCATGCCGACGACACCCTTGCCGTCGTCGATGGCGCCGACGGTGCCGGAGACGTGCGTGCCGTGGCCGTGCAGGTCGTTGGCGCTGACGGCGCCGATCGAGCAGTTCTTGGCCCCGGCCCGGTAGATGTTCAGGTCCGGGTGGCTGAGGTCGGCGCCGGTGTCGATGACCGCGACGTCGACGTTCACGCGCTCGTCGGCGCCGTTGATCTTCGCGGTGGGGCTGGCGTCCGCGTTCGCCCGATTGATGCCGGTCGGCGTCGACTGGGCGGCGATGCTGACCGGCTTGTCCTGCTGCACCCACCGGACCCCGGGCGACGCCTCGAGCGCGGCGGCGACCGCCGGGGTCATCGTCGCCGAGTAGCCCTGCAGGGCGGAGGTGTAGACGTGACCCACGTCGAAGCCGAGCCGCTGAGCCTGGCCGGTGGCGACGGCTCGCGCGTCAGCGCTGTCGTCGAGCACCACGATGTAGGGCGCGGGGGACGCGGGGGCGGCGGACGCGGACAGCGAGCCCGCTGCCAGGGTCGCGGCGCCGAGGGACAGAACGGTGGAGGCCGACAGGGCGGCCGCAGTGATCGCGCGCAAATGGGTTCCTTTTCCGAGAGGGTGCCGCAGCTCGCGGCCTGATCGGGCGCCACGGACGGCGCCGCCGTGGCTCATGCCCGGTGATCGAGATCTCAAACCTGTGCGCCAGGACAGAGACACCTGACCGCATCGCCGGGACGGACCTCGCGGCCCGTCCCGGAGATCCCCCCGAAGCGGTCAGTGCTGCACGTGGAACGCCACCTGGTCGTACTCCGGACCCGGGTTGTTGTCCCCGTCGGTGAGCAGGAACGAGACCGACAGCGTGGCCAGGTACGAGCACTCCGGCAGGTCGGCGACCTGAGCAGGCGGGGTCAGCGTCGCGACGCCGTGCCGGTTGGCGGCGGTCGCCGTGGGGTCGTCGGTGACGGTGAGCGCCACCGGCACCGGACCGACGACCGAGAGGCCGAACGACCCCAGGTGCGGGTGGGCCGCGGTGTACCGCACGTGCAGGTCGTCATCGACGTCCAGACAGCCCGGCCCGATCTCGTCGACTCCCACGCTGACCACGCCGATCCGGCCGTCGGCACGAGTGCCCAACCAGGAGCCGCCCTTGGCCACCTGGTTCCACCGGTCGTTCATCACCGCGACCCGCTCGGCGGTGCCGACGACGAGACCGTCGACGGCGGTGCCGACCCTGCGCCAGCGCATCCGCAGCCCGACCACGGCGTCGGCGCCCAGCTCGGCCGCGGGCACCGCGTCCCCGGCCGAGACCGCGGACGCGTCGTGCACCGGGGTGGGCTGCACCACGGTGTCGGTCCGCACCCGGATGAAGTTGCCGTTGGAGGTGAAGGCGCCGGTCGCGGTCCAGAAGCTGTTCTCGGTCGGGACCTTGATCCAGCCGTCGCCGTCCGGGCTGACGACGATGACGTCGGGGTCGGCGGCGTTGCCGTTGACGACGTAGTCGCGGGCGGGCGCGGTGATGCTGGTCCAGGACCCGATCACCGTCGGCGCGATCTGACCCGGCAGCACCGGCGTCCAGCTGCCGCCGACCAGCGCCTCGAAGCGGTACTCCGGTGAGCCCCCGTCGTAGGTCTGCTGCAGCGCGGAGCCGTTCAGCCGGACGTCGCCGTGGAAGGCCCGGGACTCCACGACGGTCAGCCCGCTGCCGGTGGTGTCGACGGCCCCGGGGAAGGGGTAGCCCCCCAGCCGGTAGAAGACCGGCCGCGGTGGCAGCGGCGGGCAGACGAAGAAGCAGCGCCGGTAGCAGATCAGCCGGTGCGTCCACCAGCACAGGTAGTGGCAGTACCTCCCCAGGTCGAGCTCTCGGACCAGCTCGGTGAACCGGCCGTCGTCGCCGGTCCGAGCCGCCTCCACCAGCGCCCGTACCGCCTCGGGACGGCCGGCGAGCCCGACCGTCACCTTCGCCCACTCCCGGATCGGTCCGGGGTCGCCGGGCCGCGGCGGCTCCTCGATCGCGATCGGCAGCTCGAAGCAGACGCGGGTGCAGCGCAGGAACGGCACGACCACGCACAGCCACCAGCACACCAGCCGGCAGTAGCGCACCAGCTGGAGCTTCTCGAGGACGGCGTGCACCTCGTCGTACCGACCCTCCTGGTAGGCCGCCAGCAGCCCGGTCAGGACCCGGTCGTCCTCGGCGAGCTTTCCCGCGGCGCCGGCGATGTCGCTCAGCACCGCGACCAGCGGCCGGGGCTTCTCGGTCGCCTTCTCGCCGGAGAGCAGCAGGCAGAACAGCTCGCAGCGCACCGTGAGGATCAGCACGCAGATCAACCGGCAGTAGGCGTGCAGGTCGAAGCGTTCCAGCAGCTCCCCGAACCGGTCCCCGTCGCCGGAGTCGAGCGCGTCGACCAGCCGCTCCAGGGCGCCCTCCTGCTGGGCGAGCCGAGCCAGGCCGAGGCTCGCCTTCGCGACCTCCTCGGGCTCCAGACGGGTGATCTCGTGGTCGCGACAGACCCACAGACAGCGTCGTTGCACGTGCCAGCTGCAGATCCAGCGACACACCAGGCTCGCGTGGTCGAGCAGCTCGTGCCGCTCCAGCACGGCGCGGAAGGCGCGGACGTCGCCGGTGTGCATGGCCTCCTCGAGCTCGGGCAGGGCGGAGTCGTCGCGCAGCAGACGCTCCAGGACGTCGCCGGTCATCGCCACCTCGGTGGCTTCGTCGTACGGCGGCAGCTGGTCGGACTGGTTCTCGGACATGGTCGTGGGCTCCCTTCGGTGCGGGCGAGTACCCGCTGTGCAGGGAAGGAGCGACCGCGAACCCGGGGTGATACCGGGTGCGTGTCGGTCGAGCGCTCGTGGCCGCGCACCGCGATGACGGTCTACGATCGCGGCGTGGAGACACAACGGCAGTGGCGCCCCGGTCGGTTCTGGACCGCGGGAGCAGCGCTCTGGGTCATCTTCGGGTTGGTGCGGGTCTACCAGGCTGCCGTGGGTGACATCGGGTCCTCCGGTCTGGTCAGCGGCCTGCTGATCACCGCGATCGGTCTGCTGGTGATGGCGGTGACCGGGCCGCGGAAGGTCACCGCAGACGCCGACGGGGTCGTCGTACGGCGGGCCTTCTGGAGGAGCACCGTCGTGCCGTGGAAGACGGTGTCGGACATCCGGACCACCGACGACCGAGCGGGCTCGCTGCTGGTGATCGTGCGGCACGACAAGTCGCTGGTGCCGACCGGTCTGCACCCGCTACGAGGCGGCGACGACCTGGTGGAGTACTGGCGCAACACCAAGGCAGGGTCCCGCGGTCGTCGCTGACCGCGGGGCTCGCCGAGCCCCGCCTGGGCGGAGGTTCAGGCCCGCGAGACGCTGAGCACCGCGCCGCAGGACGAGGGGTCGAGCAGGGCGTCCGCCACCGCCGCGGCCACCTGCCGGCGGCCGACGTGCATGCCGCGGACGGTGTCGTCGGTCCGCACCGACGCCGCCGTGTCGTCGTCGCGGTCGTCGAGCGCCACCGGTCGCACGATCGTCCAGTCGGTGCTGCTCGTCCGCACCAGCTCCTCCTGGACGGCATGGTCGTCGACCTGGCGCCGCAGCACGAGCGAGAAGAACATCCGGAGCAGCGGCGAGAGCCGGGAGTAGGTCTCCCCGATGCCGTACGTCGACTGCACCACCAGGCGAGGCACCCCGAGCTCGGTCATCGCGGTGAGGACCCGCCGGGTGCCGGCGGACCGCACGTCGGTCGGCGTTCCGGCCCGTCCGGTGAGCCGCACCCGCACCGGGTTGTCCGAGATCCCCAGGGTCACCACCACCGCTTCCTGGCCGACCATCGCCTTGTCCAGCGTCCAGCCGTCCAGGACATCCCCCTGCACTCGGGTGACGCCGTCGACAGCGGGGCCGCCCGAGCGTGCGTACGCCGTCACCTGGTGACCCCGGGCCGCCAGGGTCCGGACCACCTCCGCCCCCACGCCACGACTGGCACCCACGACCAACACCTTCATCCCCTGCTCCTCTCGACGGGGAGCGCGGCTGCTCCCGGGTTCCACCCTGGGCGCCTGCTACCGGATCATCAATGCCCGTAGCACCAGCGTGATTGCCCGATCGTCCAGATTGCGCGAGAGTGGGCCGGTGGCCGACGACACCGACGTGATCACCCGGACCCTCGGGGACCTCGAGATGAGCGCGGTGTTCTACGCCGCCTCCGAGCTCACCGCGCCGTGGGGCATCGCGATGCCCGCGCTGCCCGGCACGATGGTCTTCCACGTCGTCACGCAGGGCGGCGGGACGGTCGTCATCGGCGGGACGACCACCCGGCTGGAGGCGGGCCAGGTCGTGCTCGTCCCGCACGGCACCGGCCACGACATCCTCGACGCACCGGACAGCACCGCGGTGCCCCTCTTCGACCTGCCGCGCACCGAGGTCGGGGACCGCTACGAGCACATCAGGGCCGGGGGAGGCGGCGAGCTGACCCGGCTCGTCTGCGGCGCGGTCGGCTTCAGCGGGCTCGGGATGCCCTGGCTGGTCGCCGCGCTCCCGCCCGTCCTCCGGCTGGGACACGGCGACGGTGGCGTGCGCGCCGCGCTGGAGATGATCGGACGGGAGTCGCGGCGCACCCGCGTCGGCAGCGACGTGGTCACCGCCCGGCTCGCCGACGTCCTCGTGGTGCACGCGCTGCGCGCCTGGGTGGACCAGGCTCGCCCGGCGCTCGGCTGGGTGGCGGCGCTGCGAGATCCTCGGCTCGGCGAGGCCCTCGCCGCCTTCCACGCCGACCCGGCCCGGCCCTGGACCCTGACCGAGCTGGCCCGGGTGGCGAGCATGTCCCGGTCCGGCTACGCCGCCCGGTTCGCCGCCGTCGTCGGCGAACCGGCGATGACCTACGTGACCAGGTGGCGGATGGACCTGGCGGCACGGCTGGTGGCGGAGCGGGAGCTGCCCCTGGCTGCGGTGGCGGTGCGGGTCGGCTACCGGTCCGAGTCGGCCTTCAACCGGGCATTCCGACGGGCCCACGGCCGGACGCCGGGGTCGTTCGCGCGCCGCGGGCCGGAGCTCTCACCGTCGCGGTCTCGGGTAGGGTGACCAGCGGCACAGCGTCGTGCTCGCCACCCGACCCAGAGCCTGGGTGGCTCCCGGTCCGCGCGACACCAGTCGAACCCCCAGGACACTGCTGTGACCAAGCCCGTCGTACCGCCCGCCGATCTGCCCACCGGTCTGCCCGTCGTGCTGATCGCCGAGGAGCTCAGCCCCGCCACCCTGGAGGCGCTCGGACCGGACTTCGACGTCCGGCGATGCGACGGGGCCGACCGCGCCTCGCTGCTCGCCGCCGTCGGCGAGGCCGAGGCGTTGCTGATCCGCTCCGCGACGCACGTGGACGAGGAGGTGCTGGCCGCGGCCGGACGGCTGCGGGTCGTGGCCCGCGCCGGGGTCGGTCTGGACAACGTCGACGTCCGCGCCGCCACCCAGCACGGCGTGATGGTGGTCAACGCGCCCACGTCCAACATCGTCTCCGCCGCCGAGCTGGCCGTGGCGCTGATGCTCGCGGCCGCCCGGCACGTCTCCCCGGCGCACGAGACGCTGCGCGCGGGGTCCTGGCAGCGGTCCCGGTTCAGTGGCGTGGAGCTGTACGAGAAGACCGTCGGGATCGTCGGCCTGGGCCGGATCGGCGTCCTGGTCGCGCACCGGCTGGCCGCCTTCGGGATGACCGTGATCGCCTACGACCCCTACGTGCAGGCCGGCCGGGCCGCGCAGATGGGGGTCCGACTGGTCGACCTGGAGACCCTGCTGCGCGAGAGCGACTTCATGTCCGTGCACCTGCCGAAGACTCCCGAGACCGTCGGGCTGATCGGTGACGAGGAGCTGCACCGGGTGAAGCCGTCGCTGATCCTGGTCAACGCCGCGCGCGGCGGCATCGTCGACGAGACCGCACTGCACGCCGCTCTGAAGGAGGGTCGCGTCGCGGCCGCCGGCCTGGACGTCTTCGCCACCGAGCCGTGCACCGACTCCCCGCTCTTCGAGCTCGACCACGTGGTCGCCACCCCGCACCTCGGTGCCTCCACCGACGAGGCCCAGGAGAAGGCCGGGATCGCCGTGGCCCGCTCGGTCCGGCTCGCGCTCGCCGGCGAGCTGGTCCCCGACGCGGTCAACGTCCAGGGCGGGCTGATCGCCGAGGACGTCCGGCCCGGGATCCCGCTCACCGAGAAGCTCGGCCGGGTCTTCACCGCCCTGGCCGGCGAGGTGGCCACCCAGCTGGACGTCGAGGTCTGCGGCGAGATCACCGAGCACGACGTGAAGGTGCTCGAGCTGGCCGCGCTCAAGGGCATCTTCAGCGACATCGTCGAGTCGCAGGTCTCCTACGTGAACGCGCCGCTGCTCGCCTCCGAGCGGGGGACCGCGGTGCGGCTGGTGACCGGGGAGGAGAGCCCCGACCACCGGAACCTCATCACGATCCGGGGCACCCTGGCCGACGGGACCCAGGTCTCGGTCGGCGGCACCCTGATCGGGATCAGCCAACGCGAGCGGCTGGTCGAGGTGAACGGCTACGACGTGGACATCGAGCCCACCGACCACCTGGCGTTCTTCTCCTACGTCGACCGGCCCGGGATGGTCGGCACCGTCGGCCGGATCCTCGGCGACGCGGGCGTGAACATCGCCGGGATGCAGGTCAGCCGGCAGCAGGCCGGGGGAGAGGCGCTCGTCGCCCTGTCGGTCGACTCGGCGATCCCGCCGGAGACGCTGCTGGAGATCGGGCACGCCATCGACGCGGTCTCGGTGCGCGCCGTCGACCTCACCTGAGCTCCTCGACCCGTCGGGTCAGGCGACCATCACCCGGGCGGCACGGCGCGAGCCGCCCGCCCCGGTCCCGGGCCGCCCCGCGGCCGGGTCGGCGCCTCGGTCCCGGACCACGGCCCAGGCCTCGGCCAGCCGGCCGACCGCCTCGCGCAGCTCGGCCGGCGGCCGGGTCCACGGGATCCGCACGAACCGGTCGAGCCCGCCCTCGACGGCGAAGACCGGGCCGGGGGTGACGATGACGCCCCGGTCCTCCGCCGCCACCGCCAGCGCGGTGGCCAGCGCCGCCGGCAACCGGCACCACACCGCCAGGCCACCTCGCGGTCGGTGCCAGGACCAGTCGCTCAGCTGCTCCTCGAGCGCCCCGAGCAGGGCGCCGCGCTGCTCCCGCAACCGGTCCAGGTGCTCGGGCAGCACCGGGCCAGCGGCCAGCAGCCGGGCCAGCACCAGCTGCTCCAGCACCGGTGCCCCGACGTCGATGCTCACCCGGGCCCGGGTGATCGCCTCCAGCCGAGGTCGCGGCGCCCGGATCCAGCCCAGCCGCAGCCCGCCCCAGAAGCTCTTGCTGGCGCTGCCCAGGGTGATCGTGTCGGGGGCCAGGGCCGCGAACGGCGGCGGCATCTCCTGGCCGTCCAGCGCCAGCGCCTGGTGGGCCTCGTCGACCACGGCGACCGTGCCGGCGCGGCGCAGGTGCCCGGCGTACTCGCTCGCTGCGCGTCGGCTCATCACGTGCCCGGTCGGGTTCTGGAAGTCGGGGATCAGGTAGGCCAGCGTGGGGCGGCTCCGGCCCAGCACGCCGCCGATCGCGTCGAGGTCCCAGCCGTCGGGGTCCACCGGGGAGGGCACCAGGCGCGCGCCGGCGCTGCGGATCGCCCGGGTCGCGTTCGGGTAGACCGGCGACTCCACCAGCACCCGGTCGCCGGTGGTGGTCATCGCCTGGGCGACCACCGCGGCCGCGGACAGGGCGCCGCCGGTGACCAGGATCTGGTCCGGGTCGGTCGGCAGCCCGCGGCGCTCGTAGTCACGGGCGATGGCCTCCTGCAGCTGCGGCAGCCCGGTCGGGTAGTAGCCGTGCCCGCCGAGGTACGCCGGCAGGTCGACCGCGGCCTCGGTGAACGCCGCCATCAGGCCCGGCGGTGCGGAGCCGGCGGCACAGCCCAGGTCGATCGCATCGTGGTCCCCGGCGTGCGGCACCAGCGCCCGGTCCCGGGCCCGGTTCCGGCCGCCCGGGGTCCGGGTGAACGTGCCGGCACCCTGCCGGGCCTCGGCGTACCCGCTGTCGCGCAGGGCGGCGTACGCCCGGGCCACCGTGGTCCGGGAGACGCCGAGCTCGTCGGTGAGCTCGCGCTCGCTCGGCAACCGGGCACCGAACGGGATCCGTCCGTCCCCGATCACCACCATCAGGGCGTCGGCGAGGCCGGCGTAGGCGGGGGTCCGGTCGAAGTCGCCGACCAGGGCGGCGGTCCGGCCGGCGCTCACCGATGTGGACTGGCTCATACAGTCCACTTTCTCACGATTGGCTATTTGGTCAAGGGCCAATCGCGGTCATCGTGGACGCATGACCACCGCCGCCTCCCACCCCGCACCGCCCCGCGCCACTCGGATCCCGCGTCCCGGCCTCACCGACCTCGGTCCGCTCGCCCAGCTCCGAGCCGGCCGCTTGGGTCGCCGGCTGACGCAGCTCTACGTGGGCCTGGTGCTGTACGGCGTCTCGCTGGCGATGATGGTCCGCGGCGGTCTCGGTCTGGCGCCGTGGGACGTCTTCCACTCCGGCGCCACCCGGTACCTGCCGCTCACCCTGGGCGGGGTGCTGGTGCTGACCAGCTTCGCGGTGCTGCTGGCCTGGATCCCGCTGCGCGAGAAGCCCGGTCTCGGGACGATCTCGAACGCGATCGTGGTCGGCGTCGCGACCGACGCGAGCCTGGCGCTGCTGGAGCGGCCGGACGCCTTCGCCCTGCGGCTCGGGCTGACCGTGGGCGGGGTGCTGCTCTGCGGCCTGGCCAGCGCGACCTACATCGGCGCCCAGTTCGGTCGCGGTCCGCGCGACGGCCTGATGACCGGACTCTCGCGGCGGACCGGGTGGTCGCTGCGGTTGGTCCGGACCGGCCTGGAGGCGACCGTGGTGCTGCTGGGGCTGGCGCTCGGCGGGGTCATCGGCCTGGCCACGGTGCTGTACGCGCTGGCGATCGGCCCGCTCACCCAGGCGTGGCTGCCGTTCTGGACCGTCGAGCTGCCCGTCCCCGACGCTCAGCGCCGGGTGGCGACGATCGCGGAGGCGTCCGGGGCGACCATCACCTCGACGGTCGTGAACCGCTCGTCGGAGAGCCACTGCTCGCGCAGCGAGTCCACCCTCCCGTAGGCGATCGGCGGCCAGCTCTCGCACGGCGTGAAGTCGTCGAGCACCACGATGCCGCCGGGCTCGACCAGGTCCGCGATCGCGTCCACGCCGACCTGGTCGGGCTGGCCGGAGTCCAGGAAGAGCAGCGAGAACGGGCCCTGGTGCGAGCAGCGTCGACCAGTCCGCGGCGAGCACCTCGACCTGGGGGTCGTCGGCGAAGATCTCGGCCGCCGCACCGGCCAGCCGCGGGTCCCGCTCCGCGGTGAGGATCCGGGCGTCCGGACCGCGCACGCCGGAGCGCAGCCACGCCGTCCCGACGCCGCAGCCGGTGCCGAACTCGGCCAGGGTGCCGGTGCGGGTGGCTGCCAGGGTCGGCGAGCAGACGGCCGGTCTCGTTGCGGCAGAACGAGACGTACCCCGCGCGGAGCGAGACGTCGAAGGCTCGCCGGACCACAGCGGGCAGTTCGGGGGGAGCGCTCACGGGGGCAGTCTCTCATCCCGGGACGCTCGTCTCATATCGTGAACAGTTGGCGGAAATCGGTGGCATCCGCCGACTACCCGCGCGTAACCTCGGCCCCATCATGCGGAGCGTCTTCGTACTTATCGAGCGCCGCGGCGAGGCCCAGCAGTAACCACTGCGAATGAGGCCACCTCGTCGCGGTGGTCGGCGTTGACGGTCTCAGGCTTATCTGTTCCGGCACATCGGTGCTGGCACATCTCCAGATGCCTCCGCGGCGGGTCCGCTTCCTGCGACCACCACAGCCACAGCGTGATCCGCTCTCCGCTCGGTCCGTTCCCCTCGTGCGACCCACGAGCCGTTGCGTACCCGCCGCGAGGCACCTGCCGCTTCTTCGGGCAGCCGCCACCGCGAGCCCACGCCCGGACCACCGCCGGAGACCCCCCGGCAGCGCGCACCACCGACATCTCCCCTTCGGCCCAGCGCCGAGCACACGAGAGGAACCACTGATGTACGACATGTACCCGGACTGGGGCCCTGCGGTCCACCACACCGAGAACCCCCGCTCCCGTGAGGCCGTCCAGGCCTCGCTTGACCTGCGAGACAACGGCGGCGAGCGACCGGACGACAACTAACGTCCACCTCCATGAGCGACGCGAACCCCACCCCCGCCGGAACGTCCGCTGCCCCCGACCCCGGGACGGTCCGCCTGGCCGTCATCCCCGGTGACGGCATCGGGCAGGAGGTGACCGCCGAGGCCCTCAAGGTCCTCGAGGTCGCCTCCCCGGCGGGGGTGAAGTTCGAGCAGACCCGCTACGACCTGGGCGCCGAGCGGTACCTGGCCACCGGCGAGGTGCTGCCGGACTCCGTGCTCGCCGAGATCCGCGAGCACGACGCGATCCTGCTCGGGGCCGTCGGCGGCAAGCCCAACGACCCGAACCTGCCGCCGGGCCTCCTCGAGCGCGGCCTGCTGCTCCGCCTCCGCTTCGAGCTCGACCACTACGTGAACCTGCGCCCCTCGCGGATCTTCCCCGGGGTCACCTCCCCGCTGGCGAACCCCGGCGAGGTCGACTTCGTCGTGGTCCGCGAAGGCACCGAGGGTCCCTACACGGGCAACGGCGGGGCCCTGCGGGTCGGCACCCCGGCCGAGGTGGCCACCGAGGTGTCGGTGAACACGGCGTACGGCGTGGAGCGGGTGGTCCGCGACGCGTTCGCGCGGGCCCAGCGCCGGCCCCGCCGGAAGCTCACCTTGGTGCACAAGACCAACGTGCTGGTCCACGCCGGTGCCGTCTGGTGGCGGCTGACCCAGCAGGTGGCGGCGGAGTTCCCCGACGTGAGCGTCGACTACATGCACATCGACGCCGCGATGATCTACATGACCACCGACCCGTCCCGGTTCGACGTGATCGTCACCGACAACCTGTTCGGCGACATCATCACCGACCTGGCCGCCGCGATCACCGGCGGCATCGGGCTGGCCGCCTCCGGCAACGTCAACCCGGACCGGACCGCGCCCAGCATGTTCGAGCCGGTGCACGGCTCGGCGCCCGACATCGCCGGCCAGCAGAAGGCCGACCCGACCGCCGCGATCCTGTCCACCTCCCTGCTGCTCGACCACCTCGGCCACCCCGACGCGGCAGCCGCCGTCGAGGCGGCCGTCCTCGCCGACCTGGCCGACCGTGGCACCGCTGCCCGGCGTACCCCTGAGGTGGGCGACGCGGTCGCTGCCCGGCTCGGGTGACCCTGTTGGGAATCACCGGTCGTCAGGGGTTCCCGACGCTTGTCAGGGGTTGCAACACCTGACAACCGTCGGGAACCCCTGACGACCGGGGATCCCCGGAGGGATCCCAGAACCGACCCTGCCGACCCGGACCCGGGTCGACTACGGTGACCCGCATGCAGATCAGCACGACGCCCTCGCCCCGACCGGTCGACGACGCTCGCCTCGAGGAGATCCTCGCGGCGCCCGGGTTCGGGCTGCACTTCACCGACCACATGTTCCGGGTGGAGTGGACCCCCGGCGCCGGCTGGCACGACGCCCGGATCGAGCCGTACGGGCCGCTCAGCCTGGACCCGGCCACCGCGGTGCTGCACTACGCCCAGGAGACCTTCGAGGGGATGAAGGCCTACCGGCACGCCGACGGGTCGATCTGGTCGTTCCGGCCGGACCGGAACGCCGCCCGGATGGCCCGCTCCAGCGACCGGCTGGCGCTGCCGGTCCTGGACCCGCAGGACTTCGTCACCGCGGTGGACGCGCTGGTGACCACCGACCAGCGCTGGGTGCCCGACCCGGAGGGCGAGAAGAGCCTCTACCTGCGACCGTTCATGTTCGCCTCGGAGAAGTTCCTCGGCGTCCGGCCGGCGCAGCACGTGACGTTCATGGTGATCGCCAGCCCGGCCGGCGCCTACTTCAAGGGCGGGGTCAAGCCGGTCAGCCTGTGGCTCACCGAGGAGTACACCCGGGCCGGACGCGGCGGCATGGGCGCGGCCAAGACCGGCGGCAACTACGCCAGCTCCCTGATCGCCCAGCAGCAGGCCACCGCCCAGGGCTGCGACCAGGTGGTCTTCCTGGACTCCCAGGAGATGCGGTACGTCGAGGAGCTCGGCGGGATGAACCTCTACTTCGTGCACGCCGACGGGCACATCGTCACCCCGGAGACCGGCACGATCCTCGAGGGCATCACCCGGGCCAGCATCCTCGAGCTGGCCGGCAAGATGGGGCACCGGGTCGAGGAGCGCAAGCTGTCGGTCGACGAGTGGCGCTCCGGGGTGGCCAGCGGGGAGATCACCGAGATCTTCGCCTGCGGCACCGCGGCGGTGGTCACTCCGGTCGGCGTGCTCAAGTGGGACGGGGGTGAGGCGGTCACGCCGCAGCCCAGTGGACCGGTCGCCACCGCGCTCCGCCAGGCCCTCGTGGACATCCAGTACGGCCGGGCCGAGGACGCCTTCGGCTGGATGCACCGGATCGTCTGACCCTTCCGGGTGGGTCGCCCCGCTCCGGTGGGACTGCCCCTCGCCTCGGGGTCGTGTGCCCCGTGGCGCGCCGGCGCGCGTGCTCAGGCACACGACCCGGGTGGGTCGGGGGTCGGCGGTGAGCCCGCGCGGGGACTGTCCCGCGCCTCGGGGTCGTGTGCCCCGTGGCGCGCCGGGCCGCGTGCTCAGACACACGACCCGGATGGGTCCAGGTTGGTCCCTGCCCGGGGGAGCGAGCCTTACCCTGATCCGGTGACCACCCAGCCCCGCTCCGAGCCGGCCTCGGCCGCGCCGGCCTCAGCCGCGCCGGTCGCGACGGTCGGGGAGTGGACGTTGCTCGCGAAGATCGGCGAGGGCGGGATGGGCGTGGTCCACCTGGCCCGGCGCGACGGTCCTTCACCCGGCCGCGGGACCGTCCGCGGGACCGGCGGGACCGGCGGGACCGGCGGGACCGGACGCGGGACCGAGGCCGACGCCCGGGGCCAACGGGCCGCGCTCAAGGTGCTGCGACCGCACGTGGTGGGCGACGACGAGGCCCGCGAGCGGCTGGCCCGCGAGGTCCGTTCCCTGGAGCGGGTCCGCAGCCGGTGGGTGGCCGAGATCGTGGACGCCGACCCCTGGGGGCCGGTCCCGTGGGTCGCCACCCGCTACGTCCCGGGACTGTCCCTGCACGACCACGTCGCCGAGGAGGGCCCGGTCACCGGTCGCGACCTCTCCTGGTTCGCGGCCTGCCTCGCGGAGGGGCTGGCCGCCGTACACGGAGCCGGCGTGCTGCACCGCGACGTGAAGCCGTCCAACGTGGTGATGGAAGGCCGCTCCCCGATCCTCATCGATTTCGGGCTGGCCCGGGTCGCCGACGACCCCAAGCTGACGATGACCGGCTGGCTGCTCGGTACGCCGGGATACCTGCCGCCGGAGATCCTCTACGGCGACGACGCCACCACGGCCTCCGACGTGCATTCCTGGGCCGCCACCGTCGCCTACGCCGCGCAGGGGCGACCCCCGTTCGGGCGCGGCCCGGCGATGGCGATCATGGACCGGGTACGCCGCGGCGAGCACGACCTGCGCGACGTCCCCGACCCGCTGCGCGAGGTGCTGGCCACCGCGCTGGACCCGGAGCCGGAGAACCGTCCCGGCCTGGACGCCCTCCTCGGCTGGCTGCGACCCCAGACCACCGAGGCCTCGGTGGCTCCGCCGGCACGGCTCGCCCCGGCACCCCCCGCCCTGACGATGCCGTACGCCGCGGCGCCGCTCCACGAGGACCGGGCGCCTGAAGAGGAGTGGGACGACCGGTGGGAGGACGACGGGCCGACCACGAGCGACGGCCGACCCGACCCGGGTGCTCACCACGGCTGACCCCGGGACCGCCGACCCCGGGACCGCCGGGACCGATGAGGGGGCCGACTTCTGGGACGACCCGCCGTGGGCCACCCGCCGGTACGAGGACCGCGACGACGAGCCCTGGGAGGAGAGCTGGCCCGAGCCGGCACCGACCCCGCGCGCCCGCCCCCCGTTCACCGAGCGGCTGCGCCGCGGCGTACTCCTGCTGGCCGGGGCCGGCGCCACCGCGGTCGCCCTCACCGCAGCACCCTGGCTCACCGCTGCGGTCCTGGTGGTGCTGGTCTGGCTGCTGCGCAGCGGCTCGCTGGCCGCCAGCGCGGCCGGGCGCCGACGCGAGCTGCGCGGCCGACGCTGGTACGACGGTGCCCTGTTCCTCCTCGGCACCCCGTGGGACCTGGTCCGCTCCGTCCCGGGCGCTCTGCTGCTGCTGCTCTGGAGCACCGGCCTGGCCGCGGCCGGAGCGCTGCTCTGCTACGCGTTCGGCGCCGGCGCCGAGACCACCTTGATGCTGAGCGGGCTGGTGCTGGCGCTCGGACTGTGGTCCGGGCCAGGAGCTTCCCGGCTCCGTGGACCGGTGGGTCGGGTCGTGGTACCGCTGTCCCGCCGTGGCAGTCGGTGGCTGCTGGCCCTGGCTCTCGTGCTGGCGGTGACCGCGGTGCTCGGCTGGCAGGTCGCGAGCGGCGAGATCGCGTGGACGCCGTGGGGCGGCCCGCCGTTCGCCGGGGTCGAGGCCCCGCAGGTCCCCGGCGACCTCGGAGACCCGCGCGGTTGGTTCGGCCGATGACCGCCGATCGCCACGCCGGATGCCGAGACGGGTACCGCGACCGGCCCCGGGATGGCAGCATGGTCCCCGTGGAGCACACCAGCGTCGTCATCCCCACCGGGATCGCCATTCCCTAGCGCGTCGAGACCCTCGACGCGCTGACCTCTCGTACCCCGAGAGGTTTTTTTGTGCCCGCGACAGCCCGCCCGATCACCAGCCCAGCACCAGACCACGGAAGAGAAGCTCGATGGACCTGCACGGCGCGTTCCACGTCTACGACACCACCCTGCGCGACGGCGCGCAGCAGGAGGGCCTCAACCTCTCGGTCGCGGACAAGCTCTCCATCGCCCGCCAGCTCGACGGTCTCGGGGTGGGGTACATCGAGGGCGGTTGGCCCGGGGCGAACCCCAAGGACACCGAGTTCTTCCGCCGCGCGGTGGACGAGCTCGACCTGCGGCACGCGAAGCTCGCCGCGTTCGGCGCCACCCGCCGGGCCGGGGTCCGGGCCGCGGACGACCCCGGCATCGCCGCGCTCCGCGACTCCGGCGCCTCCGTGGTGACCCTGGTCGCCAAGTCGCACGACCGGCACGTCGAGCTGGCGCTGCGCACCACGCTCGAGGAGAACCTGGCGATGGTGCGCGACACCGTCACCCACCTGCGCGAGGAGGGCCAGCAGGTCTTCCTGGACGCCGAGCACTTCTTCGACGGCTACCGGGCCAACCGGGACTACGCCCTCGAGGTGCTGCGCACCGCGTACGAGGCGGGCGCCGAGGTGGTCGCGCTCTGCGACACCAACGGCGGGATGCTGCCGGGCTGGGTCGCCGACGTGGTCCACGACGTCATCGAGACCGCGCAGGTGCGAGTCGGCATCCACTGCCACAACGACACCGGCTGCGCCGTCGCCAACTCGCTGGCCGCCATCGACGCCGGCGCGACCCACGTGCAGGGGACGATCAACGGCTACGGCGAGCGCACCGGCAACGCCGACCTCATCTCGTTGATCGCGAACCTCGAGCTGAAGCTGGACCGCTCGGTGCTGCCCCCGGGGCTGCTGCGCGAGGCTACTCGGACCGCGCACGCGATCGCCGAGGTGACCAACGTCCCGCCGGCCTCACGCCAGCCGTACGTCGGCACGTCGGCGTTCGCGCACAAGGCCGGCCTGCACGCCAGCGCGATCAAGGTCGACCCGAACCTGTACCAGCACATGGACCCGGTCGGCGTCGGCAACGACATGCGGCTGCTCGTCTCCGACATGGCCGGGCGCGCCTCGATCGAGCTCAAGGGCCGCGAGCTCGGCTACGACCTCGGCGGCGACGCTCCGGAGCAGAAGGCGCTGGTCTCCCGGATCACCGACCGGGTCAAGGTGCTGGAGTCGCGCGGCTACACCTTCGAGGCCGCCGACGCCTCCTTCGAGCTGCTGCTCGCCGAGGAGGTCGAGGGCCACCGACCGTCGTACTTCGAGGTCGAGTCCTGGCGGGTGATCACCGAGACCCTCGACCACCGGCAGGTCGGCGAGGAGGCGGTCTCGGAGGCGACGGTGAAGCTGATCGCGGCCGGGGTCCGGTTCGTGGTGACCGGCGAGGGCAACGGCCCCGTCAACGCCCTGGACCAGGCGCTGCGCAGCGCGATCGGGCAGGCGTACCCGGAGGTCGCGAAGTTCGAGCTGATCGACTACAAGGTGCGGATCCTGGACCAGGGGCACGGCACGGACGCGATCACCCGGGTGCTCATCGAGACCAGCGACGGTGCCTCGTCGTGGGTGACGGTCGGGGTCGGCCACAACGTGATCGAGGCGTCCTGGGGGGCGCTGGTCGACGGGCTCACCTTCGGGCTGCGGCGCAGCGGCGTCTGAGCCGCAGCCGGTCGCAGCCGCAGCCGTCGCCCGGACCTCGGTCAGGATCCCGGCCCGGTCCGGTCGAGGCTCACTCGCGCACGACACGCCGGGCCAGGTCGACCCAGCCGGCGTGGATCCGGTCGATCGGGAGCTGCTCGACCCGGACCTGCTGGTCGAGCACCGGCTGCTCGAGCGGGGCCATCAGCGCCACCGCCAGCAGCTGCAGGTCGCCGGTGACGCGGAGGTCTGAGAGCAGGTACCGCACGTGCATCGCCGCGAACGAGTACGCCGCGTAGGAGTGGCCCGCCGCCACTCCCGCGGCCCGCACCAGGTCGGCGTGCCGGACCACCAGGTCGAGCCGGGAGCGGCCGAAGGCGATGAGCCGGTCCCAGGCCGGGGCGCCCGGACCCAGCGGGGGCGGTCCGGAGAGCACCGCGGCCTGCCAGTCCCGCTCGGTGTGGTCGAGGAGAGCGGCCATCAGACCGGCCCGGGAGTCGAAGCGCCGGAACACCGTGCCCTTGCCGACGCCGGCCTCCGCGGCGACGGCCTCCATCGTCACGCAGTCGACTCCGTGCGCCTTCACCAGCCGCTCGGCGGCCTGGAGCAGCAGCACCCGGTTGCGCGCGGCGTCGCGGCGCTCCGGGGCGGGGGCGTCGACGAGCGGGAGCAGCAGACGGTCGGACATGGTCCGCACAGCGTAGAAGGCGCGGGGCCGCCGGCGCCTCCGGTTTCCCGCCCGGTCGATGCGGGTACCCCGACCCGAGACGGCCCAGCGACCGGGTGTGCGCCGGAACACATGCCAACCCGGGGAATGAAACGGACCAGGGTCCGGTTATGTCGGACACCAGACACCTTCCGCATCTCGCCACCCAGGAGTCGTCATGACCCACCCCAGCACCCTCACCGAGGCACCCGTCGGCACCCGCATCGCCGTCCTCGTCGGCAGCCTGCGCGCGGACTCGATCAACCGCCGGGTCGCCGAGCGGCTGCGTGACGCCGCGCCCGCGGACGTCGTCGTCGACGTGGTCGACGGCCTCGGCGAACTGCCCTTCTACAACCCCGACCTGGACGGTGCCACCCCGCCGGCCCTCGTCACCCGCGTCCGCGAGGCCGTGGCGGCCGCCGACCGGGTCCTGGTCGTCACGCCCGAGTTCAACGGCACCATGCCCGCCGTGATCAACAACGCGATCGACTGGCTCTCCCGCCCCTACGGCGCCGGTGCCCTGGTGGGTACGCCGCTGCGCCGTGGTCGGCGTGTCGATGGGCCAGTACGGCGGAGCCTGGGCCCACGACGACACCCGCCGCTCGGCCAGCGTGGCCGGCGCCGTGGTGGTCGAGGGGATCAGCGTCTCGGCACAGGCCGCCGGGGACGACCCCGCGGTCGACCCGGCCCTGACCCGCGCGGTCGACGAGGCCGTCCGCAGCCTGGTCGAGTACGACACCGAGGCCGAGGCCGCTGCCTGACCCGGGCTGCCTGACCCGGGCTGCCTGACCAGGGTGCCTGACCCGGGTGCCTCGTCGGCCGGCTGCCGTTTCATCACGGTCTGTTGCTGAGGCCGCACGTCCCTCGATGGACCCTCACTTCCCCTGGTGCACAGAGCAGGGGAAGTGAGGGTTCGCCTGCAGACCGTGATGAAACTGCACCGAGGGCGGCCGAATCCGGCGCCGCGGGCCAGCCGCTAGGTTCGACCCCATGGCCGAGCTGCACGACCTGACGGCGCTGGAGCAGGGCGAGCTGGTACGCCGCGGCGAGGTGTCCGCGCTGGAGCTCACCGAGCACTACCTGGACCGGGCCGCCCGGCTCGACTCGGTCGGCGCGTTCGTCACGCTGACCCCCGACGCCGCCCGGGACCGGGCTCGGACCCTGACCTCCGAGGACCCGCCTGCCGCCTCGCGAGGGCACGCCGCGCCCGCCTCCGGGCCGCTGCACGGGGTCCCGACCGCGATCAAGGACCTCAACCTGACCGCCGGGATCCGCACCACGTTCGGATCCGCGGCGTACGACGACTTCGTCCCCGAGCTCGACGACGCGGTGACCGAGTCGATCCGGGCGGCGGGGATGGTCAGCATCGGCAAGACCAGCACCCCGGAGTTCGGGTCGCCCTGCTACACCGAGCCCGAGGGGCTGCCCCCGGCCGTCACGCCGTGGGACCGGACCCGGATGGCCGGCGGATCCTCCGGCGGCGCGGCGGCCGCGGTGGCCGCGGGCCTGGTGCCGGTGGCGCAGGGCTCCGACGGCGGCGGCTCCATCCGGATCCCCGCCTCCTGCTGCGGGCTGGTCGGGCTGAAGCCGACCCGCGGCCGGATCAGCGGGCACCCGATGTACGGCGACCCGGTGGGCCTGGCCACCTCCGGCAGCCTGGCCCGGACCGTCCGGGACGCCGCCGCGCTGCTCGACGTCCTGGCCGGACGACGGCCGGGCGACCCGTCCTGGGCGCCGGCCCCGGACGAGCCGTTCCTGGCGGCGTGCGACCGCGACCCCGGCCGGCTGCGGATCGCGAGGTTCATCGAACCGGTGATCGCCGAGGTCCCGGTGCACCCCGAGAGCCGGACCGCCTGGGAGGACGCCGCCCGCCTGCTGGAGTCCCTGGGCCACGACGTGGTCGACATCGCGGTGCCGATGCCGGCCGACGCGGTCGGTGACTTCGAGACCTGCTGGGCGGTGCTCACCGCGATGTCCAGCGCCCCGCCCGGTCGCGAGGACCGGCTCCGGCCGCTGACCCGGTGGCTCTCCGAGCGCGGCCACGCCGTCAGCGGCCCGGCGTTCGGCCTGGCGATCGGGGCGATGCGTCGGCACGCCGCGGCGGCGCTGACCGCGCTGGCGCCGTACGACGCGGTGCTCACCCCGACCCTGGCCACCCCGCCGATGCCGGTCGGCGCGATCCGCGACGACGACGACCCGGCGGCCGACTTCGCGGCGCAGAAGGCGTTCACGCCGTGGACCTCGGCGTGGAACGTCACCGGGATGCCGGCGGTCTCGCTGCCGTTGCACTGGACCCCCGACGGCCTCCCGGTCGGGGTGATGCTGGCCGCCCGGCCGGCCGAGGAGCCGCTGCTGCTCTCCCTGGCCGCGCAGGTCGAGCAGGCCGCGCCGTGGCACGACCGGCGTCCCCCCGGCTGGTGACACCCCACGGCTGGTGAGCAGCCGCGGCCGACGGGGCTCAGGTCGTCGGGTCGTCCCCGATGCCGCGTGCGTGCAGCGCGTCGCCGGTGGCCCGGGCGTGCGCGACGACCCGGATCACCAGCGGGGTGAGTCGGGCCCGTACCGATCGCTGAAGGCCCCGGGCCACCGCCGCGTCCCGGGTCTCGTCGGCGATCTCGATGGTGGTCGGGATCGCCCGGATCATCAGCGAGAACCCCAGGGCGACCGCGTCCGGGTTGACCCCGACGCGGCGGAACGGCCGCAGCGCCCGGGCGATGGTGTCCAGCATCTCGTCGACCGGGGTGGTCACGGTGAGCACCGTGGCGACCAGCACCAGCGCCATCAGGTCGCCGACGGTCTCCACAGCCCGCGGCCACCCGTGCTGCCAGGACTGGTAGATCGCCAGCAGCACCAGCACCAGCAGCAGCCCCCGCAGCGTGCCCAGCAGCAGCCGCAGGCCGGCGCCGGACCACCTGATGAGTCCGAGGGCGCCGGCCACGAACACGATGCTGCTCAGCGGACCGTGCACCGCCACCACGAGGATGCCGACCGCGAAGACCGCGATCAGCTTGGCGCCGGCGGTACGCCGGTGCCAGAACGTCGTCCCGGGCCGGTACGCGCCGAGCAGCGCGCCGCCCCTCACCCCGGCACCGAGGCCCGGTAGCGGGTCACCGCCTCGGCCGCCGGCCCGTCGTAGGCCACCCGCCCGGCGTCGATCCACAGCGCCCGCTCGCAGCGCTCGGCCAGCTCGAGGTCGTGGGTGACCAGCACCAGCTGCTGGTCGAGGGAGAAGAGCAGCTCGGCGACGCGGCGGCTGTTGACCAGGTCCAGCAGGGTGGTCGGCTCGTCGGCCACCAGCAGGTCGGGGGAGGTGGCCAGCACCCCGGCCAGTGCCAGCAGCTGCCGCTGCCCCCCGAGAGGGCATGCACGCTGCGGTCGCCCAGTCCGCCCAGGCCGTAGTCGGCCAGCACCCGGTCGGCGGCCTGCCGTCGTGCGTCCCGGTCCCGATGGGTACGCCGCAGCGACAGTGCGATGTCCTCGGCTGCGGTCGGCATCACCAGCTGCGCGGCCGGGTCGGTGAACGCGAACGCCACCCGGCGCCGTACCTCCCGACCCTGCTTGGCCACGTCCAGCCCGTCGATCAGCACCCGCCCCGTGGACGCGGTCACCAGCCCGTTGAGCAGCCGGGCGACGGTGGACTTGCCGGAGCCGTTCGGGCCGATCAGCGCCACCCTGCGCTCGGTGATCCGCAGCGAGGTCGCCGCCAGGATCTCCAGGTCACCGCCGGCGGTGGGGACCCGGACGCTGACACCGTCGAGCTCGATCGTACTCAGGCCGACGTCCCCGCGGGCTCGCTCGAGCGGCCACCCCGGTGCCGGTCCAGCAGGTCCGGGAAGGCTCGGTGCACGGCCGTGGCCACCAGCGCCATCGCGACGTTCTTGAGCACGTCGCCGATCCAGAAGATCTTGTCGATGTCGAAGGCGTCGGCGAAGGAGATGTCCAGGTTCCACATCAGGCCCAGCATGCCGAGGCCGTGGATGAACAGCGCGCTGCTCACCAGGCCGGCAGCGAAGATCAGCGGCACGCTCTGCTGGATCGCCCGGCGAGGCAGGCGCTGGACCAGGAAGCCGCACAGCGCGGCGGCCAGCGGGAACCCGATCAGGTAGCCGACGCTGGGCCCGGCGAAGACGCCGAGCCCGGAGCGGCCGTCGGCGAAGACCGGCAGGCCGGCGATGCCGACCAGGAGGTAGAGCCCGACGGCGAGGAAGCCCCGCTTCCAGCCGAGCACGGCGCCGCTGAGCAGGACCCCGAAGGTCTGCAGCGTGATCGGCACCGGGCCGGCCAGCTTGATCGAGGGCAGGATCGCGCAGATCGCGATGAGGGCGGCGAAACCGGCGACCAGCGCGATGTCGGTGCTGGACAGGGCGCGGGTGCCGGCGGATCGGGACGAGGTGTCGGTCATCGTGGGCTTCCGTCAGGGCGCCTCAGAGCTGGGGCGCGGGGTACTGAACGCCGTTCAGGTTAGTCGAGAACCTGGGCCGGGCGACACCTCGACCCGGATCCGGACAGTCGGTGACCTGAACGCCGTTCAGGCTAGGGTCGACGGCGTGAGCAACCGACGCGAGGACGTGGTCGAGCGCGCCGTCTCGGTCCTGGACCGCTACGGCCTGGCCGACCTGAGCATGCGTCGACTCGGCGCCGAGCTGGGGGTCCAGGCCAGCGCGATCTACCACCACTTCGCCAGCAAGCAGCTGTTGCTCGCGGCGGTCGCCGACGAGGTCCTGCGCCGCGGCCGGCGTACGCCGCGACCGGAGGCCTGGGACGACCGGGCCGCGGCGATCTGCACCGAGCTGCGCGACACGGTGCTGGCCTACCGCGACGGCGCCGAGCTGGTCGCCACGGTGCAGGCGTTCGGTCTCGGTGCAGGGCGACCGGCCGAGGAGCTGCGAGCGGCCCTCGCCGGCGGGGGCTTCGGACCGGAGCTGGCCGGCACCGGCGCCCGCACCCTGCTGCACTACGTGCTCGGCCACGCCACCGACGAGCAGACCCACCTGCAGGCCGGCAGCGCCGGCGCGATCTCCGACGAGCCGCGGGAGTCCTCCGACTTCGCGCTCGGGCTGGCGCTGATCCTCGACGGGCTGAGGCTGCGGATCGGCGCCGGCGCGTCCCGCTGACACCAGCCCGGGCGGCCGGGACCTGCCCAGCTCGGGCGCCCTCGAGGGCTCGGCTCAGGGGCCGAGATCGACCACCGCGCCGCGCAGCTCGGCCAGCAGCACCGCGCCGGCCAGGTCCAGCCTGGTCCGCCGCAGGCGCGCCGCAGCCAGGTCGACGCCGTCCAGCGAGGCACCACGCAGGTCCGCCTCACCGAGGTCGGTCTCCCGCAGCGAGGCCCCGTCGAGCGGGGCCCGGCGCAGCACCGCGCCGGTCAGGTCCGACATCGACAGGTCCGCCTCCCGCAGGTCGAGGCCGGTGAGGTCCAGCCCGCGCAGGTCCGCGCCGCGCACGGTCACCCCACGCCACGACCCGCCGAGCACCTTCATCGGCCGCAGCACGCAGCCGTCCAGCACCGAGCCGATCAGCTTGCACCCGTCCAGGGTCACGTCGAAGAGGTTGCACCGGCGCAGGTCGCAGGCGACGAAGGCGGACGCGGTGTGGGTCGAGGAGTTGAACCGGCAGGAGTGGAAGACGCACGAGGTGAAGCTGGCCCCGGCCGTGGTCACCTCACTGAGGTCGACGTCGGTGAACGTGCAGTCGACGAACCGGGCCGCGCCGAGGTCGTCGCCGTACCAGTCGTCGCCGGTGAACCTGCGTCCCTCGGCGACCTGGCCGGTCGGTCGCTCAGCCATCGGCCACCTCCAGCAGCCGCTCGCACCCGGCGATCAGGCGCGCCCGCAGCGGGGCGCCGCGCGCGGCGAACCCGCGCTGCGCCTCGGCGTACTCCTTCTTGCCCTCGGGGGTCTCGATCGGCACCGGGGGGAAGCCCAGGTCGGCCAGGTCGTACGGCGAGGCACGCATGTCCAGCTCGCGGATGTCGCGGGCCAGCTCGAAGCAGTCCGCGACGAGGTCGGAGTCGATCATCGGGGTGAGCCGGAACGCGTGCTTGTAGAGGTCCATCCCGGCGTGCAGGCAGCCCGGCTGCTCGAACGCGGGCCGGTCGTCCGCGGTCGGCCGCAGGCTGTTCAGGCCGGCCGCGGCCGGGGTGAAGAACCGATAGGCGTCGAAGTGGGAGCAGCCGATCCGGTGCGACTCGACGACCTCGTCGGTGCCGGCCGGGCCCAACCGCAGCGGCCAGTCGGCGTGCCGGGTCTCGTCGTCGGCCAGCCGGTAGACCATCGCCCACTCGTGCAGCCCGAAGCAGCCGAAGCCGGCGGGCCGGGCCGCGGTGGCCGACAGCAGCCGGTGCAGCGCGGTGATCAGCGGCCGCTGCGCCGCGACGTACTCCGCCCCGACGGTCACCACCGAACCCTCGGGTCGTGTGCCTGGGGACGCGCCGGAACGCGTCGAGGGGCACACGACCCGGTAGCCCTTGAGCGGCAGGTAGGCCTCCCCGGCGGCCAGGCCGATCCCGAACCCGGGGTGCCACCGGCGCAGCTGGGCCGGGCGCTGCGCGTAGTAGGTGAACAGGAAGTCGTGCACCGGGTGCTTCTCGCCCTGCTCACGCCGGGCCAGGTGCGGGGCGACGAACTCGTCGACCCGCTCCGCGTGCGCGGCAGCGCGGGCCCGCCACTCGGGCTCGGGGATCGTCTCGACGCGCACTCGGTGAGGGTACGAGGATGCGGGCATGGATGACGTGCCCGGCCCCGACCCCGGCCCCCACCCCGCTCTGGACCGCGCACACCTCCACGCGCGGGCCTGGCTCGACTCGCTCGACCAGCGGCCGGTGCCACCCCGGGCCGGGGTGGCCGAGCTGATCGAGCGGCTGGGCCGGGAGCTGCCCGACGGTCCCACCGACCCCTCCGCCGTGGTCGACCTGCTGGCGCAGGCCTGCGAGCCGGGGCTGACCGCGATGCCGTCGGGTCGGTTCTTCGGCTTCGTCATCGGCGGCACCCACCCGGCCGGCCTGGCCGCGGACTGGCTGGTCAGCGCCTGGGACCAGAACTCCGGGCTGCGCTTCGTGACCCCGGCACCCACCGCCGTGGAGGACGTCGCCGAGGAGTGGGTCCTGGACCTCCTCGGGCTGCCCCCGGAGGCGGCTGTCGGCTTCGTCACCGGCGGCACGATGGCCAACTTCACCGGCCTGGCCGCCGGCCGGGACGCGGTGCTGGCCCGGGCCGGGTGGGAGGTGGCCGAGCGCGGCCTGATCGGCTCGCCGGGGGTACGGGTCCTGGTCGGTGCCGAGCGGCACGACTCGGTGGACCTGGTGCTGCGCTACCTCGGGCTGGGCGCTCCCGAACAGGTCGCGGTCGACGACCAGGGCCGGCTCGACGTGGCGGACCTGCGCCGCGCCCTGGAGCAGAAGACTGAGCAGAGTGATCGACCCACGCTGGTGGTGCTCCAGGCCGGCAACGTGCATTCCGGGGCCTTCGACCCGTTCGCCGAGGCGATCGAGCTCGCCCACGCCCGCGGGGCCTGGGTGCACGTCGACGGCGCGTTCGGCCTCTTCGCCGCAGCCTCCCCGGCGTACCGGCACCTGGTCGCGGGCTACGAGGCGGCCGACTCCTGGGCGACGGACGCCCACAAGACCCTCAACGTCCCCTACGACTGCGGGCTGGCGATCGTCCGGGACCCGGCGGCGCTGCGCCGCGCCATGTCGATGCAGGGGGCGTACCTGATCCAGGACGCCGCCGGCGACCCGTTCGAGAAGGTCCCCGAGCTCAGCCGGCGGGGGAGGGGCATCCCGGTGTGGGCGGTGCTGCGCTCGCTCGGCCGCGACGGTGTCGCCGCGCTGGTGGAGCGCCTGGCCGGCCACGCCCGGGTATTCGCCGAGGGTATCGCCGCGATCGAGGGGGCCGAGGTGCTCCACGACGTGGTCTTCACCCAGGTCTGTGCCAGCTTCGGCGACGACGAGCGGACCCGGGAGGTGGTGCGGCTGATGCTCGCCGACGGCACCGCGTGGACCAGCGGCTCGGTCTGGCACGACACGGCGGTGCTGCGGATCTCGGTGAGCAACTGGTCGACCACCGACGACGACGTACGTCGCACCCTGGCGGTGTTGCGGACGGCCGTCGACCGGGCGGGCGGGCCCGATCGCTAGGCTCACCGCGTGCGCATCGCGAGATTCACCACCGGTGAAGAGCCCCTGTACGGCGTCGTGACCGGGGAGGTCGACGAGCTGGGTCAGCCCGACCCCGACAGCGTGGTGGTCGCCCTGGCCGGCGACCCGCTGTACGTCGGGGTCAAGCTGCTCGACACCGAGCACCGGCTGGCCGACGTCCGGCTGCTGGCGCCGGTGCTGCCGCGGAGCAAGGTGGTCGGCTTCGGCCGCAACTACGCCGAGCACGCGGCCGAGATGGGCAACGAGGTGCCCGAGGAGCCGCTGATGTTCCTCAAGCCGAACACCTCCGTGGTGGGTCCCGGCGACCCGATCTACTACCCCTCGCAGACCCAGGACCTGCACTACGAGGGTGAGCTGGCCGTGGTGATCGGCCGGATCTGCCGCGACGTGCCGGTCGAGCAGGCCACCGACGTCATCCACGGCTACACGATCGGCAACGACGTGACCGCGCGGGACCTGCAGCAGTCCGACGTGCAGTTCAGCCGGGCCAAGGGCTTCGACTCGTTCTGCCCGCTGGGCCCGTGGATCGAGACCGACCTGGACCCCCAGGACTTCGCGGACGGCCGTCGGCTGCAGACCTTCCTCAACGGCGAGACCGTCCAGGACGGGTCGACCCGGGACATGGTCTACGACATCCCCACCCAGATCGCCTACGTCTCCAGCGTGATGACGCTGCTGCCCGGCGACGTCATCCTCACCGGCACGCCCCAGGGTGTCGGACCCATGCAGGTGGGTGACGAGGTGGAGATCTCGATCGCCGGTCTCGGCTCGCTGAGCAACAAGGTGGCCCGTCGGTGACCGGTGCGTCGTCGTACGACCGTCCCGTCCGGGTCCGGATGGCTCCCAGCCCGACCGGCTCCCCGCACGTGGGCCTGGCCCGCACGGCGTTGTTCAACTGGGCGTTCGCCCGGCACCACCAGCTGCACGGTGCCGGCGGCACCTTCGTCTTCCGGATCGAGGACACCGACGCCGCCCGCAACACCGAGGAGTCCTACGACGCGCTCATCGAGGTGATGCAGTGGCTCGGGCTGGACTGGGACGAGGGCCCGCTCAGGGGCGGCGCCTACGGGCCGTACCGGCAGAGCGAGCGAGGTGACCTCTACCGCGACGTGCTGGCTCGGCTGCGCGAGTCGAGCTTCACCTACGACTGCTACTGCACCACCGAGGAGGTGGAGGCGCGGCGCAAGGCGTCCGGCTCCAAGGTGATGGGGTACGACGGCTTCTGCCGCGACCTCTCGATGGAGCAGGTCGGGGCGTTCCAGTCCGAGGGCCGCTCGCCGGTGGTCCGGTTCCGGATGCCCGAGGGCGAGATCGGCTGGCACGACCTGGTCCGCGGCGAGGTCACCTTCCAGACCGAGTTCGTGCCGGACTTCGCGCTGTGCCGCGCCAACGGCGACCCGTTGTACACGCTGGTGGCGCCGGTCGACGACGCGCTGATGGAGATCACCCACGTGCTGCGTGGCGAGGACCTGCTCTCCAGCACCCCGCGCCAGATCGCGCTGTACGACGCGCTGGCGCAGATCGGGGTCGGCAGCGGTCGCACCCCGCAGTTCGGTCACCTGCCGTACGTGATGGGGGAGGGCAACAAGAAGCTCTCCAAGCGGGACCCGCAGGCCCACCTGCTGCGCTACCGCGACGACGGCTTCCTGCCCGAGGGGTTGCTGAACTACCTGGCGCTGCTCGGCTGGGCGATCGCCGAGGATCGCGACATCTTCACCCTCGCCGAGATGGTGGACGTCTTCGACGTGACCCGGGTGAACCCGAACCCGGCCCGCTTCGACCTCAAGAAGGCCGAGGCGATCAACGCCGCGCACCTGCGGCTGCTGCCGGTCGAGGAGATCACCCACCGGGTGCTGCCGTTCCTCAAGGCTGCCGGGGTGGTCTCCGACCCGGTCCACGATGCGGACGCCCAGCTGCTCGAGCTGGCGATGCCGCTGGTCGCGGAGCGGATCAACAAGCTCACCGAGTCCGTGGACATGCTGGGCTTCCTGTTCATCGACGAGGCGTCGTTCACCCGCGATCCCGCCGATGTCGAGAAGCTGCTGACCGCGGACGGCCGGGCGATCGTTCAGGCCGCGCACGACGCGGTCGCCGCGCTGCCCACCTGGTCCACCGACGCGATCCAGACTGCGCTGCAGACCGCCCTGGTCGACGAGCGCGGTCTCAAGCCGCGGGTGGCCTTCGGGCCGGTCCGGGTGGCGGTCACCGGCCGCCGGGTCTCGCCGCCGCTGTTCGAGTCGATGGAGCTGCTGGGCCGCGAGCGCAGCCTCGCGCGGCTGCAGGGCGCGCTCGGCTGAGGACCGCACGATGACGATGGTCCCCGATCGGGGGGGTCTGGCCTACCACGAGCTGCACCACCGTGGGCCGTGGAGCTGGTGGCGGCCGGTGGTGGGCACGCTCGCCCTGATCGTGCTGGCGCTGCTCGTCGTACCGGTGGCGCTGCAGCTCGCCTTCGCGCTCGGGTACGCCGTGCGCGGCGAGCCGGTCCTGGACTCGGTCGCCGCCCTGGTGGACGTCGAGAATATCTCGCCGGCCGGACTGGCGTACCTCAACCTGGTGCTGGCGGCCGCGGTCCCCGTGGTGTGGCTGGTCAGCAGGTTGCTGCACGGGCTCAGCCCCGGCTGGGTCGCGTCGGTGGCGCCGCGGATCCGGTGGCGCTGGCTCGGCACCTGCCTGGCGATCTCGGTGGCGGCGCTGGTCGCGACGCTGATGGTCGCCTCCCTGGTGCCGGCGGCCGGCACCGGCGCCGAGGTGAGCGGAGAGCTGAACGACTTCACCGCCACCACCCGCGACTTCGTCCTGATCGTGGTGCTGCTGACCCCGTTGCAGGCAGCGGGGGAGGAGTACGCCTTCCGGGGGTACCTCACCCAGGCGTTCGGCGGGCTGGCCCGGCAGCGCTGGGTCGCCGTCCTGGGACCGGCGCTGCTCTTCGCGGTGGCCCACGGTGCCCAGGACCCGCCGTTCTTCGTCGACCGGCTCGCCTTCGGCATCGTCGCCGGGGTGCTGGTCATCGCCACCGGGGGACTCGAGGCCGGTATCGCGATGCACGTGCTGAACAACTGGCTCGCCTTCGGTCTGGCGCTGGCCTTCGGCGACATGGCCTCGGCGTTGAACCCGACGGACGGGAGCTGGTGGCGTCTGCCGATCACGCTCACGCAGTCGCTCGTCTACCTGGGCGTGGTGCTGCTGGTCGCCCGCCGGACCGGGGTCGCGCGGCGCACCGGATCGGCCGTTTTGGAACGCCCTGACCCCCGCGTGTAAGGTTCCGTCCCGGCCCGGGAGGCAGCGCCACGAGCAGTTCGGCGCACCTCGAGGGTCATGCCATTGGGATATGGTGTAATTGGCAGCACGACTGGTTCTGGTCCAGTTAGTCTAGGTTCGAGTCCTAGTATCCCAGCGAGATCGCGGTCGACCATGGCCGCGATTTTGTGCGTCACTCCGGCCCCGGCTAGAGTTTCGCGGGTTGTCCGAGCCCCGTCCGCAGGGCTGGTCGAGGACTTCCACGCTTGCCCCCGTTGTGTAGCGGCCTAGCACGCCGCCCTCTCAAGGCGGTAGCGCCGGTTCGAATCCGGTCGGGGGTACGCACGCGATGGGCCCGGTTTCTCTCCAGGAACCGGGCCCTTCTGCATGCCGCCCCGCGAGGGCCGACGAGGTCGCGCAGGCCACGGGGGTCGAGGAGGTCGCGCAGGCTCCCACGGGGGTTGAGGAGGTCGCGCAGGCCCCACGGGGGTTGAGGAGGTCGCGCAGGCCCCACGGTGGTTGAGGAGGTGCGCAGCGACCGTCCGAAACCCCGCCTCGCGTGGTCTCCGGTTTCGAGACGCTCGCTGGCGCTCGCTCCTCAACTCCGAGGACGGTGCCGCGCGAGCGACCGTCTCGAAACCCCGCTCTCGCGTGGTCTCCGGTTTCGAGACGCTCGCTGGCGCTCGCTCCTCAACCTCCGACGGACGGTCTCGCTCCGACGGGGGTTGAGGAGGTCGCGCAGGCTCCACGGTGGTTGGGAGGTCGCGCAGGACCTCGCGACGGGGTTGAGGAGGTCGCGCAGGCCCCACGGGGGTTGAGGAGGTCGCGCAGCGACCGTCTCGAAACCCCGCTCTCGCGTGGTCTCCGGTTTCGAGACGCTCGCTGGCGCTCGCTCCTCAACCTCCGAGGGCTGGCGCTCGCTCCTCAACCTCCGACGGCTGCGCTCGCTCCGCCACCTCCGAGGGGTCAGATGAGGCCGAAGGCGCTGGCGAGTGACCGCAGCCCCAACCCGATGGCGATCAGCACCACGATCCCGCCGGCGACGTTGCCGGCCTTGGAGTTCACGTGGTCGCCGAGCAGGTCGCGTCGGTTCATCACCACCAGCAGGAACACCGCGATGACCGGCAGGATCAGACCGTTGGCGGCCTGGGCGAAGACGATCGCCTGGGTCGGGCTGGAGCCCAGGATCGCGAAGCTGGTGCCGACCACGATGATGATCGCCCAGATCATCTTGAACTTGGGGTCACGCAGGTCGCGCTTCCAGCCGAAGGCACCCGCGGTGGCGTACGCCGCGGCCAACGGAGCCGTGACCGAGCTGGTGACCCCGGCGGCGAGCAGACCGAAGGCGAAGAAGTACTTGGCGGCCGGGCCCAGCAACGGCTCGAGCTGGCTGGCCATGTCGGCGGCACTCTCGACACCGCGGCCGGTGCCGAACAACGCCGCGGCGGCCGTGGTGAGGATGGCGAGCGTGACCAGTCCGCCGAGCCCGATGGACAGCCTCGTGTCCAGCCGGGCCTCCTTGACCGCCTGGTCGGTGGGAACATCCTCGGACCACTTGTCCTGCACCGAGCTGGCGTGCAGGAACAGGTTGTAGGGCACCACGGTGGTGCCGATCAGGGCGACCACCGTCAGCACCGACCCCGAGGGCACTCGCGGCACGAACCCCGCGGCGAAGTCCCCCAGGTCCGGGGTGACGATGACCGCGGTGACCAGGAAGACGATGCCCATCGCGACGACCAGCCAGATCAGCGTCCGCTCCACCGCGCGGTAGCTGCCGGTCGCGAGCAGACCCGCGGCCAGCACCGCGACCAGGGTGGCCCACCAGCCGGTGCCGCCGCCGAAGACCGCCTCCAGCCCGAGGGCGGCGCCGATCAGGTTGCCGCCCTGGAAGGCGGCGTTGCCGACCGCGATCGCGGCGACGACGAGCACGACCGCCGCGATCTTCACCACTGGGTTCGCGAAGGTCGAGCGCAGCGCCTCCCCGAGACCCTCGCGGCTGACGACCCCCAGACGAGCCGACATCTCCTGCAGCACCATCGCGGCGACCACGCTGAAGACCAGCGCCCACAGCAGCGCGAAGCCGTAGTCGGCTCCAGCGACGCTGGCCGTGGTGACGGTGCCGGGCCCGACGAAGGCGGCGGCAACGATCAGGCCGGGGCCCAGCTGGGCGAGCCGAGCCTTCAGTCCGCCGGACTGGTGGGTGGCGGCGCCGTCCGACATCTGATGCCTCCAACTCGCGCGGGGGTGGGCGGGGCCCATCGTGCCAGCGTGGGACCGACACCGCCACGGTTCGAGAGCCGACCGGCGCGGAGCAGGCTAGGAGGTCCGTGCAGCCCCGTCGGAGACGGAGGATCGCTGCTGGGCTGCGGGCACGAGCCGCAGTGCCTGACCCGGCTGCAGCTGGGCACACCGGTCGACGTGGTCGTCCTGGACGTAGCCGATGACCGGGTAGCCGCCGGTGACCGGGTGGTCGGCCAGGAACAGCACCAGGCCGCCGTCGGGCGGCACCTGGACAGCGCCGCGCATCATCCCCTCGCTGCGCAGCTCGCCCTGCCGTGCCCGCTCGAGTGACGAGCTCTCCAACCGCAGGCCGATCCGGTTGCTGTCGGCGGTGACCGGGTGGGGCTCGCCGCACAACGTGGCCCACGCCTGGTCGGTGAACCAGTCCCGGCGCGGCCCCGGATGCAGAACCACGCGAACCTCGCCGGAGGCCGGTTCCGCCAGCGGCGCGAGGTCCACTCCCGGCATCGGGTGCTCGCACTCGCCGACCGGCAGCTCGTCGCCGGCCTCGAGGGCGGGCGGCCCCAGTCCGGAGAGCATGTCGGTCGAGCGCGAACCCAGCACCGGGTCGACGTCGACGCCCCCGCGCACCGCCAGATAGGTGCGTACGCCGGAGGCCGGGAACCCGAGCTGGAGCTCCTCGCCGGCGCGCAGCCCGAACGGCGCCAGGTACGGCACTCCCGGGCAGCGGGCGCCGCTGGTGGCGAGGGTGAGCGGCCGGCGAGCCCGTACCGCGAGGCCGCCCAGGGTGATCTCGAGCACCGCGGCGTCGGCACCGTTGCCGACCAGTCGGTTCGCCAGCGCAGCCGACGCGCGGTCTGCGGCCCCCGATCGGCCGATGCCCAGCGCGGCGCGACCGACGCGGCCCCGGTCCTGGATCGTCGTCAGGACCCCGGTCTCGAGCACCTCGAGGGCGGCTTCGACGGACCCGGGCTCAGCCATCGTCATCCTTCCGCGGCTGCTCGCCCGCGCCGGCGTCGACGAACCGGACCGGGCAACCGGGCCGGAGCAGGGCCGGGGGATCGCGCTCGAGATCGAAGACCGGGTGGTCGGTCCGGCCGATCAGCTGCCAACCTCCGGGGGAGGCGCGCGGGTAGACCGCGCTGAACTCTCCCCCCAGCGCGATCGATCCGGCGGGCACCTCGGTACGTGGGCTGTCCCGCCGGGCGGTGTCCCAGGTGAACCGGCTGCCCGCGAGGTATCCGAAGCCGGGCGAGAAGCCACAGAAGGCGACGGTCCACTCCTCCTCGGTGTGGCGGCGTACCACCTCTGCCGGCTCGCACCCCATCGACCTCGCCACCTCGTCGAGGTCCTCACCGTCGTAGACGACCGGGATCTCCACGGCCTCCTCGGCAGAGCCGGCCTGGTCGGGCCGAGGCTCGGTGGCACGCACGGCCTTCTCGACCGCGGCCAGTGTGGTCGTCGCAGGGTCGGTGACGACCAGGACGGTCCGAGCGGCCGGGACCAGGTCGACCACCCCGGCCGGGGTGGACTCACGCAGGGCGGCGTACAGCGCCAGCACCTGGTCGAGGTCGTCCACCTCGACGAGGAGGGCGGTGCTTCCGCTGGGCAGGATCTGCACGGCTCAGCTCGCGAACGCTCGGAGGTCGACGCCGGCCCTGGCCAGGGCGTCGCGCACCGACCGCGCGACCTCGACCGCCCCCGGGCTGTCGCCGTGGACACAGATCGAGTCGGCCTGCACGGTGATCTCGCCGCCGTCGATGTCGGTGATCGGGTCGCCGGCGGCCATCGCCAGACACCGGCGGGTGACCTCCTCGACGTCGTCGAGGACAGCGCCGGCCTCGCGACGCGGCACGAGGGTTCCGTCCGCCGTGTAGGCGCGGTCGGCGAAGGCCTCGGTGACGGTACGCAGGCCCGACTGCGCCGCGACCTGCAGCCACACGGAGTCCGGCAGCCCCAGCACCGGCAGGTCGACGTCGTAGGCGGCAACGGCCTCGGCCACGGCGGCGGCCTGTTCCTGGTGGTGGACGATGGCGTTGTAGAGCGCCCCGTGCGGCTTGACGTAGCGCACTCGCGACCCGGCGATCCTGGCGAAGGCGTCGAGGGCGCCGATCTGGTAGATCACGTCGGCGGTGAGCGCCGCCGGCTCGATGTCGATGAACCGGCGACCGAACCCCGGCAGGTCCCGGTAGCCGACCTGCGCGCCGATGACCACCCCGGCTGCCACGGCCCCGTCGCAGACCCGGCGCATGATCGAGGCGTCCCCGGCGTGGTAGCCGCAGGCGACGTTGGCGCTGCTGACCACCTCCAGCAGGGCCGAGTCGTCATCGAGAGTCCACCGTCCGAAGCCCTCGCCGAGGTCGGCGTTGAGGTCGATGGTGGACATCGGGGCCTCCTGGCCGTCTGTGGCGCCGGGCGTGGCGGTCTCGGACTCCGCGACGCTAGCAACATCGCGATCGGTCCAGCAACGACCTCGAACCAGCGCGGTGCCAGCGCGGTGCCAGCGCGGGGCCAGCGCGGTACGGCGTCGCGGCAGATCGTTCCCGCCGCGCCCTCTGGTTGACTGCACGCACGAAGGAGGCCGCGATGACCCGTCCCGCCGAGACTCCCGACACCCCGCACCCTGAGGCGCGCGCCACGAGCCCCTCCCAGGCGCGCAAGCGCTTCCGGGGCGGCCTGGTCACGCCGACGTCGGGATGGGCGCCGGGCTTCACCCAGGCGAACCTGGTGGTGCTGCCGCGCGACTGGGCCTTCGACATGCTGCTCTTCGGGCAGCGCAACCCGCAGCCGGTCCCGCTGCTCGACGTGACCGACCCGGGTCTCCTCCACACCGTCCTGGCACCCGACGCCGATCTGCGCACCGACCTGCCGCGCTACCGGGTCTGGCGCGACGGTGAGCTCGTCGACGAGCCGAGCGAGGTGGTTGACCTGTGGACCGACGATCTCGTCTCGTTCCTGATCGGCTGCAGCTTCAGCTTCGACACGGTGCTCGCTCAGGCGGGTATCCCGGTCCGCAACATCGAGCAGGGACGCAACGTCTCGATGTACCGCACGAACCGGGAGTGCCGCAGCGCCGGGCGTCTGTCCGGGCCTCTGGTCGTCTCGATGCGACCCATCCCCGGCGCCATGGTCGCCGACGCGGTCCGGCTGACCGCGCGGATGCCGGAGGTCCACGGGGCGCCGGTGCACGTCGGCGCCCCCGAGTCGCTCGGCATCGCTGATCTCGCGGCTCCCGACTACGGCGACCCGGTGGACCTCGAGCCCGACGACGTACCGGTCTTCTGGGCGTGCGGGGTGACCCCGCAGGCGGCCCTGGTGGCGTCACGACCGCCGTTCGCCATCACCCACGCCCCCGGGCACATGTTCGTCACCGACGTGCCGGACAGCGCCTACGTGCGGTCCTGACGTCTTCTCGTCGGCTACGGAGGTCGCGCAGCGACGTCGTTTCGGTGGTCGAGGAGGTCGTGCCGCACCGTCGTCTCGGTGGTTGAGGAGGTCGCGCAGCGACCGTCTCGAAACCACCCCGGCGGTGGGGGTGGTTTCGAGACGCTCGCTGGCGCTCGCTCCTCAACCACCGTGGGCGTGGTCTCGGTGGTTGAGGAGGTCGCGCAGCGACCGTCTCGAAACCACTGCGGCGGTGGGGGTGGTTTCGAGACGCTCGCTGGCGCTCGCTCCTCAACCACCGTGGGCGTGGTCTCGGTGGTTGAGGAGGTCGCGCAGCGACCGTCTCGAAACCACTGCGGTGGGGGTGGTTTCGAGACGCTCGCTGGCGCTCGCTCCTCAACCACCGTGGGCATCGCTGGCGCTCGCTCCTCCACCACCGTGGGCATCGCTGGTGCTCGCTGCTCCACCACCGTAGGCGGCGCCTCTCGCCACCCTCGTGTCCGATTCCCGCGATGAACCTGCCCGTCGATGCGGGAGGATGGAGGCATGTCGGCCACCGCTCACCTGGACTCCGAGTCCTGCTACCGGGCCGTGTCGTCGCGGGACCGCCGCTTCGACGGGATGTTCTACACCGCGGTCCGCACCACGGGCATCTACTGCCGTCCCTCGTGCCCGGCCCGGACCCCGGCCGCCGGCAACGTGAGCTTCCACCCGAGCGCGGCCTCCGCCCAGGCCGCCGGCTATCGGGCGTGCAAACGGTGCCTGCCCGACGCCACTCCGGGCAGCCCGGACTGGGACGTCGCCGCCGACGTCGCCGGCCGGGCGATGCGGCTGATCGCCGACGGGGTGGTGGATCGCGAGGGCGTCGAGGGCCTGGCGGCCCGCGTCGGGTACACGCCCCGGCACCTGACCCGGTTGCTCACCGCCGAGCTCGGTGCAGGGCCGCTGGCGCTGGCGCGGGCCCGCCGAGCCCAGACGGCCCGGACCCTCATCGAGCGCACCGACCTGACCCACACCGACATCGCCTTCGCCGCCGGGTTCTCCAGCGTCCGGCAGTTCAACGACACCATCCGCGAGGTGTACGCCGACACCCCGACCGGACTGCGCGGCCGTGGCTCCCGGAGGCCGGCCGGTGCCACCGGCAGCCTCACCCTCCGGCTGGCCGTCCGCACCCCCTTCGCCGCCGCCGCGATGCTGGACTTCCTCGCCTACCACCTGGTCCCGGGGGTGGAGGTCGCCGGCGCCGGTTGGTACGCCCGCACCCTCGACCTGCCGCGGGGCCCCGGCACCGTGCGCCTCGCATTGGCCGACGCCGAGACGCCCGGAAGCACAGCATTCGCCGAGGCGACCTTCACCCTGACCGACCTGCGCGACACCAGCGCCGCCGTGGAGCGGGTACGCCGGCTGCTGGACGCCGACTGTGACCCGCTCGCGGTCGGCAGAGCGTTCGACGACGATCCGGTGATCGGTCCGTTGGCGGCGCGTCACCCTGGCCTGCGGGTCCCGGGCCAGGTCGACGGCGACGAGACCGCCGTCCGCACAGTCATCGGCCAGCAGGTCAGCGTCACCGGAGCCCGCACTGTCACCGGACGGATCGTGGCCGCGCACGGTCGCCCGGTGAGCACCGACGTCCCGGGCCTGACCCACCTCTTCCCGGACGCGGCCACCCTGGCCGAGGTCGATCCGGAGACACTGCCGATGCCCCGGGCCCGCGGCCGCGCGGTGGTCGGTCTGGCCGCTGCGCTGGCCTCCGGCGCCATCTCGCTGGACCGGGGCGCCGACCGCGAGACCGTCCGCGAGCGGATGCTCGCGCTGCCCGGCATCGGTCCGTGGACCGCCGACTACGTGGCGATGCGTGCGCTCGGACACCCGGACGTGTTCCTGCCCACCGATCTGGGGGTCCGCAACGCGCTGCGGGATCTGGGCCACGACCCGGTGGCGGTGATCGCACGCCGCGAGACGTGGCGACCCTGGCGCTCGTACGCGCTGATGCACCTGTGGAACACCCTGATGCCCCCGACACCCACCCCGCCGTTGATCGAGGAGACCTGAGATGTGGACCGTGATCGACTCACCGATCGAAGAGCTGCGCCTGGTGGAGCACCGGGACGCGATCACCGCTATCGAGTTCGCGCCGTTCCACGACAGCGACGGACGGGTCCGGGAGCGCGCGACGACGACCACCCGGTGCTGGTCGAGGCGGCCCGACAGCTGGCGGCGTACTTCGCTCGCGAGCTGCGGGACTTCGACCTGCCGCTCGCCCCGGTCGGCAGCGACTTCCAGCAGCGGGTGTGGAAGGAGCTGCAGCTGATCGGCTACGGGGAGACCGCGTCGTACGGCCAGGTCGCGCACCGGCTCGGGATGACCAACGCCGCCTCCCGGGCCGTCGGCCTGGCCAACGGCCGCAACCCGATCCCGATCGTGGTGCCGTGCCACCGGGTGATCGGCGCCAACGGCACCCTGACCGGGTACGCCGGCGGCCTTCCCCGCAAGCAGCTGCTGCTCGAGCTCGAGCAGGAGGCGCTGTTCTGAGTCCCGGTCCGGCAGCGGGGCGTGGCAGGCTTCCCGGGTGAGCGGCTGGCGGACAGAGACCTCGAGGACCGCCTACGAGAACCCGTGGATCGTGGTGCGCGAGGACCAGGTGACCCGGCCCGACGGCAGCCCTGGCGTCTACGGGGTGGTGCAGCTGCGGCACCCGGCGGTCTTCGTCGTCGCACTGACCGAGGCCGACGAGGTGGTGCTGGTGGCCGTGGACCGCTACCCCTCCCGTCGGGTCTCGCTCGAGGTGCCGGCCGGTGGTACGGACGGCGAGGAGCCAGTGACCGCCGCGGCCCGCGAGCTGCGGGAGGAGGCCGGGCTCACCGCGCGGTCCTTCGAGCTGCTCGGGCCGGTCGACTCCCTCAACGGGGTGGCGGACGCACCCGGCCACGTGGTGCTCGCCCGCGGGCTGGAGCCGGTCACCGCCACCGGCCAGGTCGAGGAGGGGATCACCGAGGTACGCCGGATCGGCTGGTCCGACCTGATGGCGATGGTGAGGGCCGGCGAGATCACCGACGCCGAGACGCTGGCCGCGCTGCTGTACGCCGCCGTCGCGATCGGCCGGGTCGGCTGATCCCAGCGCGCACCTGCATGCCGCACGGTGGTCGAGGAGGTCGCGCAGCGACCGTCTCGAAACCACCGAGGCAGCGCGGTTTCGAGACGCTCGCTGGCGCTCGCTCCTCAACCACCGTGGGGACGGTTGGCGCTCGCTGCTCGACCACCGTGGGGACGGCTGGCGCTCGCTGCTCGACCACCGTGGGGACGGCTGGCGCTCGCTGCTCGACCACCGTGGGGACGGCTGGCGCTCGCTGCTCGACCACCGTGGGACGGCTGGCGCTCGCTGCTCAACCTCCGTTGACGGCGCCGTGGGGGACTACTCCGCGGCGGCGCGCCGCAACGACTCCGAGAGGCGCTCGGCGGCGGCCAGCACCGCCGGCGCGTGCATCCGCCCCGGCTGGCGGGAGAGCCGCTCCAGCGGCCCGGAGACCGAGACCGCAGCGATGATCTTGCCGCCCGGTGACTTCACCGGCGCCGAGACCGACGCGACCCCCTGCTCACGCTCGCCGACCGACTGCGCCCAGCCGCGTCGGCGGATGCCGGAGAGCGCCGCCGCGGAGAAGGCCGCGTTCTGCAGGCCGCGATGCATCCGCTCGGGGTCCTCCCAGGCCAGCAGCACCTGGGCGGCGGACCCGGCCCGCATCGTCAGCTGGGAGCCGACCGGGATGGTGTCCCGCAGTCCGCTGGGCCGCTCGGCGGCCGACACGCAGACGCGGTGGTCACCCTGACGGCGCCACAGCTGGGCGGACTCCCCGGTGATGTCCCGCAGCCGTGCCAGCACCGGGCCGGCGGTGGCGAGCAGCCGGTCCTCGCCGGCCGCGGAGGAGAGCTCGGAGAGTCGAGGGCCCAGCACGAATCGGCCCTGCATGTCGCGCGCCACCAGTCGATGGTGCTCGAGGGCCACGGCGAGCCGGTGGGCGGTGGGGCGGGCGAGTCCGGTGCCGGCGACGAGTCCGGCCAGGGTCGCCGGCCCGGACTCGAGGGCG